>PLET01000037.1 GCA_003137095.1 Gammaproteobacteria bacterium
ACGTTGTTGCGCTTCTGGTCGAGTTTGATCACCTTGAACTCGAGCGGCTTGTTTTCCAGATACGACGGATCGCGGACCGGACGCACGTCGACCAGGGATCCCGGCAGGAACGCCCGCACATTGTCGATTTCGACCGTGAAACCGCCCTTGACGCGGCCGGTGATGATACCGATGACGACTTCCTGTTTCTCGAACGCCGTTTCCAGACGCGTCCAGGTACGCGCCCGCTTCGCCTTTTCACGCGACAGGCGGGTCTCGCCGGAGCCGTCCTCGACGCTGTCCAGCGCGACTTCGACGGTTTCGCCCACGGCGACCTCGATTTCGCCCTTTTCATTCTTGAATTGGTCGGAGGGAATGACCGCTTCGGACTTCAGTCCGACGTTGACGATGACGTAGTCCTGACCGACTTCGACGATCAGGCCGTTGAGTATGGTGCCCGGGCGGATGCGCTGGCTCGCGATGCTCTGTTCAAACAGTTCCGCAAAACTTTCAGTCATGTGTTCTCTGATGGGAGCCTACAACGGCTCGATGAATGCCCTCGCACTGTTCCCGTGTGCCGAAGGGGTTGCTGATAAAGCGGCATTCGTTCCTTCAAAAGCCGCGACCCAAAGCTGTCAGTCGCCCGCGGGCGATCTCCAAAGCGCGTCTGATCACTGCCTCGACCGGCAAGCCCGTCGTATCCAGCAGGACCGCATCCTCGCTGGCGATGAGGGGCGACGCGGCACGCGTCATATCGCGCCGATCACGCTCCGCTATCTCCAGTGAAAGGGCGGCAAGGGTAGCAGCAACCCCCTTTTCTTTCAACTGCTTATGGCGTCTGGCGGCCCGTTCGTCGGCGCTCGCCGTCAGAAAAATCTTGACCGGCGCCTGAGGGAATACCACCGTTCCCATATCCCTACCGTCGGCGACCAATCCGGGGGGCACGGCAAACCGCCGCTGGCGCTCCAGGAGCGCCGCGCGAAGCTCGGGCAAGGCGGCCACCCGGGAGGCATTATTGCCGGCTTCCTCGGTTCGTATCGCACCCGTGACGTCCCGACCCCCCAGCCACACGATCTCCTCCCCCATCGGGGTGGCGCCGAACCGGATGTCGAAGTCCTCGGCCAGGCGTGCCAGAGCCGGCCCATCGGCCAGGCCGACGCCCGCCCGCAGCGCCGCCAAGGCCACCAGGCGATACAGCGCACCACTATCGAGCAAAGCCCAGCCCAGATCCCGGGCCACCGCCCGGCTGACGGTGCCCTTGCCCGAGCCCGACGGACCGTCGATGGCGATGACGGGTGCCGTATCCATGGATTTACCCGCAATTCCGCACATCCAGGCCGATTTGGCGCGCGCGCGCCGCGAAGCCCGGAAAGGAGGTCGCAACATTTGCCACATCGCGGATCACGATGGGGGCCCTGGCGCGCACGCTGGCCACGCAGAAGGACATGGCGACGCGATGATCGCCGCCACTTTGCACCTCGCCGCCGTCGAAGACCGGGCCCTCGCCGCGCCCCTCGATGCGCATTCCGTCCGGCAGCGTCGAGTGCCGGACACCGAGCGCCCCGAGCCCCGCACTCATCACCGCGATCCGGTCGCTTTCCTTGACCCGCAGCTCCTGTGCGCCGCTCACCAGGGTTTCGCCTGAAGCGCAGGCCGCGGCGATGAACAGCACCGGAAATTCATCGATGGCGAGCGGTACCAGCGCCGCGGGCACCTCGATCCCGCGCAACGCCGATTCGCGGATCTGCAGATCCCCCACCGGTTCCGCGCCACTGCTGCGCAGGTTCAACACCTCGATGTCGGCCCCCATGCTGCGCAGAATGTCGAGCAGTCCGGTGCGTGTCGGATTCAGGCCGACGTTCTCGATCATCAGAGCACCACCGCTCGCGCCGAGAAGCGCGGCAACGATGAAAAACGCGGCCGACGAGAAGTCGCCCGGCACCGTGAGGCGCTGGCTCTGCAGCCGCTGCGGCGGATGCACGCAGACGGCCATGTCATCGCCCTCTAGGCGGACACCGAAACTTCTCAGCATGCGCTCCGTGTGGTCGCGGCTGACCGCCGGCGCGCGCACCTTGGTGGGCCCCTCGGCGTACAGCCCGGCGAGCAGGATGGCCGACTTGACCTGGGCGCTCGCCACCGGCAGCAGATAATCGATGCCGTGCAGGCGCTCCGCCGCCTTGATATCCACGGGCGGCGTGCCGTCCCTGGTGTGCACCTGCGCGCCCATCTCGCGCAGCGGCTTCGCGACCCGCTCCATGGGCCGCCTCATCAAGGATTCATCGCCGATCAGCTGCGAGTCGAAATGCTGCGCCGAGAGCAGGCCGGTGAACAGGCGCATGGCCGTGCCGGCGTTGCCCATATCGAGCGCGTGCAGCGCCGGCTTCAGGCCGCGAAGGCCGACCCCGCGCACGATCACCCGCGTCTCCGCGGGACGCTCGATGTCGACGCCGAGCGAGCGCATCGCCCGCAGGCTCGCCAAACAATCTTCGCTCGCCAGAAACCCGCTGACGTCGCTCGTGCCCTCCGCAATGCCCGAGAGCATGAGCGAGCGATGCGAGATGGACTTGTCGCCGGGAACGGCAACGGTGCCGGCGACCCTGCGCACGGGATGCGCCAGGTAGCTGTTCATTCAGAGTACGGCACGCGGATACGAACCCAGCACCTTGAACAACGAAGCGCGTTTCTGCAACGCGGCCAGCGCCTGCGCCACGGCGGGGTCGCCCACATGGCCCTCGATGTCGATGAAGAACACGTAGTCCCACTTGCGCTTGCGCGAGGGCCGCGACTCGATCCGCGTCATGTTGACCTCGTGCTTGGCCAAGGGTTCGAGCAGGCGGAAGAGCGCACCGGAGTCGTCGTTTCCCGCGGACACCAGCAGCGAGGTCTTGTCGGTGCCGCTGGCCGCAAATAACTTGCGCCCGACGACCAGAAACCGCGTGGTGTTGTCCGGGCGGTCCTCGATGTCGGTCGCAAGCAGCGTCAGCCCGTAGATTTCCGCGGCCGCCCGGCCGGCGATTGCGGCCGTGCCGCGCTCGTCGCGCGCGCGACGCGCGCCCTCGGCATTGCTGGACACCGGCACCCGCTCGGCATCCGGCAGTTGTTCGTCCAGCCAGCCGCGACATTGCGCCAATGCCTGCGGGTGCGCGCAGACGCGCTTCACGGCGGCCATGCCGGTCATGCGCCCCATCAGACAATGACTCACCCTCACCTCGACCTCACCGCAAATCTTCAACATCGAGGTGAGGAACATGTCCAGCGTGTGATTGACGGTGCCTTCGCTCGAATTCTCGATGGGCACCACGCCAAAATCCGCGATGCCCGCCTCCACCTCGTGGAAGACCTCGTCGATCGCCGGCAGCGGCAGAGCCCTGACCGATGAGCCGAAATGCTTGTAGACGGCAGCCTGGCTGAAGGTGCCTTCGGGGCCCAGGAAGGCCACCTTGAGGGGCTCCTGCTGAGCGAGGCAGGCGGACATGATCTCACGAAACAGACGCGCCACTTCCTCGTTGCGCAGCGGCCCCTGGTTGCGCTTCAGCGCCTTTCTCAATACCTGCGCCTCGCGCTCGGGGCGGTAGAAATCCACCGCCTTGCCGGAGGCCGTCTTGGAAATGCCGACCAGCTGGGCGAAGCGCGCGCGCTGGTTCAGCAATGTCTGAATGCGTATGTCGATCGAATCGATGCTGTCGCGGATGTTCTCGAGGTCCGCCACCAGGGGCGTAGCGCCGGGGCCGTCCGCTGCCGCGGGGCTGCGCCTGACCCGGGCGGCCCTTGCGCCTTTGTTAGGTTTTCGGCTCGCCATGTCAGACCGCCATACTCAGGCGTGCTTTCTCTGGAATTCCTGCATGAAGGCGATCAGCGCCTCGACGCCCGCGAGCGGCATCGCATTGTAAATGCTGGCGCGCATCCCGCCGGAGATCCGATGTCCCTTGAGGTTTTTAAGGCCCGCGGCGGCTGCCTCGTCCAAAAAACGCTGATCAAGCGCCGGGTTGCCGAGCGTGAACGGCACGTTCATCCAGGAGCGCGAATCCTTCCTCACCGGGTTGCGGTAGATCGCCGAGGCGTCGATCGCGGCGTACAGCTTCTCGGCCTTCAGCCGGTTCTGTTCGCCGATGGCTGCCAGCCCGCCGCGCCGCTTGAGCCATTTGAACACCAGGCCCGCCATGTACCAGGCGAAGGTGGGCGGCGTGTTCAACATCGAATCGTTGTCCGCGACCACCTTGTAATCGAACACCGACGGAGTCCCGGCGCGCGCCCTGCCGATCAAATCCTCGCGCACGATCACGACCACCAAGCCGGACGGACCGATGTTCTTCTGCGCCCCCGCATAGATCAATCCGAACTTGGTCACGTCGATGGGCCGCGACAGGATGCTCGATGACATGTCGGCCACCAGCGGCACGCCGCGGGTTTGCGGCACGTAGCCGAATTCCACGCCGCCGATGGTCTCGTTCGGCGTGTAATGCACATAGGCCGCGCCTTGCGTAAGGCGCAGATCCTCCTGCGGCGGCGCCGTGACGTAGTTGCCGCCGGCGTCGGCGGCAACGTGGACTTTGCAGTAGCCGGCCGCCTCGAGGATCGCCTTCTTGGACCAGTGACCGGTGTCGACGTAATCGACGGTGGATCCGATGGGTGCGAGATTCATCGGAATGAAGGCGAACTGGCCGGTCGCCCCGCCCTGCAGGAACAGCACCTTGTAGTTCGCGGGTATGCCGAGCAGCTCGCGCAGATCCGCTTCCGCCTCGGCGGCGATGCGGACGAAGGGCTTGCTGCGGTGGCTGATCTCCATGACGGACATGCCGCTGTGATCCCAATCGAGGAGCTCCTCGCGTGCCTGGCCCAGGACCTCCTCGGGCAAAACGGCCGGCCCCGGCGCGAAGTTGTAGACACGCATGGCCAGGCCTCTAAACGTCGGTGGTCGGAGGTTCGCCCGGCGGCGCATCGGCCGCCGGCGGTTCGCCCGCGATGTCGTCGGCGGCATCGTCCTCACGGGCGAGGCCCTCGATCCGCTCCAGGCCGGAGAGCTGGTCGCCCTCCTCGAGCCTGATGAGACGTACCCCCTGGGTGTTGCGCCCGACCACCGAGACATCTTTGACGGGCGTGCGCACCAGCGCACCGCCCTGGCTCATAAGCATTATCTCATCATCGAGGCTGACCTGCAGCGCGCCGACCATGCATCCGTTGCGTTCGGTCACCTGCAGTGCGATCACGCCCTGGCCGCCGCGGCCGTGCGTCGGGAAATCGGCCAACGGCGTGAGCTTGCCGTAGCCGTTCTGCGAAGCGGTCAGGATGAAGCCCGTGTCTGCGACGATCAGCGCATTGACGCGCTGCTCGTCGCTCAGGCGCACGCCGCGCACGCCGGCGGCCTCGCGGCCCATCGGACGCACCTCCTCCTCGACGAAGCGGATGGCCTTGCCGCCCGTGGTGAACAGCAGGATTTCGCGCACACCGTCCGTGATCGCGGCTCCCACCAGTTTGTCGCCGGGATCGAGGGCCAACGCGATGATGCCGTTGGCGCGAGGTCTGGAGAACAGGGCGAGCGAGGTTTTTTTCACCGTGCCGTAGCTCGTGGCCATGAACACGAATTTGCCCTCCTCGTAGTCCTTGATGGAGAGCATGGCGCTGATGCGTTCACCCTCCTGCAGCGGCAGCAGATTCACGATCGGCTTGCCGCGGGCGCCGCGGCTCGCCTGCGGCAGCTGATACACCTTCAGCCAGTAGAGTTTGCCGTGATCCGAAAAGCACAGCAGCGTGTCATGCGTGTTGGCGACGAACAGCTTGTCGATAAAGTCCTCGTCCTTGACGCTGGTTGCCGCCTTGCCCCGGCCGCCGCGTCGCTGCGCCTGGTAGGCGGAGACCGGCTGAGCCTTGGCGTAGCCGCCGTGCGAAAGCGTCACGACCACGTCCTCGGGCGATATCAGATCCTCGATCGTCAGATCCTCGTGATTGCTGATGATCTCCGTGCGCCGGGCGTCGGCGAAATTCTCGCGTGCGTATTCCAGCTCCTTGCGGATCACGTCGAGCAGACGCTCGGGGCGGGCCAGGATGTCGCTCAAATCGCGGATCTGGACCAAAAGCTCCTGGAACTCGGCGACGATTTTCTCCTGTTCGAGCCCGGTCAACCGGTTCAGACGCATGTCCAAGATCGCCTGGGCCTGGGTTTCGGTCAGGCGGTAGCCGCCTTCGACGATCCCGAGCGCGGCGGTCTCACCCTCCGGACGGGTGTTGATCGAACCGGCTCGTTCCAGCATTTCAGGCACCGCGCCCGGGAGCCATGGGCGCGACATCAGCGCGACTTTTGCCTCGGCGGGGGACGGCGAAGCCTTGATCGCGGCGATTATTTCGTCGATGTTGGCGAGCGCGATCGCCAAACCTTCCAACACATGGCCGCGTTCGCGCGCCTTGCGCAATTCGTAAACGGTGCGGCGGGTGACGATCTCGCGGCGGTGGCGCAGAAAGGCGTCCAGCATCTCCTTCAGGGACAGGATTCGCGGCTGGCCGTCGACCAGCGCGACCATGTTGATGCCGAACACGGTCTCCATCGGAGTCTGCGCAAACAGATTGTTGAGGAGGATTTCCGGCACTTCTCCGCGCTTCAACTCGATGACCACGCGCATGCCGTCCTTGTCGGACTCATCGCGCAGGCCGTCCGAGGCGATTCCCTCGATCAGCTTCTCGCGCACCAGGTCGGCGATGCGCTCGATCAGCCTGGCCTTGTTCACCTGGTACGGAAGCTCCGTGATCACGATCGCCTGGCGGTCGCCCTTGCCGACATCCTCGATGTGCGTCCGCGCACGCACGTGCAGGCGGCCGCGGCCGGTCTTGTAGGCCGCAACGATCTCCTGGGCGCCGTTGATCAGTCCCGCGGTCGGAAAATCCGGGCCCGGTACGATCTGCATCAGCTGCGCGAGGGTTATGTCGGGATTTTCGATCAGTGCGATGCACGCCGAGACGATTTCACCGAGATTGTGCGGCGGAATATTCGTCGCCATGCCGACCGCGATGCCCGAAGAGCCGTTGATGAGCAGATTCGGGACGCGGGTCGGCAGCACCGACGGCTCGCTCTCCGATTCGTCGTAATTCGGCACGAAATCGACCGTTTCTTTGTCGATGTCGGCGAGCAGCTCGTGCGCGATCTTCGACATGCGCACTTCCGTGTAGCGCATCGCCGCCGGCGGGTCGCCGTCGACGGAGCCGAAATTTCCCTGGCCATCCACGAGCAGATAGCGCATGGAAAACGGCTGTGCCATGCGTACGATGGCGTCGTACACCGATACGTCGCCGTGCGGGTGGTATTTGCCGATGACATCGCCGACCACGCGCGCCGATTTCTTATAGGCCTTGTTCCAATCGTTGCCGAGCTCGCGCATCGCGAACAGCACGCGCCGGTGCACGGGTTTCAGTCCGTCCCGTACGTCCGGCAATGCGCGGCCGATGATCACGCTCATCGCATAATCCAGGTAGGATTTGCGCATCTCGTCTTCGAGATTGACGGGCAATATTTCGCGTGCGATCTCGGCCATGAGCGAGAGTCCGGTGTGCCGTATTGCGGCTGCTAATGAGCGGGTTTAAGGGAGGCCAAACTCGATCTCGACATCGAGAAATTCTAGCACAGTTGCGCCTGCGCCTTAAGCTCCGCCGGGGTTAAATGGCTATACTTGGTCCATGGCAGCCGTTCCAGCCGATTTGAGCATCAACGCCCGCTGGATCCTGCCCATGACGACCCGCGGGCTGATTTTGGAGGCGCATTCGCTGATCGTTCGCGACGGCCGCATCGCCGAGATTCTGCCGCGCGCCGAAGCACGGATGAAATATGCGCCGACCATGACCGTGGACCGGCCCGCGCATCTGCTGATGCCGGGCCTGGTGAATGCACATACCAACGCCGCCATGTCCCTGTTCCGGGACATCGCCGCGGGACTGCCGCTGAACGGCCGGCTTTCGGAGATCATCAGACCCCTGGAGCGGCGCTTCGTGAACCGGGAATTCGTGCATGACGGCGTGCTGGTATCCATTGCGGGCATGCTTAAAACCGGCGTCACCTGTTTCGGTGACATGTATATGTTTCCCGGCGAGACCGCCCGAACCGCGGCGCTGCAGGGCATGCGCGCGGTGATCGGCATGCCGGTGTCGGACATCCCCAGCCCCTGGGCCAAGGGATGCGACGAATGCCTGTCGCGCGCCCTCGCCGTGCACGATGAATACCGCGATCATCCCTTCATCTCAACGGCGTTCGCACCGCAGGCGACGCTCAACCTGAGCGACGAAGCGCTCACCCGTGTGCTCACCCTGGCGAATGAACTCGACGCCGGCATTTTCATCCGGATGCACGAGTCCACCGCCGCGGTCGGCGAGTCCCTGCAGCGCCACGGCCGCAGGCCGCTCGAACGGCTCGAGGATCTCGGCCTGCTGACGCCGGCACTCAATGCCATCCACATGACGCATCTCAACGACGAGGACATCGCCCGCGCGCTGCGCACGGGTATCGCGGTCACCCTGTGCCCGGAGTCGAACCTGAAGAGCGGCAGCCCGCCGCCGCCGATCGCGGCGCTCGCCTCTGCCGGAATGCGCCTGGGGGTGGGCAGCGACGGGCCGGCGACGAACGGCGACCAGGACCTGTGGAGCGAAATCAAACTGCTGACGCTGTTGTCGCGGCAGTCGGGCGACTCGGCCCACGTGGTTGCGCCCTGGGACGCGCTCGCCGCGGCGACGCGCGGCGGCGCCTCCGCGCTGGGCCTCGAGGCGCAGATCGGCACCCTCGAGACCGGCAAGTGGGCGGACCGGTGTTGCATGGATCTGAGCGGTCCGAGCACCCAACCGCTGTACGATCCGTTGACCCAGTTGGTTTTTTCCGGAGGCCGTGAAATGGTGACCGACGTGTGGGTCGGCGGACGGCTGCTTCTCGCGGAATCCGGACTGACGCGCCTGGATTGGCCGGGCGTGTCGGCGCGCGCAACCGCCTGGGCCTCGCGGCTCGGGAGCGGAGGACAATGATCATGCAGACCATGACGGACAATGCCGATCCTGCGGAGATCGAGAAATTCAGCGATCTGGCACAGAGCTGGTGGGATCCACAGGGACCCTCCAAGCCGCTTCACGAACTCAATCCCCTGCGCCTGCAATACGTGCAGCGTGCGTTCGCCCTGCCGGACGCGCAGGTCCTGGATGTGGGATGTGGGGGTGGAATTCTGTCCGAATCGATGGCGCGGGCCGGCGCCCGCGTTCTCGGCATCGACCTCTCGGCCGCAGTGCTCGAGGTGGCCGGATTGCATGCGCTCGAGGGCAAGTTGCAGGTGGAATACCGCCGGGCGGCGGTCGAAGATCTGGCACGCGAACGGCCCCGCAGCTTCGATCTGATCACCTGCATGGAATTGCTCGAACACGTGCCCCGCCCCGACGCGGCACTCGGCGCCATGGCAGAACTGGTGAAGCCCGGCGGCCATGTCATCGTATCCACCTTGAACCGCAATCCGCGCGCCTTTGCCGTGGCAATCCTCGGCGCCGAGTACATCGCGCGCGTGCTGCCCCGCGGCACTCACGAGTATCTGAAATTCATCCGCCCGTCGGAACTCGCCCGATGGGGGCGCGCATGCGGTCTCGACCTGCGAGATTTGACCGGAATCGCCTATAACCCGCTGACGCGCTCCTTCCGGCTGTCGCAGGACACCGGCGTGAACTACCTGGCCCACTTTTGTCGTGCGCTGCCCTGACGTGTCGCCGCTGCGAGCGATTCTGTTCGATCTGGACGGCACCCTGCTCGACACGGCTCCCGACCTGGTGGGCGCGCTCAACGTCCTGCGCGCCGAGCACGGCCTCGCGCCCTTGGCCTTCGAGTCGGTGCGGCCGGCCGTGAGCCACGGCGCGGCGCGGGTGCTGAGGCTCGGATTTCCGCTGGCGGACGCGGACGAATTCGCGGCCTTGCAGCGGCGCTTCCTGGACATCTATCGCGCGGCCCTGAGCGCTGGCACGCGGCTGTTTCCGGGGATGGAGCGCGTGCTCGACACACTGGCATCGCGCGGTCTGCAATCGGGCGTCGTGACCAACAAGCCGGCCTGGCTCACCGATCCGCTGCTCGAAGGACTCGGACTTCGTGGCCGGCTCGCCTGCGTGGTGAGCGGCGATACGCTGCCGGAGCGCAAACCCCACCCCCTGCCGCTGCTGCACGCGGCAAAACTCGCCGGCGTGCTGCCCGGCGAATGCATTTACGTGGGCGATGCCGAGAGGGACATTCAGGCGGCACACGCCGCCGGCATGCCGGCGCTGATCGCCCGCTATGGATATCTGCACGCGGATGACCGGCCGGACGTGTGGGGCGCGGAGGGCAATCTGCATCGGCCTCTGGATCTGCTCGCCTGGATTCCCGGCGGCGCGCCGTGAACCCCGAATTGCTGCTGGGAGCCTTCGCGCTGGGCGCTGTGCTCGGCATGCTCGCAACGCTGCTGTGGCGGTCGCAGCGCGAACAACGCCTGCGGCTGGAGGCGGAGTTGCTGCGGGTCAGGGTGAAGACCGAGGATGCGTTGGATTCCGAACGCGAACTGGCGCTCGAGCGGGCGCGCGAACAGCTGCAGGGCGTATTCGGCGAACTGGCCCGCGATTCGCTCAAGAGCAACAGCGAACTGTTCCTGCAGCTGGCCCGGGAGCGCCTTGGCCGCCATCAGCAGGACGCCTCACAGGCCCTGAAGGAGCGGGAATCCGCGATCGAATCGCTGCTAAGGCCGATCCGCGAGGCGCTCGCACGGACCGAGGCGCAGATGTCGGCGATCGAGAAGGAGCGGATCGATGCCTTCGCCACCATCAAGAGCCAGATGGAGCTGCTGGCCAGCGGTCAGAGCCTGCTGTCGCGTGAGACGCGCAATCTGGTCACCGCGCTGCGCCGGCCCGACGTGCGCGGCCAGTGGGGCGAAATCACCCTGCGGCGGCTGGTGGAGCTGGCTGGCATGACGTCGCACGTGGATTTCACCGAACAGCAGCAACAGGGCACCGATGCCGGCGCGGTGCGTCCCGACATGATCGTGCACATGCCCGAGCAGCGCGACATCGTGGTGGACGTCAAGACGCCGCTCGAGGCTTATCTGGCGGCGGTCGAGGCCCAGGACGACGAGGAGCGCGGTGCCCAGCTCAAGCGCCACGCGCAAATCGTCGGTGCGCGGATCCGTGAGCTGTCCTCGAAGCAATATTGGTCACAGTTCGACCACAGCCCGGACTTCGTGGTGCTGTTTCTGCCCGGTGATCAATTTCTGGCGGCCGCGCTGCAGGAGAATCCCGGCCTGATCGACGAATCCTTGCGGCAGAACGTCATATTGGCGACCCCGTCGAGCCTGGTGGCATTGCTCAAGGCAGTCGCCTACGGCTGGAAACAATCGGTGCTTGCCGACAATGCGGCCGAGGTGCGCAGGCTGGGCGAGGACCTGTACAAGCGGCTTGCGGTCTTCGCCGAACATCTGGCCAGACTCGGCAAATCGCTGGGCGGCAGCGTCGATGCCTTCAACAAGGCCGTCGGATCCCTGGAATCGCAGATCTTGCCGGCGGCGCGGCGCTTTCCGGAGCTCGGGCTGCGCGTCAGCCGCGAACTCGAACCGCTCGAACCGGTGGCCGCACTGGTACGCACACCCCGGGAAGAGCCCCATGAACCCTAGGGATTTCACGCCGCGACCCGGGCTGCTGGCGGACCGCGTGATCATGATCACCGGCGCGAGCAGCGGCTTCGGCCGTGCCCTCGCCCTGGCCTGTGCCGGCGCCGGCGCCGGCGTCATACTGTGCGGTCGCAACAGCGCCAAGCTGGAGGGCGTCTATGACGAGATCGAAGCGCTGGGCGCCCCGCAGCCGGCCATTGCGCTGCTCGATCTGGCGACCGCCGTCGCCGCCGACTACGACGGCCTTGCGCAGATCATCCAGAACGAGTTCGGCAGGCTCGACGGCCTGGTGCATGCGGCCGCGCTGCTGGGCGACCGCAGTCCGATCGAGCATTACGACGTGCCGACCTGGTGCAAGGTGATGCATGTCAATTTGACGGCGCCGTTCATCCTCACCCAGGTGCTGCTGCCGAGCCTGCGCAAGTCGACGGACGCATCGGTGATCTTCGTGAGCAGCGGCGTGGCGAGGAACCAGCGGCCGTTTTGGGGCGCTTATGCGGTTGCCAAAACCGGACTGGAGTCGCTGCGCGACATGCTGTCGCAGGAACTCGAGGCAGAGGCAAACATCCGCGTGAACAGCGTCAATCCCGGCCGCATGCGCACCGCCATGCGCGCCGCGGCCTACCCGGCGGAGGACCCGAACACCCTCCCTGCGCCGGCCACGGTCACGGGCGTGTTCCTGTACCTGTTGAGCGCGGACGGCCGCAGCGCGCAAGGCGGCTATTTCGACGCGCAGGCCTGAAACGTCCGGGCTATGCGCGCTTGACGGCGGCTGCGGGCGTGACGGCATCTGCCGGCTTGCCGTTGTCCGCCGACTTGGCGGCATCGATTTCATTGATCAGCGCGCTGCGTTCGCCCGGCAGCAACGCGCGTGAATGTCCGCGCGGCAATTCGCGCGTGAGATGAACCGGGCCGAATCGCACCCGCATCAGCCGGCTCACGATGATCCCGCGAGCCGCCCACCAATGCCGCACCTGTGCCGAGCGCGTATCGCGCACCGTCACGTTCAGCCAATGATTGAAGCCCGCGCCGTATTGCGGGTCGGCCTGCAAAATGGCCATCGTATCGCCCTCGCAGTCGGTGGCAGCGCGGAATTCGCCGACCAGATCGTCGTTGAGCGGTCCGCGCATGCGCAGCACGTAGTCGACCGTGAGCGCGTGTGCACCGCGAGAAACGCGGTCCGCCCAAGTGCCGTCGCTGGTGAGGATCTCCAAGCCGCCGTCCACGGGAGGCATGGGCTGGATCGCGAGCCAGCGGCCGGAAACGCGCGGCAGCTGCAGGTGTTCCGCCGCGCGCGAGGTGGCCGCCTTCAGGTCGAGCGTGTCGCCCGGCGAGCGGTGAAACAGCAGCACATGCGATTCCCTGACCGCCGTGCGATGCAGCCGCACCGGCCGGCCGTCGAGGGTGATGCGGTCCCGCGGTTCGAGCTTGGTTCCCAGCGCGGGTACGGCGCCGTTGATTTGCAGGCGACCCTCGCGAATCCAGCGCTCCACCTCTCTGCGCGAGCCGACGCCGGCCGCCGCCAGGATTTTTTGCACCCGGTCCACCGGCGGCGGCGCCTCGCGCGTCTTGTCCTTGCGGGGACTCTGGCGTCGCGGCGGGCGCTCACGCATCGGGCTCAAAGGTCTTGCGTACTTCGGGCTACCAGCCCCTGCGCGCGCGGCGCGCCCGGGTCCTGCCCGGCTTCGCCGCGCTCGTCGGCGTCCTCGTCCGGTGCGGGTTCCTCGTCCGGTGCGGCGTCCTCATCCGATGCCGCCTGCGCCTCCGTCCCTTCCGCCGGGGCGTCCTGCACCGCGGCCGCATCTGACGCCGCGGCCACCGGCTCGGCGCCTGGCAGCGTCAGCTGTATGCGCAAATCCTCCATCTCGCGCAGCTGCGACAAGGTCGGCAATTCATCGAGCTTCTTCAACCCGAAATAATCCAGAAACTCGCGGGTGGTGCCCAACAGCTCCGGCTTGCCGGGTACGTCGCGGTGGCCCACGACGCGTACCCAACTGCGCTCGAGCAGGGTCTTGATGATGTTCGGATTGACGGCGACTCCGCGTATCTGTTCGATCTCGCCGCGCGTGATCGGCTGACGGTAGGCGACCAGCGCCAGGGTCTCGAGCAGGGCACGTGAATATTTGGCGGGCCGCTCCATCCACAGCCGCGACACCGGTTCCGCCACGGCAGCGCGGATCTGAATGCGAAAACCGCTCGCCACCTCCACCAGCTCCAGTCCGCGGGATTCGTAGTCGGCACGCAGCGAGTCGAGCGCCGCGCGCACTTCCTCGGCGTTCGAGCCGTCGCGCTGGTCGAACACGCCGACCAGTTCGTCCACGGCCAGAGGCCGGCCCGCGGCCAACATCGCCGCTTCGATCACATTCTTCACGTACGTTTCATTCATTTGAATCTCGCAATATCTTCGTTGGCAGCCTCGTCATCGGGCACCAGGGTGAGGTTTCGGCCGGGTTTGCCGAGCCGCACATGCAGCGGCGCATACGGCTCGGACTGCGCGATTTCTATCAGCCCTTCGCGCAGCAGCTCGAGCACGGCGACGAACGTGACGGTCACGCCGCGGCGCCCCTCATCGGCGTGGAACAGGCGTACGAAGTCCAGGAATCCGTTCACGGGCAGCGCCGCCAGCACGTCGGTCATGCGCTGCCGCACCGACAGGGGCTCGCGCTGCACGTGATGATGGGCGAACATATCGCTGCGCGACAGCACGTCCTGAAACGCCACCAGCATCTCCTGCAAGGTGACCTGCGGAGCGATCCGCACCACCTTGCGATGGGCGAGATCCGCGGTCGCCACCCAGGTGTCGCGCTCGAGCCGTGGAATCCGATCGATGCCCTCGGCGGCGCGCTTGAAGCGCTCGTATTCCTGCAGCCTTCGCACCAGCTCGGCGCGCGGATCCGCCTCGTGATTCTCTGCCTCGCCGTGCACACGCGGCAGCAGCATGCGCGACTTGACCTCGGCGAGCGTCGCCGCCATCAGCAGGTATTCGCCGGCAAGTTCGAGCTGCAGCACCTGCATCAACTCGATGTAGCGCATGTATTGGCGCGTGATTTCGGCGATGGGAATATCCAGGATGTCCAGGTTCTGCCGCCGGATCAGGTACAGCAGCATGTCGAGCGGACCCTCGAACGCCTCGAGGAACACCTCGAGCGCCTGCGGCGGAATGTACAGATCGCGCGGCATCTCCGTGATGGGCTGGCCCTCCACCACCGCGAAAGGCATCTCGGCCTGCGCCGGACCGGGCGCTGTCGCCGGCGCTGCGGGCACGGAGCTGGGAACGATGGTCAGTTCGGGTTTCATCGGTAATTCATGGCCATGGCTTGACGGACGGCATCGAGGGTATCGCGGGCTGCGGCGCGGGCGCGCTCACAGCCTTCCGCGATGATACCGCGGACGAGCTCCGGATTCTCCTCGAACTCCGCCGCACGCTTGGAAATCGCGGACACTTCGGCGACGATTTTTTCAATCAGCGGCGCCTTGCATTCGAGGCAACCGATGGCCGCGCTGCGGCAGCCGCTCTGCACCCAGGCCCGGGTCTCCTCGCTCGAATAGAGCTTGTGAAGATCCCACACCGGGCATTTGTCCGGATCGCCCGGATCGGAGCGGCGAACGCGCGCCGGATCGGTCTGCATGGTCTTGAGTTTCCTGACGATGGAATCCGCATCCTCGCGCAGTCCGATGGTATTGCCGTACGACTTGGACATCTTGCGGCCGTCGAGCCCCGGCACCTTCGGGGTCGCCGTCAACAGCGCATCGGGCTCGGGCAGGATCGCGATCCCGGTGCCCTCGAGAAATCCGAACAGCCGGTCGCGGTCGGCCACCGTGAGCCGTGCATTCGACTCGACCAGCGCGCGCGCCTTCGCCAGCGCCTCGGTGACGCCTTTTTCCTGGAATTCCTTGCGCAGCGAGCGGTACAGGGCGGCGTTGCGCGAACCGAGGCTCTTGATCGCCTTCTCGACCTTTTGCTCGAACTCGGCCTCGCGGCCGTAGATGTGATTGAAGCGGCGCGCCACTTCGCGCGTGATTTCGACGTGCGCAACCTGGTCCTCGCCCACCGGCACGAACTCCGCGCGGTACAACAGGATGTCGGCGCTTTGCAGCAGCGGGTAACCGAGGAATCCATAGGTTCCGAGATCGCGATCGGCGAGCTGCTCCTGCTGATCCTTGTAGGAGGGAACCCGTTCGAGCCATCCCAACGGCGTGATCATGGAGAGCAGCAGGTGCAGCTCCGCATGTTCGGGCACCTTCGACTGGATGAACAGCGTGGCGACGCTGGGATTCAGACCGGCGGCCAGCCAGTCGATGGCCATGCTCCAGACGTGCTCCTCGAGCCTGGAGGTGTCCGCATAGCCGGTGGTGAGCGCATGCCAGTCGGCGATGAAGAAATAGCACTCGAATTGATATTGAAGCTCGATCCAGTTCTTCAGGGCGCCGTGGTAATTCCCCAGGTGCAGCTCCCCGGTCGGGCGCATACCCGACAGAACGCGCCGGTTCTGTACCGGGCCGCTCATGCCGAATCCCCCACCAGCGCGCCGATGACCCGTCCCACGAGCCGCAAGGCCGGATCGAACAGCCAGCCGAAAAGACCGAAACCGGCGAGGCCGATGACCAGCAAAAATCCCACCGGCTCCACCCGATCCAGTTTCGCGCCAAGGGACGGCGGCAGCAGGTTGGTGAGCACGCGGCCGCCGTCGAGCGGCGGGATCGGCAGCAGATTGAGCACGGCAAGCACCACGTTGATCACGATGCCGGCCTGCGCCATCAGCGCGATCCACCCCACCATGGTGAGATTGCCGTTGAAGCGGGTCATGGCAGCGAGCACGCCGCACCAGATTGCCGCCATGGCCAGATTGGCCGCCGGCCCGGCCAAGGAGATCGCGATCAGGGCGCGCCGCGGATTACGCAGCCCGCGAGTGGCCACCGGCACGGGTTTGGCCCAGCCGATCAGAGGGCCGCCGACGGCCAGCAGCAGGCCCGGAACCAGCACCGTACCGACGGGATCGATGTGGCGCAAAGGATTCAAGCTCAGGCGGCCAAGCAGCTCAGCGGTACGGTCCCCGAAATAGCGGGCCATCCAGCCATGCGCGACCTCGTGCAGCGTAATTGCGAACAGAACGGGGATCGCCCAGATCGAAATCTTTGTAAGAAATGCAATTAAATCCAACGCTTACACTCATTATTTGACACGAAGTTAGAGCATTTGGCCAACGACCGCAGGGCATTATACGGTTGCCGGGTGCGCAAAGGGGCTCACATCGCCGCGTCCCACGCGAACCACGACGGCACGCTCGCCGGACAGGTCGATCACCGAGGTGGGCACCAGCCCGCAATTGCCGCCGTCGAGCACCAGATCCACCTTGCGCGGCCCGTGCTCCAATGTCTCGTAGATGTCCCTGGCGTCGGTGCGCGGGAGTTCCTCGCCGGGCAGCAGCAGCGTTGAACTCATGATCGGCTCCTGCAGCTCCGTGAGCAGCATGGCGGTCACCGGATGGTCCGGCACCCGCAATCCGACGGTGCCGCGTTCGTGTTTCAGCCGACGCGGGGTCTCGCGGGAGGCCTTGAGCAGGAAGGTGTAGGGTCCGGGCGTGTAGGCGCGCAACAAACGGTATTGCCAGTTGTCGACCAGCGCGTACTTGCCCACGTCTGCCAGGTCGCGGCACACCAGTGTGAAGTGGTGGTGGCGGTCGGTCTGGCGTATGTCGCGGATCCGCTGCAGTGCCGCCTTCTCGCCGATGTGGCAGCCGAGGGCGTAGCAGGAGTCGGTGGGGTAGACGATCACGCCGCCACCGCGCAGCACGTCCACCGCCTGGCGCACGAAGCGCCGCTGTGGCGAGACCGGATGCAGGTGCAGATAGATACTCATGACGCTGGGGTTATGATACGCGCATGAATCAGCTGCTCGAATGGTCGCCCCTGCTGGCATTTTTCCTGGTATTCAAACTGTCCGGAATCTACTGGGCGACGGCGGCCCTGATGGTCGCCTGCCTGATCGTGCTGTTCGTGCACCGCGCCAGCACCGGAAAATACAAGACGGTCCACGCGATCACTGCGATCATCGCCGTCGTGCTCGGCGCCGCGACGCTGCTGCTCCACGACAAGCGCTTCATCCAGTGGAAACCGACGGTGCTGCTCGCCTTGGCGGCGGTCGCGTTTCTTGCCAGCAACGTGATCGGCAAGCAGCCATTGGCGCGGCGCATGCTGGAGGGCGTGTTCAGCGAGCCGCTGCACATCGCCGCGCGCGGCTGGCGACTCATCAACACCCTTTGGGCTGCGTGGTTCGCACTGCTGGCGGCGCTCAACATCTGGGTGGCACGCAGCTTTCCGGAACACGTCTGGGTGAACTTCAAGGTCTTCGGCATCACCGCGGCCATGATGCTGTTCATGATCCCGCAGGTGCTGTGGCTCAACGGCAAGACCAAAGCCGCGCCGGGGCAGACCTGAATACCGGCCGCGAACAGCGTCTGCGGCAGGCGCTCGAGACGCGCTTCGCCCCCCTGCAATTGGACATCGAGGATCAGAGCCATTTGCACGCCGGTCACGCCGGTGCCGCCGGCGGGCACGGCCACTTCCGCATTCGCATCGTGGCCGAGGCGTTTCGCGGGGCGTCGCGGATGGCGCGCCACCGGCAGGTGTATGCCGCCGTGGGCGACCTGCTGCGCACCGACATCCATGCCCTGACCATCGAGGCGCTGGCGCCGGGCGAGCCGCTGCGATAGTTGGAGAGATGCCCCGGTACAGGCTAAACTGCGCGCCCCGGCAAGTCGGTCGCAGCGGCCGCTCCCGCCATTTTCGCGTGCAAAGGATTCAAATGACTCACATTTCAACCACGGCCTGGACCCAATTGTCAGCCGCCGCCGTCCTGGTCTTGCTGACCGCTTGCGCCAAGGGAACCCAGCCGCCCGCCCCGGCGGCGGATGCCACACAGGCCCCTGCGCCGGCGGCCATCGTCGATGGCACTGCCATCTCGCGCGAGGCGTACGAATTTTACCTCAAGAACCTCGCCGGCAAATCGCCGGTGGAGCTGACCCCCGAGCAGAAGGGGCAGGTCCTCGATGAAATGATCGGCATGCAACTGATCGCGGCGCAGGGAGTCAAGGACGGCATCGAAAAGGATCCGGAGGTGGCCGGGCGGCTCGAAATGGCCCGGATGCGCCTGATGGCCGACGCGGAATCGCAGAAATATCTCAAGGGTAAGGAGCCGACGGACCAGGAGCTGCACGCCGAGTACGACAGCGCCGTTGCGAGCATGGACAAGACCGAATATCACGCCCGGCACATCCTGGTCCCGAGCAAGGAGCTCGCCGAACAGCTGATCAAGAAGATCAAGGGCGGCGCCAAATTCGAGGACGTGGCCAAGGCGAATTCCATCGACGGATCCAAGACCCAGGGCGGCGACCTGGGATGGTTCACGCTGGCGCGGATGGTCAAGCCGTTTTCGGACGCCGTGAAGGGGCTCAAAAAGGGGGAAATGACTCCCGAGCCGGTGCAGACCCAGTTCGGCTGGCACATTATCCAACTGGAAGATACCCGTGAAGTGAAGCCACCGCCCTTCGAGCAGGTCAAGGAACAGCTGACGAATCGCGTCATGCAGAAGAAACTGCAGACCTACGTGGAAGAGCTGAAGAAGACCGCGAAGATCGAGAAGAAGATCTGACGGCACCGGCTGCAGGGCGGGTTGCGCGGATGCGTCGAGGCATCCGTTACCTTGCGAGCATCTCGAGGAAGGCCTTTTCGTCCAGGACGGTGATACCCAGTTCCTCGGCTTTTGCGAGCTTGGAACCGGGATCCGCACCCGCCACCAGGTAATGGGTTTTCTTTGAAACGCTGCCGGTGACCTTGCCGCCGCGCGCGGCGATGGCGTCATGCGCGGCGTCGCGGGTGAGCGACTCCAGGGTCCCGGTCAGCACGAAGGACTTGCCGTCGAACTCCCCCTGCGCTGGGGCCGCGATGGGCGGCCAGCCGATTCCGGCGCCGATCAGCCGGTCGAGCAGCGCGCCATTGTCCGCATCGTGCACATATGCCACGACGTGCTCGGCGACCGCAGGGCCGACATCCTGCACCTTTTGGATTTCGGCCTGGTCGGCGCGCCGCAGCGGCTCTAGATCGCGAAAGTGCAGCGCCAGAGCCAGCGCGGTGGCCTCGCCCACATCGCGAATGCCGAGCGCGTACAAAAACCGCGGCAGCGTCGTTTGCCTCGACGCAGCGATGGCGGCGTGCAGCTTCTGCGCCGATTTTTCGCCCATGCGCTCGAGCGCCGCCAGCTGCGCGGTCTGCAGGTCGAACAGATCCGCCGGTGTGCGCACGAGATTGGCATCGACCAGCTGATCGATGAGTTTGTCGCCCAACCCCTGGATGTTGAGCGCGCGTCGCGAGGCGAAATGCCGGATCTCCTCCCTGCGCTGCGCCGGACAGCTGCGGCCGCCGGTGCATCGTGCCGCCGCCTGTTCGGCCTCGCGCACCACCGGATTGCCGCATTCCGGACAAACGCTCGGCATAACCACGAGCTTCGCACCGGCCGGACGCCGCTCCGCAATGACCCTCACGACCTCGGGTATCACGTCGCCGGCGCGCCGGATCACCACCGTATCCCCGATGCGAATGTCCTTGCGGTTAAGCTCATCCATGTTGTGCAGGGTGGCGTTGCTCACCGTCACACCCCCCACGAACACCGGCTCCAGCCGCGCAACCGGAGTGAGCGTTCCCGTGCGGCCCACCTGAAACTCGACGTCGCGAACCGTCGTCAGCGCCTCTTCGGCCGGAAACTTGTGTGCGAGGGCCCAGCGTGGCGCGCGCGATACGAATCCAAGCTGGCGCTGCATCTCCAAATCATCGACCTTGTAGACCACGCCGTCGATTTGGTACGGCAGACCGGAACGCGATGCGCCCATCTCGCTGTAGTACGCGAGGCACTCATCGATTGATTTGGCGGCGCGCACCAGCGGACAGATCTTGAAGCCCCAGCTCTTGAGTACCTGCAGCATGCGGCCATGATGCTGCGGCAGGTCGCCACCCTCGACGTGGCCGATGCCGTAGATGAACAGATCGAGCGGCCGCGCGGCCGTGATCCTCGGATCCAGCTGGCGCAGACTGCCGGCGGCGGCATTGCGCGGATTCACCAGGATCTTCTCGCCACGCGCCGCAGCCTCGTGATTGAAGCGCCGGAAACCCGCGAACGGCATGAAGACCTCGCCGCGCACTTCGAGCACGCGCGGCGGTGCGTCGGTGCGCAGGCGCAGAGGCAGCGCCGCAATGGTCTTCAGGTTCTGGGTCACGTCCTCACCCGTCTCGCCGTCGCCCCGGGTCGCACCGCGCACATACAATCCGTGCTCGTAGGTGGCGCTGAACGCGAGACCGTCCAATTTCGGCTCCGCGGAGTACGCAATCTCAGCGAGCTGCGGAAAGCGCTCGCGGATACGCCGGTCGAAATCCCGCACCTCCTCCTCCGTGAAGGCATTATCAAGGGAGAGCATCGCCATTCGGTGCCGAACCGCGGCAAACGCCGCCGACGGCGCAGCACCCACCCTCTGGGTCGGGGAATCCGGCGTGATCAATTCCGGATGGGCGCTCTCCATCGCCCGCAGTTCGAGCATCAGGCGGTCGTATTCGGCGTCCGGCACCTCCGGATCGTCCAACGCGTGATAGCGATAATTGTAACGTTCGAGCAGAGCGCGCAATCGCGCGATGCGCGTCGCCGGAGCAGCCGCCGCACGTGCCTTCTTGTCCGGTTTCACGGCTGCGCTACGCGAGCAGGGTCTGAAAGCGCGCCACTTCGTCGCGCAGCGCAGCCGCTCGCTGCGCCGACAGCGGCACCCCGTCGGCATCCTGCACCTCTCCGGCAAGACTTTCCCCCAGGCTGCGGGCGGTTCGGATCAAGGCGTCCAGCGTTTGCAACGGCTCGGCTGGGCCGGGCAGCACCGCAAACAGGGTGACTCCGCGATATTCCTCCTCCGGCATCCGCGTCAGATCGAACGTGCCGGGTTCGACCAGGCTCGCCACGCAGAACATGGTGCGCCCGTCGACGTGCTTGCGGTGATACACGTTGTACCTGCCGTAGGCCAGCCCCTGCAGTTCGAGCGCCGTCATCAAACGCTTGCCCGGCCAGCGGGCGTCGTCCGGCGCACACACGCGCAGCGCCACGATCTTCTGCATTTCGCTCGCATTGCGTGCGGGTTCGGCGACCTGCGTGAAGCGGCCGCTGTCGTCGGTCCGAGCCCGCACCGCTTCGACCGGCTTGCGCGGCATGAAGCGGCGTTCAACCATCACCGAGGACGCCGCCGCCTGCAGCGGCTCCGCGGCAAGCGGCCCGGGGGCTGTCGCGGCCGACAGTTCATCGTCGAGTGTCACCTCCGCCGCATCGGCGGTCATCGGCGGCTCGTAATCGGTCTGCACATTGAGCGGCTCGAAGGGTGGCACACCGAACTCGCGCGGCTCCTCGGGAGCCGCATCTTCGTCCGCGTCCGGGGACGCGGACGGACCGGCACCCGGCGCTTCGGTGGCGGTGCGCAAATCGGCCTGACCGTGTGCCTGGCTGGAGCGCCGCGCGCCCCACCACCATATGCCGGCGATCACCAGCAGACCAAGCCCCAATAGTATCCAGCGAAACTCGGCCAATGATTCCTGCCCTTACATTGCCGCCATGCGCACGGCCTCGTCGACGTCGACCGCGACCAGGCGCGATACGCCGGGTTCGTGCATGGTCACGCCCACCAATTGGGTGGCGAGTTCCATGGTGGTCTTGTTGTGGGTGATGAATATGAACTGCACGTTGGCCGACATGTCGCGGACGATGTCGCAAAAGCGGCCGACGTTGTTTTCATCGAGCGGCGCGTCCACCTCGTCGAGGAGGCAGAAAGGTGCAGGATTCAGATCGAATATCGCAAACACCAGCGCCACCGCCGTGAGCGCCTTTTCGCCGCCGGACAGCTGGCTGATCGTGCTGTTGCGCTTGCCCGGCGGCCGCGCCATGACGGAAACGCCGGCACCCGCCGTCTCCTCGCCGTCCAGTTCCAGGTACGCGTGGCCGCCGCCGAACAGCCGCGGAAATTTTTCCTTGAGACCGGCGTTCACCCGGTCGAAGGTGTCCTGGAAGCGGGTGCGTGTTTCGCGGTCGATCTTGCGCATCGCCGATTCCAGCGTCTCGAGCGCATCCGTGAGATCCTTGCATTGGCGGTCGAGATATTCCTTGCGCTCGGATTGCTCCTTGAATTCGCCGATGGCCGCGAGATTGACCTGGCCGAGCCGTTCGATCCTGGCGTTGGTCTCCGTCAGCTGGGCTTCCCAGCTCTCGACCGTCGCCCCGGCCGCGAGACCCGCGACCAGTTCGCCCAACTCGAATTGCGTCGCCGCCAGCTGCTCGGCCATGCCCTCGCGCCGCACGTGCACCTGGCCGGCCTTCATACGCGCCTCTTCGAGCGCGGCGCGCGCTTGCTCCACCCCGGCCTCGAGCGCGGAGCGCCGGGCGTCGCGATCACGCAGCAGTGCGTCCAATTCGTCGGTTGCCACCTTGGCGGCGCGCTGCTCGGAATCGACCGCTGCGCGCCGCGCCAGCGCGCCATCCAACTCCAGCTGCAGGGCGGCCAGCGGCGAATCCCCGTCGGCGAGCTGCGCCGCGAGGCCGTCGCGCCTCAGCACCAGCGCCTCCAACTGCTGCTCCACCCTCATCAGGGACGATGTCAGGGACGTGTGCGACGAGCGCCGCGATTCGACCTGCAGCGCCAAATCGCGCGCGCTCTGCTGCGCGGTCTGCGCGGCGGCGCGGGCCGTGGCCAGATCGCCGCGCAGCTGATCGCGCTCCAGCTCGAGACCCACCCGCTGCGGTTCCTGTGCAGCCAGCAAATCGATCGCCATCTCCATCCGTCCGCGCGCCGCGCGCAGATCCATCTCCGTCCGGGCGAGTTCCGACTGCACATCGGCGAGCTCGGTCTCGAGATGCGATGCGCGCCGGGCGACGTCCGCCGTGCGAGCCGTCGCGGAGTCGAGTTCGGCCCGGCGGTTGAGATGTTCGCGATGCAGACGATTCACGTCGCCCTGCAGATGTTCACGCCGGTCCTCGCACTCTCGCACCTGGTCGCGCGTACCCTCCAGATCGCGTTCGAGCGCCTGGATCTGCTGTGCCATGTGCGCCACCTGCGCGCGGATCTCGCGCAGCGACTCCTCGCGTTCGATCACGCCCGTGTGCGGGTCGCGATCACGGGACAGTCGCAGCCAGTCGGTGCCGAGCCATATTCCGTCCTGGGTCACCACGGATTCGCCGGCGCGCAGGCGTTGCCGCCGCGCGAGCGCATCGCCGAGGGTCGCGGCCGCGTACACCGAGGACAACAATGATTGCAGCGCGGGCGTGCCCTGCACCTTCGCCAGCAGGGTGGAGGTGTCGGCGGCCTCGACGGCCGTTTGCCGCACACTCACCATTGCCAATTGGCCGCCGTCGAAACTCGCAAGCGACTCCGCCAGGCCGTCCAATCCGTCGACGCACACCGCCTCAAGATAGGAACCCAGCACGGTCTCCACGGCGCGCTCCCAGCCGCGCTCGACGCGCAGTTGCTGCGCGAGCCGCGGTCGCTCCTCGAGCGACTGCGCCTTCAGCCATAGCGTCACCTTGCCGGACGCCTTGCCGAGCGCGGCCTGCTGCAGCGCCTCGGTCGAAACCTGCGAGCCGAGCGCCGCCTGCCAGCGGGCGCGCAATTCATTCAGGGCAACGGTCTGTTCACGCTCGCGATCGCGTGCAACCGACAACTCGGCGAGCAGCACACGCAGCCCGGCCTCGGCCTGTTGTCCGGCCTCGTCGGCCAGGGTCGCGCGCTCCGTCAAGCTCTCCAGCTGCAAGGTGGGTTGAAGCTCGGCAAGTCCGGCGCGCTCGGCTTCCTGGCGCTCCCGCTGCTGCAGCAGGCGATGCTGTTGATTCTCCAGCTGCTCGATCCGCGCCCGCTCGACCTGCGTCTCGCCCTGTCCGAGCGCCACCGCCTGTGAATGGGCATCCCAACGCTGCTGCCAGGAGGCAATGGCCGTGTCAGCGCGTTCCAATTCCTGGCGCGCGGCATGTTCCTGCCCGGATGCCCGCTCCAGGTCCGGGACCATGGCCGCAAGCTGCGCCGACAGATCATCGATCTGTGCCCGGTCGCGCAGGATGACACCCGTCAGATCCTGAACCTGGGC
The DNA here is from genome assembly GCA_003137095.1 of Gammaproteobacteria bacterium. Classification (GTDB taxonomy): domain Bacteria; phylum Pseudomonadota; class Gammaproteobacteria; order Steroidobacterales; family Steroidobacteraceae; genus Bog-1198. Next base: position 24,759 of record PLET01000037.1, read on the forward strand.
CTGCGCCTGCTCGAGGTCCGCCCGCTGGCGCTGGCGCAGTTCGCGCGTGTACTGGATGCTCTGTTCGATCCGCGTGACTTCGGCGCCCGCCTCGTAGTAGCGCGCCTGTATGGCGCCGAGCGTGTCGGTCTTCGCCGCCTGATCCGCGCGGGTGCGCTCGATCTCGGCCTCCGCCGCCCGCAGGTCCGCGAGCGCGGCCTGCATGGCCGTGTCGGAATGCCGGACGACGCCCTCGCATTGGGCAGCCTCGACTTCGAGACCCTGCAGACGCAGAGCCAACAGCTCCGCCTGAAATTTGCGCTGCTCGTCCTTGAGCCCTTGATAGCGCCTTGCGGTCGCCGCCTGCCGCTGCAGGTGGCGGATCTGCTTGTCCACCTCCTCGCGCAGATCGTTGAGGCGATCCAGGTTCTCGCGGGTATGGCCGATTCGGTTCTCCGTCTCCCGTCGGCGCTCCTTGTAACGGGATATGCCTGCGGCCTCCTCGAGGAACGCGCGCAAATCGTCGGGCCGCGCCTCGATGACCCGGGAGATCATCCCCTGTTCGATGATGGCATAGCTGCGCGTGCCCAGCCCGGTGCCGAGGAACAGCTGCGTGATATCCTTGCGGCGCACCTTGATGCCGTTGATGTAATAGTCCGAGCTGCCGTCGCGACTCACGGTGCGGCGCAGTGACACTTCGTTGTAATTGGCGTATTGGCCGCCGATTTTGCCGTCACTGTTATCAAAGACGAGTTCCACCGACGCCGCTCCCAGCGGCTTTCGCGCAGAAGAACCGTTGAAGATCACGTCGGCCATGGATTCGCCGCGCAGATGCTTGGCGGAAATCTCGCCCATGACCCAGCGAACCGCATCGATGATGTTCGATTTGCCGCAACCATTCGGTCCGACGACGCCGGTCAGGCTGCTCGGAAAAGTCACCGTGGTCGGATCCACGAATGATTTGAAACCGGCGATCTTTAATTTCGTTAAGCGCATGTATTATCTTTGACCCTGGGTTCGGACCACGAATCAGAGTGCGCGTGGCCGTCAATGTGGCGCGTAGTGTAAAGTAAACGTCACTTTCGTAAACCCCCGCGCGCCGCGCATCGTCCGTTCCATGCAGCAACCCAGTACGACCCTCGAGACCTTCGCGAATCCCGCGCCGGAACGGGACTACACCATTCGCATGACCATCCCGGAGTTTAGCTGCCTGTGCCCGAAAACGGGACAGCCCGACTTCGCCACGCTCAAGCTCGACTACGTGCCAAATGAGCGCTGCGTCGAATTGAAATCGTTGAAGCTTTACATCTGGTCCTACCGCGATCGTGGGGCGTTCCACGAGGCGGTGACCAACGCCATCCTGGCGGATCTGGTGCGCGCCACGGCGCCGCGCTACATGCGCCTTTTGGCTGAATTCAACGTCCGTGGCGGCATTTATACCAGCGTGGCCGCCGAACACCGCCAATCCGGCTGGAACGCGGCGGCGCCCGTGCTCCTGCCCTGAGGGCCGCCGCCGGGCTGCCGGCCCCGGTATTGGGCGGACTTTGGATTAAATTCAATTAGTTAAAGAATCCCCAGGGTGCCCTGTACAGGCCTGCCCGCGTCGGTATAATCGCGCGCTCTTTCGTTAAGGAGCGGAGACTCACATGCCCTCGAAGAAGACCCAAAAGGCGCAAAAGAAGCCAGGCAAGGCGGCACCCAAGGCGGCGGCGCAGAAAAAAATCGCCAGACCGCCGACGAAAGCCGCATCGAAACCCGTAATCAAGACTCCCGCAACCAAGGCCAAAGTGAAATCCAGCAAGCCTCCCCAAAAGCCGACGACGGCCAAGACCCCCGTAGCCAAACCACCGTCTGTGAAAGCGCGCCCCGTAAAGGCCGCCGAGCCCGCCAAGGCGGCGCCAAAAGCGGAACCGAAGAGCATCCCGCCTCGCTCCGCGCCGATCAAATTCGACATCCGACCACTGGTCATGCCGCGCAGCCCGCTCGCCGAAGACGGCGCCGACTCGGACTCGCCGCTCTCCGCCAGCCTGCTGGCCGGCCCGCGCAACGTGAAGCCGTACATCGCGCGGCGCGGCGAACAGTACATGAACAAGGAGCAGCTCGAACACTTCGCGCGCATCCTGCAGAACTGGAAGCGCGATCTGATGGTCGAGGTGGACCGAACCGTGCTGCACATGAAGGACGAGGCCGCAAATTTTCCGGATCCCAACGACCGGGCGACGCAGGAGGAGGAATTCAGCCTGGAACTGCGCACGCGTGATCGGGAGCGCAAGCTGATTCGAAAGATAGACGAGGCCTTGAAGCGGATCGAGGACGGCTCCTACGGCTACTGCCTCGAGACCGGCGAGGAGATCGGCATCAAGCGCCTCGAGGCACGACCCGTCGCCACGCTGTCGGTGGAAGCCCAGGAGCGGCGCGAGCGCCGGGAGAAGCAGTACGGCGACCGGGACGACCGCTACCGCTGAGCCGGCCCGCAGCCTTGGACAGGCGCAGCTATATCGGCCGCTTCGCACCCAGTCCGAGCGGCGACCTGCACCTGGGGTCGCTGTACGCCGCTGCCGCCAGCTATCTGGATGCGCGCGCCAACGCCGGCCGCTGGCTGCTGCGTCTCGAGGACCTCGACACAGCGCGCGAGGCACCCGGCGCCGCCTCGCGCATCCTGGCCACCTTGGAGGCCTTCGGTTTCGAATGGGACGGTGAGGTTGCAAGGCAAAGCAGCCGGCTCGATCTGTACCGCGGCACCCTGGAGGACTTGCGACGGCGCGATTTGCTGTTCGAATGTTCCTGCAGCCGGCTCGAACTCGCCGACGAGGGCCGCTATCCGGGTCAGTGCCGTCACGGACCCGTGCATCCTGAGCGGCCGACGGCGACCCGGCTGCGGGTCGAACCGCGCAGCATCACCATCGTCGATGAGGTGCAGGGCCGTTACCGCCAGAATGTGTCCGCGGCAAGCGGGGATATCATCCTCAGGCGACGCGACGGGATTTTCTCGTATGTGTTCGCGGTCGTCGTCGATGACGCGGCACAGGGCGTCACGCACGTGGTGCGCGGCGCCGATCTGCTCGACAACACGCCGCCGCAGATTTATCTGCAGAACGCCCTTGGTGTGCCCACGCCGGCCTATGCGCATGTGCCGGTGCTGACGGAGCCCGACGGCACCAAGCTCGCGAAATCGCGCCGCAGCGTGCGCGCCGATGCAGGCTGCGCCCTCACCCAGCTTTGCGCAATCTTTGAGCTGTTGAATCTCGCGCCGCCGGCCTCGCTGCGCGACGGCGGCATCGACAACGCCTGGGCATGGGCGGTCAGACACTGGAAATTGAGCGCTTTGCCGAGACGGCTGACACTGCCCGCCGGCCTCTGACAACACTTTGAAAATATTACAAAATACGCAAATTTGCGTTGGCGCTGCATTGCGCTATTCTTTGAATTGAGCAGTCCGCAAGCCGGACGATGATGGGCAGGCACGAACCGGCATACTTCGGTTGCGCGTCGACCCTAGCGAGCGAGGAGCCATATGAGCGAGCCGCGAGTAATCAAGAAATACCCGAACCGTCGCCTCTATGACACCGTCGAGAGCCGGTACATCACACTGGCGGATGTTCGGCGTTTGGTGGTCGAGCGATGCGATTTCGTGGTGGTCGACAAGAAGAACAACGTCGACATCACGCGCAGCATCCTGCTGCAAGTCATCGCAGAACAGGAACATCTGGCCGAACCGATTCTCAGCCAGGATTTCATGGTCAATGTCATCCGCTCCTACGGCGGCAGCATGCAATCGCTGGTGAGCGGCTATTTGGACCAGAGTCTGCGGGTGTTCACCAATCAGCTGCGGGAGAACCGCGAGCGCGCCAAGTCCGCGGGAAGCGATGGCACGCGGTCACGCGGATCACAGGATGAGGTGGCGCCGGCGGCGCTGTCGGCAAATTCCGCGCACGGACACGCCGACTCGAAGTAATCCCCCGACATTGGGGACTCCGCGAGGACGCGGGCGCCCAAAGCGGCGGCCGGGATTCTGTTGGGGTGGCCGCGCGCCTTTGGATGGTCTGCGGCCGGTCCCCGCGGGCTAGGCGGCGTCGACGTTGCGCATCGACAGGCGTACGCGCCCCTGACGGTCGACCTCCAGCACCTTGACTCTCACCACATCGCCTTCCTTGAGCTTGTCGCCGACGCGTTCAACGCGCTCCTCGGAGATCTGCGATATGTGCACGAGACCGTCGCGGCCCGGCAGTATGGTCACGAATGCGCCGAAATCCATGAGTCGCGCGACCTTGCCTTCATAGATGCGCCCGACCTCGATATCGGCGGTGATGAGTTCGATTCGCCGTTGAGCTTCGCGGCCGGCGGCGCCCTGCACCGAGGCGATTTTGACCGTTCCGTCGTTCTCGATGTCGATGGAGGTGCCCGTCTCCTCGGTGATCTGCCGGATGACCGCACCGCCCTTGCCGATGACGTCGCGAATCTTTTCGGGATCGATCTTCAGCGTGATGATGGTCGGGGCCCACTCGGACATGTTGTCTCGCGGCTTGGCCAGCACTTTGTTCATTTCGCCGAGTATGTGCAGCCGGCCATCGCGCGCCTGGCTCAACGCGACCTTCATGATCTCGCGCGTGATGCTGGTGATTTTGATGTCCATCTGCAGGGCGGTAATGCCGTCCTTGGTGCCGGCCACCTTGAAATCCATGTCGCCNNTCGTCGCCCAGGATGTCGGTGAGCACCTGGAACCGCTCGCCTTCCTTGACCAGCCCCATCGCAACGCCGGCTACCGGCGCGCGGATCGGCACGCCGGCGTCCATCAGGGCGAGGCTGGTACCGCACACCGACGCCATGGAACTCGAACCGTTGGATTCCAGGATTTCCGAGACCACGCGGATGACATAGGGGAATTTCTCCAAGCCGGGCATGACGGCCTTGACGCCGCGCTTGGCGAGATTTCCGTGGCCGATTTCCCGGCGCTTCGGCGAGCCCATCATGCCGGTCTCGCCGACGCTGAACGGCGGGAAATTGTAATGCAGCATGAACGGCTCTTTCCGTTCGCCGGTCAGGCCGTCGATGATCTGCGCGTCGCGTCCGGTTCCGAGCGTGGTCACCACCAGGGCCTGGGTCTCGCCGCGGGTGAACAGTGCCGAGCCGTGGGTGCGCGCAAGCACACCGGTACGGATGCTGATCGGCCGCACCGTCTTGTTGTCGCGGCCATCGATTCGCGGATGGCCGTCAAGAATTCGCTGGCGCACAAGCCTGTGCTCGAGATTGAAGAATTCGGTGCCGACTTCCTCCTTGGTGAACTTCGGCGCCTCGCCGGTGGTCAACGCGTCGAGCAGCGAGTTCTTTATTTCGCTGATTTTGGCATGCCGTTGTTGTTTTTCGGTCAAGGCATACGCGGCCGCCAGACTCGTCTCGGCGAAGGTGCCGACCGCGTGCTTCAGTTCGGTGATCTCCGCGGGGGCGGCCCAGGACCACTTCGGCTTTCCGGCTTCGGCGGCAAGCTCGTTGATGGCCTTTATCGCGACCTGCATCTGTTCATGGCCAAACGTGACGGCCCCGAGCATGACTTCTTCATTCAGGCCAGCCGCCTCGGATTCGACCATCAGCACCCCTTCCGCGGTGCCCGCAACCACGAGATCCAGCTGCGATTCGCCCAGTTGGGTCGCGGTGGGATTCAAAATGTATTTGCCGTCCTTGTATCCGACACGCACGGCGCCGATGGGACCCATGAACGGCAGACCGGAAATGGCAAGCGCAGCCGAGGCGCCGAGCAGGGAAGCGATGTCCGGATCCACCTCTGAATTGACGGACAACACGGAGGCCACCACCTGCACATCATTGGTGAATCCGTCGGGAAACAGCGGCCGGATCGGCCGGTCGATCAATCGCGACGTCAGGGTTTCCTTCTCGGTGGGACGCCCTTCGCGCTTGAAGAACCCGCCGGGAATGCGGCCGGCCGCATAGGTCTTCTCCTGGTAGTTGACCGTCAGCGGAAAGAAGTCCCGGCCGGGCGTCGCCCTCTTGAGTCCCACCGCGGTCACCAGCACGACGGTCTCGCTCATCGTGACGAGCACCGCGCCATCGGCCTGGCGGGCAAGCTCGCCGGTTTCTATCGTGACCGTATGGTCGCCAAACTGGAAACTCTTCTTGGTAGTGCTCACCTGGAGCCCCTCTTGATGGATTGGTGGACACGCAGGCCTCGTGGCATGCGACGAAGCGGTCTTAGCGGCGTAACCCCAGACGTTCGACGACTTGGGTGTACTTGTCGGGAGTCTTGCTCTTCAGGTAATCGAGCAGCTTGCGGCGCTGGTTGACCATCCTGAGCAGTCCACGCCGAGACGCGTGATCGGCTTTGTGCGTGGTGAAGTGCTGGCTCAAGCCATTGATGCGCTCGGACAACAGGGCNNAAATCAAACCTCAATCAATAACTTAGACCCTTTAGGAAGGCGCGCATTGTACGCGTCGGAAAGGTCGCCCTCAAGCACGATTCGCAGCCGCGGCAACCAGCCGCAGCGGCACCAGGCGACCCGCGGCCTCGACTTCCCCCAAACCCAAAAACCCCAATCCCGGCGCGTAGATTCGCACCGTACCCGGGGCTTCGACGGGTATGCATACCGCCTGACCCTGGCGAAATGCCGCGACACCCTCCGCCGCCAGGTCCAAACGCCGGCAGGCGCCGAGGGCGGCATCCACGGGCAGCAGGACCGCCCGCCGCTGCGGCAGGTCCAGGGCTTGCAATGCCGCCAGTGTCCAGGTCGGCTCCGACCCAAACGGCGCAACGGCCACGCGGCGCAGACCGGTCAGGTGCGCGAGCGTGCCGAGCCGCGCGGCAAGATCCTCGGCCAACACGCGGATATAAGCGCCCTTAGTGCAGCGCACGACGAATTGCAGTTCGGGCGGGCGCCAGTCGACCAGACTCAGCTCGCGGATGCCGACGGACCGCGGGGTGCGTTCACGGGTCACACCGGCGCGCGCAAACACGTACAGGGGCGTGCCCTGCTGTTTGATGGCCGAGTGCATGGGCGGCATCTGCAGATAATCACGCGGAAAATCCTCGAGCGCCGCCTCGATCTGCCGCACCGGCCATTCCGGCAGCTCGCGTCTTTCGATGACCGGGGTTTCCAGATCGCCGCTCGGTGTACGCTCGCCCAAACGCGCCGTCACCAGGTAGGTCTTGTCCGCATCCAGCAGCCGCGCGCCGAATTTGGTGGCTTCGCCGAAGCAGATAGGCAGCATCCCGTTCGCCAGCGGATCCAGCGAGCCGGTATGTCCTGCTTTGCGCGCCTCGAACAGGTGCTTGACGCGCGCCACGGCTGCTGCCGAACTTGCGCCGAGCGGCTTGTCGAGCAGCAAAATACCGTGCACATCCGCCGGCCTCATCCGTCGCCGCCTGGTTCGGTTTTGGCGACGGCGTCCTTGCTGACCGCGTCGATCAGCTGCGTCAGGCGCACGCCGTGCTCAATGCTGGTATCCAGCTCGAAACTCAATGTGGGTGTATGGCGGATCATGAGCGCCCGCGACAGCGCATTGCGCAGGAAGCCGGCGGCGCTCTCGAGGCCGCGCTGCACCCGGGCGTCGGGGCCGTCGCGCCCGAACACCAGGTAATGCACGCGCGCGGTTCGCAGGTCGCCCGTGACGTCGACCGCCGTGATGGTCACATTGCCGATCCGCGAGTCCTTCACGTCGCGGCGCAGCAGCTCGGTCAACTCGCGTTGGATCTGATCGCCCAGCCGTCGTGCGCGTGGATTATCTCGCGGCATGCGGCACGCGCGACGCTACAGCGTACGCGCAACCTCCACCCGCGAATAGCACTCGATCTGATCGCCCTCTCGCACATCGTTGTAGTTCTTGACGCCGATGCCGCACTCGGTGCCGGCGCGCACCTCGTTGACGTCGTCCTTGAAGCGCTTCAGGGACTCGAGTGCGCCCTCGAAGATGACGACATTTTCGCGCAGCACCCTTATCGGGAAATTGCGCCGCACGTAGCCGTCGATCACCATGCAGCCCGCGACGGTGCCGAACTTGCTCGAGCGGAAAACGCTGCGCACCTCCGCCAGTCCGACGATCTGCTCCTTGACCTCGGGTGCCAGCATGCCGGTGAGCACCGCACGGATGTCATCGATGGCTTCGTAGATGATGCTGTAATAACGCACATCGACCCCGTGTTCCTTGATCGAGGCACGGGCAGCGGCGTCGCCGCGCACGTTGAAGGCGATGATGCGCGCCTTGGACGCGGCGGCAAGCGTCACGTCCGATTCGGTGAGGCCGCCGACGCCGGAGGCAACCACGTTGACCGCCACCTCGGAGGTCGACAACCCGTTCAGGGCGTCGCGCAGGGCCTCGACGCTGCCCTGCACGTCGGCCTTGACCAGCAGCTGCACCACATTCGGCTTCGCATCCCCCATGTTGGAGAACACGTCCTGAATGTTCGCCGATTGCTTGGCGAGTTTGACGTCGCGCGACCTGGCCTGGCGATGCATGGCGACTTCACGGGCCTTGCGCTCGCTCTCGACCACCAGCAATTCATCGCCGGCGTTGGGCGCGCCGGACAGTCCGAGCACCACCACCGGAATCGACGGACCGGCGGAAGTGACCGGCCTGCCGGCCTCGTCGAACAGCGCACGCACCCGGCCGAATTCCTGGCCGATGAGGATCGCATCACCCAGTTTGAGGATGCCGCGCAGCACCAGCACCGTCGCCACCGCGCCGCGGCCCTTCTCGAGGCTCGACTCGATGACGAATCCGGCGGCCAGTCCCGCGGTCGGGGCCTTCAATTCGAGCACCTCGGCCTGCAGCAGGACGCTTTCGATCAGCTGCTCCACACCCTGCCCGGTCTTCGCAGAGACCGGGACGAAAATGTTCTCCCCGCCCCATTCCTCGGGTATCACGCCATATTTGGTCAGTTCCTGCTTGACGCGCTCGGGATCCGCCTCCGGTTTGTCCATCTTGTTGAGCGCCACAACGATCGGCACCTTGGCCGCCTGTGCGTGCTGCACGGCTTCGATGGTCTGCGGCATGACGCCGTCATCAGCACCGACCACCAGGATGACGATGTCGGTCACCTGCGCACCGCGCGCACGCATGGAGGTGAACGCCGCATGGCCCGGTGTATCGAGGAAGGTCACCATGCCGCGGGCCGTCTCGACATGATAGGCGCCGATGTGCTGGGTGATGCCNNGCCACCTTGGTGCGGCGGATGTAATCGAGCAGGGAGGTTTTGCCGTGATCGACGTGGCCCATCACGGTGACCACCGGCGGACGCGGCAGCACTTCCAGCGAAGCGTCCGCCGTTCCCTGCAGGTCATCTTCGATGATGTTCTCCTTGCGCAGCACCGCGGTATGCCCCATCTCCTCGACCACCAAAACCGCAGTGTCCTGTTCGATCATCTGGTTGATCGTCGCCATCACGCCCATGTTCATCATGACTTTGATGACTTCGGTGGCCTTGACTGCCATTTTTTGCGCAAGCTCCGCAACGGTCATGGCCTCGCCGATGGCAACCTCACGCACGACCGGCTCGGTCGGCATCTCGAAGCCGTGTTTTGCATCCGTGTCGCCGCCAACCGAGCGCCTGCGCCCGTCGCGTGACTTCTTTTTCTTGTGGCGGGCGCTGACGTCGCCCGCGATGTGCAGCTCCTGCCGGCCGTAGCGGGTCGCCTTGTCGTCCACCACGACGCGCGCCGTCTTGCCGGGCTTGGCGGTGGCCGCCTTGCGATCGCGCTCCGCCTGTTCGCGCGCCTGCAGCTCCGCTACGCGCCGCGCCTCATCCTCGGCGGTGCGCTTTCTGACCTCCTCGTCGGTGCGGCGCCGGCTCTCCTCCTCCAGACGCTCCCGATCGAGGCGCTCGCGTTCGCGGCGCTCGCTTTCCTCGCGCTCGATCGCCGCCTTGGCCTGTTCCTCGGTCTCGCGCAGCTTTTCGATCTCTTCCTGCTGATGGCGCGCCTGGTCCTCGAGCACCTCGCGTTTGACATAGGTGCGTTTGCTGCGCACTTCGACGTTGACGGTGCGGGCACGGCCCTGCGGGCTCGCGAGCTTGAGCTCCGACTGCGACTTGCGCCGCAGGGTGATCTTGCGTGGAGCGGCATCGGCCTGGACATCGTCACGGCCGTGGCTGCGCCGCAGATGCGTCAGCAGTTCATGCTTCGCCTCCTCGCTGATCATGTCCTCGGCGCTGTCGACCTTGATGCCGGCCTGATCGAGCTGCTGCAGCAGCCGGTCGACCGGAACCTTGAGCACCTCGGCGAATTGCGCGACGGTAACGTCTGCCATGAATTTAGCTCCTAAACCTTCGCTTCTTCCGCGAACCAGTGTTTGCGGGCTTCCATAATCAGTTCGGCAGCCTTCTTTTCATCGACGCTGCCGACCTCAACGAGCTCATCCACCGACAGATCTGCAAGATCCTCGCGCGTGCGCACGCCCTTGCGTGCCAGGGCCTTGGCCATGGCCTCGCCGGTGATCTCCGTGAGATCCGCCGCAGGTTCCGCGCCGTCCATGGATTCCTCGCTCGCGATGGCCTGGGTCAGCAGCACGTCGCGCGCGCGCGTGCGCAGCTCCTTGACGATCTCCTCGTCGAATTCCTCGATGCCATTGAGCTCACTCGCGGGCACGTAGGCGATTTCCTCGATGGTCGAGAACCCTTCCTGGACCAGGATGCTCGCGACGTCGGCGTCCACATCCAGCTGTTTCATGAACGTTTCGCGCAGCGCCAGGGATTCGCTTTCGCTCTTCGCCTCGGCCTGCGACTCGCTCATGACGTTCAATTCCCAGCCGGTCAATTCGCTGGCCAGGCGGATGTTCTGGCCGCCCCGGCCAATGGCCTGGGAGAGCTTGTCCTCGGCAACCGCGATGTCCATCGAATGCGAGTCCTCGTCGACCACGATCGAGGTGACCTCGGCGGGCGCCATCGCGTTGATGACGAATTGCGCGGTGTTCTCGTCGAACGGAATGATGTCCACCCGCTCGCCGGCGATCTCGTTGGACACCGCCTGCACCCGCGAGCCGCGCATGCCGACACAGGCGCCGACCGGGTCGACGCGCGGATCGTTGCTGCGCACCGCAATCTTGGCACGCACGCCGGCGTCGCGCGCGGCTGCGAGAATATTGATCAGTCCCTGCCCCACTTCCGGCACTTCCAGCTTGAACAATTCTATGAGGAATTCGGGCGCCGTGCGCGACAGGAACAATTGCGGACCGCGCGGCTCGGAGCGGACCTCTTTCAGGTATGCCTTGATGCGGTCCTGGGAACGCACGGGCTCACGCGGAATCATCTCCTCGCGCGGAATGAAGCCTTCGGCATTGGCGCCCAGATCCACATAGATGCCGTTGCGATCGACGCGCTTGACGATTCCGCTGACCAGCGTGCCGGCGCGGTCCTTGTAGGCGTCGACGACCTGCGCCCGCTCGGCCTCGCGGACCTTCTGCACGATGACCTGCTTGGCGGTTTGAGCGAGTATGCGGCCGAATGGCACGGATTCCATCGGCTCCTCCACGTAGCCGCCCGGCTCCACGTCCTTGTCGATCTCGCGGGCGTCGTCCATGCGCAACTCACGGTCGGGCACCTCGAGCTCGGTCGATTCGTCGGCGAACACCTTCCAGCGGCGGAAGGTGTCGTAGCCGCCGGTCTTGCGATTGATCGACACGCGCACGTCCAGTTCCTCGCCGTACTTCTTGCGCGTCGCGGATGCAAGCGCGGCCTCGAGCGCATCGAAGATGATTTCCTTGTCGACGCCCTTTTCGTTGGATACGGCATCCACCGCCATCAGAATTTCTTTGTTCATCGACCCTGACTCCTGGTCTGCGCGATCCGAGGACCGCCGTTCGCCCGTCCGGCTCATACCGGTTTCAATCTCGCCTTTTGAATTCGCTCGATCGGCAGGCGGCACTCGCGTCCGTCCACATCTACCACAATCACGTCGTCCGACACCGATTTCAACGATCCGGCGAATCGCCGTCGCCCGTCGATCGGCAGCTTCAGTTCCGCCAGCACCCGCGCGCCGACGAACCGCTCGAAATGCGCGCGCGTGCGCAATATCCGATCAAAGCCGGGCGAGGACACCTCGAGCGTGTAATGACCCTTGATCGGATCTTCGGTCTCCAGCACCTGGCTCACCTGGTGGCTCACCCGCGCGCAATCGTCAACCGTGATGCCGGCCCCGGAATCAGCGGCCCGGCGGTCGATGTAAATCCGCAAGACCCCGCCGCGACCGGCCTGCGCAAACTCAATATCGACCAACTCGTAACCCAGGGCCTCGATCGGCGGCTCCAGCAAGCGCATCAAGGCGTCACGCATTGGTCTATAAACCTGCAGCCAAACAAAAAAGGGGACCATCGGCCCCCTCCCTTTAAAGAAAAAGCCCCATCGGGGGGCTTCATGCACAAAGCGTTGGTCCGAACGGTTGGCCGCCCGCCGTTCTCAGGAACGCACAAACTGCGCCCCCGCCGAGGGCCGCGATTATAGGCAAACCCGGGTCAGGGGTAAACCCTGATCTCTCGCGACTTTGCGGAAATAACTAGGGCCGCAATCACTGCGGCCCTAGTCCTCGCTCGATCGAAGCGCCGCTTACCAGCGCTTGGGGCCGCGCGAACCGCCGCCGCCGCCGCCGCCGCCACCGCCACCGGTGCGCTCCTGAGCCTCGTTCACCTTCAGCGCACGCCCGTCGACGTCATGGCCGTTCAACGCTTGCATCGCACGCGCAGCATCTGCGCTTGCCATTTCCACGAAGCCGAAGCCGCGCGGACGGCCGGTGTCGCGATCATTAATCAAGGCCACCGATTGAACGGCGCCGTGCTTTTCGAACAGCGCGCGCACCGCGGACTCGTCCATTGAGAACGGGAGATTGCCAACATACATTTTCGTCATGTGAAGAATACCTGCTACAAAAGAAACTATCGGCTGGTCACGCGTGCGAACTGGGATGCAGTGTGCGGTGTGCCTGCCACCTGGATCGAAGAAACCTGCTTTGTGGGTTGTGGTCAAGGTGACGCCGGAGCGGCGCGGTGACCATAAACGGACCAAGTAGAACTTCACGAGCCGGCGCATATAATACAGTAATTTACGGGCGAACACGAATAGTCAAAAACATGGCTACTGGGGCAGGCGGGCGGCCACGGCAACCCGGTATGGGCGCCGCACCGTCCGGCGCGGCCGGTCGGTATCTGGCGCCCCGATATTGGCCCACCTGGCTCGGGCTGGCGTTTCTGCGGACCCTGGAATGGCTGCCCTTTAGGGTACAGCTGCGCTGCGGGGCAGCCCTCGGGTGGCTGGTTAGGCGCCTGCCGCTGGCCTATGTGCGCATTGCGCAGCGCAACATCGCGCTGTGCATGCCCGATCTGTCCGCCGAAGCCCGGGAAGGGTTGCTCGAGCGGCACTGCGCCAGCCTGGGGATGGCTCTGTGCGAAACCGCCGACACCTGGTGGAGCAGCGATCAACGGGTACGCCGCCTGGCACAGATCGAGGGATTCGCGCACCTCGAGGCGGCTCTCGCCAAGGGCCGTGGTGCGATCATGATCGGCGGCCATTTCACCACCATCGAAATCGCGACCCGTATTCTCGGCACCGTGGTACCGCTGAACGTCGTGTACCGCCCCACCAAGAACGCCTTGCTCGCGGACATCATGCGAACAAGCTTTTGCCGGCACGGCCACCCCATTGCACATGATGACATCCGCACCATGATCCGCGCGCTGAAGAACAACGAGGTGGTGTGGTACGCGCCGGATCAGAGCTATCGAAACAAGGGCGCGGCGATGGTGGCCTTCTTCGGCATTCCGGCGGCAACCACCACCGCCACCTCACGCCTAGCGCGCATCTCCGGCGCGTCCGTCCTGACCTATTTTCCAGAACGGCTCCCCGGTGCGGCGGGTTACCGCGTCACCATCGGCCAGGCGTTCGATAACTTTCCGAGCGACGATCCGATCGAGGATGTACGCCGGTTCAACGGCCTGCTGGAGGCGCAGATTCGCAAAGTGCCCGAGCAATATCTGTGGGTGCACCGCCGCTTCAAGGGGTTGGACGTCGATTATCCGGACTATTACGGGCGCGACTCGCGCAATCCCGCCCGCGCTCCGGGCGTCTGACGTCCGGTCAACCGGACCCCTTGGAGCTGCGGCCTTGCACACGCACCGTTCGAGGCGGCCTTGTGGGCGAATCGCGCCGCTGCTGGGCGAGCACGTGGTGCGCCAACCGGCTCCAGGCAGCCTTGTAGGATCCGGCGTCCCGGCCGCCATCGCCCGGCAATCGATCGTCTTCGACCGCTTTGCGTCCCATACCCCCTCCTTAAAGCCAACAACCGCATCCTGCGTGACGTACGCTGCCTGTGTACGATAGCGCACATGGCCGGCAAACACCCCTGAAATCGTCGACAATGGCGCCGTCCCGGCCTCTGCGCCGGTGGTCAGCGCTTGGCTGCCCAGAGGCGCACCAGGGTCACCAGAGTCCAGCAGATGCCGGCAATCAGCAGCAGCGCGGCGATAAACTGGCCGAGCCGGTCGCCGCTGCGATCATGATCCGCGGCGAGCGCCGCGATCAACCCCAGGAACAGCGCGGCCACGGCCAGCGCCAGATGGCGCCGCAGGTCCCGCACTGAGGGGGGGGTGGGCGGCGGGGTCCGGGCCATCGCGAGGCCGGCGGGCGGCTCGATGGGTGCGCCGCAGCCCACGCACGCCGCAGCCTTGCTGCTCACGGCGCGGCCGCATTCACTGCATGTCATCATTGCCAACCGCGATCTCCTGATGCACCGGGCATCATTTCGGAGCTTGCTCCGTTTGCGTGAAAAGCGCATCCCAGCCCGCATGGCCCAGGGCGCGCATCGTGCGGATGTTGCGCCGGTAGATTTCATCCGGGTCGGCGACGCTCGCGGCGGCGCGTTCGACGCTGGCTTCCCGCAACAGGTGCAGCATCGGATACGGCGATCGATTGGTGAAATTCTCGATGTCCCCGGGATTGGTGTCTGCAAACCGGTAGTCGGGATGAAAGCTCGCTATCTGCACTTCACCCTCGAGCCCGAGCCGCCGAAGCGCGCCATCGCACACCTCCAGGAATTCGTTGTAGTCGGCGAATCTCGTCAGGACGAAAGGATGGATCAGCAGCGTCGTTTCACACTCGCCGGGATCCTGCTGGTTCAGCCGGAGCAACTCGCCGCACAGGTCCGACAGCAGTCCGGCCGCACTTCGCCGCCGGCTCAAGCGGAAGCGCACGAGACCAGCGTCGTATACCCGCGCGGCAAACGGACACAATCCGAGTCCGATGACGGATCTCTCCAGCCAGCGCCGGGTTTCGGCGATCACGGCGTTCACCGGTTTCATGGTGGAAATGCGCTCACTTCGAGTATCCTATTTGGATGCCACAGGCCATTCCCGCAACGCTCATACCCGGCGACGGAATCGGACCGGAAATCGTCGACTCCACGCTGGCGGCCCTCGATGCGCTCGATGCCCCGTTTCAGTGGGAGCGCAAGATCGCTGGTCTCGAGGCCGCCAAAGCCGTCGGCGATCCGCTTCCCGCAGACACCATTGCGAGCATCCGGCGCACGCGACTCGCGCTGAAAGGCCCGCTTGAAACCCCGTCCGGCGGCGGCTACCGCTCCTCCAATGTCCGCCTTCGCGAGGAATTCAAGCTTTACGCCAATCTGCGTCCGGCGCTCACCATCATCCCCGGAGGACGCTTCGACAACATCGATCTCGTGGTGGTGCGCGAGAACCTGGAGGGACTGTACATCGGCCACGAGCATTACATCCAGATCGACGACGACCCCCACGCGGTCGCCATGGCGACCGGGGTGAACACCCGGCAGGGCAGCCGGCGGCTGTTGGAATTCGCCTTCGAGCACGCGATTGCGACCGGCCGCAAGAAGGTGACCATCGTCCACAAGGCCAATATCATGAAAGCCCTCACCGGTATCTTTCTCGAAACCGGTATGGAGCTCTATGAGAAAAAGTACAAGGGTCGCTTCGCTCTGGACAGCGTGATCATCGACGCCTGTGCCATGAAGCTGGTGCTCAATCCCTGGCAGTTCGACGTTTTGGTCACCACGAATCTGTTCGGCGACATCCTGTCGGATCTGGTCGCCGGCCTGGTCGGCGGCCTGGGGATGACTCCGGGCGCAAACATCGGCGCCGATGCCGCGATCTTCGAGGCGGTCCATGGTTCGGCGCCGGACATCGCAGGCAGGGGCATCGCCAACCCGACGGCGCTGCTGCTTGCAGCCGCAATGATGCTCGAGCATTGCGGACTCAAGGACAAGGCCGTGCGCCTGCGCAAAGCCATCGGCGACACCCTGAATGCGGACAAGGTCAGGACGGGTGATCTGGGCGGACGGGCCACCACGGCGGAATTCACCCGCGCGCTGGTGAAGCGGATCGCGGGCGGCTCCGCAAATCAGACCTAATCTGAAGAACTGACCGGATCGAGTCCCAGGTCCGCCGCGGCCGCGTGCAGCCGGTCCGATTCCAAATCCAGCGAACGGCAGGCGAGAAGGTACACGGCGGCGGATACCGGCAACCCGACCAGCATGGCGATATCGGCGCCGCCGAGCGCGGCGGCGACGGGACCGGTGTAGATCCCGGTGCTGAAGAAGGGGATCATGACCGCGAAACCGATGCCGTAGGCCGACAGGCCCCGCCAGTTCCACCTGCCGTACATGCCGCGCGCATTGAAGATTTCTCGCACCGAATAATGGCCCTTGCGCACCACATAGAAGTCGACCAGGTTGATGGCCGTCCATGGAGTGAACAGGTACAAAAGCACCGCCAGAAACTCGCCGAATTTCTCCACGAAATCGTGCGATGAGGCGAGTGCGATGCCGGTCGCAGCCAGTGCGGAGACCAGCAGGGTCACGAGGCGTTTGGCGAGGGTCGGCCGGCCCGGTTTGAGCGAGTCAGCCACGCACAGCAGGGTCAGCGATGCACCGTAGAAGTTCAGCGACGTGATGGTCACCAGCCCAAACAGCGAGCACACCAGAAGCGGCTTGCCGAATCCCGGAAATACGCCGTCCGCCGCCGTACGCAGCGCCGCAGCCACTTCCAGCGACGGATACAGCGACGCGGCCAGCGTGCCCACCAACATGGTCCATGCGCCGCCGATGAAGGCGCCGAGATAGGTCCACCAGAACGAGGCGCTCACACCCACATCGCGGGGCAGGTAGCGCGAATAGTCGGACACATAGATGGACCAGGAAATCTGATACGAAGCGGCCGCAAAAAACTGCGCGAGGAAGGCGACTGCGCGGAGGTTTCCCAGATCGAGCTGGGCGGCGGGCAGCGGCTGCCGGACCGCGGCGCACACGGTGAACACCAGCAGCGCGGCGATCAGGAGATAGGCGATCCAGCGCTGCGCCAAGTGAATGAGGTCATAGCCGACCACCGCCAGCGACACCGACAAAACCGAGAAGATCAGCATGATCGAGGTCGAATCCCCGCCGTACAGCGAGCGTACCGTCTGCGCCGCCAGGATCTGATTGAACGCGTTGAAGCCGATGTAGGCGATCAGCGCCACGCCCCATACCAGGAGCGCGCCAAGGTAGCCGAATTGCGGCCGCGACTGGATCATCTGTGCGAGGCCTAGCTGCGGACCCTGGGTTGAATGGAATGCCATGAAGAACGTGCCGAAGGCGCTGCCCAGGACCACGGCCACCGCCATCCAGACGAAGTTGCCGCCGAGCGCGATGCCCACGACGCCCGTGGCGACCGTCGCCAGGTGTGCATCCCCGGAAAACCACACCGGCCACAGATGCCACACCTTGCCGTGCCGTTCGGCCAGGGGCACGTAATCGATGGAGCGTCGTTCGATGAAGCGGTCGGCCATGCGCGGAAAATACTATCACCCCGCGCCGGCAGGCGTCGCACAGATGGAGTCTGCGGCCGCCCGCGTCAGGCCGCGTATTCGCCGACGGGAACCGCCTGGGTGACCTCCTGGCCGCCCGTGCCGAGCCTGAGAAGATCCTCGAGATTCTCCACCGTCACCGGTTTGCTCACCAGAAATCCCTGTATCTGGTCGCAGCCGTGCTTGCGCAGGAAATCGACCTGCTCGACCACCTCGACGCCTTCGGCGATGACCTTGAGACGCAACTCGCGCGCCATCGCGATGATGGCCGCACAAATCGCGGCATCGTCGCTGCTGACGTGCAGGTCCTTGACGAAGGAACGGTCGATCTTCAGCGTATCGACCGGAAATTGCTTGAGATAGCCGAGCGATGAATAGCCGGTGCCGAAATCGTCGATTGACAGGGTAACACCCGCCGCCCGCAGCCGGTTCAGGGCGGCCGTCGTCTCCCCGACGTTGCGCATCAAAACGCTCTCGGTAATCTCGATCTCCAGCTGCTGCGGCTTGATGCCGAATTGCCGCGTGGCGCGCAGCACCGAATCCACGAAATCCTCGCGCGCGAACTGCTGCGGCGACACGTTGACCGCGATCGTCAGATATCCGAGCCCCTGGCCAGCCCAGATCTTGAGCTGTTTGCACGCCTCGTGAACCACCCATTCGCCGAGCGGCACGATCATGCCGGTCTCCTCGGCGAGCGCAATGAAAGAGCCCGGCGGGATCCAGCCGCGGCTGGCATGGTGCCATCGCAGCAGCGCTTCGACTCCGACGATGGTGCCGGACGACAAGTCCATCTTCGGTTGATAGCACAGGGTGAAGTCGTTGGCTTCGAAGGCCCGCCGCAGATCCGATTCGAGTTCCATCCGGTCGAGCGATCGCACGTTCATCGATTCGCCGTAGAACGCATGGCCGTTGCGGCCCTGATCCTTGGCCTGGTACATGGCCATGTCGGCCTTGACCATCAGATCCTCCATCTCCGTGCCGTCCCGAGGAAACAGCGCGATGCCGATGCTCGGGGTGACCACGAAGCGGTGGCCGCCGCAGCTGAACGGCTCGGCGAGCGCCTGGCGCACGCGGGTCGCGATCGCAGCGGCCTGCGAGTCCTCGGTCAAACCGGTCAGCAGCACCACGAATTCATCACCGCCTACGCGCGCAATGCGGGTGTCGCCTGTGCCCGGCTCGGGACCGGCCTGCGCGACATAGTCCGTGGGTCGGATGCTGCTCTCCAGACGGCGGGCTACATCCTGCAACAGCGAGTCGCCGACCGCGTGGCCAAGGTTGTCGTTGATCCGCTTGAAGCGGTCCAGGTCGAGGTACAGCAGCGCGATCTTGTGTCCGGTACGTTCGGCGATGCGGATCGCCCGCCGCAGTTCGCGGCCGACGAGTTGGCGGTTCGGCAGGCCGGTCAATGTGTCGTAATAGGCCAGATACTGGATGCGGGCCTCGGCGCGCCGGCGCTCCGTGGAATCCCGCATCACCACGAGAAAGGCGCCGTCGGGTCTGGGGCACAGCCGCGCCTCGAAAGCGCGCTGCGCGTTGCCGCTGCCGATGGAGAATTCGTAACTCTGCACGCCGGCGCCGTCCTGCGCCTGCATCGCCTGGCGGGCTTTGCGCGCAACGTCGGCGGGCAGCACCTCCTCGAAGGACTTGCCGACTTGACCCTCGCCGGCGCCGGCTTCACCGGCCAGGCGCTCGAGCACGATGCCGTGCGAATCCACCACGAAAATGGTGTCCGGCAGGGCGCGCAGCAGTTCGCGGTTGCGCAGATCGCTTGCCTGCAGCGCGCGCACGTTCTTGTGGCTGCGATGCAGGAATTCGAGGCGGTGCGGAAGCATCGCCCAGAGGATCGGCTTGTTGACGAAGTCCGTGGCGCCCATCCGGTAGGCGCGGCCGATGGATTCGGTATCGTAGTTGCCGGTGACCATGACGATCGGCACGTCGAGTCCGGCCGGATGCGCACGAATCTGCGCGCACAAATCGAAGCCGGGACTGCCGGGTTTCTCCACCTCGATCAGCACCAGATCGGGTGCATGTTGCTCGAAGGCGGCCATGACGCTCTGGCTCTCGCCGGCCGCCACCGCGTTGAATCCCGCCAGCTGCAGCGTGTCGATGGCGACGATGCCGAACACCGGATCCTCATCGACGATCAACACTGTGGTTCTGGCGCGGTTTTCCATGCTAGGCAAGGCCCTGGCTCCGACAATCCGGGGTCGGTGATCCCGTCGTTATATTAGCGAGTCGCCATGCGGGCAAGGGCAATACGGACGGATTCGAGAACCGAGTCACATTGGTCGGTGCGGCACGTCGCGGGGGCGGCGCGCAGCGGCGATGGGTGCGAACCCAAGGCGAAGAACTGCGTGGTCCGTCCCATTAAATGAACTGCAGGTCGGAGTACTGGGACAATGCGCGTGTGAGCGTGGGCGGGAACCGGGCCGCTGCCGCGGTCAGACGAAAACGCGGATGATCTCGACCAGCAGCACCGATCGCTGCGCACTTGGACCGACCAGTATCTCGACCTCCCCGGCTTCGAGCACCGGCTCGAGACCTGCACCGAGAAATCGCAGCTCCGAGGCCGGCAGCTGCAGCTCCACCGTGCCGCGGCCGCCCGGTTGCAGATCGATCTTGCCGAAGCCCTTGAGCTCGAGAACCGGTCGCGCAACCTGCGCCAGTTTGTCGTGGGTGAACAGAAAAATGGTTTCCTCCGCGGCCCGCTCGCCCACATTGCTCACATCGACGCGAACCGTGAGGGTGTCGGCCGCCGTCACCCGGCGCGGCCACACCTGCAGATTCGACAGCGTGAAGCGGCCGTAGCCGAGGCCGTGCCCGAAATGAAACAGCGGCTCGTTCGGGACATCGAGATACTTGCCCGTGAAATGGTCATTGGGATTCGCCGGGCGGCCGCCCGGCCGCTGGCCGAAATACAGAGGAATCTGTCCCGCGGCCCGCGCCCAGGTGACCGGCGTGCGTCCGCTCGGCGACACACGGCCCGTGATCACGTCGGCGATGGCATTGCCGGCCTCGCAGCCGGGAAACCAGGCCGCGATCACCGACCCGGCCTTCTCCACCAGCCACGGCACGATCAGAGGTCGACCCGAGAACAGCAGCACGATGACCGGGGTGCCCGAGGACCGGGCCCGCCCGAGCACCGCCTCGGCGAATTCGCGCTGGCGTCCGGGAAGCCCCAGATGCGCACGGCTCGCCGCCTCGCCGCTCATGCGCGCCGCCTCGCCCAGGCACAGTACAATCGCCTCCGCATCCGTGCACACCTCGAGCGCGTGCTCAATCCCCGTCATGCCCTCGCCGTCGATATCCACGCCCGGCGCATACCGGATGTCGGCGGCCAGCGCGGCACGCAGGCCCGCCAGCACGCTCACCTGGCCCTCCGCCTCGGCGACCCCACACCAGGGACCCCGCATTTCTGCTGCCGCATCCGCCAGCGGGCCGACGACGGCCAGCCGGCGCACGCCGGCAGCCAGGGGCAGCGCTGCGCGATGATTCTTGAGCAGCACCAGGGAGCGCGCCGCGACGTCGCGCGCCAACTGCCGGCGCCGACCCACCGCGGCGGCATCCTCCGGTGCAGCCCCGCGGCGATAGGGGTCGTCGAACAGGCCCAGGCGCTGCTTGAGCGTCAACACCCGCCGCACTGCCCGATCGATCTGCGCCACGGTCACGAGCCCGCGCGCCAGCGCAATCGGCAGGCCGCGTCGGTAGGCATCGGACATCATGTCGATATCAACGCCGGCGTTGAGCGCCAGCGCCGCCGCTTCGGCGAGATCCGCGGCGACACCGTGCTGGCGCAGTTCGCCAATGGCGTTGTAATCGCTGATGATGACGCCATCGAAACCAAGCCGCCCTCGCAGCCAATCCTGGAGCAGTGCAACATGGGCAGTCATCGGCAGACCCGCCAGATCGGTGAATGCCGGCATCAGCGCCGCCACGCCGGCGGCCACCGCCGCCTCGAACGGCGGCAGGTGCACTTCGCGCAGGGTGCGCTCGGAGATGTCGACCGAGGCGTATTCGCGTCCGGCAGTCACCGGTCCATAGCCCACGTAGTGTTTGGCGACCGCCGCCAGCGCATCGGCCGCAGCAAGATCGGGTCCCTGGTAACCCAGGACCTTGGCCTGCGCCATGCGCATGCCCACGAAGGGATCCTCGCCCGGACCCTCGGCGCTGCGGCCCCAGCGCGGATCGCGCGCCACATCGAGCATGGGCGCGAAGGTCATGGCGAGCCCGTCGGCGGCCGCTTCGCGGGCGGATTCGCGCGCGGTCAGCGACCAGACCTGCGGATCGAAGGTTGCCGCTTCCCCCAGCGGTACGGGAAACGCGGTGCGATAGCCGTGAATGACGTCGAATCCGAACAGCAACGGGATGCCGAGCCGCGATTCCTGCACCGCCAGCCGCTGCATCTCGCGCACCGGTTCGGCGCCCACCAGATTGAGCAGATTGCCGATCGTGCCCGCCTTGATGGCCTCGGTGGAGTCGCCGGCGATGATCGGACCGGTGACCGCGTAGCCGGCGGCCGTCATGGTGAGCTGACCGAGCTTCTCGGCCAGCGTCATCTCCCCCATCAGCGTCTCAATTCGGTCCACGGACGGCTCCTCGGCACCCGGCTGTACGTGCACGCAGACTGATTGATAATGGCAATCGGTTCCCGCAGCACCAAAGGCCTCCCATGATGAGCAATCGGGCAGATCAGACGAGCCCCGCACCGGATCCTGACGAGGTTGCCCATTCCGGCGTGGTGCCGCAAGCCGCCATGATGCTGCGCGCCTTGTGGATTTCACCCGTGCGCAACATCCTGTTTGCCTTGTCGGGCGCGACCATCCTGGTGATAGTCGCCACCGCCTACGGCCAGATCCGCCTCAATCGCTGGAATCAGCCCTTCTACGACGCATTGTCGCACCGAGTGTTCCAGGAATTCCTGGTGCAACTCGGCATTTTCGGGCTGATCGCCGGCGCTTTGCTGGTGCTCAACGTGGCTCAGATCTGGCTGGTGCAGATGCTGAAGCTCAAGCTGCGTGAGGGATTGGTGCACGATCTGATCCAAAATTGGATGGTTCCCGGCCGAGCCTTCCGGCTGGCAAACGCCGGCCCCATCGGCGTGAACCCGGATCAGCGCATGCACGAGGATGCACGCCATCTCACCGAACTGTCGGCCGATCTTGGCGTCGGATTGCTGCAGGCGACGATTCTGCTGGCGACCTTCGTCGAGGTGCTGTGGGCCATTTCGAGCAATTTCGTGTTCCACCTCGCCGGCCGAAGTGTCGTCATCCCGGGCTACATGGTGTGGGCGGCGGTGTTGTATTCCGGGTCCGCCTCGCTGCTGAGCTATTGGGTTGGCCGCAGCCTGATCAACGGCAATGCCGACCGCTATGCGCGCGAAGCCGACCTGCGTTTCTCGATGGTGCGCGTCAATGAACACATCGACGCCATCGCAATCGCCGGCGGCGAGGCGGACGAGGCACGGCGCATCGAAATCGATCTCGCGGCGGTACTGGCGGCGACGCGCCGGCTGGTGGTCGGCCTCACCAATCTCGCCTGGATCACCTCCGGTTACGGCTGGTTCACGCTGGTCGCACCGATCCTCGTCGCGGCACCGCTGTATTTCGCCGGAACCATTTCCTTCGGCGGCCTGATGATGGCCTCCGGCGCGTTCATGCAGGTCCAGTCCTCGCTGCGCTGGTTCGTCGACAATTTCAGCTCCATCGCCGATTGGCGCGCGACGCTGTTGCGCGTCGCCAGCTTCCGCCGCGCCGTGATCACCTGCGACGAGCTGCATCCCGTCGAAAGCCGCATCACGGTCGTCGAGGGTGAACCCGGCCGGATCGTCATCGACAATCTGCAGATCACCTCTCCGGCCGGCTGCACCAAGCTTGCAGAGGCGAGTGTGACGGTGCAGGCGGGCGAACACATTCTCATCGTCGGTGAATCGGGCGCCGGCAAGACACTGCTTTTCCGCGCGCTCGCCGGCCTGTGGCCATGGGGTTCCGGCCGGGTATCACGCCCGAAGGGCGAATTGCTGCTGTATATGCCGCGCACCCCGTATTTGCCGCCCGGCACTCTGCGTGAAGTCCTTGCCTATCCGATGAACTTGGACGAATTCGCGGCAGGCGCATTCGCTGATGCGCTCGGTCGCCTGGGTCTCGGGCGCCTGATCCCGCTGCTGGATACATCCGGACGCTGGGAGCGCGACCTGAGCGAGGACGAACAGCAGGCGTTGAGCTTTGCGCGCACCGTGCTGCATGCGCCGCCCTGGATCATCATCGACGAAGTGCTCGAGTCGCTCGAGGAGGACACGCTCATGCAGGTCATTGAGGTCCTCGGCAAGGACCTCGCGCGAAGCGGTATCATCCATATCGGCCGGGTCGGCGCCTACGACCACTTGTTCACGCGCGTGCTGCATCTGATCAAAGATCCGTCGGCGCGCAGGCTGATACGCCCGGCGGCCGCCGAAGCGGCCGCTGAACCGGCGGCGCTCGGCGTCTGAGCGCCGCCCGATGCTCAAGCTGCAGCATATTCAAAAGGCCTTCAATGGCAAGGCCGTTCTCACGGACGTGAACCTCACCGTGCCGAAGGGCGCCACCCACGCTTTGATCGGCTCGAGCGGGTCCGGCAAGACCACGCTGCTGCGGGTCACTCTCGGTCTGATCCCCTTCGAGAAGGGCTACGTGAAGATCGACGATCAGGCGCTGCTGTCGTTCACTCCGACCGAGTGGGCGGACCGCATCGGCTACGTCCCGCAGGATGGCGGCCTGTTTCCCCACCTCACTGGCAGGGACAATGTGTCGTTGATCGCGAAGTTGCGGGGCTGGAAGCCGGCGCGGATCGGGCAGCGCATGCAGGAGCTGCGCAGGCTGGTCGATCTCGATCCGGTCATCCTCGAGCGTTTTCCCCACGAACTGAGCGGCGGGCAGAAGCAGCGGCTCGCCATCATGCGCGCGGCGATGATGGATCCGCCGGTGATGCTGCTGGATGAACCCATGGGTGCGCTCGATCCGCTCATACGGCGCAGCCTGCAGCAGGAATTGAAGGCCATTTTCCAGCGTCTCGGCAAGACGGTGGTGCTGGTCACCCACGACCTCGGCGAGGCGGTGTACCTGGCCGAGACGATCACCCTGCTGCACGACGGACGGGTGGTTCAGACCGGCACCTATCAGGAACTGCTGCAGCAGCCGGCCAGTCCGTTCGTCAGCCAATTCATACACGCGCAGCGTACGCTGCCAGATGCGGGAGATCCGGCATGAAACTATTCGCGATCCTCGCATTCATCGCCGCCATGACGCCGCTCGCGGCGGCTCGCGGCGCCGACGTCGTGGTCGGTTCGAAGATCTTCACGGAAGGCTACATACTGGGGGAAATCGCCGCCCAGCAGATCGAATCCGAATCCCACGTTCCGGTGCGGCGCAAACTCGGGATGGGAAGCACCGGTATCCTGTTCGAGTCGCTTAAGAGCGGTGCGATCGACGTGTACGCCGATTACACCGGCACCCTCGCCGAGGCAATCATCAAGAATCCCGACCTGACTTCCCAGTCGGACATCGAAGGCGCCCTCGCAAAGATGGACCTGATCATCTCCAAACCGCTGGGTTTCAACAACACGTATGCGCTGGCCGTGAAGGAGTCCTATGCCCGCCAGCACGACCTGCATACGATCAGCGATCTGGCGCGGATCCAATCGCAGGTGAGAGCGGCGTTCAGCTACGAATTCATGGATCGGCGGGACGGCTACCGCGGCATGGTCGGACGCTACAAGTTGATTTTCGATCCGCGCAACGTCAATCGCATGGAGCACAGCCTGACTTACCGGGCCATCGGCGACAATGCGGTCGATCTGATCGAGGTATATTCGACCGACGCGAAGATCAGGCAGCTCGGACTGCGCGTGCTCGAGGACGATCTGAACTATTTTCCGGTGTACCAGGCCGTCTGGGTCGCCCGCAAGTCGTTCGTGGTCGAGCGGCCCGACGAATGGCTCGCCCTGCGCAAACTCGAAGGCAGGATCAACGAGCAGGCGATGCTCGATATGAATGCGCAGGCCGACATCCAAAAGATGAGCTTCGAGCGCATCGCGGCGCACTTTCTCGGAGTCGACGCGTCGCAGGCGGAAGGATGGCAGAACCGGATCCTGCGGCGCACCGGCGAGCATCTGTGGCTGGTTGGCGTGTCGCTGCTGTTTTCCATCCTCATCGGCATACCGCTCGGGGTGATCGCGGTTCGTTATCACGCGACCGGTCAGGGCATTTTGCTGCTGAGTGCGCTGGTGCAGACGATTCCGTCGCTTGCGCTGCTATGCTTCCTCATTCCGCTGTTCGGCGTGGGAACACGGCCCGCCCTGGCCGCGCTGTGTCTCTACAGTCTGCTGCCCGTCGTCCTGAACACCTACACCGGCATACGGGCCATCGACGCGCGCCACCTGGAAAACGCGCGCGCCTTCGGCATGAACTCCCGGCAGGTGCTCTTCCGGGTGGTGCTGCCCCTGGCAAGCCCGATGCTGCTCGCGGGCATCAAGACCGCGACCATCGTCAGCATCGGCACGGCGACGCTCGCCGCACTGGTCGGCGCGGGCGGCTACGGCGCGCCGATCGTCTCCGGACTGGCCTTGAATGACGTGCCGACAATTCTTTCGGGGGCCATTCCCGCCGCCGTGATGGCGCTGGTCGCGCACGCGGCCTTCGAATTGCTCGGCGTGACGCTCATTCCGGCGGGACTGCGCAGGCGTTCGTAGCACATCAGGACCGCTTTGCGGACGCCCCCGCGGCCTTCAGGCTTTTTTCCACCTCGTCCTGCACCAGGGAATACGCAATGTAGTATTTGTAGATGTTGCTCACGTACTGCACGGTTTCGCGGCCGATGTGCGTCGCGGCCACGCGTTCCACATTGTCGAACCATAAGTTCGGATCGAGCTTCAGCGCCGCCGCTTCGCGTCGCAGGGACCGGATGCGGTCGGGTCCCGCGTTGTACGAGGCGAAGGCGAACAGCACCTTGTTGAGCGCGTCCATCGATTCATCCTTATAGTAGGTGTCGACCATGAAGCGCACGTATTTCACGCCGGCATGGATGTTGGCGTCCAGCTCGGTGATGTCGCCGACCTGCATCGCCTTGCCGGTGGCCGGCATGAGCTGCATGACGCCGATGGCGCCGGCATCGCTGCGGCGGGTCTGATCCAGCTGCGATTCCTGATAGCCCTGCGCGGCCATCAGCAGCCAGTTGATGCGGTACTGCTCGCCATACTTCCTGAACGAGCTCACCATGGCGTTGAATTTACGCATCTCCGCCTCGGAGATCGCATTCTTCGCCCATCGCGTCTGTTGCAGGTATTTGCGCAGGGTGATGTTGCCGAACAGAGTGCCTTGGCGATGGCTCACGGTGAAAGCGTCCAATTCAGCCTTGAGCTGCGGGCTGTCCTTGCGTACGGCAAACGCGATGTCGCCCTCTGTGCGCAGCTGCAGATCATCGTGCACACTGAGATTGGGGTACACCTGCCTCCAGAAATGCGCCAGATAATCGTCGGCCACGACGATGGGCACCAGGCCGGCGTTGGCCATCTCCAGCAGATCCTCGGTCTCGAACCGGCCCGGTGCGTCGCGCAGCCTGACCGGCGCCAGCCTGCGCAGCCGCAGGCGGTCGTTCAAGGCAAGAAGGCTCTGGTAGTAGCTCGTGCCAGGCTGCACGTATACCGTCTGGCCGGCCAGATCATCGAGCGAGCGCAGCACCGGAGCGCCCGGACCGGTGACGATGACCTCCTTCACGCCGGTCGCGGCCGGAACCACGAAATTCACCAGCCGGGAACGCTCCGGGGTGACGGTCAGATTGGCCGCCACCACATCGCCCTTGCCCGCCACCAGCATGGGAATGAGCTGATCGCGCGACACCGGAATGAAGACCGCGTGGATGCGCAGATCCCCGCGGTTCAGCTTCTTGTTGAGTTCATCCTCGAATGCCCGCATGAAGTCGAAGCTGATGCCGCGCTGCGCCCCGCCGTAATCCACGAAGTACAGCGTTTTGCTGTAAGGCACCAGCACGCGGATCGCGCGGTGCGCCGCCATGACGCCGAGATCACCGGACCAGACCGTCGCCTTCAGTTCGATCGACAATTGACCGGATGCAGCCGGGCCGGCGTCCGCAGCACGATCGGACGCCGCCAGCGGCGCCGCCCCCCGCGGTGCCGCCAGGATCAACGCGATGCCGAGTACCGCCACGGCTTTCATTGCAGCATCACCCCGCAATTCACCCACCCGGCTCCGGTCGCCCTAGACCGGCTTCGCAGTCTGCCCGCTCCAGCCCGGCAGATAGCGCGCATCGCTTGCCCGCGCCAAGCGCAGGCCTTCGCGCGTCGCGCGCGCCGGTTGCTTCTTGATCGTTCTCACGGGCACCCGTGTGCGGAAGTAATCCGCCCACATGAATTCCACGAATGGCGCCTGGTCCTTGGCGAAGCCGCCGGCGGCGCGCACCAGCCCCGCCAGGCTGCGGTAGGGGTCGTCCTCGAGTTCCGTCAGGCGGCGCGGCATTTCTCGATAGTCACGGCGCTGCCCACGGTGATCGTACGGATGGCTCCAGGAGCGGAACTCCAGAGTCCGCCAGAACACCGCGGGATCCAGCCACGAAAGATCATCCAACACGGTCACCCACACCGCTTCGATGCCTTCCTCCATCAGCGCTATGCCGAGGTGATGGTGATCGATGATGAAGTGTTCCGCACCGGGACCGAGCACCGATGGGAATACGTGATGTTCGAGCTCGATCTTGCGCTGCTTCTTCCCCATGCGCGACCATTGCTCGGCCTTGAGCTTGACCTCCTCGTAGCCCACCGCGAATTGCGTGGGTCGCAGTCGTGGCAGACGCACGCGGGTGAGCGAAGGATTGCGGGACAAGTGATACATATTCTCGGACCCTGTCCGAAGCCATTGCCGGGGTCACAGCTTAGCGCAACGGCCGGCCGCTAGAAATGCTTCACTCCACCCCTTCGGGCAGGGCGGTGATTTCGCTAGGATCGCGGGCCAGACGGCCGGCCAGCAGCACGGCTTGCGTGCGGTTGGCGGCGCCCAGCTTGCGCATGATGGCGGTCATGTGCGCCTTCACCGTCGCCTCCGTGATCTGCATGTCGCGTGCGATCTGCTTGTTGAGCCGGCCGGAACACAGCATGCCGAACACGCGGAACTGCTGCGGCGTGAGCTGCGCCATACGCCGTGCGACATCCATCGTGCGGACATCGATATCCACATCACCGATTCCCGCTTCCGCGGGTGTCACCAGATCGCCGCGCAGCACAGCCTGGATGGTGCGCCCGATGCTGGCTGCATCGGCGGATTTGGACACGAAGCCTTGGGCGCCGAAAGCCAACGCCAGATGCACCGTACGCGAATCATCCGTCGCGGATATCACGATTACCGGCATTTCCGGGTGCGAACCGCGCAGATGCGCCAGGGCGCTGAACCCGTAGGCCCCGGGCAGGTTCAGATCCAGCAGCAGCAGATCGATGCGTGGGTGTCTTTCGATGCAATCGAAAAGACAGGCCACGCTGTCCGCCTCGAACACCTCGGTGTCCGCACACGCAGAGGCCACCGCGCCCTTCAGCGCCGCGCGATACAGCGGGTGGTCATCGACGATGAGTACCTCGTAGTTCATCTGCCGCGCCTGTCTCAG
Source organism: Gammaproteobacteria bacterium (assembly GCA_003137095.1). Classification (GTDB taxonomy): domain Bacteria; phylum Pseudomonadota; class Gammaproteobacteria; order Steroidobacterales; family Steroidobacteraceae; genus Bog-1198. The sequence continues at coordinate 54,178 of PLET01000037.1, forward strand.
GCCGCCGTGGCCTTGCTCTGCTGGCGGCGAAAAGCGCTCAGCAAGGCACGCAGGGCCGCGGGGCGCAGAGGCTTGTGCAGCAAAGGGTAGCCGGCGGTACGCGCCACCAGGGCGAGGTCGGCGCCGTGGTCGGCGCTGACGAGTGCGGCCAGAGGCGCCGCGGCGCGGCTTGGCGGAAGGTGGCGCAACAGCTCGAGGCCGTCTACGCCGTCGCCCAGATGATAGTCGGCCAGCACCACATCGATGTCGTTCTGCGTCATCAGTTTCTGCGCCTCGGCCGAGCTCCTCGCCTTCAGCACGACCACCCCCCAGGTGCCGAGCAGCGCATCCATGCCGTCGAGAATCGAGTGGTCGTTGTCGACGCACAGAACCCGCAGTCCAAGCAGGCCGTTGAATTCCACGGACGGCGACTGCGGTTCGACGCGGCGCGCCCGTCGCGCCCTGGCGTCGCGCGGCACGCGCACGCCGAACACCGAACCATGCCCGGGCTGGCTGGCGAAGGTGAGTGTGTGGCCCATCAGCCGGCCGAGCCGCTCGCATATCGACAGGCCGAGGCCGACGCCCTTCTCGCCCCAGGGCGAACCCTGCGCCAGGCGGCTGTACTCGGCATACATGTGCTGGCGCTGGTGTTCGGCGATTCCGGGCCCGGTGTCGTAGACCGCGATGTCCAGCTCATTGCCGCGCCGGCGGCAGCCGACCACGACGCCGCCACGCTCGGTGTAGCGCAGGGCATTCGACAGGTAATTCTGGATGATCCTGCGCAGCAGTACCCGATCGCTGCGCACCACCTCGTGACAGCCGACGATGCTGAGGCGCAGCCGCCGCGCCTGCGCGAGCGGCGCGTATTGCTGCCGCAGCTCCTCCAGCAGATTGATCACCGGAAAGCTGGAGATGTCCGGCTTGAGCGCCCCGCTGTCCAGACGCGCGACGTCGAGCAGGTCGTTGAGCAGATCCTCGGCTGCGCGCATCGAGGCGTCGATGCGGCTGGTGAGCACGGTGAGCTCCGGATGCGCGCGTGCCTGCGATTCGAGTGCCGAGACGAACAGTCGCGCGGCATTCAGCGGCTGCAGCAGATCGTGGCTGGCGGCGGCGACGAAACGCGTCTTGCTGATGTTGGCGGTCTCGGCCTCCTGCTTGGCGAGGCGCTGCGCCTCGAGCGCTTCGCTCAATTCCCGCGTGCGCAGCGCCACGCGCTCCTCCAACCCCTGTTTTGCGTCAAGCAGCGCCTGTTCGTTGCGCTTGAACTCCGTGATATCGGTGTAGGTGGTGACGAAGCCACCGCCCGACATGGGCTGCCCGTGGATGCTGTACACCCGGCCGTCGCGGCGGGCACGCTGAAAGGTGTAGGCGGTGCCCGCACGCATGTGCGACAGCCGCTTCTCCACCTGCCGTTCCGTGTCGCCAGGGCCCAATTCGCCCTTTGCGGCGTTCCACCGGATGAGATCCGCGACCGGGCGGCCGACGTAAACGATGCTTTCCGGATAGTCGAACATTTCCAGATAGCGGCGGTTCCAGGCGACGACCCGCATCTGGGCATCGACCACGCTGATGCCCTGGGTCACGTTCTCCATGGTCGCCTGCAGCAGCTGGCGGCTGAAGCGCAGCTCCTGTGAGGTCTCGTCGAGCAATTCGGCAACCTCGTCGAGCTCGAGACCCTTGCGCTTGAGCGCATGGGTGAGCACCACGCGCGCCGAAGAGGCTCCGATGGAACCCGCCAGCACGCGCTCGAAGTGCTGCAAAAGACCGCGATCGGCCGGCTCCGAAGGCTTGGGTGGCGCCTGGCCGGATGCGACATATTCCTCGAGAGCCTGCCGGGCGGCAGTGGCCCCGATGATTCTCGCCGCCACGGTCTCGAGGTCGCCCACGGTGGAGGTGATGGAGAGAAATCCCGCGGTCGGGCGCTTCGGGGCGATGAAGGCACGCGCCGCCAGCCGCTGCTGCAGGGTCACCCCGCGCCTCACCGACACGATCAGCATGACCAGCACGTTCAGCGTGAGCGCCACCAGCGCCCGCGCCTCCACTGAACCCGGACTGGCCGCCAGCGCGCGCGGCAGCAGGCCGCCGAGCGCGTGTGGAGCAAAGCTGGCAGAGTCCATCAGCGCCCCTGCCGCGAGATTCGGCAGGAACAGCAGGTAGCCCCAGGCGATGAAGCCCATCAGCATCCCCCAGAACACCCCTGCCCGGCTGGCGCCGCTCCAATACAAGGCGGCGAAGATGCCGGGCGCGAACTGTGCCACCGCCGCGAAGGCCAGCAGGCCGATGGCGGCCAGGCTGCTCGCGCCGGAGCTCGACCGATAATAGGCAAATGCCATCAGCGCCAGGGTGACGATCACGGCGCGCCGCACCCACAGCAACCGCCGCCCGAGGCTGGCACCCTGTTCGAGCCGCTGGCGCCACAGCACCGGCGCGGCGATGTCGTTCGAAATCATGGTCGCCAGCGCCGTGCTCGCAACGACCACCATGGCGGTGGCTGCGGACAGGCCGCCCAGGAACACAAGAACGGTCAGCCACGGCACGCCATAGCTCATGGGCAGCGTCAAAATGAGCGAATCCGACGCCGTGTGGCGCGACAGACCGCCGATCGTGCCGAGCGCCACCACGGGCAGTACCACCACAGAGAACATTCCCAGGTAGGCGGGCAGCAGCCAGCGTGCCGCCTTCAGATCCTGCGCATTCGCGCACTCGACCACGCCCACCAAAAATTGCCGCGGCAGGCAGAATATCGCCGCCGCCGCCAGCAAGGTGCTGGTCAGGGCGTCGCCGTTGAGCAGGGTCGACGCGGTGGACAGTTGGACCGGCAATTCCCAGGCGTGCCCGCGCAGCTCGATGCAGGCGAACACCCCGACGGCGATGAAGGCCAGCACCTTCAGCAGCGACTCGAAGGCGATGGCCAGCATCAAACCCTCGCGGTGCCGTGCTGCATCCGCACGGCCGGCACCGAACAGCACGGCGAACAGCGCCATCAGCAGCGCCACCGCGAGCGCGGTATCCCGATACCATGGCGCCCGTCCAGCCGAGGCACCGGTCAGCGCATCGATGCTGGCCGCGACGGCCTTGTATTGCAAGGCGATGTAGGGAATTGCCCCGGCAAAGGCGATGACCGTGACCAGCACCGCGAGCGCGCGGCTCTTGCCGAAGCGTGAGGCTATGAAATCGGCGATGGAACTGACATTGTGTGCGCGCCCGATTTCAACCAGCCGCTCCATGAACGGCAGTGCGAACAGGAACACCAGCGCGGGTCCGAGATAGATCGGCAGGTACGCCCACCCGTCGCGCAGCGCCGTGCCGACGGCGCCGAAAAAGGTCCACGAGGTGCAATAAACACCGAGCGCCAGCCCGTAAATGTAGGGCCTGAGACGGCGGTTTGTGGGATAGATCCTGCGCCGGTCGCCGTAGAACGCGATCCCGAACAAACACCCGAGATATCCCACCGCCAATAGCGACAGCAGCCAGCCGGAAAACATTCGTGCCCCCTATGGTCAGGCACTGTAAGCCGACGAAAGCCCCAATACAATTGCCGCCCTGCCACGGCGAATACTCAGACAGGCTCCTGGGCGAGGGCGTTTTGTCCCGCCCACTCCGGATAGGCACCGAGCGCATCCACATAATTGTGGATGACATCGGTGTGGGCGTCCTCCTGCCAGCCGCCGGGCGAGGGATTGGTATGCACATCGCGTGGCCGCCCCTGCTCATCGATGCTGTACAGGGTGAACGTGAGCGCCTGCCGGGCTTCTCCGGCCAGGCTGTCGGATCCGATGGCTCTGGCCAGCAACGCCAGCACGGCGCCGTAAGTGGCGTTTATTCCGCCCCAGGGCTGCTTGTCCTCGTCCTGCTCGTGACAGACCGTCACGCCGAACTGCCGGTGCGTGAAGGTCATGCGCACGAACTCCACCAGCGCCCAACACTGGTCGCGCCAGTCCGGATCGAGCGCATCGCGCTTCTCGAGAAGGTATCGCGCCAGATTCAGCGGCGCCCACGCGGTGCGATTGGTGGGTGTATCGTGATCCTCGAAGAACTGCGCAAACAGCGCGCCGCCGCTGCCGGCGCTGGGGATCTGATAACGCCGGATCCAGGCCCACAGCGCTGCGCGTGCCCCGGCGAATTCGCCGAATCCGAGGGCCAGCAGTGCATCGTAGAGCCGCAGGATGTAGGTCATGTTGCCGGAGACCTCGCCCCGCGACTCGCCGCTGCGGTAGTCGACCCGAAACGGCCAGGGCGAATTGGATGCATCGCCGCTCTGTTGGGTGGCGGCCAGCACGCGCGCGTTCTGCAGTGCCTGGTCCAAATAGCGCAATTCGCCGGCGGCTTCGAACAGCAGTGTCAGGGCATAGCCGGCTATGCCGCCCTTGTCGGGTTCGATCTCGTAGGGTCGATCGCCCTGCGAACCCGCATCCGGGGGCATCGGAAAGTGCTGCCGTGTACCGGTCGAGCGGGTGAACGCCGGATACCTGCCGGAGGACGGCGTGAGCGTCTCCTTCAGCAGGTAATCGCCCATCGAGCGCGCCGTTTGCAGATAGCCGGGGTGGCGCCGGCCGCGCAGCGCGTGGAATTTGAGATAGGAGATGATGCCCATGCCGTTCTGGGTGGCCGGAATGGTGTCCGTGCGCCGCGGATCCGGCGTCCAATCCGCGTCGAGAAAGGTCGCGTAGACGAATCGCGGATAACCGTTGTCCGAGGGACAGGTTTGGTAGAAGGCCATCTCGAGGTCGAGTGCCGTGCTCCAGGCGGTCCACGGCAGCAGGCGGCAGCGCGAATCATAGCGCGCCACGTGCCCGGCGATGCTCACCGGAAGCTGCGATTCCCCTGCGGCGCCGCTGCGATTCATCGCGGGCCGCTGCCCTCGGCGATCTGGCCGATCGAGGTCCAATCCCTGCCGTCGAAACGGATCAGGAACAACTGCTTGATCGGCTGGTAATCCGTCGCGCTGGTCTTGAGCCGGATGCCGGAGCGCAGCATGCCGATTTCCAGATCGAGGCGCGCCGCCTGGGCCATCACGTTGTTTCGCGTCAGATCGTCGCCGCATTGTTTCAACACCGCCACCAGCGCCTCGGCGCGCTCGTAGCCGGCGACGTTCAGCTGATCGCGCAGGGCGGCCCGCGGATTGTATTTGGCCATCCAGTCGAGAAATTCCCGCACGTCGGCGTCGCGGCGCGCAGCCGCGTGCAGCCAGCCCTTGGAGCGGGCGTTGCTGATGATGCCCGCCGCCTTGTCGAGGCCCGCCGGCTCGAGAAAGGCCGCCGTCGACAGGGACGCGTTCGGTATGAACTGCAGCGGGTGCCAGTCGATGTCGTAGGCTCTGCGGATCGCCTGGGTTGCGGCCGCGCCGATCGCGAAATTGACGAACACATCGGCGCCGGTTTGCTTCAGGGCGTCGACCTGCGCGTCCACGTCGCCTGCCGCCGCATGGTAGATCGCCTCGAGTACGATCATAGCCGACGCCTTGCTGCCCAAGCCGTCGCGCAGTCCCTGGAAATATTCGGCCCCCGCGGTCGAATCCTCGTGCAGGACAGCGATTCTCGCATGCGGATGCGTCTGCAGCAGGTAGCCGGCATACGCCAGTCCTTCGGTGCGGAAGGTCGCATAAAAGCCCATGGTGAACGGGAAATGCACCGGATCATCGAACACCGCGGAGGAGGTTTCAACGAACAGCTGGGGGACCTTGCGGGCGTTCGCATACTCGCGAATGGCGAGATTGGCGTCGGTGCCGAAGGTGCTGAACAGCACCAGCACCCGGTCCTCTTCGACCAGTCGCCGGGCAAGCGCCGGCGCCATGCCCGGATCCGAGCCATCGTCGCGGCTGATGAAATCGATCTTCCGGCCGAGGATGCCGCCGCGATCGTTGATCATTTGAAAATACGCGGCTTCGGCGCGCGCCACCGCCCCATAGTCCTGCGCAATCCCGCTGTACGGGGCGATGTTGCCGATGCGGATTTCGGTGTCGCTGGCGCCGACATCGTAGTGCTTGTCCGCCGCAGCCGCGCAACCGCACAGCGCGAGCAGCCCGGCGGCGCACACACGAGCGCGCCTCATGCCTGCCCGGCCGCCGAAGGAGATGCCTCGGCGGACTGCTCCGAAGATCGCGACAAATTTTCGCGCACGAACTGCATGTGTTCGCGCAGCACGTAGAGCTGATCCGCATGCGAGCCGGGTATCTTCAGCGAAATGACGCCCTTCTCGATGTGCGACAGACGCTCCAGCAGCAGCGAGCGCTGCTTGGCCGACAAATCCCCGAGCGACATGCGCTCGAGCGCCATGAGCTGCCGGTAGCGATGGTTGATGCGGGACTTGATGCGCCAGTTGTACAGGGCCGGCAGATAGCGCAGAGCGGGGATCACCACCAGCACCACCGGCAGGAACACCACCACCGCCCTGTCGAGCAGACTGGCGAGCCAGAAGGGCAGGTACCGGTACGCAAAGCTCTTGCCCGACTTGTAATATCGCGCGGCGTCCTCGCTGATCGGAAAATCATGCGCGGCGGGCGTCGGAAACTGTCCGGCGCTCTGCAACAGCGATGCGCCGCCGTTCACATCGATGGCCGCCTCGATCAGCAAGTCCGACAGGGCGGGATGCAGGCTTGAATGGGCCAGCAATTCGACCGTGGGCGCCAGCATGTTGATGGGAGTCGGCGGCAGATTCTCCCCCAGATCAAAAGCGCCGGGCGGCAGTTCGAGCTTGCTGAGGTAGCGGAAGCGGCGGATATAGGCGTCGGCCTGCGGGAAATCGAACAGCCGGATTCCCGGCGCGTGCAGCATCTCGCGCGTGGTCTCCGGCGCCGCCGAATCCCCGGTCAGGAATATGGCGTCCACCTGCTGATCGAGCAGCGCGGTTCTGGCCGCCTCGCCTTCCAGGTCGAGCAACTGGGTCGGTCCTGTGGCGTCGATCTCGTTGGCCTTCAGCAACGCCAGCGCCAGCGAGCGCGTGCCGCTGCCGGCCGGCCCGATGGCGATGCGACGGCCGCGCAGCTCCGACAGCCGCGTCAGCACCGGGCCGCGGTAGAAAATGGTGAGCGGCACGTAGAATACGCTGCCGAGGGAGACCAGATCGCTGGCATCGCCGTCGGGCGCGGTGCCTGTCTGCACCAGCGCGATGTCCACGCCGGATTTCGCGGTCAACAACCGCTTCAGGTTGTCCTGGGATCCCTGGGTCGTGAGGACGACGAGCTTGATGCCGTTGCGTGCCAGGATCTTCTGGTACCGCTGGGCCACCAGGTTGAAGCGGCTGCCCGCCGGACCGCTGGCGATGGTGACCGTGCTGGGCGGAGCCGGACGCACGAAATGCAGGGCTGCGAAAATGGCGATTGCACTGAGCAGCAGCAGCGGCGCGAGCGTCTGGGTGAGGTCCAGCCAGACGTTGGTGGGTTTGCCGGGCAGCATGCGGCGGATGAACGCCCGGTATTTGCGATCGCCCTCCTCCGAGGAATCCTCTGCCATGCCACGCTTCCACCCGCTGATCGGGCCGTCAGGATGATGTATTCTAGTATCCCACAGCCGGTCGTCATGTGATCAACAGCGTTCCATGGATTGCGTCCACCGCGTGAAGCCACCCGCCCGAATGCAGGCCGCACGCCATGCGGCATCGCGCGCCGCGCCGCTGCTGGCAGCGTTGGCACTGGCGGGCTGTTCGGTGTTCTCGATCAAGTCGCCCGAGGTTCCGCTGACCGCCCGCGAGCAGGAGGCACGGCTGCTCACCCGCGATTACGCGTCGCGCTTCGCAGCGACCGTCACTCGCTCGACGGACGCCGCACCGGCCGCGGCCGACGACCCGGCCGTCCGATCCCGGGCGCTGCGCCTGAAACTCGGCGCCGTCACGGAGATCACGCGCACCTCGACCGGCCTGTCCCCCATCGGCAGCCTGATCGACACCTGGGCCTTCGCATTGCAATTCCGCGATTTTCTCGCCGCCGGCGCCGGCGCCGATCTGCTGGGCGGTGGCCAGCCCGACATCCGCGACGCCGCCGGCACACTCGCCGAGGACGCCGACCGACTCGCGCGCGGCGTGCTCGGCGGCGATTATCCCCGGTATCACGCCTTCGTCGCGGGCTACGTGCGGCATTACCCGCTGCAGAACCTGGACTTCGTGCGGCCCTCGGTGCTCTCCGAATGGGTGGCCGACGGGGGTGACAAGACCCCGCTGCGCTCCGTGGGCACCGTGGCCCAGGCGCTCGGCGACGTCTCGGACCGCATGCGCATCTATGGCGAGCGTGTTCCGATCGTCAGTTTATGGCACGCCCAGCTGGCGCTCGACCGGGCCGGCTTCGACGACGCAACCTATCAGAACGCCCTGCACAACATCGACGCACAGCTCGAGCGCATCTCCACGCTCGCCGACACCAGTCCCACGCTGGTTCACGAGGCAATTGCGGATTTGCGCGCCAGCCTGCTCGAATCGTCGCAACGGCTCGACGCCTCGTCGATGCGGATCTTGCGCACCCTGCACAGCGAGCGCGAGGCGCTCGCCGCCAACATCACCGCCGAAAGGGAGGGCATCATCGCCGCATTCGACACGCAGCGCGCGCGCATGTCCGCGGATGCGCAGACGCTCGTCGCGAACGCGGTCGATACCTCCTGGCGCGAGCTGCGCAAGTTGGTCCGCGAGGCGCTGCTGCTCACGACGCTGCTGGCGCTGGTGATCCTGGGTCTGCCGTTCACCGCGGGCTACCTCGTGGGCCGGCGGCGCAAGGAGCCCGTCTGAGCAACTTGGACGGGCACCTACCCGCTGTCGTCGTAGCCCACGCCTGCGGATCGTCGGGATGCCGCTGCGCCGCCGTTCTTGAAGTCCTCCGGGTGCAGTCGATGTCTCGCCAGCAACTTGTAGAAATCCGTGCGATTGCGTTTCGCGATGCGGGCTGAGGTGGTCACGTTGCCGGCGGTCGATTGCAGATTCGCGGCCAGATAGTCGCGACTGAAGCTGTCGCGGGCCTCCTCATACGTCGGAATCGCCGCCGGTGCGGATCCCAGCGACTGTTGCACGAATTCCCTGCTCATGACCTTCTTGCCGTGCGAAAGCGCGACGTTCTGCTTCACGAGATCGAACAGCTGTCGCACGTTTCCCGGCCAGTCGGTGGTCGCCAACAATTCGATGGCCTTGGGCGAGTACATTTTTTTCTGGTCGCCCGGCAGCGTCGCCTGTTCGAGGAAATGCGACACCAACAGCGGGATGTCCTCGCGGCGGCGGCCCAACGGGGGAATTTCGATCGCCAGAATGCCGATCTGATCGAGGAGTTCCCGGAAGAATTCCCCGCGCTTGGCCAGGGCTTCCAGATCGCGTGACGTGGTGCAGATCAGCCGTACATCGGCGCGCGCCGCGCCGCGGCCGTTGCCGGGCGGCACCTGGTAGTTGCTGAGCGCCCGGGCGAGCGAGACCTGCAGCCTCATGGGCAACTCGGAGATTTCATCCAACATCAGTGTGCCGCCGCAGGCGAGCTGAAATGCGCCCCCGGGGCCAGCCTCGGGAGAATCGGATTCGTCGGGCTCCTCGCCAAAGATCTCCAATTCCAGTTCGTGCTCGAGCGCATTGCCGCAGGCGACGCTGATGAATCGCTTGTCGCGGCGCGCGCTGGCGGCATGGATGGAGCGGGCCAGAAGCTCCTTGCCGGTGCCGTTTTCACCCGTCAACAGCAGCGGCGCGTCGCTTGCGGCGGCCCGGTTGGCGATCGACAGCCGATCCTCCATCAGCTGGCTGCGCGATACGATGTTGACCCGCCAATTGCCGTCGGATCGCGCGAATGTCGACACCGCGATGGCGCGCTGCACCTGACCGAGCAGTTCCTCCTTGCCCACCGGTTTGACCAGAAATCCGAATGCCCCCCGCTGGGTGGCCTGCACGGCCTCGGAGATCGAGGCGTGGGTGGTCAGGACGATCACGACCATCTGCGGCCAGCGGCTCTTCAACTCCGTCAGCAGCGACATGCCGTCCATGTCGGGCAGCTGCAGGTCGGTGATGACCAGATTCGGACGGGACCGAATGCAGGCATCCAATGCGGTCTTGCCGCTCTCCACGAATTCCACCGAATAGTTGGCGCCCGTGAGACGCGCAACCGTCAGGCGGCGCACCTCGGAGTCCGGATCGACCACCAAGATCTTGGGAGTGCGGACCGCGGAGCGCTCCCCGCCCTTGCGGCGCCGGGCGCGTACCGGCTGCGGCGCGATCCCGAACCCGAGCGAGCTGTTGGAGGGGGGCGAATGGGTCTTCATCAAGGGGCTCCGGCGCTGGCGACGCGCCCACACTATTCCGGTCCCCACAGCCTGGCTGTAGGCAAAATCAGACTGTTGGACGCCGTCAGCGGCGGGTCGAAAACCGGAAAATCGTCGTCGATTTGAACACCTGCCCGGGCCTCAGCAGCGTCGAGGGAAAGTCCCGGTGATTGGGCGAATCGGGAAAGTGCTGGGTCTCCACACAAAATGCGGACCGTACATCGTAGGTCCTACCGCCCTTGCCGGTCAGGGGACCGAGGAAATTGCCGCTGAACAGCTGCAGTCCCGGCTGATCGGTCAGCACCTCCATCACCCGGCCGCTCACCGGTTCGTAAGCCACGAGTGCCAGGGCGGGCTTGCCCGGGTAGGCGTTGAGCACCCAGTTCTCGTCGTAGCCGTGGCCGATCCGCAGCTGATCGTCGTCCGCATCGATGCGCTCGCCAATGGCATGCGGCCGGCGAAAATCGAAAGGCGTACCGGCCACGCTGCGCAGCTCCCCGGTCGGGATCTGGGTCGCATCCAGCGGCGTGAAGCGGTCGGCGTAAATCGTGAGTTCGTGGCCGAGAATGTTGCCGTTGCCGGCCCCGGCCAGGTTGAAATAGGAGTGATTCGACAGATTCACGACCGTGTCCCGGTCGGTGGTGGCACCGTACTCGACGCGCAGCTCGTTGCGCACCACGCGGTAGCGCACGGTTGCCGTCAGATTGCCCGGATAGCCCTCTTCGCCGTCCTTGCTCAAATAGGTCAACAGCACGCCATTGCCTTCGATGCGGCCCTGCCACAGCCGCTTGTCGAATCCGACGAGACCGCCATGCAGGGAATTGCCGTTGTTGTTGATCGGCAGCTGGTAGGTGTGGCCGTCGAGCGTGAAGCGCCCCCGGGCGATGCGATTGGCGTAGCGCCCCACCACGGCACCGAAGAACGGCCTGCCGGTCAGATACGGCGCGAAGCCGTCGTAGCCCAGCACCACGTCATCGACCCTGCCCGAGCGGTCCGCGGTCTTGAGGGTGACGATGCGCCCGCCGTAGTTCGTGATGCTCACCTCCAGGGCGGAGGACTTCAAGGTGTATAGATCCACCGGCGTGCCGTCCGCGAGTTCTCCGAAGTGCTCGACGGCCACCGTGGTTGCAGCGGCAAAGGCACCGCCGGGGGCGCACAGAACGGCCGCCAGCATCGCCGTCGGCCGCCACTTGCGACACGCGCCGAATGTCCCCGCCCGCATCATGGTGCGCCCTGCATCATGGTATGCATTGTGGCACGAATCCGCGCCGGGCTATCATGGGGGCGGCCCCCTGCGGTGCGATCGAGAGGTTCGAGCCCATGAACAGTGTCCCAGTCGCTTCGTTCACGCCGCTGTTGATCCTGGGGCTGGCATTGTCGGCCCACGCGCAGCCGCCGCCGCCGGGGACTTCGCGCCATTATGTGCTGCCGGCGACGCCGGCGACCGTGCAATGGGGCTGGTACGACACGTCGGAGCCGCCCAAGCTGACGATCCATTCGGGCGACACCGTGTCCATCGAAACACTGTCTCACTCGCTCGGTCAGATCAAGCCCGGCGTGGACATGGACCAGATCATCAAGCTGCGCAAGGAGAACGACGGCGGCGGTCCCCACTCGATCACCGGCCCCATCTATGTCGAGGAAGCCGAACCGGGGGACACGCTGGAAATCCACATCCTGAAGATCGTGCCCAAATTGTACGCTTTCAATTTCAATCTGCCCGGCACGGAGTTTCCCGCGATCGGACTGCTCGCGTCGGAGTTTCCCGGGGGATTTGTCCGCTACTACAAGCTCGACCTTGCCAGGATGCAGACGCAATTCAAGCCAGGCGTCATGATCGATCTGAAGCCCTTTCCGGGGACGTTCACGGTCGGCGTCGATCCGCACGAACCGGATGCGAAAGCCGGGCCGCCGATCCATGATGCCAAGGGACGCACCAGCACGCTGCGCCCGTGGAAAAACGGCTCGAACATGGATCTGAACGAATTGCAGGCGGGATCGATTCTCTACCTGCCCGTGTTTCAAAAGGGCGGCCTGATTTGGACCGGCGATTCCCACTGCCGCCAGGGCAACGGAGAAGTGAACCTTACTGCCCTCGAGTGCGCATACAAGGAGATCGAGATACGGCCGGTCGTGCGCAAGGACCTCAAGACCGAGTGGCCCTGGGCCGAGACCAAGACCCATTGGATCTTCATGGGTTATGACGAGGACTTGAATCAGGCCATGCGCATCGCGGTCGAGCAGACCGTCCATTGGCTCTCCGCGCAGAGCATCGTGCCGATGAGCCGCGAGGAGGCTTATGCCTTGACGTCTATCGTGGGCGACTGCCGGGTCACCCAGGTGGTCGACATCCGCAAGGGCGTGCACTGCATGATTCCCAAGGCTGTTTTCGTGGATTACCAGGCGGGCCGCCGTCACGGTGGTCATTCACCCCAATGAGTCCCCGAAAGGACGCCACTTCACACTGCGATCTTGTCCGGCAGCAACCGGTCGTATTCCTTTTTCACCACGGCGTAACACTCGCAGCTGCGCTTCTCGAGACCTGGGCGATCCATGACCATGATGCGCCCGCGGGAGTATCGGATGAGTCCCAGCTTCTGCAGCTGCAGTGCACCCTCGGTGACGCCTTCGCGGCGCACGCCGAGCATGTTGGCGATGAGTTCCTGGGTCATCACGAGTTCATTGCCCTGCAGGCGGTCCAGGCTGAGCAGCAGCCACCGGCATAGCTGCTGGCTGAGCGAGTGATGCCGGTTGCAGACCGCGGTTTGCGCCATTTGCGTGATCAGCGCCTGGGTGTAGCGCAGCAGCAGGTGCANNCCCGCGCTTTGCACCACGGCGCGGCTCGGCGTCGAGCCTCCACCCATGAACAGGGAAACGCCGACGACGCCCTCGTTTCCGGCCACGGCGATCTCCGCCGATGCGCCGTTCTCGAGCACATACAGCAGCGAGACGATCGATGAGGTCGGAAAATAGACATGGCTCAGGGTGCTGCCGGATTCGTACAGCACCTGCCCGAGCAACAGCTCCACCGGCTCCAGATGCGTCTGCCAGCGCAGCCACTGCTGATCAGGCAAGGCGGCGAGCAGGTGATTCTGCTTTCGCGCGATATTCTCGTTGGGCAGCTGTGGCGCAACCATTGCGTGGTCCTCGAGCGCCAGCTATCAGCCGACAATTCACAATAGCACGGCAATCGGCAAGCCAGGGATGTTTGTGCGCAATCGCACGAAGCGGCCATCCATCGCACCCGCAAGAAAAGCCTCCACCCAGCGGTCGTTTTCCAGATGCCATTCCCCGCACGTCGCCATCAACTTATCGGCTGCGCGCTGCCCCGGCATCGGGTGCACAGTTCACCGTATCCGTGCAATTGCTTCCGAACCCAGGTCGATTCGATTATTGTCGCAGGAGAAACCGGATTCTTTGATCATGATAAAGAAACCTTCGGGCCACATACGTCTGACCTCGCACCCATCCAGGGGCAGGCCCCACAAGTACCCCATCGACTGGGGTGCCTCGACCGCGCGCGGCCGCGGCCCCGTCATCGGCTCCACCACCGGCCGCGATCATCGCAATGTGATCGGCGCACATGGCGGCGCCTATTCGATCTATCGTGCGCTGGCGGTTTCATCCGGCGCGCTGGACCCGAACCTGCGGCCGGATCTGCACGGCACCCATCCGCTCATCGACATCGGGCCATACGATCAATGGATGGCGAAGGAAACGATCGTCTCGCTGGATCCTTGGGGACATCGGGTCGCCGCGGATTTTCTCGAGGCGATCCACGGTGGACTGGACGTGCGGCCGACCATCGCGATCACCAAGGCGCACCTGATGCTACCGGAGGTTCGCGAAGCCATCGAACTCGGCCGGCTCGCGGAGGACGGCGTGGTGGTCAGGCCGGGAGGTGAGGTCGGCGTGATCAAGGCGGCGATCGACCCGGTTTGGCACCTGCCGGGAGTCGCGGAGCGCTTCAGCGTGACAGAGACCGAGTTGCGTCGCACCCTGTTCGAGGAGACGGCCGGCATGTATCCGGAACTGGTGACCCGCCCGGATCTGCAGGTCTTTCTACCGCCGATCGGCGGCACGACGCTCTATATTTTCGGCGACCCGGCGGCGATTCATGATCCCGCCCGGCCGCTGACCTGCCGGATCCATGATGAGTGCAACGGTTCGGACGTATTCGGCTCCGACATCTGCACCTGCCGCCCGTACCTGACTCATGGGGTGGAGGAATGTATTCGAACCGCCCAGGCGGGCGGCGCCGGACTCATCGTCTACAACCGCAAGGAGGGACGGGCGCTCGGCGAGGTGACCAAATTTCTGGTGTACAACGCCCGCAAGCGTCAGCCGGGCGGTGATCAGGCCGAGACCTACTTTGCCCGCACCGAGTGCGTCGCCGGCGTCCAGGACGCGCGCTTTCAGCAGCTCATGCCCGATGCCCTGCATTGGCTCGGAATCACGCGCGTCGACCGGCTGATCTCGATGTCCAATCTTAAGTACGACGCCCTGGTCGATGCGGGGATCGAGGTGGGCGAAAGGGTCCCGCTACCACCGGAGCTCGTGCCACAGGATGCGATGGTGGAGATCGCCGCGAAAAAGGCCGCGGGATATTTCACGCCTTCGGACGCTTCTTCCCAGGGTGAAAGCCCGCCACTCGTGGTCGGACGTGACATCAAGGACTATTGACCCGCGATCGGAAGTGACCGGCGCCCGATCGCTGCTGCGGGCCGCGGCGGTGCGCGAAACCGCACAGCGCATGCTGTCGTTGGCGGTGCACGGCGACCTGGCGGAGTGGACAGTCGATCGCAGCCGCCTGGCCGCGACCGCGGATTTCGTCGCGGGCGTCGTGCGTGAGCGCTACCCGCGGCTGAATGTGCCGATGCACTCGCGCTGGCGGCATTTTGAATTCGGCGACCGCAACCTGTGGGATGCAGTCGCGGCCGGTGCGCGCTGGAAGAATGCCGCGGCCGAGGCGCGCGCGGCCTTCGACCTGGTGATCACCTCGGTTCTGCTCGACGCCGGCGCCGGCGCGAGCTGGCGATTCAACGATCGCGACACCGGCCGGGTTGCCGGACGGTCCGAGGGGCTGGCACTCGCCAGCCTGCGCTGGTTTCAGCAAGGCGGTCTGTCGGACGATCCGGCCGAACCGTGCCGGGCGGACGCCGCCACGCTGCGCCGCGTCGATACGCAGGCCCTGCAGCGTGCGTTCCAGGCCGATGCGGTGAATCCATTGATCGGCCTCGTCGGTCGGGTGGGCTTGTTGAACCGGCTGGGTGCGGTCATGGAATCGCGGCCGGATCTGTTTGCGATGGAGGAATCCCCACGGCCCGGCGGCCTGTTCGATGCACTGGCTGCCCGCACCGTGCAAGGCAGGCTGCCGGCCGCGGTGATCCTCGAAACCTTGCTCGAGGCGCTGGGTCCCATATGGACCGGCCGGCCGAACCTCGGTGGCATTGCGCTCGGGGACTGTTGGCCGCATCCTGCACTGCGTGGGGATCGGCCGGAAAGCGGCTACGTTGCCCTGCACAAATTGTCGCAATGGTTGAGCTACTCGTTGATCGAGCCGCTCGAGCGAGCGGGCATCCGGGTGTCGGGCGTGCAGGATTTGACCGGCCTGGCCGAATATCGCAATGGCGGCTTGTTCGTCGACATGGGCGTGATCACGGCGCGCGATCCGGCGGCCGCGCGGCGGACCTACGCGGTCGCCGACCCGTTTGTGGTCGGTTGGCGCGCACTGACCGTGGCGCTGCTGGATGAGCTCGCTCCGTTGATCGGCAGTCGTCTGGGATTGTCGCCTAACCGGTTTCCCCTCGGCTGCGCACTCGAGGGCGGAACCTGGGCCGCCGGCCGCGCCATGGCGCGCAGAATGCGCACCGACGGCGCGCCGCCATTTCGGATTCTGAGCGACGGGACGGTGTTTTGATGAAGAACGTGACGACGGTGGCCCATCCGCTGGTGCAGCATAAGCTGACATTGCTGCGCGACAAGACCACGTCGACCAAGGACTTTCGCCAGCTGCTGCGCGAGATTGCAACCCTGCTCTGCTACGAGGTCACACGCGACCTATCGCTCGCCCCCAAGCACATCGAGACTCCCATGATGCCGATGGAGGCCAGTGTGCTCGCGGGCAAGAAGCTGGTGTTCGCGCCCATCCTGCGCGCCGGCATGGGATTCATCGAAGGCATGCTGGATCTGGTGCCCTCCGCCCGCGTCGCCCATGTCGGACTGTACCGCGATCCGCAATCCTTGACGGCGGTCGAATACTACTTCAAATCGCCCTCCGATTTGTCCGAGCGGCTGGTGATCGTAATCGACCCCATGCTGGCGACCGGCAACACCGCGGTTGCGGCGGTCGACCGGCTCAAGGAGCACGGCGCCACCGACCTGCGTCTGGTGTGTCTGCTGGCGACGCCGGTCGGCATTGCAAATCTCCACGGCCGCCATCCCGACGTGCCCGTCTGGACCGCCGCCGTCGATGCGGAACTGAACGATCACGGCTACATCTTGCCCGGCCTAGGCGATGCCGGCGACCGCCTGTACGGAACCCGGTGATCTTCCTAACCCGGTGATTTCGCGGATGCGATCGAGCCCCCGCCCATCGCGGGTGGCTCGATCCACTGTGAAGTCCGTCTGCCCGACTTCCCAGATCTTGATGCGTTCTCAGATCTTGATGCGAAAGCCGAACATGACGGTGGTCTGCGATTCGCTGCCGGTGGTGCCGACGGTGGTGCCGACGAAGCCGTTGGCGAGACCGTCGGTGACCTCCGAGTAGTTCAGACCGCCGTAGATGTCGTAGTGCTTGTTGATGATGTAATCAATGACGAAAGACGCCTCGTAGAAGTCGCCGGAGCACAGCAGGCCGGCGCCGGCGCAACCGATGTTGTCATTGCCCGCGGTTCCAAGACCGATGCTCCAGTTGTTTTGGTTGACGTGATAGAAGGCGCCGGTGTAGTTCCAGCCGCTGGCCTGCGCATAGCGCGCGCCCAGCCATTCCATGTTGTAGACGGCGGAATTGTTGATGTTGATTCCGACGTCGATCGGGTAATTGCCCTCGGCATAGCTGTTGGCGACGTAATCGCCGTGCGCCTTCTCGATATGCGAATAGCCCGCGTACACGGTGAGCTTGTCCTTTTGCTTCGAATCGCCGAACTCAAATGTGTATTTGCCCATGAGGTTGTACGAGGTGTCATTGGAAAGGAACGCCGCCAATCCCGGCGCCGGGACCGGGTTCGCGCCGTTGTCGAAGGAGCTCCGCAGGTTGATGGCGCCCTTCTCGTTCTCGTAGACGGCATCCAGCGACAGGGCGTCGATCGTCACCCCGATTTGGGCACCGTAGGCCTTGCCCAAAATGCCCGTGTCCTGGCCGCCGGTGGAGTACATGGCCGCCAGGTGCAAGGGTCCGTTCTGGAAGGCGTACTTGACCGCATTGTCCCAGCGGGCCGCCTGGGTGCTGCCGGCGCCGCCGTTGAAGCCGGAATAGCCCAGGAACGAAAAGGCATAGGACAGTGTTTGCGGGTCGTACAGGGCCAGGGCGTCGAGCTGCAGCGAGTTGTGGCGGCCGACGGTGAGCGTGCCCAACGCCGGATTGCTGAATCCGCCGTAGGCCACGCTGTTGAAGGCCTGACCGCAGCGGCTGCTGTCGGCGTTCGCGGTCTGCGTTCCCTGTGCCTTTCCGCTGTTCGACGCCAGCGCCGCGCAGGCGTCGGTCAACTGCGCCGACAGCGGATTGAATCCGGTTTCGACCCGGCCCAGGAAGGTCCAATCGCCGGTGATCGGCTCGAGCACCCGGATTCCGATCTTCGACTGCTCGAGACCGCTCTCGGCCACCGTCGAGACCGAACCCGCGAAATTTCTTGTGGTGGTGAAGGCCTGATACTCGAGCCCGCCCGGGTACTGGCTATTGATCGGCACGCCATGATTCTGGTAGGCGTAGCCGACGTCCACCGTGCCGTACACGGTGACGCCTCCGAGCGACAAGCTGTCCGGCAACGGGTCCTTCGATTGCGCCTGCGCCGATGCGCAGGCGAGCGACAGACCCATGACCGCTCCGCTGAAGCAACTAGTTTTGTTCATCGTCATCCCCCCTTCCATAGAAAATTTTTTGATAGCGCCGGCTCAAAGGGCGACCGACTTCGACACCAGCAGGCCGGTGTTTTGACGCGCATACACTTCGTTCCACAAGCTCTCCGCGCGCCGGTCGCGCATCAGCAAGGAGCCGAAAATCACGCCGAGAAAGCCGAGCGGAATGGAAATCAGACCGGGATTCTTCAACTCGAACAGCGGCTTCTCGAGTCCCATGAACGAGGTGTCGTCATTGGCAAACTTGGCCAGATCGGCATTCGCCTTGGCCACCGCCTTGTCGAGATCCGCCAGATCCTTGGTTGCCTTCGCCGCCATGGCCGCATCGACCGAGGTCAGCGCAGCCGAGGCCACTGCGCGCTTGGCCGGCGCCGCATCGATCACCTTGTGGGCGGCTGCCTTGACCGCCTTCGGGTAGGTCAAATTGGGCGATACCAGCGTCAGGCCCACCGCCGCGATGGTGCCGATCAGCATGCCTGCCACGATGCCACCGGTATTGCAGCGCTTCCAATACAGCGTCAGGAGCACACACGGGAAATTCGCGCTGGCCGCGACCGCGAACGCCAGACCCACCAGCACGGCCACGTTCTGCCCTTTGGCCGCGATGCCGATGCCGATCGACATGGCCCCGACGATTACGGTGGCGACCCGCGCGGCCGTCACCTGACCCTGCGGGGTGGTCTCTCTGCCGGCGCGAATCACGCCGACGAACAGGTCGTGCGCCATGGCCGAGGCGGAAGCAAGCACCAGTCCGGCCACCACCGCCACGATGGTCGCGAAGGCCACGGCCGAGACAAAGGCCAGCATGAAATTGCCGAAAAACGAGTTCGGTCCGCCGCCGATGAATTGGGCGAGCAGAGGACCGGCCATGTTGCCCCCGGCATCGACCGCCGCGATGTTCGCCGGACCCACGAAGCGCGCCGCGCCGAACCCGAGAAACAGGGTGAGCACGTAGAATCCGCCGATGATGACCATGGCCCATACCACCGAACGGCGCGCTTGCACGGCCGTGCGCACGGTGAAGAATCGCATCAATATGTGCGGCAGACCCGCGGTTCCGAACACCAGCGCCATGCCGAGGCTGATCTGATCCACGGGCGCCTTGAAATACAGGCCGGGCTCCAGAAAACGCTGCCCGAGTTCCGCCGCGCTCATCGCCTTGGCCGGATCGCCCAGCAGGTTTGCCACCCGTGCCTGCACCTTCGGGTCGGCCACCACATCGGCTAGGAATCCCGGCAGCGAAAACCCATAGGGCGCCCACACCAGCAGCACGATCACGATCGAGGCGGCCACCAACAAAACCGCCTTGATGATCTGCACCCACGTGGTTGCCACCATGCCGCCGAACAGCACGTAGGCCAGCATCAGCACCCCCACGGCGATCACCGACGTCTCGTAGTTGATGCCGATCAGGGTTTTAACCAGCACGCCACCGCCGACCATCTGCGCCGTCAGATAGAACGTCGACACCGTGATGGTCGACAAAGCCCCGACGACGCGAGTTTTCTTCGGGTCATTCCGATAGGCCAGGATGTCGGACAGCGTATAGCGGCCGATGTTGCGGCACGGCTCGGCGATCAGCAGCAGCACCGTGATGTAGGCGACCAGCCAGCCCACCGAATACATGAAACCGTCATAGCCGTAAAGCGAGATCAACCCGGCGATTCCCAGAAAGGAAGCAGCCGACAAATAGTCCCCGGCGATCGCCCAGCCGTTTTGCAGACCCGATACACCGCCGCCCGCGGTATAGAAGTCCGACGCCGAACGCACCCGCTTCGCCGCCAGGTAGGTCACGTACATGGTCACGGCGATGATCGCTGCGAACACCGCAAAGGTCAGCCATCGATAGTTCTCGCCGACGCCGGCCTGCGCAAACACCGGCGTCGCAACGAGGGGGGTGACTGCCAACAGCGCCGCGAGGGTCCACTTCCGGGATTTGTTCGTCATACGAGGACTCCTTCCACAGCCTCTGTCTTGACGCCGCCGTATTCCTTGGCGATCTCCGCCGCCATCACGTCGTAATCCCGGCTTGCCTTGCGCGAATAGGCCAGCGCAATCACCCAGGCGACCACGAACTCACTCAAGGCGAACAAGATGCCGACATTGACGACGCCCCATACGCGGATCTTGAACAGATCCTGATAGTAGGCCGCGCCGACCGGCAGCAGAAAATAATAGACGACCGAAATCGCCATCAGTCCCCAGAGAAATGTCGTCTTGCGCCTATGCAAGCTTTGGAAGCGCGGATCACGGATGATTGCGTCCCAGTCCGCCACGTTGGATGCAGGCATGATCGATCCCCCCCTTTATATCTTCCGACTTGCGTTATGGTTGCGTGCGAGTTCTCAGGTAAGAGTGAGCCCTGGGAGCGGCGAGCGACATTCGACTTTGGTCGCAGGCGGCCTCGCATTCGACCAAGGTCGTAGAGGCGGCCACGGTCGCGGTGGCGGCCACGGTCGCGGTGGCGGCCCGATGCGCTGCGGCGCGCGCCACCCCCGGGCGTCCCGACGCGCGCTGCGGCTAGAGGTGCGCTGAGGTCAGATGATACAGGCCGAGCAGGCCGTAGCCCTTGGCGAGCGGCATGCGCCCGACGTATTGCATCGACAGGCCATCGACGGCCATAGACGCGGCGACGGCTGCGAATGCGCTGCTCGCATAGACCTGGCCGGGCGGCGTGACCGGCTCGATGCGCGCGGTCCGGCTGGTGTGCGGACCGGTGTACAGCGGCGAGCCGGTGACCGGATTGCGTCCGCAATACACCGGGCCGCAATGCAGTGCGATCCGGATGTTAAGTCCGTTCGGTAAACCCCGCGCCGCCCAATCGGTGCCGGTCACCAGGTTGCTGAGCTCCAGCGCGTAGTGGCCGGCGTCGCGCACGCTGCCGAACACCATGTACAGCCCGTCGCCCGTGGTCTCCACGTGTTCGGGCCGCTGCGTCGTGCGCACATTCAAATCCGCGACCGCACCCAGGAATTGCGTGATGAAGTGCGGCGTCTGATCCTCGCTCAAGCCGCTGTAACCGACCGCGTCGGCGAACAGCATGCCGCGGATTTCGTGTGTGAATCCCGCCGGCGGCGCGTCATCCGGCGGCGCTGCAGCCGCTGCGGTAGCCGCCGGCACGGCGTCTGCCGGTTTTCCGGCGCGAAGCTCCGTCAACCGCACCGTCTCCAGCGCAACCTGCTGCCCCCGCCACAGGCTCACCAGCGATGCCGCGCCGCCGGCGCTGCCCGGTGGCTGTTCATCCCAGATCGCCAGTCCACGCAGGTCCGTCTGCAGCACTCCAGCGCGCAGGCGCGCCATGCCCGTCAGGATAAGATTGGCGTATTCGAACGTCGCCCGGCTGCCATGCGCACGATGATCACTGGTGATGGTGACGCTGCTGGCGGCCGCCAGTGCGCGCTCGAATCGTTCCCCCCAAGCGCCGGGTGCGAAATCGACGCTGGCGCGATGAAACTCCGCGGCGGGAAACGGCAGCACGATGTGGGTTTCGCCGCCGAGATCGCGCATGGCTTCGAGGCAGATGATGTCCGAACCACAGGCCGCCGATCCATAGACGGCCATGGGCCGCAGGCTCTGCAGCCGCTGTCGGACCGCGGCCGTCACCGTGACTTCGAGCGCCGGGGGAAACCGCGGATCGGGCCGTCCCGCCCGGTCGATCATATGCCCGGTGTACATCACCACCGGCGGGATCCGCAGAACGTCGGTAAGCCATTCGCGGTGCCCGGGCAGCCGTTCGGCCAGCAGGATCGCTTGGCGGCGCGTGCTGCCGAGATTGCCGTAACGGCCGGCGGCGAGCGCCGCCGCGCGGGCATAGTGGGCGGCGGATTCGGCATCGTCGCCAAGAATCAGTGCGGCTTCGCCGAGCGTCGCTGCGAGCCAGTAGTCGGCGGCCGCGGACGGGCTAGCCAGCGCAACGCTGCACAGCTGCCGCACTTCGCGCGCGATGCGCCGTGCCGTGGCGAGGTCGCCCTGCAGCACCGCGATAGCCGCCGCATTGATGCCGGTGTACCACGCATCGGCGGCGGCACCGCGCCGGCCCGCCGCCTCGTAGGCCTGACGGTAGATCTGGAACGCCGAGGCAAGGTGCGCAGCACGGGCAACCGCCTCGCGGGTGTGCAACGCAAGATCCTTGTGCGTGCGTGCCAGCATGCCGAGGGTCTCGGCATCGGCGAGGCCCTCCTCGACCAGCTGGCTCAGCATTTGATTGGCCCGCCCGGTATCGCCGCTGCGGGCGAGGGCGAGTCCGCGCAACTGCCGCAATCGCAGGTTCGCCGGGAAGGCCTTCAAGCCCTCCTGTACCGCGTTGTACGCGAGCAGAGGTTCACCCTGGCGAAGGCAGTCCTCGACGGCATCGATGGCCGACTGCTGCTCGGGCGGCACCGGCGGCTTGAGGTCCGAATCGGCCATGTCAGGCGCCGTGGCAGTTGAATCGAGCGCGGAGCTGGGACGCCCTCATGTCGGCGAAAGGCTAGCATGATTGGCGTGCCAGTACGACTTGGCATCCAGTGATCACCCGGAATCCGCGATCTCATCGTCCTTAGTATCGGCTCAGACTCCCCGCGCCGACGATGCGACCAACCCGTCTGCCACCGGCAACAGCGCCGACGACGGCGCCTCGTTCTCTTCGGCCGGTCCCACCTACGAGGGCTTCATCAGGCGCATGATCGGCGTCTATGGCGCCCACGTCGAATCGCTCAAGTGCTCATCGAGCGCCTTGCCGGGAGCGCATTGATCCGAGTAATAGGCCGCCTGCATGCCGCCGATTGTGCCGCGCATCTGATAATCGACATGGTAGTACTCGAGCGCGTTTCTCTTGGCGGTGGCGTCCGGCACCCCCAGCAGCTTGGCCGCACGGTAGTTGCGCTGCACCGCCTGGCATTCCGTTCGAGCCTCATTGAGTTCGCCACGAATGTGCATGCTTTCATGCGTGAACATATCCAGGCTCTCGAGTTCCTCGGAGCTCGCGCGCGGGATGGTCAAGGTACGCCATCAAGGTGTCGCACCACGGATGCTGAATGCCGATTTTGCCGGTCTGCGGATCGGCATGACCGGAGGCGAGCATCTCCGTATCGAGCATGGTGTCGAAGATGGTGTTGCAATGAACCATGGCACGATGATTGTCGGCCAGCATGGTGGCTTTGGCCGACAGGAAGCGTTGAAAGTGCCAGGTGTGAACCGGCGGCCACGCAAACAGCAGCGCCAGGGCGAGGACGATCACGAGATACGGCGTCGATACCGGCACGGGAAAGGAAAACCCGGGCGGAGCAACGATGCTGCCGCGGATTTCGCGGATCGCACACCAAACAAAGAACAGTGAAATCAGAATCCAGAGCACGGTGACCGGGGCGCACGCGGACAGGCCAACCGTGAACTAATCAGGTGCTCGAGCGGCCGGCGATTTTGTTCTCGTACAGGTAGATCAGGACCGCTCCCACCAACACGCCTGCGATCAACCACAGCCACATCGTATGCAGCGGCCCGAATAGAAACTGGTAGATCGCAAACGGCACTCCCAGGATGAAGAACCAGGGCACCGGGTGCAATGTCACGAACATCAGCAGCAGCTTGAGCGAGTCCTCGCGCTGAGCATCTCGCGGCGCCGATCCGCCGAGCACGCGCCGCAATGTGGCCAGCCAGCGTTTGGTCGGACCGTAACCCAGGGCGCTCGCCATGGCGCCGAGTATGAACGAGAGAAGCGGTGGTAACCCGACCATGCCGAAGCCCTAGCTGACCGAATGGCACTGTAGCATAGCCCCGGTGACCGACGACATCGCCCCTCGCCGGTGAGATACGATGCCGACGGTCGCCCGGCGGTCGGGGTGCGATCGGCTTCCTAATGGCCGGCCGGGCGCCGCAGAGCCTCCTCGGCCTCCTGCAGCCACCGGTCCCGATCCGCGCCCGATGGTAACGCCACGGCCGCGTCGCGGGCGTGCTGGTAGTTCTCGCGTGCGCCGCTCGGGTCACCGTTCTTTGCAAGCGCCTCCGCCAGCGCCAACAGATTCGGGGGCCACTTCGGGCGCAGCGCCGCGGCACGGCGCGCAGCGACCAAACCGGCCTCGGCATCGCCCGGGCCCAGCGGCCAACCCGGCGACCGGATCAACACCAATGCCCTGACGCGGGCGGATCCGGCCTCATCGTATAGTGGATCGGCCGCTTCGGATTCACCGAGGCTGCCGAGCATCGACTTGAGCAGCTCCCCGGCGCGCGTCGGATGCGCCCGCGCCTCGAGACCGAGGGCAATCGCGCGTCCATAGAGGCAGGCGGCGGCCCGGGGCTCGCGCGCGAGGCACGCATCGGCGTTTCGGCCTGCATCGGCCGCCAGATCCCCGCGAATCCTCGCGTCGGATTCCAAATCGCTGCGTTTTGCGTCGGCGGCGATTGCAGCGGCCAGCTCCTCGACCGAGCCGGCGGAAGGAGCCCGATTCGGTGCCGTCGGTCGCGGGGTCGTGCACCCTGCGACCGCGAGCACGAGCAGCGCGCACGGCATCCATTTGATCATCGGGCGGCGGCGCGGCCGGGAAGCTGGGGTGGCACGAACCCCTTCAGATGCAGCTGGCCCAGCGTATCGGCCTCCGCGGCCGAATGGCCGAGCGTGAGCAGCGCCGCCCGCAAGGCGCGGACACGGGCCGCAGTCAGTCGGTCATCGACTACCGCAACGAGGGCGATCGGCAGCGGATTCGATTGCATCACGGCGGTGAGCTGGGCGGCGAAAGGCAATGTCGGGAGCGCCGCCGCCTGCGTTTGATCCAGCAACGCAACCACGTGATCGCCGGCAGCAGCCCGCCGCAGAGCGCTCAGGATCTGTCCCGTCGGCTCGATCACCACATCCGGCGCCAGCGGCCAGGTCGGCAGAATCGAGCGGCGTACGAAGTCCGGCGCATAGCCGGCAACACTGAGCACGGTGTATCCCGACAGGGATGCCTGACCCGTCACGGATCCGGTCTTGGCGACCAGGGTCCAGCGCTCCGTGGTGCCGATGCCGGCCATGTCCGCCTGCACCAGCGGTATCAGATGCAGCTCCGCGCCGTGCTGGACGAAGAACGGGTAGGGAACGAAGGCGAGCGCCGCCTCCGGGCTGGCCAGTTTCGCCAGACCGCCCGATTCGGTGGGATCGTAGACCGCCGCAAGGCTTCCTGCAGGCCAACCCGCGGCTGCGCTCGCCGTTGCGGCGAATTGATCGAGGAACGGCTGCGCGTCGCCCGCGCCGCCCGGATACCCCGGGGCACAGAAAACGAGTGTGGCAACCGCAGAGATCAGCAACGTGCCCATGCACCTAGGCTATCATTCCCACGCGCGCAGAGCCTACTATCGGCCGACGCCCGCCCTTAAATGGACACATCCACACCTTCCAGACTCATGCCCATCTTCCGGCGCGTGCTGCACGCGCGGCCCTGGATCCTCATGGGCTTCTGCATCCTGGTGGCGGCCGGCATTTACGGTCTGACGCAAACAGCCACTGATTCGGCGATCGAGCGTCTGGTCGTGGCCGGGGATCCGGTGGCGCAAACCACGCGCGATTTCGAGCGGGTCTTCCCGGAGGGCGAGCAGGCGATTCTCATGCTGGAGTCGCCGGATCCGTTCAGCGCTGATGCATTGCAGGGCGCCGGACGGCTCGAGCGTGATCTGAACAAAATACCGCAGGTCAGCGCACACAGCGTGATGACGCTGTTTCGCCACGGAGGACCTCCCGTGGATATCGGTCCGGACGACGCCGCGCGCCTGCGCGCATTCGCGACGGGAACGGCGCTGTTCCGTCGCGCCGGCCTGGTGGGCGATCATTACCTCGGCATCGCCCTCGATCTGCAGGTGAACTCCATCGCACAGCGCAATCGCGCGCTGGAAGCCATCGACGCGATCGTTTTGCCTCTCGGAAAAACCGGCCATCCGTTCAGCGCCATCCGGCGTGTCGGTTCACCGTGGCTCGATGCGTGGCTCGAGCGGCAGACCGGCAGCGCAACGAGGAAGTTCATGCCGCTATTCGGCGCCTTCCTGATGGCCTTGGTGCTGGCGGTGTACCGATCATGGCGCGCATTGGCCGCGATTCTTCTGACGCTGGGCGCGGTGGTGGCCATTGCGCTTGGATTGGCGGACGTCTTCGGGTGGACGAACAGCGTGGTCTCGACCATTGTGCCGCTCACAGTGATGGTCACGACCACCGCGACGCTGGTGTACATCCATTCGCGCTACATGGAGCCGGATGACGCACCCGATGTGCAGGAGCATCAGGCACGGGCACTCACCAACAAGTTTCTGCCCTGCACCGCCTCAATGTTCGCAACCGCGGTCGGCTTTGCCGCGCTCGCAGTGTCGGACATCCGCCCCATTCGGGAGATGGGGTTGTGGACCGCGTGCGGAATCATCGTGGCTTGGGTGAGCTGCTTCACGCTGTTTCCGGCGCTGCAGTCGCTGCTGCATGCGCCGATGCGCTCCGGCGCGCTGCCGGCCGGCAATTGGTTCCGGGTTTTCGTCGACGTGCTGATTCCCATGACGCGACGTTACCGCTTGCTGCTGGTGGCGGGCGCGCTCCTGATGATGCTGGCTGGAGCGGCAGCCTTGTTCGGCATCCCGGGACGGTTCGCGCCGTTACGGCTCGAGACCGATGCGCTGACCTACGTCGATCCCGCCGAGCGCGTGGCATCCGACACACGGCGCTTCGAAAAATCCAACGGCCTGGATGTCATCGATCTGTGGTTGCGGACACGGCCCGGGCATGCATTGGACCCGGATTTCCTGCACGCCGTCGACCTGTTGAGCGGGCAACTCGAGCGGCACCCCGGAGTCGACGCGGTGGACGGTCCCACCTCCGTGCTGCGCTGGGCCCGTTACATCGCCTCGGGAACCGATCAATTGCCGGCCGCATCGGCCGAATGGCCGAAACTTGCCGCCGATCTCGAGCAGATCCTGCTCACCGAACCTGGTGCGCGCAGCTACGTCGACGTGGCGAACCTCGAGAGCGTGCGTCTCACCATCCGCGGGCGCGGGGAGTTGTTCGGTCCGCCCGGCGCCATGCGTCGGTTCGTCGAACAGACATGGGCGGCGCAGCAGCGCAGCGACCCGGCGCTGCGCGATGTTCACGGCACCGTCGCGGGCAAGGGGGTTGTTTCCGGGGAAATCACCGAACGCCTGCTGCCGACGCTGACGGAGAGCTTCGCGCTCACAGCGGGAGTCATATTCTTCGGTTTCCTGCTGGTATTCCGCAGCCCGTCCGCGCGCTTGATGACGATGATTCCCTCGCTGTTCGCGATCCTGTCGGTGTTCATCGTGATGCGCGTCGCCGCCATCCCGCTGAATATCGCGACCATCCTCATCGGCTCGACCGTGCTGGGTTCGACCGAGAACGACCAGGTGCACTTCTTCTATCATTTCCAGGAGAAGCGCGGTGGCGGCTCGACCGCCACCGCGCTGCGTCACGCCATGATGGTGGCGGGCCGCCCGATCCTGTTTGCCACCCTCATCAATGCCAGCGGCTTTTTGGCGCTGGCGCTGTCGGATCTGCCGCCCATGCGCCAGTTCGGCATCGTCTCTGCTTCCGCCTTCGTACTCGCGCTCCTCGCCGACTTCACCGCATTGCCGGCTGCGCTGTGGATTTTGAGCCGCGACGAGCGCGTCCGGGGTCGCACCTCCAATGCACCCGGTTGATCGATGACGCGGCGGTGCTGTGCCGCCGCCCTGCTCGTGACGTTCTGGCTGACCGGCATCGGCACGGTCGAGGCCGGCCTGGTCGACGCTCCCGGGGAGAATCTCGAGGTCTCCCTCGTCACCTACGGCCCCGGCGACATTTATTGGGAGCGATTCGGCCACAACGCCATCGAGATACGCGACGCTGCCAGCGGCCAGGCTGTGAATTTCAACTATGGCATCTTCGATTTTGACGAACGCGGCTTTTTGCTGAATTTCGCCCGCGGCCACATGCACTACATGATCGACGCGGTGCGCAGCGACCTGGACGAGCAATTCTACGTCGATGGCGGGCGTTCCGTGACGCGCCAGCAGCTCGCGTTGAGCGGTGCCCAGGCGGCCATGCTCAGGGATTTCCTGCTGTGGAACATGCTTCCGGAAAATGCGCGCTACAACTACGATTACCTGACCGACAACTGCAGCACCCGGGTGCGCGACGCGCTCAACAGGGTGCTGGACGGACGTCTGCAGCGGCTGTTCACGCAACGTGCCGCGGGCATGACCTATCGCGAGCAGATCGACCGGCTGATGGGCGGCCTTCCGTGGATGATGCTGCCGATGGATCTCGGCCTCGGACCGTTTGCCGACCAGCCGCTCACGAAGTGGCAGGAGAGCTTTTTGCCGGTGGTGCTGCAGGAACAACTTCGCTCCGCGCGCATCGGGGACGGCGACGGCGTCCCAAGGCCGCTGATCGCCGCCGAACAGGTGATCGCCCCGAACCGGCTGATCGCTCCGTCGGCGACGCCGCCGGACCTGCGTCCGCCGCTCTCGCTGGCCGGACTGACGATAGCCGCACTGATCGTCGTCAGCCGGCGCCGCCTGCCGTTGGCGAACGCGACTTTGGCTGTTCTGTATTTGTTGCTGGCCGGCCTCGCCGGGCTCTTTCTTCTCGGACTGTGGGCCTTGACCCTGCATCGCGCGGCATGGGCGAATGCCAATCTGCTGCTGTTCAATCCGCTGGCATTCGCACTGCTGAGACCCGCGTGGCGCAGCCGCCGCGGCGTCGCCGCTTCTAGATTTGCGGGGATATTGATCGCCGCCCAGCTGTCCGCCGCCGCGTTCGCCGTGATGCTGCACGCGATGCCATTCGCGACGCAGCGGAATCAGCCCTGGCTGCTGTTCGCCATTCCCATCTGGTGCGCGCTTGCCTGGTCCTTGCTCGCACACGACCGTCGATTTCATGCACGTCAGCCGAGCGCGTGACACACCGCTTAGATTTTATTGCCGTCGCGTCCAACAAAGTGATACCGCGTGCGCGCGCTCGCAGATCCTACCAAGTGCGGCGGGCGGGATGAACTTCACTGCGTATCCACTGCGACAGCAGCCATTTCTCCGCTGCCGTCACCGGCATGCCCGCATGCAGACTGTCTTTGTGGCCGCGTCCGTCCGCGCCCAGGTTATGAAAATGCAGCAGATCACCGCGGCGGCCTTTGACGCCCAGCCGCAAGGCGGGAAAAGAGGTGCCGCCGCCGCCGTAATCGTCGTTCAAATACATCAGCACGGTCTGAGCGCGCTGGCCGCCATCAGCCAGCGATTGCTGCGCACCGGCGCCGCTTTCGTTGAAATAGTCCACGTGCGGCCTGAACTCCTCTCCCACGCGGTATCGCAGGATCTGCAGGAACTCGCCGTTCAGCTGCGGTATGCCGGAGACGCCGCTGATGCAGCGTTCGAGTGCCTCCAACACATGATCGTGCTGACGGGGAGAAAGCGTGACATGCCAGCTGTTACGCATCGGGTCGGCACGAACCTCGCCGGTACGAGCATCGACGATCTGCGAAGGCTGCACCAGCGGCGCCGCCAGATTGATCACCGCATCCAGCACCAGCGGATGAATCACCCCGGGTAGTCGTCGAATCAGCGGCGAGTCGTGCAGTGTTTCGGCAGTGGGTGGCCGAATGTATGACGCGAATTGCGGCAGCGCCTCTTCCAGCAAAAGCCAGTTGATGTTCATCACCGACCGCTGTCCTGTCACGGGGGACGCGGGCTTCGGCTTGCGCAGATGCTCCTCCAGCCGCCGGCCGAGATATTGGGTGCGCGCCGCTTCACTGCGGCTGATCGCCGCGGCATGCGATGGATCAGGCGCGCCACCGATTCCTTCGGCATAACACCACGCCAGGGCATAAGCGGCGGCGGCATCGCCGCGTCGGGCAGACGCGTCCAGCAACGGACGGATCAGATCCCAGCGCCGATGGCAGGCGCTCAGCAGTGCCAGTTGGCGCAGCGCGCCGGCGTCCCCCATTCGCGCCGCGGCCAGGAGATAACGCAGGCCGGTGTCCCGATCGTCCATTTGTAGCGCGGCAAAGCCGTGCAGTTCGCCGAGCAGCAGATTGGCCTGGATGTGGGTCGCCGCCAAGGGTTGCAGCAATGCGATGGCCTGATGCCGGTCGCGCGGGCACCGGCGCCCGTCGATGAGCATGACGGCAAGTGTCATTTGCGCCGCGATGAGTTTTTGTGCGGCTGCCAGACGCAGCCAATGCACGCTCTCATCGAATCGTCCGCGCTGGTGCAATACGGAACTCAGAGCGTACTGAGCGTCAGCGTCGCCCGATTTTGCAAGCGCGGCCGCTTCCTCGTACGAAATGCTCTGCGCCATCGACAGCTCCTTATTCACCGCAGGCCCGGGAATTATATCGGGAATTGAGAACCACGACGACCCCGCTGTCATCAGGCGGTTCCTTCCGATGTGCGAACTTCGGCGATCCAGTTTCACTGGTGGCAATGGGAACCGCGCCGCAGCGCCTACACACGTAGAATTGCGCGGGTTGGGTTCCGAATACGTACCTTGTAATGTCGTCGAACCGCCATAGCGTAACCGATAGCGTGGCGTTCGGATGGGAGGTCCAGGCCCCGCCGTGCTTCACACAAAAGGAGCAATCACACTCGCGCGCGATGATGGTACTCAAATCTCCAGGCCAATCGAGCGTAAACGTCCGCAATGGCATTTGCCGTTGATGAGCATTGAACCTCCGTAAATAGGACGTCGTACCAATGGATAGGTCGATACGAGCTGGGATATTCGTGCGACCTGCCGGGCGCAACCGGAAAACCGGGGCCTTCGACGAGGCGCAGGGCCCAGGCAATCCGGCTATTTGCGGGAATGCTCCGAATCCTGCATTCGCCCGACAGCCGCCATCGCTGCGGCAAGCGCGAGGATCAGGCTGGCCACGCCAACCAACGTGGTCCAGGAAGTTTCGTACAGATTGAGGGTAATCACCTTGTTGCACAAGGCCATCAGAGCGGTCTGCACGATCAGGGCCGTGTTGACCTCGTGTGACGCAAGTAGATGTCGCAGAATCTTGAGCAGTTCGACGCCGACTAGAACCGCAACAAACAGTCCGAACACATCAAACAGCGCCTTCGGTTCAGCTGCAAATTCACGGACGCTGCGCAGATCGTCGACGAGGGACCATGCGACGAGCGCTGTGCCGAACGCAATCGTCGCCATGAGCAGGACCATCAGCAAGCCAACGACCCCACGCTCAAACAGACCTGCAAGTTTATCCATTCGGACCTACATCCCCTCTCGATTGCATAGATCCCGCAAGTATCAATTCGCGGCTGACAGCGGTTTGCTCTAGACTTAGTCGCCAGCAGAGCCAGTCGAGCACGCCGCTGCAAGGATCATGCATTGCCACCGCCTGTACCCGCAAGTATTTGCAGGTACTTGCGCCTTTTTGCCCGCGGATGGCGCCGAAGGATCTGCCGCCGCGCAGTTTCGGACGGGGCGCGCGTAGGTCTGGCCCAAGAGGTCGTCGTACACCTTTGGCGGGCGTACCCACGCTACGATGCTCGCTTGAAGTTCTCCACGTGGATGTATCGGATTGCCCTGAACGCCGCAATCTCGTGGCGAGACTCCGGTCGCAGGTACGGACTCCGATCTGGCTCTCTTGCCCATCGAAACATTGGACGGAATTGGACCGGTACGAAGCCGCGAGCGTCCGCCTCGCTTGCAATATTCGCGTGAATTGGAAGCCTTGCGCGCCGACGTCTTTTATCCGGCGAACTGCGCCAGTTCGCTCATCCATATGTGCGAGCCCGCCGCCGCCATCGGCAGATGTGAAATCGCGCTCCGCCACTTCACAGTTTGCAAACAAAGCCGCCAATGCCGTTGGCCGGCGCCATCCACTCTGTTCTAATGTGCTTCTCATGACGGCCTCGCTGGCCGGCACGATTCAAAGGGCAAACCCGTCGCGAGGCGGGGACGCAAAGCCTCCGGCTTTCATGCGGTGACGCGAAAGTAGCGGGGTTGCCAACGATACCGTCGTTGTCGGCGCATGGCCCGCGCACTTTTTGGGAGCGATAGGCCATGACGCATCGATACTCGATTCCGGCGCGCGCTATGCGCACCGTGCCCGTACTCACTGTTGTACTCGCGCTCAGCGCCTGTGGCGTCGGCGGCAATGGCGGTGCATCGCAGACCGCGGCTGCACAGCTGACAGGTGCGGGTTCGGTGCAGTTTCAGGGCATGTCCCTGCCGGCGGCGGCGGGGGACGTGCAGGCCGAACCACTATTTCACGTGGCGCCCGTGGTGTTGGCGGAG
The DNA here is from genome assembly GCA_003137095.1 of Gammaproteobacteria bacterium. GTDB lineage: Bacteria > Pseudomonadota > Gammaproteobacteria > Steroidobacterales > Steroidobacteraceae > Bog-1198. The sequence continues at coordinate 86,665 of PLET01000037.1, forward strand.
CCCGGAGAACTCGATGCGGCCCAACCGGATGCCTCGGCCGCCGTAGGGCCGCACCGGCAGGCTGTCACCGCCGAACTGTCGCAACTGTCCACCCGCCATCTGACACAGGGCGCAATCGAGTCCGTGCTGCGCGATGGCATCGTGCCGACCGATGTGTCGGCCGAGAGCACGGGTGCCACCCCGCTGAGCACGGGCACCGTGGTCACGACTTATACGCCCGCGCAAATTCGCGCCGCGTATGGCTTGCCGGGTCTGCCGGCGACCGGCGCCACGCTGACCTCGCTGCAGGCCGCACAACTGGGTGCCGGACAGACGATCTATATCATTGATGCGCAGGACGACCCGAACGCGGCCGCCGAGCTGGCCACCTTCAATCAGACCTTCGGCCTGCCGATCTGCGGCACCGCCAGCATCGCCGCGGGTGCCGCGCTGCCGTTGCCGGCTGCCGCCACCAGCGGTTGCGTATTTGCGGTGGTACATAGTACTGCCTCGGGCGCCATGACGGCCGCGGCTCCCGCCTACAGCTCCGGCTGGGCCACCGAGATAGCGCTCGATGTGCAATGGACGCACGCGACCGCACCGCTCGCGCGCATCATCCTGATCGAGGCCCCGGACGCCTCGGTCGGCAGCCTGACCGCGGCGGTGGCGCTCGCCAACGCGATGGGACCCGGCGTAGTTTCGATGAGCTTCGGCAGCACCGAGGGCGCCTGGACGGCCTCGGTCGATGGCACGTTTACCGCTGCGGCGATGATCTATGTGGCCGGCGCCGGAGATTCGGGAGCGGGCGTCAATTGGCCTGCCGCGTCCTCGCACGTGGTGGCGGTCGGCGGTTCAACGCTTTTCTACACCGGGACCGGACCGCGCAGCGAAATCGTCTGGTCCGGCACCGGCGGCGGTGTCAGTCAGTTCACGCCGACGCCTGTGTACCAAACCAGTGCCGTGCCCGGCATGGGCACGCCGGCAAATCGCTCGGTCAGCGACGTGACGTTCAATGCCGATCCGTCGACGGGCCAGTACATCGCCGTGCTGGCACCGGGTGCCAAGGCCATCAGCTGGCTCGGCGCCGGCGGCACGAGCCTGTCGACGCCGCAATGGGCCGGCATCATCGCGGTGGCGAACGCCATGCGGGCGCACGCCTCACAGGCGCCGCTCGGCGATCCGCACGCACGGCTCTATGCACTCGCCGCCCAGGGCGCGAGCTATGTAAGCAATTTCTACGACATCACGCACGGTTCGGATGGCGCGTGTGCCGATTGCTATGCCGGCATCGGCTATGACCAGCCGAGCGGCATCGGCACGCCCAATGTCGGCAGCCTGCTGGCTGCGTTCGATACGGCGCCGGTCGTTGCGGCACCGGTCGTGTCGCCCGCCAGCGTGATCGGAACCGCGGGGACGCCGCTGTCGTTCACGGTGACGATAACCAAGACCAATGCGGTGACGTTCGCGCTCAGCAACGCCCCGGCGGGCATGAGCATCAATGGTTCAGGCGTCGTGTCGTGGGCTGCACCGGTGACTGGAACCATCGCCGTGACAGTCAGCGCCCGCGACAACGTGACTGGATTGACCGGCCAGGGTATTTACACGGTGACGATCCACGCCGCCCAGGCACCGATCGTCGCCGGCACCTCGATCAGCGGCAGCGTCGGAGTCGCCCTGCTCTATCCGCTGTCGGTGACGGATCCCAATCCGGTCACATTCACGCTCGGCGGCGCACCGTCGGGGATGACGATCAGTTCGGCCGGCGTGCTCGGCTGGTCAGCGCCCGTGAGCGGCTCCTACATGATCACGGTGACGGCGCATGATGCCAAGAGCGGCCTAAGCGGTCAGGGTGTGATCGCCGTCAGTATCGCTGCGCCGAGGGCGCCGATGGTCACACCGGCCAACATCCCGGCCACCGCCGGCAAGGCCCTGTCGTTCACCGTCTCCGTGAGCGCCCCCGACCCGGTCAACTTCGCTCTGAGCAGCGCTCCGGCAGGCATGGCGATCAGCAGCACCGGTGTACTCACCTGGTCGAACCCCGTCGCGGGTACCTATGGGGTGACCGTCGGCGCCAGGGACACCAAAACGGGTCTGTCGGGTTCGGCGGTGTGCACGGTAACGGTGACGCGTGGCGGTCCCGTCATTACTGCCGCCGCGATGAGCGGTGTGGCAGGCAAGGCTGTGAGTGGGACGATCAGCTTCGCGGACGGCACATCGAACACGCTCAACATTGCGGTCTCCGGTGTGCCGGCCGGAATGACGTTCACGCCGGGCGGCGCATCGCTCGCCGTCCGCTGGGCATCGCCGGTCACCGGCAATTACCTGCTCAACGTTTCAGCGAAGGATGGAAACGGCTTGACCGGATCGCTGAGTGTGCCGGTGACCATCACGGCGCACTGAAACCGCGCTCGGACAGACCGAAATGGTTGACCTTACCCTCGCGGATGAGCTCCTTGACCGCGCCTGCCACATCCTCCAGGGGAACAACAGGATCGACTCGGTGCGATAGAACAGGTCGATCCGGTCGGTCCTCAACCGCTCAAGTGCAGCCTCGGCAACCGTGAACGGACCATAGGCTTCGGCAGTATCGAAAAAGGTCACGCCGTTATCATGGGCAGCGCGAATCAGCGCGATGGCGCTGGCTTTATCAAGCGCCGATCCATAGGCAAAGTTAAGCCCCATACAGCCGAAGCCGATCGCCGAGACTTCCAAACCACCATTTCCAAGTTTTCTGTGTTTCATACGAAATATCCTCATTCATGGTTGAAGTTCACTGGCTCACGTCCGGACTGCATCGGGTTCACCGGCGCTGGTGGTGGAAGCACTGAGGTACGCGCCAGGCTTCCGGCCCGGAGTCATTTCGCGAGCATGAACTTTTGCATGCGCTTGCCGCTATCCACTTCGCCCGTGTAGACGTCACCGCTCGAGTCCATCGCCAGCTGGTGCACCCAGTGGAACTGGCCGGCATTGCGGCCGTTGTGGCCGAAGCTCGACACCTCCGTGCCGTCGTCGCGTCGCAAGATCCAGACGACGTTGTTTTCGCCATCGGCCACGAGAAGGTAAGTCTGCGCAGAGTCATGTGAAAACGCGACGCTCCAGGCCGAGCCGTTGCCGAGAGTCGCCGGGCGCAGGGTGATCTCCCGGAGGAATCGTCCTTGTTTGGTGAAAACCTGGATCCGATCGTTGTGCCGGTCGCACGCATAGACGAGGCCATCGACCGACAAGCGCACGCAATGCACCGGCGACCTGAACTGCTTGTCGGGCGGATCGCCCGGCGCATAGGGAGCAATCCTGCCGCCCGCGGGCACCTCATCGCTTTGCTCGACGGTGTTCGCGATGTCGGATAGCGGCCTGCCGTAGGCACCCCAGCCGCGCTTGAAATGTCCGGTGTCGGAGTCATAGACCACGATCCGATTGTTCAGATAGCCGTCGGCGATGTAGACCTCGTGGGCGTCGTCATCGACCTCGATGGCCGCCGCCCGACCGAGCAGGCCGGTGTCCTGGTTGTTCTTCGGCGCCCGCGACTTGGCGCCGATTTCGAGCAGCTGGCGGCCGTCACCCGTGAACTTGAGCACCTGGCGGTCATCGACACCGTTGCCGCTGATCCACACGTTGCCACCCCGGTCAACCCACAGCGCATGCTCGTTCGTCGGCCAGTCCGGCACGAATCCCGGTCCGCCCCAGGACTTCAACAGATTTCCGGCCGTATCGAATTCCAGGAGTGCCGGCGGGTTGCCGCAGCAGCCGCTGCGCGGCGGGATCTGCGCCGCGCCGAGTTCATCCGTGGTCAGCGAGCGGGGCCGATGCAGGACCCAGATGTGATCCTGGGGATCCACGGCGACACCGCCAACCTGGCCCATGATCCAATTGTTCGGCAGGATTTTGGGCCAGTCGGGATCGACGCTGTATTGCGGTGGCGGCGGGGCGGCCGCGCCCGGAGCCGACGACGCTGCGAGCACCGCCATGCCAGTCACCGTCATTCCAAGGGTCGCCAGGCTCGGTCCGCGCATCGCCCCCTCCTCGCTGGTTTTCGTTAGCGTACCTTGTATTGGTAGCGGGGAGCCTGCCGGGCGGCACTGGTTCTACATATTATTGTCAATTAATCGGTGACCGGTCTCATTGGATAGTGGCGAGTTACCCATGGTCATTGCGCCCGCACACAGCGGCCGCACTCGCCGCGGTCGCCGCGTTCACCGGGACATTGCCCTCTTGCACCCGTTGTCCGTCTCGATCAAACGGATTTGACGGATGGCCTGTGCGCTGAAAACAGGTGCTGCTTGGCGATCGCCTCCACATCAGCATTTGTCAGTGCCGACAGATCCGCAGTTTCGGTGACCACTATGCGCGACGCTACCGCCGGGTGGTGCCTCTTCAGATAGTCCACCAGATAATCGACCGCGCTGCTCTTGCCGGTGCCGTGGCCAACCAGAACGATCTCCTCGGCTGATTCCACAGCCTTGGCGATCTGTTCATAGAACGAGTTTTCCTCCGGAACTCGGCCGCCCTGATAATGGGCCTCCTTGCGATGCACCAGATGATGGTGAAAGTGGTGCGGATCATAGGGCGTAAGGGTCTCCTCATGGGCCAACTGATCGCCACCCTTCTTAAAAACGTGGGCGCCATGGTGATCGATGACGACGACCATGCGCTTAGGGCTGGTCTCGGCAGGCGCCGGCTCTTCAGAGGCGGCCCCTTTGAGAAATCGTCTCAGTCGCGATACCTCTTCGATTCCGAGCTCGGCGTTGTGCGGACGCTTGAAAATCTCACGGTGGGTTCCGACGATGAACGTGACCTCCGCCCCGGCTCCCGGGTGCACCTCTCCGAGATGTCCGATGAGTTCCACTGCATCGGTCCAATGCAAACTGCGAGGTAGCTTGCCGTGCAGCAAACTCTCGTGCAGCACGGCGAATTTGTGGTGAAGGTGCCCGCTCATCGGATGCGTATCGAAGAACCAATGATGTGTTGCAAGACCACCTCCTATGAAACCCACTCCCGTTTCAAACAACACTCCGCGCAGCACGCATCATCTCAAGCTTGATCGCTCGCATCAATTCAATGATCGGCGGCAACTAAGGCGCCGTCTGTACGCTCGGGCACATAGAAAGACCGGCATGCCGTCCGGGTCCGGCACAGGTGATGGCGGCGGAGCGCTTCCGCGGTCGTGGGCACCCTGGCGTTGATCTTTGCCGGGCGCTAATGCCAACATCGTGCCGCTGCTGCCGCTGCATCCGCATCCGCACATTCATTTACTTGACCGACGGCCAATGCGGGTTTGGTGCCGTCCGCTCGGCTCCGCACTTCATCCACCATCCTGGCGCAGTCTTGAATCCGTTCGCCATATTGGCGCGGGGATCCTTATGAAAAGTGCTCTGATATTCCTACTCTTTTCGGCATCGTTGGGTGTGGCCGCTCGATGCAAACCCAATCGGCGCACTCGAACGCCCCGTCAAGATCCAAGGTAACGTGGTGGCTTGGGTTCGCATGCGCCCGATCGTGCTCGTTCCAGATGCGGTCGAGTCGGGTTTCGTCGCCAGGACCTCGGGATCGGCGTGCTTGCGGCCGCGCTATTGGCTCTAGGGCTCCCGGGGAGCCCGCTGGATAGCTGGACGCTGGGTACGCACTCTGCTCGGCATTCAGCATGCCACCGCCCGAATCGCACGCGGCGATCTCGAGATCCGATTACCCACGACACGGACCGATGAGATTGGGGATTTGATTCGCGGCATCAATTCCATGGCGCAGGGCTTGGAGCGTCTTGAGAGTGCTCGACGCCGTTGGATCGCGGAGATCTCCCAGGAGCTGCGTACGCTACTCACCGTGCTGCGGGGCGAGCTCGACGTGCTCACCGAAGGGATACGACCGTTGAATCTCGAAGGGCCAATGGTTGTCCTTGACGCCGGTGGAATTCCGGCTCCGTGACTGATTGCGATTTTGTGCTACATGTAGCACAATGTGATGATGAAGGAAGCAGGCATACGTGAAGCCAGGCAGAATCTCACCGCGTTGATCGACGAGGTGCGAAAGGGTCACGAGGTGACGATTACTGATCGTGGCAGGCCGGTTGCGCGGCTCGTACCGCCCCGCCGCGAGCAAGCCAAACCTTTTGCCGGCCGTGCCGATTTCCGTCGCAAGATGCCGGTGCTGGCCGCATCGCTCACCGCGGCCGTCATCGATGAACGGGTGGAACATGGCTGAAGGATCGATGGTGCGTGACGCGCTCCGTGCCGATGCTGGCATTTACCTCGATTCCAGCGCGCTGGCGAAACTTTAGGTACCGGAACCTGAAAGCGACACGCTTGAGGCCTTTTTCCAAGGCCGGCGCGATCTCATGATCTCGGAACTCGCCATTACCGAAGTCTTGTCCGCAGTCGCCCGAAGACGACGCGAGGGTATGATCACGCCCCATCAAGCGTTGGAAATCCGCGATGCAGTTTTGGCAGATGCCGATTCAGGTTCCTTCCACCGACTCGACATGAGTCCCGTGGTTCACCGCGAGGCCGAACGCCTTTTGTTCCAAATGGAATCGGTAGCGTTGCGCACGCTTGACTCACTGCACGTCGCCGCGGCGTTGATGGGTGCGGCGAGTCACGTCGTGACCTACGATGCGCGCATGCGCGCTGCGTCGTTGCACGCGGGACTTAAGACGCTAGACTTGTAGGGGCCGTTGCTTCGAAAAATGGATGCGCTTCCGGCAGCGCATTCTACACAGCCAAGATTGGAATTCGACTGTACGCATGGAGCCGCGGATCCCTTTATGGAATTCCTCGAGCTTTTTTTTTCTTGTACGGCCGCGGTGCGCTCCGATTCGCTACCGATCTCCCAGGTCGCGGCCGGAGGACTCCGCGCCTCGCCCGCAATCGGCCGCAAACTCGCCGAGGCTGAGGCGGAACTCGAGCCGCTGGAATCGGTGCGCCAGGGTTCGACGGTGGTTCGCTATTCGCGGCCATTCGAGGAAGGGTAAAGGCCAAGCTGGCCAGCTTCTCACGTTTGTTTGGATTTTCGGAAAGATACGTCAAGCTGTTTAAAAACGGTCGGAACCAAGCCGTCCGGATTCCAAGGGAGTTTGAACTCCCCGGAAATGACGCCATCATGCGCAAAGATGGCAACAAGTTGATCATTGAAGCCATGCCGCCTCGCTCGCTGCTCGCACTACTTGCAACCCTCGAGCCGATCTGCGAAGAGTTTCCGTCCATTCCCGACGAGACGCCGGACGAAGTCGATATCTGATGCGCTACCTGCTCGACACGAACATCGTGTCCAACCTCGTCAGAAATCCCCATGGTCGCGTGGCGGGTCGCGTCAGGGCGATGGGCGAGCAGAATGTCTACACCAGCATTATCGTCGCAGCGGNNTCGATCCGCACGCAACTCGAGTTAGCCGGCACTCCGATCGGCGGCAACGATCTTCTCATCGGGGCCCAGGCAATGGCGCTCGACCACACACTGGTGACGGATAACGACGAGGAGTTCGCGCGCATCCAAGGCTTGCGCGTCGAGAACTGGCTTAGGGATAAGTAACCAGACAGACCTCTGACTGGATTGGTAGCAGGGACCTGCTTCGACACTTGTCTGCTGGAAATTCTGGATCCCCGCGGTCAATTGACTTGAACGGGACGCATAATTATAATTATAACTATATTCCAATTCAGAGTTGGTCATGACCGCCCTCAAACTCACCGCTGTAGGCACCTCGACCGGCCTGGTCATCCCCAAGGAAATGCTCACTCGCATGAAGGTCGAGCGGGGGGACCTCCTCCACGTCGTCGAAACCCCCGACGGCTTTCTGCTGACTCCCTATGATCCGCAGGTGGCGGCGCAGGTCGAGGCCGGTCGCGCGTTCATGAAACAATACCGGGACGCTTTCAAGGTCCTGGCGGAGTGAGCGCCACGCCCGTCTGGATCGACGCGCGGGCCATCCTGTTCCTCCACGACGAAAGTCTCGCGATGTTCGGCGGCGGCCGTGGTCTTCGCGACGCCGGTCTTCTGGAATCGGCGCTCACACGCCCGGTCAACCAACACCTGTACAAACCGAATGGCGAAATCGCCGAACTCGCGGCCGCTTACGCATTTGGCCTCGCCAAGAATCATCCGTTTGTGGACGGCAACAAGCGAACCGCGTTCCTCGCACTCGGACTCTTTCTCGCGCTGAATGGTTGGAGATTGGAAACCACGCAAATCGACGCAATTGAAACGATGTTGTCGTTGGCGCAGGGAACGCTCGATGAGAGCGCCCTTGCAATCTGGGTACGCGGTAGGATGGTTCGCGCCAAATGAATTGGTAGCGGGGGCAGGATTTGAACCTGCGACCTTCGGGTTATGAGCCCGAAAAACACCGCATTTCTTCGTGTTGATGGCTGTTTACATATTTCGTGTTCCGCAGGATTTTGGCCAAAACCAAGCCTCCAATCACTATCCAAGACGTTCCTTCGAATTCCCCTTTGTTGATATACTTTCCCTACATGACCCCTACATAGGATTTTGAAGGGAACTTAGCCCCAATGAAACATACAGATTTCAGCGTAAAGCGGGTGGAAGGTTTTCGCTGCCAGCCCGGCAAGACCCAAAGCATCTATTGGGACGGCTATGCCCCGGGCTTGGGGGTGCGGGTGACCGCCGCCGGCTCCAAATCCTACATCTTCGAGGCTTGGCTTCACGGACGCTCAATGCGTATCACGATCGGGGATCTGCGCACCTGGACACTCGGTAAAGCTCAGGCCGAGGCCACCCGGCTCAAGACCCTTACCGACCAAGGGCTCGACCCGCGGCGCGTGAAGGCGGAACAGGAAGCCATTGCGGAAGCGGCGCGCCTGCGCGACAAGAGCGAAGCTGCGTTGGTGGTGGATGCGTGGGACGCCTATCTTGAGCACCACAAAAAGCGCTGGGGCAAACGGCACCTTGCCGACCATCGCAATCTCTCCCAGGCCGGCGGCGCCAAGCGAAAGCGCGGCAAGGAACTCACCGTGCAAGGCGTGCTGTATCCGCTGCTGCGGATGCGGATGGCGGATATCACCACCAATGCACTCATCGAATGGCAGGCCAAGGAAGTAGCGACACGCGCCAACAACGCCCGGCAGGGATTCGAGCTGTTTAGGACATTCTGGCGCTGGGCCGCGACGCGTCCAGAATATTCGTCGGTGATGGCCGCCGGTGCGATCGACGACAAGGACGTGCGAGAGGAGGTGCCGAGCCGCAAGAGCAAGAAATTTGACGTGCTCGAGCGAGCGCATCTCGTGCCATGGTTCAAGGCTGTCCGCGGCCTTTCCAATCCCGTGGTCAGCGCGTATCTGCAAGCCTTGATCCTCACCGGCGCCCGACGCGAAGAGATGGGAGAGCTTCGCTGGGCGGACGTCGATCTGAAGTGGAATAGCCTGTGGATCAAAGACAAGGTCGCCGAAGAGGGTCGCAAGATTCCGCTCACGCCCTATCTTGCGGAACTGCTCACCGCCCTGCCCCGTAAAAATAAGTGGGTGTTCAGCAGCACGAGCGCGAAATCCGGCCGGATCGCAGAGCCGCGGATTCCGCACAATCGCGCGTTGTCCGTCGCCGGCCTTGAGCATGTGACCCTGCATGGCCTTCGCAGAACCTTTGCCAGCCTCGCCGAGTGGGTCGAGATGCCGCGGGGCGTCATCGCGCAAATCATGGGTCATGCGCCCAACGCGACGGCCGAGCGGCACTACATCAACCGCCCGCTTGAGCTACTTGCCGTTTGGCACAACAAATACGAGAGCTGGATTCTGGAGCAGGCTGGACTCAAGACGCCGGCTAAGGAATCAAACGAAAAGGCACCAGAATCGCCGCCGGAGCGGCGTGCCCTGCGGTTGGTTGGTTCACGGTAAACGGTCATGCCAGGGAAGCGTCCGTCCAAACGTGAAACGCAGCAACTTGAGGCGATTAGCCAGTCGTTGCAGCGTCTAACACCAAACACACCCGAGGAGGCACAGGCGCGCCTTCGAGACCTAGCCCTCAGTCTGCAGGCTAACAACTTCGATTGGGCCGCCGCAGCGATCAGCGCCTTCTTGGTGGGATCATGCCCTTCGCTCGACATCGCTTTCGGGTTGACTCGCGTCGAATCTCGGGGTCGTCGGCTCTCACAGGCCGGCGACGACCGCGCGCAAGAAGTATTCGCAAGACGAATGCGCAAGGAATCGTGGAAAGAGATAGAGGCTGCACTCGGCATCGATGCTCGGGAACTTCGACGAATATTCGCGCCACGTCGCGCACAGCTCATCAGCGACGAAACCAACCGACGCCTCAACCAGACGTCACTTCGCAATCAGCTTGCGACCAAACGTCGATCGCGAACTCCCAAGCCTGGGGTGTAATTCACGTTGATTTAGACCCCAATGCAGGCGCCGTTCTGGCGAACATGATGCTTACCGTTCAACGTACCAACCCGCGAATAACCGCGAAGGTACGAACCTCGTCGGAGGAACGGTATGCAAACACAACTCTCTCTTCCCCCTGCCCTCGCGGCGATTGCCGCCGGGCGTGACCACATTCTCACGGAGGAATTTGCCAAGGCGGCAAACCGACGTAGTCAGACGATTCGGAAGAACTACTGCACGACTGGCGAGTGCTTCGGCATTCGGCCGCTGAAGTTTGGAAATCGGCTCTTGTGGCCGGTCGGCCAGATCGCGGCATTGTTGAATGGCGAGACGCCGTCTCGGGCCGCGTAGGTGGCAATCCTCAACTCGGCGACGGTCCCGCTGCGCGAACAGCGGGCCGCCCTCATCAGCTTCTGCCACGACCAAATGCAACAAGCCCATGCAGCATACAACCTCGATTAATCGCCAACAAGCAACGCTCAGTTTCGAGCCGCCGAACTCCTCGCACCCCGCCTCCGCCACGAGGTTCTACTGCCTCAGCTGCCGCCTGCCGCTGACTGGGCAGAACAGCCGTCGCCGGCTCTGCCAGAAATGCGCCGCTGGCGCGAAGGCGATCGAGCATTTCAAGGCACAGTGCAATTTCTGGCGCCAGGCAGTGGGTAAATGAGCAATTCTGAATTGTCGTCCCTCGCTGCCGAGGAGGCGGTACTGGGTGGCCTCCTCGTCGATTCGACCGCATTTGCCCGCGTCGTCGACACCATCAACGTGGAAGACTTCTTCCGAGAAGACCATCGGCTCATTTTCGGCGCCATGACCGCTCTGGTCCGCGCAGGCGCGCCGATAGATCTGCTGACGGTAGACACCGAACTGCAAAGCCGTGGCGATGGCGAGAAGACCGGCGGCATCGCGTATTTGGGTCGGCTGGGTCGCGATACTCCCACCGCGGCCAACATCGAAACCTACGAAGAAATCGTGCGCAACCATGCGAACACCCGCCGCATCATGGCATACGCCGAGCGGGTATCAGCGGCCTGCTCGGCGGGAGAACAGTCGTCGTTCGACTTACTTGTCGGTGCAGAACGGCAGCTTGAACAGCTACGAGCGAGTTGGGTGGCGACCAACAGAAACCGCCCAACGCTGAAGTCCATTGAGGTGCATGATTTCCTCGCCCTTAACATCCCGCCTCGCCAATTCCTACTGAAACCGATCTTGCCGCAGCAAGGGCTGGCAATGCTCTACGGCCCTCGAGGCCTTGGCAAGACCCAATTGTCGGTCGGCATCGCGGTGGCCGTGGCGTCAGGGGCGCGCTTTCTCAAGTGGTCCGTGCCCGCCCCCGCCGGGGTGCTTCTGATCGACGGAGAGATGCCGGCAGGGGCGATGCAGCGACGCCTGGCCGACGCTATCCAGGCAAGCGACGGAGAGCCCAGCGCGCCGCTCCGTATCATTTCGCCCGACTTGAACGGGGAGGTAGGTATGCCGGACTTGTCCACGGTGGCGGGACAGAAGTCTGTCGATGGGCTCATCACCGACGACGTGCGGCTCATCATTCTCGACAACTTAAGCTCGCTTCTGCGCACCGGCGTCGAGAATGACGCGGAATCGTGGTTGCCGCTGCAGACCTGGGCGCTTCGGCATCGGGCCGCTGGCAGATCGGTCCTGTTCATCCACCATGCCGGCAAGGGCGGTGCCCAGCGCGGCACTTCGCGGCGGGAGGACGTACTCGACACTGTACTCGCGCTGCGCCGCCCGAGCGACTATCGGCAATCGCAAGGTGCGCGATTTGAGGTCCATGTCGAAAAAGGCCGGAGCCTCTATGGGTCTGACGCCAACCCCTTCGAAGCGCAATTGACCGCGGATGCCCGGGGTAAACCCATCTGGACAATCAAGGAGCTCGAACTTGCCCAGGAAAGCCAGATCGCCGAATTGACGGATCTCGGCATGAAGCCTGGGGAAATCGCACGGGAACTGGGATGTTCTCCGGCGACCGTCTATCGGCGCATGAAGGCCAATGGACAGGATGCCGACGGCGGTAAGCGGGTCGGTCATGCGTGAGAAAACCCGTGAGAAACCTGTGAGAAAAGATTTTCTCACGGAAGTGAGAATTTCTCACCCTCGTGAGAAGGATTGAGGCTATGTTTTACGGCATTTCTGTATTTTTCTCACGTTTCTCAACCCTAGGGGTGAGAAAGTGAGAAATTCACCCAAAACACCTAATCCGTGTGAGACGAACTTGAGAAAACCAACGCTCAAGGAACTCGCCGATCAAGTCATCAACCGGCACGCCGCGCAGGGCGGCGGCGAGTTGGCCGCTGAATCACCGACACAGGAGGCCGCCCGGCAGGACGTCCTTGCACAACTGAAGGCCAATCCCCGCATCAAGCGTGCTTTCACCAATCGGTTCGAGCATGGCTACTTGATCGTCACCTTGGCCATCCGCGGCGTCGGAACGGGCGAGCTCTCCATCCCTGCCGACCGGTTCGATCCCGCGAAGCCGGCCGACTATGCAGCGTTGCTCGACTGCATGGACACGCGTTCGCAGCCGGGGGAATTCGACGAAGGCAAAGCCGCTGCCGACTTAGCAACCCGTATCGGCGCCATGGCGGCCCGATGGGGTTATTCAGCCAAAGAATTGGCGCAGGTTCTCGAAGGCGCCGAATTCGACCCCCAAGGATGGCTGGCCTGGGTTGAACGCGATGAGGAACACTTTGGTGGGTGCGTCACGCCGGGAGACTTTGCGGCCCGGTACCCGCTGTTGCGGGGGGTGGCGTGAGGTGTGGCCCCTCGCATGCATCCGCCAGCCGTTTGCCGGCGTTCGACTGGCGCGTCCTGGCGGGTAGCACCGCTGCCCAGCCGGCCGAGGCGCCAACGCCCGAAGTAGTGCCAGCATCGCGCCAGCGTCAGGTCGTAGCCGGCGCCCGGCACCGGCCGCAGCGGCAGCTCGATTTTCGACCTACGCGCACGAGTGACGAGTGATGCCCACTACTGAGCGCAAGAAGGGTATCCGCCGCCGACTCACCGCTGAACAGGTCGGTGCATTGGTCTTGGGAAATTTCGCTATCCAAGCCGAATGCAACCGGCAGGCGCGGCTGTCGAAGCTCGAGGGGAGGTCTGACCGGGCTCGCCTCAGTCCTCGGCGGTATGGCAGGCAGTCATGCGGAACACGGCGTTCTTGGCACCGCTGCGGGTGCAGCACTTGGCATGGGAATCCCGCTCGCGAGACGCGGCGCCGTCAATTGGGCACTCGGCCCGGGTCAGAGCGGCGCGATACCCAAGACTGTTGATGCGCTGAAAGAGCTAGGCCCGACCAAGGCGAAGGCTGCGGCGCTTGCGCAAGCTCTCGCGACCCTCCAGCAATAGAATGCGTGCGACCCACAGCGCAGTGAGGCCGACGGCATACCAGACTGGGTCAATGCGGCCCGTGCCGATCGCATGCACGATGGCCGGCAGATTCCAGAGGACGAGTACCGCCGCGGCGAGCGCGAGCAGCAGACCGAGGAACATTGCATAGCTCAGGAGCATTTCTTTCAGCTGTGCGCCCGGGTTGGGGGACAACTCCAACCACCGGATCAGGCTGTAGCCGGTGAGAAACACAAGAATGGCATCGATGTATTGCATTGCAGTCCCTAAGCAACTTCGCAGGTCGGTCAAAGCTTGGGGCCATGCTAGACCCGTTGGCGGCCTCAGAACAGGGCAGGAAACAGAGAAATAACAGGTGAAATTCCAAAAAGGCACCAGCGGCAACCCCGGCGGCCGGCCAAAAGATGCCGAGGTAGCGCCCGACATCAAAGCGATGGCCCGACTGCATACCGTCGAGGCCTTGGAGCGCCTGGTGCACTGGCTGCGCTCGGACAACCCGAGGGTGAGCGTACAGGCAGCTCAGGCGCTGCTTGACCGCGGGCACGGCAAGGCACCGCAACAGTTCGCGATCGATGCCACGCTGCGCGAGTGCCGTATCGACAGTGAGCCCCTGACCGAGGCGCAATGGCTTGCGCTCTACGGCGGGCAGACCGCCAACTGAGGAGCGACACGGACATGATCGGGATGGGCACCTTTGGACCGAAACGCGGCTGGGTGAGTCTGATGCGAAACACCGTCGACAATCAGACACTTGAGGTTGAGTCGGCAAACAGCCGACTATGGTCCGCGCCACCGCCTGCGGCCTCTTGGATAGTGGCTCAAGCGTGTCTGCGCGATCACAATGAACGGCGTCATCAGCGTGGTTTGGCCCTGCGAGAAGCGCTACGAGCGATTGACGATGCGCACCCGGGCCCTTTGGAGGCACGCGATGCCCGCGCACTGCTCGATCTGGCTGCCTTGGGACGCGCAAAGCCCCCTACGCTGCGCACGATCCAGATGCATTTGAAGCACACTCGGGCCGAGAGGCTGAATCTCGAATCGAATCAACGAACCGAGCAATAAATTAGGGCATATTTAGAGCATGGCAGCTCGCAAAACCAAACCAAGTGGCCGGCCCAAGGGCAGTAAAGGCAAAGCCGGTGCTACCGCGAAAGAGAACATCATCGCCGTGTTCACGCGCATGGGTGGGACCGCCAAGATGGCCGAGTGGGCCCAGGCCAATCAGACGGAGTTCTACAAGCTCTATGGCCGATTGATCCCGGTGGATGTGGACGCCGCTGTCGGCGGCAGCATCACTGTGGAATGGGCTACAGGCAGCGAGCCCCCGAGCAGTACATGACCGTCCCGCGCAGCCCACGCCAGGCGCTCCTACGATTGCAAGCCTTCGCGCTGGGCAAGCTCCCCATGTCGGCGCAGGAGATCCGTGAGGCGCAGCTATTAGTGGCTCAAGTGCTGCCGCCCGCGCCTATGGAAGCCGGGCCGGCGCGGCCGATCCGAGACGGCCAGACCGTCGAGCGAGGTCACTGCGGCGTCGCGCAGCGCACGATCATCGCTCGGTGCACGCCTCTGACGGCCACGGCCGCATTGCCGATGGGCACGGCGACCGCTCCGGTCGTTTCGCTGGCCCGGTCAATGATCTCGTACTTGCCGCCGCACACCTTGGCCGCCTCGTTCATGCAGTCCGCGATATCGTGGCGGCGGCCATTGCAGGCGACTTCGTAGCCCTGTGTGCCATCGGGCAGTGAGACAGGGCGGGCACCGATATGACGCGGGGCGGTGGCACAGCCGGTGAGGAAGAGCGTGACCAATATCCCTGTGATTCGCATCGCGCACTCCCTGTGATTGGTGAGCGTGATATTGCATGACCGATTGTATCCCGTGACACCGATTCGACTTATTCGCGCACTGTTCTTCGGCGTGTTGACTCGCGTCGTGACCTCGTGCGCCAGCATCAGGCCGGGATCGTACTGCGCGAGCACCGCTGCGGGCTTCGTCGACGCTGCCGTTGAGCCAGATATCCCGATCCTCGCGCCTCAGGATCGCCGGCATGCGGTGCGGGTTCGCGCCGGTGTTGTGGATGTGCTTCATGAGATCGTTCGCCGGCATGGTGATGTGCACGCAGCTCTCGATCGCCGTGCCGTCAGCCTTCACTGAGTGATCCCAAAGGCCCGCGAATGCGAACACAGGCTGGTCGACGACGGTGATGTAGAACGGCGCCTTGCGGCCCTGATCGTCGAGGTGCCACTCGAAAAAGCCGGCGGCAACTTGGAGGCACCGCTGGCCGCGCTTCCATGGCCCGCGATAGCTCGCCGCAGTCTCCACCGTCTCGATCCGCGCGTTGATCGTCGAGTACTTCGGCGGCTCGCCCTTGGCGAAGAACGGAATCAGCCCCCAGCGGATGCGCGAGCCTTGATGCTGACCGTCGACGGCACGAATGACCGGAACTTGCTGGGTCGGCGCCACATTAAAACTCGGCGGAAACTGCCAATCGGTGGGCGTGAGATGGAACTCGCGCTCGATCGAGGCAACATCGGGGGACACGTAGCGGCCGCACATGGGTGGGTAGCCTAGCGGGCAGTCGGAGACCGGTCAAAAACGTCCCGAGGATTGGGCTACTGCCCGCAGCCGGCGCGTCTCCGTCCATCGCTTGGTGAGGACGATCGGGACCTCACGCCGCCCGACCTGCCGCACATCGATGATCTGCGCTGAGTACCGCGCCCCGCAGTGCGGACATTCATACGGCCCAACCCCGATGTTGGCTCGCAATCCAGCTCCGGCCGGCCAGGGACGCCGCATCCCTACATGGCCCCTACACGCCGGCTTTCGCACGGCGGACTCATTTTCGTAAGTTTTTGTTTTAAATGGTAGCGGGGGTAGGATTTGAACCTACGACCTTCGGGTTATGAGCCCGACGAGCTGCCAGACTGCTCCACCCCGCACCAGAGTGAGCCGGGTATTGTACCGATAGTCGCCGCCATTGCAAGGCATTGCGCCGCTTATCGGCGCTTTCAGTCATCTCAGGGCAGCGCCCGTTGGCACAGCACCAGCAGGGCGCTGGGAACCATGCCCAATGCAAACACCACCAAGGCGTTGGTGCTGAGCATGGTGCGCATGAGCACAGAGCCGCCGATGACGGCCACATCGGTGGGTTCGTCGAAATACATGAGCTTGACCACGCGCAGATAGAAAAATGCTCCAACCACCGAGAACAGCACCGCAACGACCGCCAGCCAGGTGTCATTGACGCTGAGGACCGCCTGCAGTACCCCCAGTTTCGCCCAGAATCCGACGAACGGGGGCAATCCGGTCAGGCTGAACATGTGGATGGCCATCAGGCCGGCGAACCACGGGCTGCGCACGTTCAGGCCCTTGAAGTCGGTCAGCATGTCCGCTTCGAAGCCCTGGCGCGACAGCAGCAAAATCATGCCGAACGAGCCGGTCGCGACGATCACATAGGTTATGGTGTAGAACATCGCAGCCTGATAACCCTGGGCCGTGCCGGACAATATTCCCAGCAGAATGAATCCGACATGCGAAATGGTGGAGTACGCCAGCATGCGCTTGAGATTGCTCTGCGCGATGGCGACCACGTTGCCGATCGCCAGCGACAGCACCGCAAGCACCACCAGCATCTGGCTCCAGTCCGGCTGCGAGAACCCCAGCCCTTCTGGCAGCAGGCGCATGGCCAGCGCAAAGGCGCCGATTTTGGGCGCAGACCCGATGAACAGCGTCACGCAGGTGGGCGAGCCTTCGTAGACGTCCGGAATCCACATGTGAAAGGGCACGGCGCCGAATTTGAAGCCTACGCCGACTATGATGAACGCAATGCCGAACAGTATGCCCACGTTGGCGGCCAGGCCGTTGTGCAAGGCCGCTGCGATCTCGGATAGTTGCAGGCTCCCCGTGACTCCGTACAGGATCGACATTCCGTACAGCAGGGTGCCCGAGGCCATGGATCCGAGCACGAAGAATTTGATGGCCGATTCGGCGGCTTTGCCGGACTCGCGGTCGAAGGCGACCATCGCGTACAGGCACAATGACATGAGTTCGAGGCCGAGGTAGACAGTGATCAGATTGGCGGCGGAAATCAGCACGAGGATGCCCAGCGTCGCGAACAAACCCAGCACGTAATATTCGCCCTTGAGTATCGCCCGACGCCGCAGATAATCCGTCGAATATATGAACACGAGTGCCACGATCAGTAGGCTCACCACCTTGAGCACCTGCGCCATGCGGTCGAGCTCGAACATCCCGCCGAGTGCGATGATCCGACCCGACACCGGCTGCCCGGCGGCCAGCAATGCCGTGATCAGCAGGCTGAGCACAGCGAGCACCCCGATCCAGTGGCGCTGTGCATCCGTCAACAGCAGATCGAGTAGCAGGATCGCGCAGGCTGCGATGCCCAGAAATATCTCGGGCCTGGCGTAGGCAAGCCCTGCATTGAAATTGGCGGCACTGAAACTCATGCGTGACCCTTAGGGAACAATCTTCGTGGCCAACAATTGCTGGACCAGATGCCGGGTGCTCGCCTGCATCACCTCGAGCAGCGGCGCAGGCCACAGCCCCACCAGCAAAACCGCGGCAGCCAGCAGACCGAGTACCAGAAACTCGCGGCCGTTCAGATCCTCGAGCGCAGCCACCTTGTCGTTGGTCACCGCGCCGAAAATGACCCGCTTGACCAGCCACAGGGTATAAGCCGCGCCCAGCACCAGCGTGGTGCCCGCGAGAAATGCGTACCACACGTTTGCCCGGAAGGACGCCAATATGACCAGAAATTCCCCCACGAAGCCGGAGGTTCCCGGCAGGCCTGAATTGGCCAGCGAGAACAGCACCATGAACGAGGCGAATATCGGCATGGTGTTCACCACGCCGCCGTAGGCGCTTATCTCGCGGCTGTGCACCCGGTCGTACATGACGCCGACGCACAGAAACATCGCCCCCGACACCAGTCCGTGCGAAATCATCTGCACCATCGCGCCGTCCAGGCCCATCTGGATGCCGGCGGTGGCGCCGCTGTGCGCGAGTATGCGGTAGCCGATGAACGAGCCCAGCGTGACGAAACCCATGTGCGCAATCGAAGAATAGGCGATCAGCTTCTTCATGTCCTGCTGTGCCAGGGCGACGAATCCGATGTACACGACTGCGATGAGCGACAGTGCGATCATCAGCCAATCCAATTCCCGGCTGGCATCTGGCACGATCGGCAACGACAGCCGCAAAAAGCCGTAACCGCCCATCTTGAGCATGATGGCGGCCAGCACCACCGAGCCGCCCGTGGGTGCCTCGACATGCGCGTCAGGCAGCCACGTGTGCACCGGCCACATCGGCACCTTGACCGCGAAAGCGGCGAAGAACGCCAGGAAAATGAACGTCTGCTCGGTGAGGCTCAAGGGCATGCGCTGGAACACGCCGAGGTCATAGCTGCCCGACTTGAGGTACATGTAAATGAGCGCGATCAGCAGCAGCACCGAACCGATGAAGGTGTACA
Source organism: Gammaproteobacteria bacterium (assembly GCA_003137095.1). GTDB lineage: Bacteria > Pseudomonadota > Gammaproteobacteria > Steroidobacterales > Steroidobacteraceae > Bog-1198. The sequence goes on from PLET01000037.1 coordinate 105,813, forward strand.
GGAAGAACTTGATGGTCGCATACACCCGGCGCGGGCCTCCCCATACGCCGATGATGATGAACATCGGGATCAGCATCGCCTCCCAGAACACGTAGAACAGGATGCCGTCGAGCGCCGCGAACACGCCGATCATCAGGCCTTCGAGTATCAGGAATGCTGCGAAATATTCCCCCAGCCGCTTTGCGACGTTCGTCCAGCCGGCGATCACGATCAGCAGCGTCGTGAACGTCGTCAGCAGGATCAGCGGCAGGGAAATGCCGTCGATGCCCAAATAGAACTGCGAATTGAGGGAGGGAATCCACGCCACCCTCTCGACGAACTGCATCGCCGCGGTGCCGGTCCGGAAATCCTGGTAAAGCGGGACGCTCAATGCCAGGGTGGCGGACGCCACCAGCAGCGACAGCCATTTGGCCGGCGTATCGCGTCCGGTGCCGAGCGCCATCACGGCGAAGCCGCCGACGATGGGCAGCCAAATCAGCATGGAGAGCAGGTGTCCCGCCAGCATCATGTCCGCCACAACAGCCACATCAACAGCGATGCCAGACCGAGGATCATCGCGAAGGCGTAGTGATACAGGTATCCGGACTGAGCATAGCGGACCACCGATGACAGCCAGCCCACGAGGCGCGCGCTGCCGTTGACCATTCCTCCGTCGATCAGGATCTGATCGCCGACCCGCCACAGGCCGCCGCCGATGCGGCGGGCGCCGGCGACCAGAACGTGCTGGTTGAACCAGTCGAAGCCGTATTTGTCGACCAGCACGGTGTACAGCCATTTGAACCGCCGTTCGGCTGCGTCCGCGAGCTCCGGCTTGCGCAGGAAGAAAACCCAGGCGGCCAGCACGCCCAGCCCCGCCAGCCACACCGGCAGCGACCCGAAGGCCTGCAGTACGAACAGCCCGGAGCCGTGAAACTCCTCGCCCACGCCGGCCAGCACGTCGTGCGAAGGTAGCACCCGGATCGAGCCGGCGAAGTAATCGCCGAACAGCATCGGCTTGACGGTGAACCAGCCGATCAGCGCCGAGGGAATGGCCAGCAGTATGAGCGGCACGGTCACCACCCATGGGCTCTCGTGCAGATGCTCCCGCGTGTGATGATCCATGCGCTCCTTGCCATGGAAGGTCATGAAGAACATCCGGAAGGTGTACAGCGCCGTGACGAACACGCCGCAGAGGACGCAGAAGTATGCGTATCCCGCCCCGGCCCGATGCGAGCCGTGCACGGCATCGATCAGGGCATCCTTGGAAAAGAAGCCTGAGGCGCCCGGAAATCCGATCAATGCCAGAGCTCCGACCAGACAGGTCCAATAGGTTATCGGCAGATATTTCTTCAACCCACCCATGCGGCGCATGTCCTGTTCATGATGCATGGCCATGATCACCGACCCGGCCGCCAGGAACAGCAGCGCCTTGAAAAAAGCATGGGTCATCAGATGAAAAATGCCGGCGCTGTACGCGGACACGCCGAGCGCCACGGTCATGTAGCCGAGCTGCGACAACGTGGAATAGGCCACCACCCGCTTGATGTCGTTGTTGACGATTCCGAGCAGGCCCATGAAGAAAGCCGTGGTGGCGCCGATCACCAGCACCGTGGAGAGGGCAGTCTCCGACAGTTCGAACAGCGGCGACATGCGGGCCACCATGAAAATGCCCGCCGTCACCATGGTGGCGGCATGAATCAGCGCGGATATCGGCGTCGGACCCTCCATCGAGTCCGGCAACCACACGTGCAGCGGCACCTGTGCGGACTTTCCCATCGCTCCGATGAAAAGGCAGATGCAGGTGAAGGTCATGGCCGGCCATGCCACCGTGCCGGTGATCTGGACGTGGCCTGCGGCGATCTGTCCGGCGCGCGCGAACACGGTCGCATAATCGAGGGATCCGGTGTAATACAGCACCGCCGCGATGCCGAGCACGAAACCGAAGTCGCCGATCCGATTGACCAGGAACGCCTTGAGGTTGGCGAAGATCGCGCCGGGCCGGGTGTACCAGAACCCGATCAGCAGATAGGAGACGACACCCACCGCTTCCCATCCGAAGAACAGCTGCATGAAATTGTTCGACATCACCAGCATCAGCATCGCAAACGTAAACAGCGAGATGTAGCTGAAAAAACGCGCATATCCGGGGTCATCGTGCATGTAGCCGATGGTGTAGACGTGCACCATCAGCGACACGAAGGTCACCACGACCATCATCATGGCGGACAGATGATCTATCAGGAAACCGACTTCCATCCCCAATCCATCGCTCACCAGCCAGGTGTAGACCGTGCCGTTGTAGGGCGCCATGCCCTCGAATACGAACTTAGCCAGCACGTCGCACGACAGGGCGAATGACACGGCCACACTGAGAATGGTCACGCTGTGCGCGCCGGCGCGGCCGATGAAGCGGCCGCCGAGCCCGGCGATGATCGAGGCGACCAGGGGGGCGAGTGCAATCGTAAGGTAGATCGGCTCCATTATGATTCTTGATTCCTCAACCTTGCAGGGAGTCGAGCTCTTCGACGTCGATGCTGCGCCGCTCGCGGAACAAAACCACCAATATCGCGAGGCCTATGGCAGCCTCCGCCGCCGCCACGGTCAGGATGAAAAACACGAATATCTGGCCGTTGATGTCGCCGAGGAAACGCGAGAATGCGACGAAATTGAAATTCACCGCGAGCAACATGAGCTCGATGCACATCAGCAGCACGATGATGTTCTTGCGGTTCAGGAACACACCGGCCACAGCGATCGCGAACAGCAGCCCTGACAGGGTAAGCACGTGGGTGAGCGAGATCATGGGCGCTTCTCCGATGCCATCTTGACGATCCTCACCCGATCCTTCGCGCGCACCGCAACCTGCCTGGCGATGTTCTGAAGCTTGCCGCCGGTCCTCTGGCGCAGCGTGAGCACGATGGCCGCGACGCTCGCCACCAGCAATATCACCGCCGCAAGCTGTGCCGGATAGGCGTAGCGCGTGAACAGCGCCGTGCCGAGCACGCGCGTATTGGAATAACCGACCGGGCTGGGCGCCGCAGCCGTGATCGTCAAGCCGCCCAGATGCTTCACCACGATGACGTTGAGGATTGCGAACACCACGAAGCCGGCCACCGCCAGGGCGAGCGGCCAGTAGCCGGCCAACCCCTTGCGCATCTCCTCGATGTTGACGTCGAGCATCATCACCACGAACAGGAACAGCACCATCACGGCGCCGACGTACACCAGCACCAGCACGATCGCCAGGAACTCCGCGTCGAGAAGCAGCCAGATCACCGCGCTGGTGAAGAAGCACAGCACCAGGAGCAATACCGCATGAACGGGATTGCGCGCCAGGATCACGCCGAGGGCGGCGCACAGCAGCACAGCGGCGAACACGAAGAAAAGGATCGTCGGAAACATCTATCGGAACCGTGCGTCCGCCGCGCGGTCGGCGGCGATCATCGCTTCGTAGCGTTCGCCGACCGCGAGCAGCTTGTCCTTGCTCATG
>PLET01000087.1:0-215 GCA_003137095.1 Gammaproteobacteria bacterium
GCACGGAAATCAAGGGAACCCCCATTTACGAAGCATCAACGATTACCTGGGTGACCGGAGATCCTTTCCCCGTTAGCGATCGTGATGAGCGTCTGCACCGGGAGGCATTGATGGACTGTGGCGGTCACTTCTACTGTGTCGAACCGAACATGGCTTTTTATGTTCGGTAACAGACGGTCACGGGCCACTCATCCAGAAACAATTCGAGATCAGCA
>PLET01000087.1:222-2497 GCA_003137095.1 Gammaproteobacteria bacterium
GATGCCACGGGAGTGGATCGCCTGTTCGCTCCATTCGAAGCCACCGATTCTGCCAGCCAATGCGATCACACAGGGGAAACACTAGCCGGTGCGCTGTTTCGCTTCATGATGCTTGACGAGCACGTACTCTGTCATTCCCTGGCGCGCGCGTGCTATTCAAAATGGCGCCCGTGACTGTTTTGACACGCTCATACACCCTGCGATAGGCGCACTGGAGATACCGATGACTAAAATAACGACCAATGCGCGTCGGGCGCTGTCCGAACGTGAATTCGCTTTTCCTGCGCAGCGTAAGGAGCCACTGGAAAATGCCAGTCACGTACGGAATGCGGTCGCACGCTTCGGCCTGGTGACCGGAGTCTCCGACGCGGAGCGCGACGTAGCGTGGCGGCGGATACTGCTCGCCGCGAAGACCTACGGCGTAACGGTCGATAGGGTGGATTGGCGCCTTCCCGTGGATCAGGTACCGCAACACCCAAAATGACCGAAACGTTCTCTTTCCCGGAACTTCTCGCCCGTCGCGTCATGTATAGCGGCTACCTGTCGGTCGTTTCACTGTCACTGCGCTTGCGCGACGGGGCGATTGTGTCTCGTGACGTCGAATACCATGGCGACGCCGCGGCCGTACTTCCATATGATCCGGTGCGACGGTGCGGCCTCGTGGTGCGCCTGTTTCGCGGCCCGGTGTTTTATGCGACGGGGGTCGGGCAGCTGGAAGAGTCCTGCGCTGGCATGATCGGGCATGAAGAGGCATCCGCGGCCGCGCGCCGCGAGGCCGAGGAGGAGCTAGGGGTTTCCCTGCGCATATTGGAGTTCGTCGCCCGCATTTGGCCGAGCCCCGGTATCTCGTCGGAACGACAGACTTTATTCCTAGCGCCATATGCTGCCACTGACCGCAATGGACCGGGCGGTGGCCTCGCCGCAGAACATGAAGATATTACGGTCGTGGAGCGGCCCCTCGACTCACTCGCGGCGGACGCGCGGCTGGGTGAGGTTGCCGATGGCAAGCTGCTCACCCTAATCATGGCGCTTCAGCTGAGGAGACCGGATCTGTTCAGCGCGACCGAATACCCCTCGTCGCGGGGAGCCCTTTTCCGGTCGTTTGCCCCAACAATTCCGATAGTCGAGAGGCCTTTGTTATGAGTGCTTATTTTGATGCCGTCGTATTCATCGATCGTCGCGAGGCAAAGTTGTTTCACTTCAGCGCCAAGGGCGAGGTCAAGCTCGTCTTGGCGCATACCTCCGCGCAGCGCCCGCATCACCAGGCCAATCACGAAGATCGGACCAAACATGCCCCGGACGATGAGTTCATGGAAACCATCGTGCGTTCGCTGGATCATGACGGCAATACGCTCATCTGCGGTCCGGGCAATTCGAAATACGAGTTGCAGGCTTATGTGCAGAAGCACAGTCCGGACCTAGCAGCATGCATATCAGGGGTCGAGGATCTCGACGATCCGCTGGATAGCGGCATTCTCGCCGCGGCGCGGAAATTCTTCGGAACGCGGGAACACCGGCATGGGATGCAACGTATGCCCAGCGCAGGGCACTTTGACGTGCCGGGCAAGTCCTGAACGAGCCCAACTGTCGATGAGGTGCGCCGCCGTACATACGACAGCCTCAGTTTCGCAGTTCAATGGCACGTGTCGGACGTCATGCGCGTCCGACGCACCTACCCACATGCGTAGAACCCCAAGGAGATTTTCATGAGCCTCATTCATTGGGACCCGTTTGGCGATGTCAGCACTTTCATCCGTCTGATGCCGAACCCGGCGGCGACGTGGCCGCGGATCGCGTCAGAGGGCAATGGCGCGCGGAAACTCGAGTGGTCACCGAATGCCGATATCAGCGAGAGTGACAAGGAGTACGTGATTCGTATTGATCTACCCGCCGTCAAGAAAGAGGACGTCAGAGTAACTCTCGATGCGGGCGTCATTTCGATCAGCGGCGAGCGTAAAGCCCTGACTGACGACAAGGACGAGAAATTCCATCGGGTAGAGAGTTTTTACGGGAGCTTCGAGCGAAGCTTTTCTCTGCCAGATAACGTCAATGCGGACAGCGTCACCTGCGACAGCAAGGACGGCATACTGACGGTTCATATCCCAAAGAGTGCGACCAAGAAGCAGATGCCCAAGCAGATCATGGTGCAATAACGGGCAGCACGGCGATAGGCGAATTTCGAGCGACAATTAAGGGAGCGGCAGCGCGCGCTGCCGCGACCGATCCGGCGAGGGATCGGCTCTTTTCAGGTTGTTTCGCAATCGAGGGTTTGTCA
>PLET01000087.1:2528-8145 GCA_003137095.1 Gammaproteobacteria bacterium
GACAGCGTACAGCAGAAGGATGGTTATTGGCTGGACGGGGGTGGCTACGGCTACGGCTTCCCGGTCTACGGCTATGGCTACAGCTACGGCACTCGCTATGCCGAATCGAATCGATACTTGCGCGCTCGGCCGGGCTACGAAATACGCACGATGATCGCCTCCGCGAGGATCCTCGCGCAAAACGGCCAGCAGGTGGCCTGTGAGAGCGTGCTCAGCGCCGCACGCGACACCTATACCGCATATGTCACCGAACTACGCAACGGACAGGTTCCCCCGCCGAACGTATCGGCCTGGCGCCGCGAACAGATCGAAACCGCGGTTCCCGTGACCGGTGGAAATATTGCTTATCGCTCCGATCAACTCATCGGTGCGAGCATCGTCAATGGCAGCAATGACAGCCTCGGCAGCGTCGAGGACATCATCATGAGCCCGCAGACCGGGAAGATTGCCTACCTCGTGGTCAGCCATGGTGGCCTGTGGGGCATGGATGAGACTTATACCCCCGTGCCGTGGTCAGACTTCAAGTCCGCGGTGATGACGAACCTGCTGATATTGCCGGTGACGAAGAGCACGCTGGATGCCGCTCCGCAGTTCAGCAAGGACAAGGTCGGCCGACCGGGTGAGTTCGCAACCCAGAGCCAGGCCGTTGACTCTTATTGGACCGCCCATCCCCCCGTCGCCATGCGCTGACCGCCGTGCAGATACGATGGAAACCGATCGCTTTTTCGTGACCCGAATGCGGTGTGGCGGCGCAACCGGGAGCGGTTTCGGGTCCGCCGACATGGCCGCGACCAACGGCCATGATCCGGCGCCCGATCAATTCCGATGAGTGTCACAGGCGTCATGCAAAGGAACTCCACAACAGATTCGTCGGCCGTCAATCACCGCATTGTTCTTGCGGCACGTCCCGACGGCGCCCCACGCCTTGCGGATTTCCGCACCGAGACGCGGCCGATCCCAGCCCCCGCCGCCGGCCAGCTTCTGGCCCGCACGCTATATCTATCACTGGATCCTTATATGCGCGGCCGGATGTCGGATGCGCCCTCCTATGCGCCCGCCGTGGCCATCGGGGATGTGATGGTCGGTAGCACGGTATCGCGTGTCGAGGCATCTCATCACGCAGGCTTTGCGGCAGGCGACCTAGTGCTCGGCTACAGCGGCTGGCAGGAATTCGCAATCTCAGACGGGACGGGCCTCACCCGCCTCGATCCGCAGGCAAAGCACCCTTCGCAGTATCTTGGGGTACTCGGCATGCCGGGGTTCACGGGCTACATGGGCTTGGTGGATATCGGGATACCTCAGGCGGGCGAGACCGTCGTGGTCGCGGCAGCGAGCGGGGCCGTGGGCTCGGTCGTCGGTCAGGTCGCCAGGATATTAGGCTGCAAGGTGATCGGCATCGCAGGTGGCGCAGATAAATGCCATTTTGTCACGAAAGATCTCGGTTTCGATGCGTGCGTCGATCATCACGGCGAAGACCTGCCGACGCGCCTCGCGATCGCCTGTCCGCAGGGGATCGACGTCTATTTTGAAAACGTCGGGGGCGCGGTGTTCGATGCGGTCCTGCCGCTGCTGAATTCCCGCGCGCGGATTGCTGTCTGTGGGCTGATTGCACTCTATAACGAGAACACGCCACCGCCCGGACCGGACCGGCTCGGATTGCTACTCGGCACGATCCTCAAGCGCAGGCTGCGCGTACAGGGATTTATCGTGTCCGAGGACTTCGCCGGCCGACAGGCGGAGTTCATTGCGGCGATGACGCCTTGGCTTGCTGCAGGGAAAATAAAGTACCGGGAGGACGTCATCGAGGGTCTTGCGAACGCGCCAGCAGCATTTATCGGCATGCTCACCGGCGGAAATTTCGGCAAGCTCGTCGTGCGCATGGACGCTACCCCTGTTCAAGGGAAAAACCCGTCGTGAGCGCCAGCTACTACGCGGTCGTCCGGATCAACCACAACGCGGCGGAAGTNNTCCACCCTGAACCATGTCGGCGGCACCTTGCTGACAGGCCCCGGCGAGGCGCGCTTCGAACTGGCTCGCTATTTGAGCGAGACCAGGCCCGACCTTGCTGCCCAGCTGGATGAAATCGACGCCCTGGACCATCCGGGCGACGCCGCGCTCGTCGCGATAGCACGCGACCATTTCCATCTCTCGGGCTAGTCGACGATGCGCATGTGGTCGCGGACGTCCTCGACGCCCGGCGCGTTCCATGCCGAGTTGCGCATGAGGTATCGCTGCCACCCATTCGTCACAGTGCCCGACAAGGTCACGATCCGGCCGTCGACACTGACCACGACATGCTGGTCCTGCGCATCATAGCGCCGCGTCAGCGCGGACTCGATATTGGCCTTCATATCAGCCACGGGCGCATCGCGATTGGCGACCGTGATGGCATTGGTGAGCCCCTTGACACCCCTCATGAATCGTACGGCATTCTCGGCGTTCTGCCGCTGGAAACCCGAATGAACAGTCCCTGACAGCGTCACCCATCCATCCTCGACCCGCGCACTAACGGCATCTATCGGCAGGTATGCCGCCCAGCTGAGGGCGTTGCGGACGGCGACGCCAAGTTCCGCGTCCCCAAAGGCGTCGGCCGTGACCACCTCCATATTGACGATGACTTCCTTGACGCCCGGAATCATCTCCGTAAGCCGCTCCGCCTCCCGGTTCTCGCCATAGGTGCTGACCTGTCCCGTAATCGTCACGATACCCCCGGCCACGGTGACGCCGAGATTCCGTGCGTCGACCGCGGCATCCCACTTCAGTTCTTCCAGCACATCACGCTGAATCGCATTGTCAGTTCGGGATGGCATTTCCTTCTCCTCGTTAGTGTCGAGCGGCAGCATGCGCTGCCCGGGCCGCGCGCACCGTTCGCTGTGCCACGTAGCCCATGCATCACGGTGTGCCACCGAACGGACACGCGCCTACTGTAGCCAGAGACTCGATCCGATGACGGACATTTCCGTCACTCCATTTCTCCGCTTTGCACCAGGAATCCATTCCATGAGCTATCAAAGCTTCAATCCGGCCACGGGCAAGCTCGTCAAGTCATTCCCGGAAATCACCGACGGGGAATTTGAGGGTAAAATTGCAGAGGCTGCGAAGTGCTACGAAAACTGGCGGCATAGGACCTACGCCGAGCGCGCGGTGATCATCTCGCGTGCCGCGGCCATCCTCGCCGCCCGTGTCGATGATTTTGCGAAGCCGATGACAATCGAGATGGGCAAGCGCATCAGCGAGGCGCGCGGCGAGGTGGAGTTCAGCTCGCGAATTCTCGCCTATTACGCGAAGCATGCGCAGAAATTCCTCGCGCCCGTGAAGCTGCATCCGACCATCGGCGAGGCGCACATGGAGAGCAGCCCGATCGGCGTGATCTTCTGTGTCGAGCCGTGGAACTTCCCCTACTACCAGTTGGCGCGTGTTGCCGGCCCGCATCTGATGGCGGGCAACGTGCTCCTAGTCAAGCATGCGAGCTGCGTGCCGCAATGTGCGATCGCATTCGAGCAGCTCTTGATCGAAGCGGGTGCGCCGACCGGCCTCTATACGAACCTCCTGATCTCGCATGACCAGAGCGATGCGATCATCGACGATCCGCGCATCAAGGGCGTGGCGCTGACGGGGAGCGTCGCTGCAGGGCGCAGCCTTGCCGCCCGCGCCGGCAAGAACCTGAAGGTTTCGTCCATGGAACTCGGCGGCAGCGACGCCTTCATCGTGCTTGAAGATGCGGACTTGGAGCACACGATCAAGTGGGCTGTCTGGGGCCGCATGTACAACACCGGCCAGACTTGTTGCACCGCCAAGCGCTTCATCGTTGTAGAATCGCTCGCCGCTGAATTTCTCGCAAGGTTCACCGCCGCCCTCAATGCGCTGAGGCCCGGGGATCCAATGGACGAGAAGACGACGCTCGGCCCCCTCTCGAGTGAGTCCGCGCTGACACAACTCCTTGCGCAGGTCAACGAGGCCGTTGCCGGGGGCGCGAAGCTTGTCCTGGGTGGCAAGCGCATCGACCGGCCGGGCTCCTACATGGAACCGTCGATTCTTACCGACATCAAGCCCGAGAACCCGGCGTTTCGCCAGGAATTCTTCGGCCCCGTGGCGTTGTTCTTTCGGGTCAAGGACGAGGATGCGGCGATCGCGCTCGCGAACGCCTCGGATTTCGGCCTGGGCGGCTCGGTGTTCACTCGGGACGAGGCGCGCGGCAAACGCGTCGCGACCCGTATCGAGACCGGGATGATGTTCATCAACAACATATCCTGGGCGGATGCCGAACTACCATTCGGCGGCATCAAGGATTCCGGGTATGGCCGTGAGCTCGGCGATATGGGCATCCAGGAGTTCGTCAACAAGAAACTCATCCGCACCGCGCACCTCGACGCACCGGCTTGAGCCATGCCAAAGATGCAGGTTGCGATGGTCGAAGGCTTCGGCAAAGCGCTGGTGCTGCGCGAATGGGACATTCCGATGCCCGGACCAGGACAGATCCTGGTGAAGACCGAGGCCTGCGGCGTATGCCACACGGATGTCCACGCCGCGGGCGGCGACTGGCCTGTCAAGCCGACGTTGCCGTTTATCCCGGGGCATGAGGGAATCGGCCGTGTGAGCGCCGTTGGCCCAGGCGTGACCCTCGTTCGGGAAGGCGATCGGGTGGGCGTGCCCTGGCTGCACAGCGCCTGTGGTCACTGCGAATATTGCCTCACGGCCTGGGAAACGATCTGCGCGTCGGAAATTTTCACCGGCTACACCGTCAACGGTGCCTTCGCCGAGTACCTGCTCGCTGATCCAAACTATGTCGCCCATATCCCGGCAGGGCTTTCCGCTGCAGCGGCCGCGCCGATCATCTGCGCCGGCGTCACCAGCTACAAGGGCCTGAAGCAGACCGAGGCTAGGCCGGGCGAGTGGGTCGTGATCTCCGGGATCGGTGGCCTCGGACATCTGGCCATCCAATATGCGAAGCATATGGGTCTGAACGTCTGCGCGGTCGACATCGAGGACGGCAAGCTCGCGCTCGCAAAGACCCTGGGAGCGGATGCCACGGTGAACGCTACCGTAGGTGATCCTGTCGCCGCGGTGAGGAAGGCGACTGCTGGCGGCGCGCACGGCGTTCTGATCACGGCGCCCTCGATCCCCGCGTTCAAACAAGGCGTCGGCATGACACGCAAACACGGCATCTGTGTGCTCGTCGGCATTCCACCCGGCGATTTCCCGGTACCGCTGTTCGAAGTCGTGGCCAACTGCATCAGTATCCGCGGCTCCTTCGTCGGCAACCGCGAGGATCTCGCGGAATCCTTGAGCTTCGCGGTCGAGGGCAAGGTCAAGGCAAATATCGAATTGCAGCCTTTGAGCGCGATCAATGCTGTGTTCAAGCGGCTGGAACACGGCGACGTCCCAGCCCGTGTGGTCTTGCAGTTCCAGTGAACGATGCAACCGCCCTGCTGAGCGCGCAGCGTGGGCGTGGTCTGGGCCGGCAGCTCGGATGAGTTGGCGCCCAAGCGCGGGACGCGGCGATTATCTTTGCGCGGGTCGCCACAGTGGTTCCGACTGCGGTGCGATCCGTTCGCAGGGTTGGCGCGTGGTATGCGCCGGGATCCACATGAGTGATATCCCGGCCCTTCTGTACTCC
>PLET01000055.1:0-159 GCA_003137095.1 Gammaproteobacteria bacterium
AGTGATCCGGTGGTTCTGTATGGAAGGGCCATCGCTCAACGGATAAAAGGTACTCCGGGGATAACAGGCTTATTCCTCCCAAGAGTCCACATCGACGGAGGAGTTTGGCACCTCGATGTCGGCTCATCACATCCTGGGGCTGTAGCAGGTCCCAAGGGT
>PLET01000055.1:297-26246 GCA_003137095.1 Gammaproteobacteria bacterium
CTAACCAGTACTAATTGCCCGTGTGGCTTGACCATATAACACCCAAGCGATTTGTCCTAACGTGCAAATCGTGGTTGGGAAACTGACTTGAATGCGACAAAGGGCGAAAGCCCAAGGGTTGATAGCCCAGGGGTTGATAGCCCGGTGTCGAAACAAATTGTCCGAATTCGCGGGGGCCGAGACATGACTCGGCCCCAGCAACTGGTTTGCCTGGCGGCCATAGCGAGTGGGAACCACCCGATCCCTTTTCGAACTCGGAAGTGAAAACGCTCTGCGCCGATGCTAGTGTCGACTTTGTCGATGTGAAAGTAGGTCACTGCCAGGCTCTTGATTCGATGAACGAACCCCCGACGGCGCGAGCCGCCGGGGGTTTTTCATTTGGCAGGTACCTCTTTCGCGCCGGGAGAGGCGAGAAGAATCTCCGGCAGGCTGCGGTCGGTCAGGGAGCCGAGTTCATCCAGGGCATGGGCGAGCAATGTGCCGGTCGCTCCGCCTATCCCGATGTTGCCGGTCTTGATTGCAGCAAGCGATCGGAGGGCGATATCCATCAGCCGTTTGTGTTCGGCGGAAAAAATCTGCAGGCGCTGTTGCAGAGTTTCCGCCTGGCGCTCGATCGATGTCTGGCGGTTGGAGCCGAACGACGCGACGGCGTCCGCAATCGCATTGTCGAGGCAACGATTCAGCGTGCGAAACTCGTCCGTGGATATGGGCACGTTCTGTTCGACCGCCAACGCGGTCACGCATTGGCACACATCCCCGTAATCGTGCACCACCTGGTCGATGGTGAAACCGCGGCGCAGCAGCTCACTGCCGTGCAAAGCCGCCGCCCGACCGATCGCCGTGGGCGCCGGCGCCGGCGATGAATCGCCATTCCGAACGCCCGTGGTTTCCTCCTCGCGAAGCGTTTCGGCAAGCTGTTGCAGGAACAGCGGCACCCCATGATCGAGGGTTGCATGGATTTCGGCCGGCTCGAACCGTTTGGCGACCTTGTCCCGGCAACGGTTGATCAATATCTGCCGGTTTGCCGTCAAAAATTCGTGAAGCATCATGAACAAACTATCGCCGCCCCCGGACCCGCGGTCTGTACGTCAGCACACATTGACATAATGCACCTACGCGAAGGCGAAACCGGATTTGTGCTCCTTGGCCACGTACATGGCGTCGTCCGCGCGTTTGATCAGCGAAGCCGCCGTGCTGCCGTCCTTCGGGAACACCGAGATGCCGATGCTGGCCCCGGGACAGAGGTTGACGATGACATCGCTGACCCGCACCTCGCATGGCACCTGGACCGCCTTGAGGATCTTCGAGGCAATCTTGGCGATGTCCTTTTGCGCATCGAGCGGCGTCAGCATGTAGGTGAACTCGTCGCCGCCATAGCGGCTCACCGTGTCCTCGTTGCGCGTATTGTGCTTGAGCCGCATCGCAACAGCCTGCAGAACGGCATCGCCTGCCTGATGTCCGTAGGAATCATTGATGCTCTTGAAATTGTCCATATCCACGAACATGACCGCCAGAATCCACCCATGGCGTGTGGCCTGCGCGATACCGTGTTCCAGCCGATCCTTGAACAGCACGCGGTTCGGCAACCCGGTCAACGGGTCATGCAAGGCGGCATTGCGCGAACCCTCCTCCTGTTCCATTGCCGCGGCCAATTGATGATCGACCATGGTCCTATCCCTGATCTCAATCAGCAGCGCTTGATTCACCGCCGCCAGCCTCTCGGATGTATCCAGCAACTTGTGCATAATGGCCGCGCCTTTCTCGAGAGCTATTGCCACTCCCGGCGGCGGGTCGCTGTTCGCAAGTTCGCGCGTGATATCCGTGGTGATCGAGGACAGCTCTGCGGCGGATTGCGTTATGAGCTCATGGATGTGCTCGCTCTGCCCAAACACTTCGCTGAGGAATTTACCCGGCACGCATGCAGGATCGGCCTTTCCGGCTCGTTTGGGCCGCCGTACTTCACAGTTTAGGATCCACGCCCTTCAGTGGACGGTGAAGCCGATCCAGCGCCCGCTGATGATGACTGCCGCCCAGAACAGCAGCGACAGCAGCGCGGAAATTCTGGCAGCAACCGGTGTGGCGCCGCGATCCCAGTCGGCCACGCTGCGATAGGTCGTGAACTGAAAAATCAGCATGTTGATCCCGGCCAATGCCAGGAGCAGCATCTTGAGGCGAAATGCGAGGTTATCCACGTATTCCACAGCCTTCGAGCTGAACAGCAGGGCGCCTGCGATGGCCGCCAGAACGAAGGCGCCCCAGGTGAGCGGCAATACGTCGGCCGAGACATCCCGGACCGAACGGCTCCGCCAGGCCAAATTGAGCAGCCGAAGATCCAGAATCGTGATGGCGCCCACCACGGTCGTCAGGCAGGCCACATGGATGGATTCGAACCAGGGGAAGGCCAGCGAGGATTGGGAAATCCACTGGGCGAAATCGGTGTCCTGCAGCGCTTGTGCCAACGAATGAAGCATCGCTGCCGATCAGCCGTGTTCGACGTAGGCGATCCAGCGCCCGCAGAACAGGATGGCGACCCATACGGCCAGACTGCCGATCGCCAGCAGGCGGGCCGGCATTTTCTTGCCGGGGTCTTCGTCCCAGGCTGCGCTGTTGCGCCGCACGGTGTGTTGAAACGCCGCCGTGACGGCGACGATCAGCAGGATCAGGCCCATCTTCAGGCGGAAAATGTCGTTCAACAGTTCGCGGCGCGGTTCCGCCGCCGTCAGCAGCGCGCCCGTCAGGAGCAGCAACCCCATAGCCGACCAGATCCAGGGGAGGAACCGGCGGTTTGCGTCACTGATCGAGGAGCCACGGGCGGCAACACCCAGCAGCTTCAGGTCGATCATGATGGCGGAGCCCATGATCACCGACACGGCCATGATGTGCATCGACTGGATCGCCGGGATGATCCACTCCTGCGTCTGTATGACCAGGCTGAACGGGGTGGCGGATAGCCAGTCGGAGAATTCGCCAATGACCCGATCCATATCAAGCCAGGCTGCGGAGTGCTGCATTTTGGGTCATCATGTTGAAAAATGGGCCCTGGCGCAAGAACTAATGAGCATTCGTTGAAGGACACCATCCGCATCGGCGGCGCCTCCGGTGCCTGGGGCGACAGCCCGGGGGCGATACCGCAGCTGGTCGCGGCCGGCGTTGATTACCTGGTGATGGACTACCTGGCCGAGGTAACCATGTCGCTGCTGGCGCGCGCGCGCATGAAGGACCCGGCGTTCGGTTTTCCGCCGGACTTCATCGCCTATCTCAAGCCCGCTCTGCCGGACATGGACCGCCGGCGGATCAAGGTCGCCACCAATGCCGGCGGCGTGAACCCGGCCGGCTGCAAGGCGGCGTTGGAGGCGGTGATCGTCGAACTCGGCCTGTCGCTGAAGGTCGCGGCGATCGAGGGCGATGATGTGCTGCCGATCGCGCCGGACCTCGGCATCGCCGGCCTGCCTCCCAAGCTCTTGACTGCAAACGCCTATCTCGGCGCGCTGCCGATCGCAGCCGCTTTCGCCGCGGGCGCCGACATCGTCATCACCGGCCGTTGCGCCGACAGCGCGCTGGCGCTCGGCATTCTGATGCATGAATTCGGCTGGGCCGCGGACGATTACGACCGGCTCGGTGCCGGCAGCCTGGTCGGCCATATCCTGGAATGCGGCCCGCAGGCCACCGGCGGCAACTTCACCGACTGGCACGAGGTGCCGGGCTGGGAGAACATCGGCTATCCGATCGCCACCTGCCGCGCCAATGGCAGCTTCGTGGTGTCGAAGCCGGAGGGCACCGGTGGAATGATCACTCCGGCGGTGATCGCCGAACAGACTCTGTACGAAATCGGCGATCCGGCCGCCTATGTGCTGCCGGATGTAGTGGCTGATTTCTCCCGGTTGCAGCTGCGCCCGATCGGACCGGACCAGGTGCAGGTAAGCGGCGCGCGCGGCCGGCCGCCCACCGGCACCTACAAGGTTTCCGCCACTTATCAGGATGGCTGGCGCGGCGTGCTGACGGTTTCCATCGTCGGAGTGGACGCCGCGCGCAAGGCCGAACGCACCGCCGCCGCGATGATCGCCCGGGCCCAGGCCCTGTTTGCCGCGCGCGGCCTGCCCGGGTTTTCCAGCACGCTGGTGGAGGCATTGGGGGCGGAGGCATCCTATGGCAGCCGATCCGCCACCCGTGCGTCAAGGGAGGTGCTGCTGCGGCTGGTGGTTGAACACGCCAGCCGCGAGGCCATCGAGCTGTTCGCGCGCGAATCCGGCTCCATTGGACTGAGCTGCGCGCCCGGCACCACCGGTATCTACGGCGGCCGGCCGAAGCCGACGCCGGTGGTGCGGCTGTTCACCTTCTTTCTGGACAAGCAGCGCCTGGGTTCGCCGCGTCTGCTGTTGGGCGGCGCGCCGGCGCTCGAGGTGCCGGTGCCGAGCGGCGGCGGCTACGTGGCGCCGCCGGCCTCCCCAGGTGTCGACGACCGGTCCGGCATCCCGGACGAGCCGACCGTCGATCTGCCGCTCTCGCGTCTCGCCTATGCGCGTTCCGGCGACAAGGGCAATTCCTCGAATATCGCCATCATCGCGCGTGAGCCGCGCTTCCTGGCACTGCTGCGCCGGGAGGTCACCCCCGAACGCCTGCTCGCGCAGCTGGGTCACCTGGCCGCCGGTCCGGTCGAACGCTTCGAGGCGCCCGGCCTGCATGCCCTCAACTTTTTGATCGCGGAGGCGCTCGGCGGCGGCGGCATGGCGTCCCTGCGGATCGACCCGCAGGGCAAGGCCTATGGGCAGATGGCCCTCGAGATGCGCATCGCGACCCCGCTGTCGTGGGCGCGGCAACTGGGAGGCGCTTCGCCAATCACGACGAAGTGAACGCCATTTTCCCGGCCCGGGTGCATCCAACCGCCGTGCCGCGACGTATCCCCTGCATCGATCAACAAAGGGGATCTCATGATGAACAGACCTTCGCTTGGGCTGCGCTTGGGTGCGGCGCTGTTGCCCATGTGCGCGATGGCGTCGAGCCATCGTGAAGCGCCGGCGATCGCGGGTCAGCCGCGCCTCGACGGCACCGATTTCTACATGTTTCGCAGCTATGAGCCGGGCCGCAGCGGCTACGTAACCTTCATCGCCAACTATATTCCCCTGGAGGATGCGTACGGCGGACCGAATTATTTCAACCTCGACCCGCATGCGTTGTACCAGATCCACGTGGTGAATGATGGCGGCGCAAAGGACGACCTGACCTTCGATTTTCGCTTCAGCAACACCTACAAGGATTTGGCGGTGAACGCGGGCGGCCGGAAGATTCCCGTGCCGCTCATCAACATCGGGCCCATCGATGCGGGCGGGGCCGACCTCAATGTGACCCAGAGCTATACGGTCACCGTGACCCGCGGCCGCGACCGTCAATCGCTCGGCAACAAGAACCTGGGCGGCACCACGTTCTACAAGCCGGCGGACAATGTCGGCATGAAGTCGATTTCCGATTATCCGGCCTACGCGGCCAGCTTTCTCTATGACGCATCCATCCCCGGATGCGCCAGCCCCGGCAGGGTGTTCGTCGGCCAGCGCAAGGATGGCTTCGTGGTGAATCTTGGCGAGGTGTTCGATCTGGTCAACACCAATCCCGCCGGTCCGCGCGACGGCGAGCCCAATACGCTGACCTACAAGAACGTCACCTCGATCGCCATCGAAGTGCCGATCTCGTGCCTGATGGGCAAAGCGGGTGCGATCATCGGCGCGTGGACCACGGCCAGCGCGCGCCGCAGCGGCGATGACGACGATTCGAGCCAGGGCGGCTCGTGGGACAGCGACGATTTCCGCCAGGTCTCGCGCCTCGGCATGCCGCTGGTGAATGAGCTGGTGATCGGATTGCCCGACAAGGACAAATTCAATGCGAGCACGCCCGACCACGACACGCAATTCCTGAACTACGTGACCAATCCGTCCCTGCCGGTGCTGCTGAACGCCCTGTTCGGCAATGCCGCCCTGATTCCGGGCTATCCGCGCAACGATCTGATTGCGGCCTTCCTGACCGGGGTCAAGGGCATCAATCAGCCGCCCAATGCCACTCCGAGTGAGATGCTGCGGCTCAACACATCCACGCCGCCCACGGCGCCGGCATCGCAGAATGATCTCGGCGTGCTGGGCGGAGATCTGGCCGGTTTCCCCAACGGCCGGCGCCCCTATGATGATGTGGTCGACATCACCCTGCGGGTGGCGGAGGGAGCGCTGTGCGGAGCCATCGGCAGCTGCGGCAGCGAATCCTCGGATCCCAACAAAGGAACGCCCTATACGGACGGCGCGAGGGCAGCCGGCCCCGAGGCTTCTTACGCGCACGTGACGGGCCAGATCAATGCGTCCGACACCTACCTCGGCGTGTTTCCCTATCTGATGACGCCCGTCCCCGGTTCGCCGAACGGGGTCAACGGCATTGCGAAGTGATCCCTCCCTCGGCAGCGCCGGTTTGCGGCAACGCCACCTCGAGCCCCCGGCATACGCCGGGGATTTTTTCGTGACCAATTTCAGTCAGCTGACAGCAAAACCGGTGAATCCGTGTTAAGTAAAACGCGGAGACGCCAGCCGCCGGCATAAAATAAATTTGACATGCAGCCGCAATAACACGACTTTAGCATCTGGTTTTGCCGACCAGGTTGTTGCGCTCGGTGGAGCGACTGGGATAAGGAGAGGATTAGGGGTGATCCGCCATGCCATCAGCCACGCCCGCCTCATGCGGGAATCCACTGATCGTGTCCAGATTGCTCTGAACAGCGACAATCCCAGCGAGCAGCTGGTCGCCAATCGCATACTCGAGAATCCAGTCGCCTGGCAGCAATGGGAGACCGAACATTCGGGCATCATGCGCCAGGTCGCGCTCAACGGCTTCATGCGCACCCAGGTGGCCGTGCTCAAGCGTGCGGCCTTCAGACTGATTCATCGCAAGGCGCTGTTCGAGTATCTGCGGTCGCGGGAGGTGCGCGGCGAGGTGCGCACGCAGATATTCGCCCACTTCCATCCGCAGCAGAGCTACGAGCACGCCGTGGTTTCCGAACATTCGGTGTATCTGCGCAAGGCCTGCAGCTACCTGTGCACGAGCTACGTCGGCGGCGAGGTGATCCGGGACCAGCGATTCCAGGATCCCATGCGCCGCTACGAGGAGCTGTACAGCGCGTATTTCAGGCTATACTGCAACACCTATTTCGAGTCGCGGGATTGCGAGACGGCAGCGGCGCAGTCCGCGCTCCTGCCGCTGCTGAAATTCCAGCTGAGCGAATGGCGCCAGGCCATCATGTCTCCGACCATGGAACTTCCGCGCCTGATGCGCGATACCGAGTACCGGCCGACGGGAGATCTGGAGACCATGCCCATCCTGGAAGTGCCTTTGGAAACGGGCCAGACATAAGCCCGCCTGAGCGATTTGACCTAGACCCGTAGCGGTTGAATCCAGACCCGCCGTTGATGCGAACTTACAACCAGTACATCCCATGAATGCGTCCGTGCTGACACGCATGGCCGGCGGCGATCAGGCCGCCGTACGCGAGTGCATGGACCAATACGGCGCACTGGTGTGGAGCCTGGCGCGGCGCTGGTCCCGCACGGCGGCGGACGCCGAAGACGCGACACAGGAAATATTCTTGGACATCTGGCGCAGTGCAGGCCGTTTCGACGCATCGCAGGGCTCCGACAAAGTGTTCGTCGCGATGATTGCGCGACGCCGCCTGATCGACCGCCTGCGCAAGACCTCGGCCGAGCCGCAAATGGCTTCCGATGAGGTGCTCGAGACGGTGGCCTGGGCGGAGCCTGGAAACCATTCCGAAACCTCGATCGACGCCGCGCATGCCGCCCGCGCGGTGGCGGAACTTCGGCCCGAGCAACGCCAGGTGCTGGAACTCGGTTTGCTGCACGGCCTGAGCCAATCCGAAATCGCGGAGCGGCTGGCGATGCCCCTCGGCACCGTGAAGTCCTTCATGCGCCGCGGGCTGATCAAGGTTCGCGAATACCTGAACATCGACTCCAACGTCGAGGCGAACTCCTGATGTCGACCCCGGAAAAAAATACGCCGGACGACTTCCACATGGATCTGCTGGTCAAGCAGGTCACCGAGGGCGTCACGCCGGCCGAACAGCGCGCGCTCGAGTCCCTGGATCCGGCGGTGAGAAGCCGGCAGATCGCCGAGCTGGAGCGCGCCGCGGCGGCGATCACGGTGGCCGGCAGCGCCCGCCTCGCGCCGCTGCCCCCCGCATTGCGCGCACGCCTGGAGGAATCGGCGCGAACCTTCGTCGCCGAAGCGGGCAGCGCCCCGGCAGCGGGCGCGGCGACGGCAGCGGGCGCAGGCAAGGCGCCGGATACGGTGCGCAGCCTGCCGTTGCGGCGCCCGGCGGTGAGTCTGGCCGGCTGGTGGGCGGCCGCCGCCTGTCTGGTGCTGGCGGTGTTTGCCTGGCTGCGAGTGCCGGCGCCGCCAAGCCGGGCGGCGGTCAGCCCGGCGGCGGAGCGGGCCGCACTGCTGGCGCAGACCGGTTCCCTGAAAATCGAAGCGGCCGGCACTCAGGATCCGGCCGCCGTGGGTGCCCGTGTCGACGTGGTTTGGGACCCGGTCTCGCAGCGCGGTTATCTGCGCTTCGTCGGCCTGGCGCCCAACGATCCCAAGGTCAACCAGTACCAGATCTGGATATTCGACGGCGAGGGCGACCCGCGCTATCCGGTGGACGGCGGCGTCTTCGACGTGCCCGCCGACGCCCGGGAGGTGCTGGTGCCCATCCATGCGGCGATCCGGGTGCACAACGCCAAGGCCTTCGCCGTGACGGTGGAAAGGCCGGGCGGTGTGGTGGTGTCGGCGCGCGGCCGCGTAGTCGCCCTCGCCCAGGCCACGTAAACGACACGGGGTCGACGGCCGGGTGGCCGCGCGCCGGGGCCGCTTCGCAGCGCGAGGTAATCGCGCCGGGGCTATTGCAGGGCGAGCTTGCGCTCCTTGAGCGACGGCGGGGTCCACTGGTAGACCCAGGTCTCGGTCAGCGGACGTCCATGAATGCGCAAGTACAGGCGCAGATCGATCGGTTCCGCACCGTCGTCGGGTGGCCGGATGTCGAACAGGGCGCGGTAGCCGTTGAACGCCTCGAGATAGTGGGCGGTCACGTGTTCGGTCGAGCCGCGCGAGGCGGTGATCACCGCCTCGACTTCGGCATCCTTGGCGAGCGCGCCCAATTCCCCGCCCGCGAAATCGACGGCGAAATGCCAGGAGTAATAGCGCCGCTTCTGTCCCACCGTGCCGCCGATACCGGTGCGCGTGGCGATGGTGAGGCCGAGGGGAGAGAAGAACGGCATCTGCGTGCCCCAGTAGAGGCGATAGCCGTACAACAGCTCCTGTCCCGCCTTGGGTTTGTCGGCCGGATTCCAAAAGGCGACGATGTTGTCGAAGGTCTCATCCACGGTGGGAATTTCCACCAGTTGCACGGCACCCCTGCCCCAGCCGCCGGCCGGTCCTGTCTTCGGCTCCACCCACAGGCTCGGCCGGCGGTCGTAATACACGCCGTCGTCCTGGTAATGGTCGAAATTCCGGTCACGCTGCAGCAGACCGAAGCCGCGCGGATTGTCGTCATAGTAGGAGTTCACCTTGAGCACCGCCGGATTGACCAGCGGCCGCCAGATCCACTCGCCCGGGCCGGTCCACAGCGACAAGCCGTCGGAGTCGTGAATTTCCGGGCGCCAGTCATTGGCGGTGCGCCGGTCGTTCTCGCCGTAGTAGAACATGCTGGTGAGCGGTGAGATGCCGATGCGCTCGATCGCCTTGCGCGGGTAGAAGGCCGAATCGATGTCCATGACGAGCGTGCCGCCCGGCGCGATCAGGATGCGCAGCGCGCCGGCGACGCTCGGCGAGTCCATGAGCGCGAACAGGGTGAGGATCCCGGAATCCTTGGCCGGACGCTCGAACCAAAATGCGGTGAACCGCGGAAATTCCTCCGGGTGATCCATCGCCGTGTCGACCGCGAGCGCACGCGTCGACAGGCCGTATTGGCGCGTATCGCTGCCGACGGCGCGAAAATAGCTCGCGCCGAGAAATGCCGCGACATCGGCCTTCCAGTTGGTCACGAACTGCACGCGAAAGCCGGCGAAGCCGGTGCGATCCTTCATCGCCGCCGGATCGATACCGCTCTTGTCGAATTCGAACATCGCCGGGTCATAGACGATCTCGCGGGCCTGCCCGTCGATGACCTCGTAGAGCCGCACCGGTTCGGTGAAACTGCGGCCGACGTGGAAGAACTGCAGCCGGAACGCCAGACCGTCGTCGGCCCACAGCGAGTGGTCGGTGCGAAAGCGCAGAGATTGATATTGATCATAGCCGAGCCTGGTCAACGCCGCCGGGACCGCGTCCTTGGCCGGCGGCACGTAGGCGTTGCCGGCGAGCCAGCGCGCCTGGCCCTTGACCCAGGCGAAATCGAAGGGCTGGGCGGAGCCGCTGCCCACGGTGGCCGCCGGCAGGGCGCGGGCCGAGCCGAAGCCGAGCTGGCCGGCGGCGAGCACCAGGGCGGATTTCAAAATGTCGCGTCGGTCGATCATGCGGTTTCCTCAAACGAGATAGGCGGTTCGCGGCACATCGGGCAGCAGCGACAGTTGATTGAGCAGGCGCGCATCGCCGGCGATTTCCACGCGCTCGACCGGGGTCAGCCAGGCGAGCGCCTCCTCCAAGGAGCGCGCGTCCTTGAGCTTCTGTTCGGCGGTGAAGGCGTGCGGATCGGGCTCGCCGCGCGGCTGTTCGGGACGCGGCAGATTGCAATTCAGGTGCGTCAGCCGCGCTTCGCGATGGCGGGCGAGATGCTGCAGGCCGTCCGCCGGCAGCGGCACGGCCGATGCCAGCAATGCCTGCCGGCGCAACATCACCTGCGGCCGCTCTACCTCTTCCGGGGTGCGCAACAGCGCCAGGCGCTCGAGCGCGCGCGACAGCCAGGCGCTGCCGCTGGCCCGCGACAGCGGCACCGACAGGAACAACCCCAGCAGGGCGGGCGAAACCCAGGCGAGCAGCGCCGGCGACAGGAACCAGCAGATCACCGCGGTAACGCCGCTCACCAGCATGTGCTTGCGGTGATAGTGCCAGGCCTCGGCCCAGGTGGTGCCGCCGGCATCGCGGCGCTGCGGCTTCCAGCCCGAGTCCCGCCCCACCAGGATGTCGAACACATGGGCGCATTGGATGAACATGAGCACGGGTGCATACATGGCCGACAGCAGCACCTCGAACAGCACGCTCGCGCCGACGCCGATGACGCCGCCGCTGCCGTGGCGGATGCGCTTCGACAGCAGGCCGCGCGCCAGGCCCAGCATCTTCGGGATCAGCAGAACGAACATGCTGAACCAGAACAGCGCCATCATCAGTTCGACGTCGAAGCGCGGCCAGGTCGGAAACAGCTGGAAATCGTGATTGAAATACTCGGGCCGTATCAAGTGCGACTGCAGCGCGAGCGCGAAGCCGATGCCGAGCATCACCAGCCACAGGGGCGAGGAGAGATAGCTCATGATGCCGATGCCCAGATGCAGCCTGCTGGCGAAGCGCAGACCCGCCGCACCGATGATCTTGCCGTGCTGCAGATTTCCCTGGGCCCAGCGCCGGTCGCGGATGGCGATGTCTATCAGCGACGGCGGCGATTCCTCCCACGAGCCACCGAGCTCGGTGGCCATGCGCACCTTCCAGCCGGCGCGGCGCATCAGCGCGGCCTCCACGAAATCATGCGAGAGCACGAAACCGCCGAAGGGCTTGCGGCCGCGCAGCGGCGGCAGGCCGCAGCTTTCGGCGAACGCCGCCACCCGGATGATGGCGTTGTGTCCCCAGTAATTGCCGCTGTCCCCGGACCAGGCCGCCAGGCCGCGCGTGATCACCGGACCGTAGACGCAGGCGGCGAACTGCTGCAGCCGTCCAAAGAAGGTCTGCGCGCCGATGAGCTGCGGCGCGGTCTGCAGAATCCCGAGTTCCGGGTCCGCCTGCATGGCGCACGCGAGCCGCATCAGCGTCGGTGCGTCTATCAGGCTGTCGGCGTCGAGAACGAGCATGTGCTCGTAGCGCCCACCCCAGTGCCGTAAGAACTCCTCGATGTTGCCGGATTTGCGCGCGGTGTTCTGCCAGCGGCGCCGGTACCACACCGGCATGACGTTCGCGAGCGCCTTGCGCAGCCGGTCGATGGCGATGGTCTCGCGGATCCAGGCGTTGGCGTCGGTGGAATCGGAGAGCACGACTATTTCAAAGGCGGCATTGGCAAAGGCGGCATTGGCGGAGCCGGAATCGGCCAGGACCGGGTCGGCGACATCGAGCCGTGCCAGTCCCTCGGCCATGGCCTGTAGCGCCGCCGTCGTGCGCAGCGGATCCTCGTTGTAGATGGGCATCACGATGGCGGTGAGGGCCTTGCCCGCGTCGGGCCGCGCGACCGGACGCAGCGAGTAGGACTCGCGCCGCTTGGAGGCGCCGGCAATGACCGAGCCGGCGGCAAAGGCGATCCAACCGAGCGACACGGCAAAGAAAAAGATCATCAGACCCTGCAGCAGGGTTGCGCTGGCGAAGCGCACCACCTGCAGCATCTGATACGTGCCGTAGGCGGTCACGCCGAGGGTGACGGTCAGCAGGATGAAGCGCGCATACAGCACGGCGGGATCGAGCCAGAAGCGGCGTTGCGGCGGCGGCCGACGTTCCAGATCCTGAGGCAGCATGACGAGCGGCGATTCCGGCGGCATGGCGCCGGACACCATTCGCGATTCGAATTCGACTGCAAAATTCAGCTGGCGGTCCATCGATAAAGCCAGGTTTCCGTGATGGGTTTATTGCCGCGCATGACTCGCAGCCGCATTTCGATCAAATCCGCGCCATTCGGATCGATCTCGAAACTCGCGCGCACGCCGTGCAGCGCGGCATTCGACAGCAGGGCAACATTGGACAGCTTACCGGCGGACGCCGACAGATCCAATCGCAAACCGTCGACATTGTCGCCGGCACCGACGAAGTCGACCAGAAACACACGCCGTCTGCCGTCGAGGCTGGCGCCCGACCGCGTGGCCATCGTCGTGCCCATGCCCTTGAGCGGCTTCGGCAATGCGTTCCAGGTGATGCGATAGGCGAAGTGTGCCCCATGTCCCGGCTGCAGGGGCGCCGCGGGCCGCCAAAACGCCACGATGTTGTCGTTGGTTTCACGGCCCGAGGGGATCTCCACCAGCTCCACCGAACCCGGGCCCCATTCTCCCGCCGGCTCCACCCAGGCGCTCGGCCGCCGCTCGTACATGTTCTCGAAATCCTGGTAGTCGCTCTGCTGCCGTGAGCGCTGCACCAGGCCGAAACCCTGCGGCGGGGCGGTGGTGAAGGTGGAAATCTGCAGCTTGGCCGGATTGGCGAGGGGCCGCCAAATCTGCTCGCCGGATCGCGAGTTGACCTGCAGACCGTCGGAGTCGTGCACCTCGGGACGGTAATCGTCCAGCCGCCCGCGGTTGGTTTCATCAAACAGAAACATGGAGGTCAAAGGTGCGATGCCGACCACTTTCAATTCCACGCGCGGAAACAGGGTGGCGTCGACGTCCATGGCGGTCTCGACGCCCGGCTGCACGGTGAAGCGAAACGCGCCGGTGGCGGACTTGCTCTCCAGCAGCGCATAGATGACGAGTTGCGCGGCCCGCGGCGCGGGCTGTTCGACCCAGAAGTGGGTGAACGACGGAAACTCCTCGCCGGAAGGCTCGGCCGTGTCGATCGCCAGGCCGCGCGCGGACAGGCCGTACAGCAGATGCTGGGCGACGGCCCTGAAGTAGCTCGCACCCTGGAAGACCAGAAACTCGTCCCACACCTTGTTCGAGTTGATGTGGCTGAGCACACGAAAGCCCGACAATGGCAGTGACACCAGGCCGAGCTTCGCCGGCACGCTCGGAGCCATGTCGAACATGGCGGGCGTCGCGACCAGATCCCGCGCCATGCCGGCATCGACGGTGGAGACGGTCACATTGGTTTGAAAATTGAAGCCGACCGGCAGCAGCTCCAGGCGAAACGGCAGCTCTTCGGCGCGCCAGATGCCCATCTCGGGATTGAAACGGATGCTGCGGTATTGCTCGGGGCTGAGCTTGCCGAGTGCGGCCGGCACGGTGTTGCGCTGAGGCGCGAATAGTGTTGCAGCGCCGCGTTTGGCTTCGGCGAGCAGCACCTCCATCGAAAACGGATACGCGGCGGCCGTGTCCGCGGCACGCAGCTGTGCGCATGGCGCATAGGCGGCAACCAGCAGGGCGAGCGCCCACCACGATCTGGCCATTGAAACCGGCAAGGCATACCCCGTTCATCCCCCAATTCCCTACCTTGATGAAACTGGCCTGCTGTGTCAACGGGCATCGCTGCGCGCGCCTGGCTGATACCTGATATCGAGTATAGTTCGACGCCATGCCCAGCCCGGAACCGCAGAGCGCCGCTGCCGTGCTCATGGTGCGGCCCGCCAATTTCGGATTCAATCCGCAGACCGCCGACACCAACCGGTTTCAGCGCGCCCGCGGGATCGAGGCCGCGCAGCGTGCCGCGCTGCGCGAGTTCGACGGACTGGCCGACGCGCTGCGCCGCGCCGGTGTGCAGGTGATCGTGGCCTGCGACACGCCGGAGCCGGTCAAGCCGGATGCGCTGTTTCCGAACAACTGGGTGAGCTTCCACCGCGACGGCACCGTGGTGCTGTATCCGATGCTGGCCGCGAATCGGCGCCCGGAGCGGCGCACCGACATCATCGAAACGGTGATTCGCGAGGGCGGGTTTCGCGTCACGCGCACGGTGGACCTCCGCCATCGCGAAGCCGATGGAAAATTTCTCGAAGGCACCGGCAGCCTGGTGCTCGACCGCGGCGCACGGGTGGCGTACGCCGGGCTCTCGCCGCGCACCGACCTCGATGTGCTCGGCGAATTCGCGCAGCAGCTCGACTATGAGCTGGTGACTTTCGAAGCGCATGCGGACCGCCGGCCCATCTACCACACGAATGTGCTGATGGCGATCGGCGCGCATTTCGCGGTGGTTTGCGGTGAGGCGATCGTGGACGCACAGCGCGCGGCGGTGTTCTCACGGCTGCGCGCGGGCGGCCGCGACGTCGTGGACATCGCGCCCGGGCAGATGCGGGGGTTCGCCGGCAATCTGCTGGAGCTGTCCGGCGAACAGGGCACGGTGATCGCGATGTCGAACGGCGCGTGGCGCGCCCTGGATGCAGGGCAACGCCGTGTCATCGAGTCGCATGGCGGCGTCGTGGCGGTCGACATACCTACCATCGAAACTCTGGGCGGCGGCGGCGTGCGCTGCATGCTGGCGGAAATTCATTTGCCCGTCCGCGGACCTGCGCCGATGTCATAATGACGGCATGTTCGAACTGGCGGTCAAGACGCTCCTGGCGTATCTGCTCGGCTCGCTGCTCGGCAGCCTGCTGCTGGGGCGCCTGCGCGGCGTCGACATCCGCGCCCTGGGCAGCGGCAACGCCGGCGCCACCAACGCTGCGCGCACGCTGGGAAGGACATTCGGTCTCGCGGTGCTGATCGTCGACATCGGCAAGGGCATGCTGGCGGTGTGGTGGCTGCCGCATGCGGCGCTGCCGGGCGTCGGCATCGATCCGCAATTGTCGCGTGTCTGGCTCACCATCGCCGTCGGCGCTTCCGTGGTCGTCGGGCATGTCTACCCGGTGTGGTACGGGTTTCGCGGCGGCAAGGGGGCGGCCACCGTGGTGGGTGTGATCGCCGCCATGGAGCCGCGGCTGCTCGGGCCGCTGCTCGTGAGCTGGATGGCCGTGCTGCTGCTGACGGGCTACGTCGGTCTCGCCACCATGCTGGCCGGCGTGGCGCTGCTGATCGCGGTGTACGTGCTCGAGCCCGCCAATCTGCCGATGCTCGGCTTCTGCGCAGGCCTCGCGGCGTTCATCGTGTTCACCCATCGCAGCAACATCACCCGCATGGTCGCCGGCACGGAAAATCGTGTGAAACGGCTGTGGCTGTTCAGGCCTCGCGCGGCGTGACCCAGCCGCAGATCCTCGCGCTGCTCGCCGACGGGCGGCTGCATTCCGGCCAGCAGCTGGCCGCGGATCTCGGCGTGAGCCGGGCGGCGGTCTGGAAGGGCATCGAGCGGCTGCGGCAGTCGGGCATCGACATCCAGGCGCTGGCGCGCCGCGGCTACTCGCTGGCGCAGCCCGTCGAATTGCTTGACCTGCGGCGCATCCGGGGCGAATTGCGCGCCGGCCGGGCGAAGCGGCTGCGCGAGTTGGCGCTGTTGTTCGAGGTGGACTCCACCAACACGCGTCTGCTGGAGGCGCCGCCGCCGCCGCCGGGCAGCGCCCACGCCGCGCTCACCGAGCTGCAAAGTGCCGGACGCGGCCGCCGCGGCCGCCGCTGGATTGCGCCCTTCGGCGGAATCGCGCTGTCGCTGGCTTGGTCGTTTCCCGAGACCGGGCGCGATCTGCCTTCCTTGAGCCTGGCGGTGGGCGTGGCCGTCGCGCGCGCCCTGGCGCGCGTCGGTGCGCGCGGCATCCGGCTCAAATGGCCCAACGACTTGTGGTTCGAGGATCGCAAGCTCGGGGGTGTGCTGATCGAATTGCGCGCGGAGGCGGCCGGCCCGGCGCATGTGGTGATCGGCGTCGGACTGAACCTGGCGCTGACCGCAGCCATGCGCCGGTCGATCGAGGCAAGCGGGGTGCGCGCGGCTGCCGTGGCGGACGCGTGCAAACCGCCGCCGGCACGCAATCGCGTTGCGGGCGCCATTTTGGACGAGCTATTGAGTATGCTTGAACAATTCGAACGGGATGGATTCGGGCCGTTTCGGGCCGAATGGACCGCTCTCGACGCGCTGTACGGCCGGTCCGCGCGGGTGCTCCTCGCCGGACACGCCATTGCCGGCACGGCTCTCGGGGTGGATGCGGATGGCGCTTTGCGACTCGAGACCGGCGGCACCGTGCAGCGGTTCGTTTCCGGCGAGGTGAGTTTGCGTTTGGAAGGGCAGGACGCGTGACGTTTTTAAAGAGCTTGGTGCTGTTGCTGGCGCTCGCCAATGTCGGCTATTTTCTGTGGGCGCACGGCATCGCGAGTCCGCCCGCGCCCATCGGGGAGCCGGTGCAGGCATCCACGTTGAAGCTTGCTTCGGAAGCGCCCGCCGCATCGGCAGCGATGCGCTCCGGATCCGCGGATGCCCAGGGCGCCGGCCCGGATGGCCATGCCGCCGCAACCGACGTCCCGGCCGGCGCTCCCTCCGCATCGCCGCAGGATGCCGCGCCGGGTTTGCTCAGCAACGTCAAGCGCTGCGTCAGCATCGGGCCTTTCCGCGACGTCGCCGAGGCCGCGCGGTCCGCCGCCACCCTGCGGGGCGGCGGCTACGAACCGCGGCAGCGGGTGGCCGAGGGCGAGGTATGGGCCGGAGTCTGGGTGTATCTGCCGGTGCCGTCGACGCGTGCGGCCGGCGATCAGGTGCTCGCCAAGCTGCGCGCCGGCGGCATCGATGACGCCCTGGAGATGCCGGGTCCGAACGACAGGCCGGTGATTTCACTCGGACTGTTCAGCGAACCGCGGCGCGCCGAGGCGCGGGTGGCGCAGGCGCAATCCCTCGGCCTGAACCCGGGCATTGCCGATCGCAAGCGGACCGGCGATGTGTATTGGATCGACGTCGATCTGAAGCCCACCGACAGCTTGATCAATCCGGCGGATCTGCAAGGCGACTCGCGCCACATCCTGCGGCTGCAGGTCGCCGGCTGTCCGGCGGTCGCGCCGTCGTGAACACGCGCGCGCAGCTGATGCGGGTGTGCGGCGGCATCGTCGCGTACGGCGGCCTGGCGGCCTTCCTGTGGCTGATCGGTGCGCAGATCTACCACTGGTTTCGGGACGGCGAATGGACCCACATCGGCGTGAGCGACGGCCTGCGCATGGGATTGCTGCGCTGCTGCATCAAGGACGGCGACGCCGGTGTCCTCGCCCGCTTCGAGCACTGGCTGGAGGCGCCCACCGACTGGCTGGGGCTGCACCAGGTGCTGGACGTGGTGCCGGCGTCGATCGCCCTGTTCCTGCTCAGCGTGCTCGGCAATTTCATCTTCATCTACGGCGGCGACCTGCTGAGCGGTACGCACCGGGACGGCTCACCCCCGCTTTAATGCGCGGGCTTGCGGAATTCGAGCACGAAATTGTCGGCCTCGCCGATGGCGACATAGCGGGCGCGGTCCTTGTCACCCTGGGACAGCGTGGGCGGCAGCGTCCATACGCCATCCACCCAATTCTTGGAATCGCGCGGGTTGGCGTCGATTTCGGATGAGCCGACGAATTCGAAGCCAGCCTTCCGGGCCATTGCGATCATGAAGTCCTGACGCACGTAGCCTCCCTTGGCCTTCGGATCCTGCGGCTGGTCGTTGCGTCCACGGTGATCCTCGATTCCGAGCAGCCCACCCGGTTTGAGCGCCTTGAAGCAGGCCGCCAGCGCCTGTTCCGCATAGCCGTCGCCCAGCCAATTGTGAAAATTGCGGAAGGTCAGGATCAGATCGGCGGAGCCCGGCGGCGCGATATCGTAGTGGCCCACACCGAGGGTGGTCTCGTGAACGATGCCGAACCGGCCGCCCTGGGCGGCCACGCGCTCATGCCAGCGCGCGAGGCCCGCGTCCTCTTCGCCGCCCGGCACCGGCAATGCGGCGTAGTACCGGCCGCGGTCGGTGAGATAGGGGGCGAGTATCTCCGTCCAATAGCCCCCACCCGGCCACAGTTCCACCACCGTCATGTCGGATTTCAGCCCGAAGAAGGTTAGTTCCTCGAGCGGATGGCGGGCGACATCGCGGGCAACGAAAGCGGGCGTTCTTGCCGGACTCGCCACGGCCCGTTCAAGCGCCGGGTCCACCCGTGTCGGAGCCGCCGCGCAACCGGCGCAGCAGATCGTGGTTATGACAAGCAATGCGCGGATCGGCTGCGGTGCGTTCATGGGACCTCGCCTCTGTGTGATGCACTACTATACCGGCGCCTGCGCACGTCGGTTGGGCTGCGATACACTGGGGCGTCGCCCCGTCACAACCGCGAGCCCCCCATGATAAGGAATCCTCGCATTCTTGCCGTGGCCCTTGCCGTCGTCGTGTCCGCGGCCGCGATGGCCGCCGGTGCCGCTGATGATGCACCCGCCGGCGCGAATTCCACGCCCGCGACGGGGTTCGGCGCCTCCTTCAAGCAAAAGGCACTGGCCGTCGGTGCCGCCGTGAAGGAGGGCGCGCAAAAGGTGGGTGCGGCGGCGGCCGAGATGGGACAGAAGGTCGCCGAATCCACCAAGGAGGGCGCACAGAAGGTGGGTGCAGCCGCCAAGAGCAGCGCAACAAAGATCAAGGCGGCTGCCAAGACCGACAAGGCCGGGGCGAGCGGCACGACGCGCAGCCAGAGCGCCTCAAACCCGTCAAAGGCTCCAACCGTCAGTGCGGCAACCGCGCCCGCCACGCCCGTCTCCAACGATCCAGGGGCTCTCATCAACATGCCCTCCGGCAGCAGCCCCGATCCCGGTAGCGCCAAGCAGTAGGCGATTCCTCGAGAGTCGGCGATGCCCCGGATGGTGTGGCGTCAATTCCCGGGACTATACTAGGCGTCGCTGCAAGTCAGCGCCGCTGCGCGCCGGGGCGGAAATAAGAACGAATCCGAATCGATCATGAGGAGTTGCCCATGAAAATATTGGTTGCCATGCTGGCACTAGCACCCGTCATCACCTTTGCCGCCGCCACCATGACGCCCTTCGACGGCACGTGGAAGGCGAAGCTGGACGCCACCCATTTCTCGAAGAAGCCGGATGTCTTCGACGTCACCAACGGCAAGTACACTTGCTCGAGTTGCGTGCCCGCGATCGCAATCAAGGCAAACGGCACCGACCAGGCGGTGACCGGCCACGACTACTACGACACCGTCTCGGTCAAGGTGTTGAACAAGAACTCGCTGCGGATCGTGAGGAAAAAGGCGGGCAAGGTGATCTATGAAGGCACCAACACCGTGTCCGCGGACGGCAATACCCTGGATCACAAGTTCTCGGATTTGTCGGGGCCGCAGGAGGCGACCGGGGAGTTCACGTTCAAGCGCATTGCACCAGGACCGGCCGGTTCGCACGCCGCCTCGGGCTCCTGGCAGTACGACAAGATCCTGGCGATGTCGGACAGCGGCGCCACCTTCAAGTTCGTCTCTTTCTCCAACGGCCTGAAGATGACGTCCATGACCGGGCAGAGCTACAACGCGAGGTTCGACGGCAAGGATGTGCCGCTGGAGGGCGACCCGGCTCAGACCACGGTGTCCCTGCAGAAGATCGGCCCGCGCGACGTCGAGGAAACCGACAAGCGCGGCGGCAAGACGATTGATGTCTATGACATCAATATCTCGGCGGACGGCAAGACCATGACCTACACGGATCACGACATGGTGCATCAGCGCACCGATGTGCTGACGTACGAGAAGCAGCCGTAGGCGGGAAACCGTAAGAGCCCGAATTCTGGTACCGTTGGCGGGTGAAAAGCCATCGGTTGAAGGTATCCGCGTTCGGCATGATCGCGGCGCTGTGGTGCTGTGGTGCCTGGGCACAGGCGCCGAACGCCGCCACGAAACTCGGACTACCGCCGGATGCGGCGGCCGCGATGCAGGGCATCGACGCGCAGCGCATCCGTGCGCATGTGAGGTTTCTCGCGGACGACCTGCTCGAGGGACGCGGCACCGGCACGCGCGGCGGCGACATCGCCGCGCAGTACATCGCCGCGCAATTCGCTCTCGACGGCCTGCAGCCGGCCGGCGATGACGGCACTTTTCTCCAGAAGGTCGAATTCACCGGCGTGCACACGCTGCCCGGCACGACGGTGCTGCTGCAGTCGCACGGCGGCAAAGCGCTGGAATTGCGGCTCTCGGACGACTATGTGGTCGGCAACCAGCGGCAGACCGACAGCGCGGACATCGACGCGCCGATCGTGTTCGTCGGCTACGGCATCGACGCGCCGGAATATCGCTGGAATGACTACAAGGGCGTGGACGTCAAGGGCAAGGTGGTCCTGGTAATCGTCAACGAGCCGCCCTCCAAGGACCCGAAATTCTTCAACGGCGAGGCGCTCACGTATTACGGCCGCTGGATGTACAAGTTCGAAGAGGCGGCGCGCCAGGGAGCCGTCGGCGCGCTGATCATTCACCGTACCGACCTGGCGAGCTATGGCTGGGACGTGGTGCGCAATTCCTGGGGCGGCGAGACGGTGTACCTGAGCGGTGAGCGGGAGCCGAAGCTGGAGGCGGCGGCCTGGATCCGCACCACGGTGGCCGAGCAATTGTTCGCCGCCGCCGGCCTGAAACTCGACGATATGATCGCGGCGGCTGGCCGCCGCAAATTCAAGGCGCGTGAGCTGCCGATCCGATTCAAGGCGCACATCGCGAGCCAGGTGCGCAAGTTCGATTCATACAACGTGATCGGAATCCTCCCGGGGACCGATCCGGGACCGGCCCGTCAGGCACTGATCTATACGGCGCATTACGATCATCTCGGCGTCGATCCGTCGATGCCGGGGCACAACATCTACAACGGCGCCGTGGACAATGGCACGGGCTGCGGCATCCTGCTGGAACTGGCGCGCGCCTACACCGCCTCGGCATTGCGCCCTCCGCACCCGGTGCTGTTCGCCGCGGTGACCGCGGAAGAGAAGGGATTGCTCGGTTCGAATTACCTCGGCAAGCATCTGCCGATCCCGGCCGCGCGGGTCGCATTGGATTTGAACTACGATGCGGTGCCGCCGATCGGAGAGCCGGAGTCGGTCAACGTCGAAGGCGCGGAGCGCACCAGTTTTTATCCCACCGTGGAGAAGACCGCACGGGCCTTCGGCTTCGAGATCCAGCCCGACGCCGAACCGGGCGCCGGCCATTATTACCGGTCCGATCATTTCAGCCTCGCGCGCGCCGGTATTCCCGCCTTCTCCATCAACAGCGCGCTGAAGTTTGCGGGCCACCCGCCCGAATGGGGCCGGGCGCAGCGCGAGGACTACACCGCGAATCGCTACCACCGGCCCGCCGACCAATATCGGCCGGAGATGGACTTCTCCAGCAATGCGACACTGGCCAAGTTTGGGTTCGCCCTGGGCTGGCAGGCCCTGGCGGCCGCGGACACGGTGCATTGGCTGCCGGGGGACGAATTCGAAGCGGCACGTTTGCGCAGTTCGGCGGCTCCTTAAGACCCATACGACATGGCGGTCACGGATGGCATCGCCGCTTCGGTCCGGCGCTCATTGGAGCGATTGGCGGAGCCGGCGCTCGCGCCCTTCCTCGCCGAGTGGCCGCAGAACGTCGCGGCGCGCGCGGTGGTACCGCACTCCCTGTCCGTACTGCGCTGGCTGCCCGAAGTCGCAGCCGCGGCGCCGCGCTTCGATGCCGAATTGGTCGGCGAATTGTGCGACGTCGCTCCCCTGCTCGCGTGGCGTCAGACCTATTCGGTCGGAGAAGTGGGTCCGCAATTTCTGGACAACTACGGTTGGAGCGAACTCATCGGCCATCGCGGGCCGCTGCCCAGCGAGCGTGTCGCCTGCGGATTTCTGCTGCTTGGGCCTGCCACGTCCTATCCGCGTCACCACCACCAGGCCGAGGAGTTGTATCTGCCGCTCGCCGGCCTGGCGGCCTGGCAGCAGGGCGATGATGCCTGGTGCGAACGGCCGCCGGGAACGCTTATCCATCATCGCAGCGACGAGCCGCATGCCATGAAGACATCTGCGCAGCCGCTGCTCGCGCTTTACCTGTGGCGCGGCGAGGGCTTGTCCGGCAACGCGCGCCTCGATCAATGACTGCGTCGCGGGCCGTGCTAGACTCGCGCGCCATGAAAGCCGGCCTTCTCATCGCCGCAGGTTTGCTGTGCATCGTCATGTGCACCGGTGCCTGGGCGCGTCACCGCAGCCATTCGAGCGGCACACCCGGCGAATTCGACTATTATCTGCTGTCGTTGTCCTGGTCGCCGGCGTATTGCCTGGACGCTCCCGGCGCCGCCGAGTGCAACGGTCCGCGGCGCTATGGATTCATCGTGCACGGGCTGTGGCCGCAATACGAGCGCGGCGCCCCGGAGCATTGCAACGTGCATCGCGAGGTGCCCGAGGACGTGGTGCGCGGGGTCGCCGACTTCATGCCGGCGCGCAATCTGGTCTATCACGAGTGGTCCGCCCACGGCACCTGCAGCGGATTGGAACCCGCCGACTATTTCTCGCTGGTGCGGCGTGCTTATGCCAGCGTGGTGATGCCGCCGCAGCTGACGGCGCCCGGCGCCCCGGTGCAGATGCCCACCACCGCGATCGCCGAATCCTTCCTGCGCTCGAATCCGCGCCTGCCGGCGCAAGCCATGCTGGTGACCTGCTCCAGCCAGGGAGCGCCGCGGCTGCGCGAAGTGAGGGTGTGCTTCGATCGGGCCCTGGCGCCGCGGCCGTGCTCCGCGGATGTCGTGCGGGGCGCCTGCCGCGCACCCGAGTTGATCGTCCCGCCGATCCGCTGATGGGTCACGGCTCCGCGGTCAACGTGCGTCCATAATCGCTCAGCAGAATCTGGATTCCGGCATAGCCCATGATTTCGGGCTGTCCCTGGGAGGAGCCGTTGAGGCTGCGGCCGACCATGAACAGCGCGATAAAGCCCCTGGCGAGCCTGTAGCGGCCGCCGAGATCCAGGGTCGTGGCATGCGGCGCGCCAACGTCGGCACGATCGTCGTAAACTTCCGCGTCGAGTTCCAGCCGCTGCGTCACCGGCCGGCCGGCAACCAGTCCGAGAATGCGCTCACCCGGTCCATGACCGGCGAGGTACCACCCGGCCTCGAAGTCGACGTTCAGCGGACCCAACTTCCTGGTGATTTCGATGGGCAGCAGATAGCGGGGACCCGCGACGGCGATGTCCTTCTGCCGCTCGAGCGAGGAGGTGCCCGCCTCGGCCTGTGGGAAGATCGATGCCTGCCAGCCATCCTCTCCCTGATCCAAAAAGCGCCACTTGAATCCGGGATAGGCATTGCTCCAACCGCTCTGCGATCGGCCGCCGCTCGTCTGCAGCACATAGGGGATCTCGTAGGTCAGTTGCACGCGGTCGCCAACGCCGAAATTCAAATCGATCTGCGGCACCTGGTAGGACGACACGCCGCGGGCGATGGCCGGCATCGCACCGATGTTGATCTCAAAATTCGCGTTGCCGGGCGTGCCGGGATCGTTGGTCAGGAACGGCGGCCCGGCTTGCGCCTGAACTGCACGTGGAATGTGCAAACACACAATGAGTGCAAGGAGCGACGGCAGACCGTATTTCGCCCGCGATGCTGCCATGGGTTCGTACATCCTCGATAGTGAGACAGAGGTCCTGCGCTTCTGAATCATCCATGGCACTATCGCCCTCACGCCTGACACCCGGACGCCTCTCCAGTGGTGATCATGAGCGCCGCAATATCATCGCGCGAACGTGGGTATATCGACCACGGATTCTCCACAGGCAGCCATCGCTATGAAGAGCGTTTTGCTCATTGACGACGACAACGTCTTTCTCCTCACCATCGGCGTGCGCCTGAAGAGCATGGGGTACACCGTGTTTGCCGCCAAGGATGCCGTAACCGCGATATCCGCGGTCCGAAAGAACAATCCCGACGTCATCGTCCTGGACGTGTCGCTACCTGCCGGCGACGGTTTCTTGGTCGCCAAACGCCTCAAGAATCTCATTTCCACCGCCGCGACGCCCATCATTTTCGTCACCGCGAGCGAGGAGCAAGGACTGCGCGAGCGCGCGATGAAGTTAGGGGCCGCGAATTTCCTCAACAAGCCTTTTGATGCCACAACACTGGCAGATGCGATCGAATCGGCTCTCTCCCCAGGCGATTCCTGGCGGCCGCTAGCCAGCGCAGTCTAGCGCTCCCGATCAGGCATGGAAGCCCAGGAACAATTCAGCATTCTTCTGGTCGACGACGACCTCACGATAGTTCGCGTTTTGAACAGCATCTTGAGTAATTTCTCACCCGTCCGATTCGCGGATTCAGGCCGCCTGGCGCTCAAATTGGCGCGTGATAGCACTCCTGATTTGGTGCTGCTGGATGTGGATATGCCGGAACTCAACGGCTTCGAGGTTTGCAAGGCGTTCAAAGCCGATCCGGCGCTGCGTGAAGTGCCAATCATCTTCATCACCGGTCACGAGAACGCGCAGCTGGAGGCGAAAGGCATCGAACTCGGCGCATCCGATTTCATCAGCAAGCCGCTCCATGCACCGCTGGTGCTCGCCCGGGTACGCACCTACCAACGACTGAAAACGCTGTCCGAAACCATGCGCGGCGCCGTCAAGATCGACTTCCTCACCGGCGCCTTGACCCGCCGTGAGCTGGAGAAGGCCCTGACGCAGGAATGGCTGCGATCAAAGCGCAGCGCAGCACCGCTATCGTTGCTGTTGGCCGATATCCAGAGTTTCGCCGCCTACAACACCGCGCATGGTGATGGTAAGGGCGATGATTGCTTGAGATCGGTGGCCGCGGCTCTGCGTTCGGTGGCCCGACGGCCCGCCGACGCATTGGGTCGCTACGCCGGCGGCCAATTTGCGCTGCTCTTGCCGAATACCAATGCGAAGAACGCGAGCCATGTCGCTCAGCGCGCCATCGATGTGGTCGGCGAACTGCGATTGCCGGACGCAGAACCGACAGGACACGACCGCGTCGCGCTGTCCGTGGCCGGCGCCTGCTTTACGTCAACACGCGCGCCCGGCACAGATGCCGATGCCACGTCCGTTCCAACTGATTTGATTTCGGCCGCCGAGAGTGCGCTCATAGGCGCCAAACGGGCCGCCGGACGGCCGGTCAATGTGATCGACATTGGCGGCAAAGACCGCCGTTTACTCCGGGCCAACCGGACCTGATTTCATGACGACCATCTCCCTGAACGGCGACGGCAGTTCCACCAGCCGCGCATTGCTCGAGGCTGAAGCACTGCAGCGAGCCATCTTCAACAGCGCCAACTTTTCCATGATTGCCACCGACGCAAGGGGCGTCATACAGATCTTCAACGTCGGCGCCGA
>PLET01000055.1:26254-109881 GCA_003137095.1 Gammaproteobacteria bacterium
TACGAGCTGACCTACATCCGCAAAGACGGCAGCCGCTTCCCCGCGGTGGTTTCGGTCACGGCACTGCGCGATGCACAGGACGCCATCATCGGTTACCTTCTGATCGGTACCGACAACACGGCCCGCAAGCGCGCGGAAGAAGCGCTGCTCAAGGTGGGCGCTCTGCAGAGCGCCATATTCAACAGTGCAAATTTTTCCAGCATTGCCACCGACGCGAATGGCGTCATACAGATCTTCAACGTCGGTGCCGAGCGGATGCTCGGCTACACCGCCGCGGATGTAGTGAACAAGATCACGCCGGCCGACATTTCAGATCCGTTGGAAATCATAGCCCGCGCCGAGACACTGAGCGGTGAGTTGCAAACGGCAATCGCACCCGGGTTCGAAGCGCTGGTGTTCAAGGCCTCCCGTGCCATCGAGGATATCTACGAGCTGACTTACATCCGCAAGGACGGCAGCCGCTTTCCTGCGGTCGTTTCGGTCACCGCACTGCGCGACTCGAACGATGCCATCATCGGTTACCTTCTGATTGGCACCGACAACACGGCCCGCAAGCGAGCAGAAGAGGCGCTGGTCAAGGCGGGCGCCTTGCAGAACGCGATCTTCAACAGTGCAAATTTCTCCAGCATTGCCACCGATGCGAAAGGCGTCATACAGATATTCAACGTCGGTGCGGAACGCATGCTCGGCTACACCGCCGAAGACGTGGTGAACAAGATCACTCCCGCCGACATTTCCGACCCCCAGGAAATCATCGCCCGTGCCGAAACGCTGAGCGATGAATTGCAAACTCCAATCGCTCCGGGGTTCGAGGCCCTGGTTTTCAAGGCGTTCCGCGGCATCGAAGACATCTATGAGCTGACGTACATCCGCAAGGACGGCAGCCGCTTCCCAGCCGTTGTTTCGGTCACCGCGCTGCGCGATGCGGACGGCTTGATCATCGGCTATCTTCTCATCGGCACCGACAACACGGCTCGCAAGCAGATCGAAGCGGAGCAGACACAGCTGGCCCAACGCCTTAGAGACCACCAGTTCTATACCCGATCCCTGTTCGAATCGAACATCGACGCGTTGATGACGACGGACGCGCCCGGCATCATTACCGACGTCAACAAACAAATGGAGGCGCTCACCGGCTGCACGCGCGATGAACTGATCGGTGCGCCGTGCAAGACCTTCTTCACGGATCCCGATCGTGCCGAAGCGGGCATAAAATTGGCGCTAAGCAAGAGAAAGGTCACGGATTACGAGCTGACCGCCCGCGATAGAGACGGCAAGGAGACCGTCGTGTCCTATAACGCGACCACCTTCTATGATCGTGATAGAAAATTGCAGGGCGTGATTGCCGCGGTACGTGAAATCACCGAGCGCAAGCAATACGAGCGATCGCTTCGAGAGGCGACGCATCGGGCCGAACATGCGAACAACGCGAAGAGCGAGTTTCTGGCGAATATGAGCCACGAGATCCGCACCCCCCTGAACGCCATCATCGGACTGGGCTATCTGCTCGAACACACGACCTTGAGCGAGGATCAGCGCCAGCTTCTGGCCAAAATTCAGTTCGGCGGACGGGCACTCCTGGGCGTCATCAACAATGTGCTCGACCTGTCCAAGATCGAAGCCGGGGAGATGGCGCTCGAGGACGAACCCTTCGATCTGCCACAGCTGGTGCGAGACCTCGGCCAGTTGCTCACGCCGCAGGCGGTGTCGAAGGGAATCGATTTGATCGTCCAGTGCGCACCCGGGTTGCCACGCATCGTCAAGGGCGATGCGTCGCGTCTGCGGCAGATTCTTACCAATCTGATGGGCAATTCGATCAAGTTCACCGAAGCGGGCAGCGTGGAATTGCAGGTCACCTGTACGGAGCAGAGTTCCGATCGTTGCCGATTACGTTGCACGGTTCGAGATACCGGCGTGGGCATAGAGGCCGGCGCTCTGAAGCGTCTTTTCACGCCTTTCACCCAGGCTGATGCGTCCACGACGCGGCGCTTTGGCGGTACCGGGCTCGGTCTGTCGATTGCACGCCGGTTTGCCGAACTCATGGGCGGGGAAATCGGCGTCACCAGCAACGTCGCCAAGGGCAGCACTTTCTGGATCGAACTGCCCCTGCGAATCGTTCACGACTTGGACGGTACGGCCGGCGCGCGCGGCTTGAAAATCCTCGTTGCCGACTCCCATGGCGACGCACCCGAACGCCTGGTCGCCATGGCTCGCGCATTGGGCTGGAACCCCCAGGTCGCCGAAACGGGTGAGCAGCTGATCGGAATCATGAACAACTCGAGAGGCGCGTGGCCCGATGTATTGATCCTGGATCTGCATCTTCATGATATGGACGCCCGCCAGCTGATTGCACGCCTCGAAAAAGAATGCGGCCCAGACACGTTGCCGCCGATCGTGGTCGTTGCCGAATCAACGCAGTCTTATGCAGAGCAGGAGCAACTGGCTGGCGCATCGGATGTGCTGCTCATGCGACCGCTGACCAGTTCGGCGCTGTTCAACGCCGTCAACGCCACCGTGTCAAAGGGCCCCGACACTCTCGAACGCGTGTTGCAGTCCACGAATTTCGACGAGTTCCACGCGCAATGGCTTCACGGCGTGAGCGTCTTGGTGGTGGATGACAGCGACATCAATTTGGAGGTGGCGCAGCGCATTTTGGAGCGACAGGGCGCCCAGGTAACCACCTGCTCGGATGGCATGGCTGCGCTGGAGCACGTGCGGCTACATCCGCGGACGCTTGATATCGTACTCATGGATGTGCAGATGCCCATTCTTGACGGAAACGCCGCCACGCGACGCATCAGAACGGAGCTGAAACTCGCGACGTTGCCCATCGTTGCGCTGACCGCAGGCGCATTGGTCGCGGAGCGGCAGCGCGCCCTCGAGGCCGGAATGAATGATTTCATCAGCAAACCGTTCGATCCGCAGGCGCTCATCCGCAAGGTCCGCCGATTGGTTGAAGAGGCGCGGGGTCAATCCATACCGATGGTCATTCTCGACCCTGAACCAGCCCGCCGCGACGGCAACACCTTGTTCATGTCGTCCATTGATCCGGCGGTAGTGCAGCAGATGTTCGGAGATGATTTGACGCTCTTCAAGTCCTTGCTGGGTCGAATACTGCGTGACTATGCAGATCTATCCTCGCCAAGCAGCGCGTCATTGGATGACGAGGCGACGCGCAGCCGGCTGGCGGCGCGCACGCACAAATTAAAAGGCAGCGCCGGAATGATCGGCGCAAATCGCGTCATGCGGCTTGCAGGTGCGGCGGAGACGGCGCTTCTGAAGGATCGTTCGCTCGATGCCATGGGGAAAATCCTGCAACAACTGGCGGCGTCGCTCACCACCTTGCGCGAAGAGGCGGAACCTTATTTGGAATGCCGACCCGCCATTGAAGCGAATGCACGGGATGTCGTGGGAAATCCTCACCAGATCAACACGATCGAGATTGACGAGCTGTGCACACTTCTGGATGCCCGCGATCTTTCGGCAATCGATAAGTTCAGCGGACTATCTCAATCATTGCGCAGCAATCTTCATTCGGCGCGCTTCGATCGTCTTTCCGAGGCGATCGACAATCTGGACTTCACGCAGGCGGCGGAGATTTTGCGGGAAGCGCGCCCGGCGATTCGCGGGCTGTCCCCGATCACCATTGCGGAAATTCCTTTGGGAGTTGGTGCCGACTGAGGGATTCGAACCCCCGACCTACGGTTTACAAAACCGTTGCACTACCGCTGTGCTAAGTCGGCACAGTAACTTGCCTCAATCCAACGCCACGCAACTCAGCGCCTCAGCCAGCTGGGTGGATGGCGCGGCGCGGTGGACCG
This sequence comes from Gammaproteobacteria bacterium, assembly GCA_003137095.1. Lineage (GTDB taxonomy): Bacteria > Pseudomonadota > Gammaproteobacteria > Steroidobacterales > Steroidobacteraceae > Bog-1198. The sequence continues at coordinate 30,076 of PLET01000055.1, forward strand.
GGCGATCATATTATCGCGCTCCAGGCGCGGCTGGCGAGTAAGGGCCTCACTTTGCGACGGGGAGAGCCGCCAGAATAAGACTATTGATTTTATTCGATGATTAGCTAATCATCGCACTATGAGTCAGGTATTCAGAGCCCTTTCCGATCCCACCCGACGGCGCGTGCTGCAGCTCCTGCGTAAGGGGCCGATGAGCGCCGGCGAACTCAGCAGCCAGTTCAACGTCTCCAAGCCGACGATGTCGGCACACTTTTCCGTGCTGAAGGCGGCTGACCTGGTGCATGCCGAGAAGGCCGGGAAGTCAGTTATCTATCACTTGAAGCTCTCTGTGCTCGAAGACGCGCTGCTGGGCTTCGTCCAGTCGTTTGACCTCGGCGTGAATGCGAAGAAGCCCAGGAAGGAGATAGTGCGATGAATAAGGATCTGATCGAAGGCCTCGCGTGGGGCGGCAGCATCGTTGCTCTGGCGATCGGCGCGACCCTGGCGCACAAGTTCGGCTATGTCGAGGCCGACACCGTGCACAGGGTGATCTTTGGCAGCATCGGTCTGATGGTCGCCGGGTTCGGGAACCGGATTCCCAAGGCCTTCGTTGCTAGCGCCCAAGCGCGACGTGCCAAGCGGGTCGCGGGCTGGTCCATGGTCCTCAGCGGGCTCGTTTACGCGGGACTGTGGGTTTTCGCCCCCATGCCAGTGGCAACATGGGGTGGGTTCGGCGCCATACTGGCGGGGATCGCGGTGACCATGGGCTACTGCCTTTCACTGCGGTCGAAGGCGAGAGCCGCCTGATTGGCGCTGTCGTTGCGCCTTGCGGCCACATCCGAGGCCATCAGCGTCGACCGTGTCATTCCCTATCGAGCACAAAAGAATCAAAAAGAGACGAACCGTGCTAGCAAGTGGAGTGTGCGACGGTGGCATTGCGCTATCGCTGGCATTGCGCTGCCGGTGGCAGCGCTACCGGTGATCCCGCGGGCCGCCATGCGGAATGGAAGGCATGGCATGACCGGCGGGCGCGCCTCGATAGGCGTGGGCTCCGGGCCGATAGCCGGGCAGGCGGCGATCGCCGCCGCGCGGCGGACCCACGAGATAACCCGGGCCTTCGTAGCCATAGTTGTCGAAGGGTTCATAGAAATTTACGCCGTAGCCGACGCCGACATCGCCGTAGCCGGCGTCGCCGGGCACCACGCAGCCGGCGGCGCACAGCGCCAGGATCATGGCCGAGGCGGCCGCCCATTTCACGCTGAGCCTGCTCATTTCGCCGCCTCCCCAGAGTCGTTTTCAGTCCATTCCATCACCCCGAAGCGTGCGCCCGCCGGATCGGCAAGGATGGCGATACGCCCGCCGTGACGATCGAGATGCGGTTCCGAGAGCACCTGACCGCCGAGCGAGACGGCTTTGGCTGCGGTTGCGGCGGCGTCCGCGACGCGCACGAAATTCAGCCAATGCGGATGGCCGAGCCGGCCGGCAGGAAAGCTGTTGGCGCTGCCGCGCGCGTATTCGCCGGACGACAGTACGAGATGTTGGGCGGCGGGGGTCCCGGGGGCGTTATCGGCCGGCAGGTCATAAACCTCGTAACCGAAGACCCGCTGATAGAAGGCCGCATCGGTGTCCGGGTCAACGGTCATCAGCGAACTCCAGATCCACTCTCCGGGCGCCGCCAGAACATCCGGCGGGTCGCCGGCACTGGAGGCGAGCACCGCAAAAACCGCTCCCTGCGGATCGGCGAACACGGCCTGGCGGCCGCGCTGCGGATAATTGTGCTCGACGGCGAGTTCCTTGCCTCCGCGGGCCTGGATGATCTGCGCCGCCTGAGCGACGTCGCGCACGGCAAGGAAGGGCAGCCAGGCGGGCCGGCGCTGTTCTCCCTTCGGCAGTTCGCGGCGGATCATCCCGGCGACCGGGCGGTCGTTCACGAAGGCAATGACGAAATCCTTCTGGCCGCTGATATCGCGGTAGGTCCAGCCGAACAACGCCGCATAAAAGGTCTTGGCTGCGTCCACGTCCGTGGTGACGAGGTCGGCCCAGACGAGCTTGCCGACGTGATGTTCGGTGGAGGCCGGCGAGACCAGGGGTGGCAATTCGAAGGCGGCGCTCGCGGCGAGCGCGGGCGCGGGGGTGAGGACAGTGAGCGCGGTCAGTGCGGTCAGTGCGGTCAGTGCCGCGCGGCTGGTGAGCACGGGGCGGCGGGTGAGCGCAGCGCGGCGGGTGAGCGCGGCGCGGCGGGCGACGCGCGCGAGGGATGCCGATGAGGGCCGCAATTTCCGGTCAATCTGCATGGCAATCTCCGATGAAATATTCTTGTTCCGTCACCCTGCCACAAATCGCGGCGGCGCGCAGTCGGCGCGCAACCCCAAGTCCTGTAGGCGCTACGCCGACCGTGGGTATGGCATCATGCCGATTTGACCTCGAGGCGAACGATTGAGCAAAGATACACCCGCGCCGATCGGGGCACCGCGCATTCTTTTCGCGAGCATGGTCGGCACGACCATCGAGTTCTTCGACTTCTACATCTACGCCACGGCGGCGGTGCTGGTATTTCCCAGGCTGTTCTTTCCGAGGCAGGATCCGACCACGGCGACGTTGCAGTCGCTGGCGACCTTTGCCCTGGCCTTCTTCGCGCGTCCCGTCGGTTCGGCGTTGTTCGGCCACTTCGGCGACCGCATCGGCCGCAAGGCGACCCTGGTGTCGGCATTGCTCACCATGGGGTTGTCGACGGTGTTCATCGGACTCTTGCCGACCTATGCGTCGATCGGCGTGGCCGCCGCACTGCTGCTGGCGGTATGCCGCTTCGGGCAGGGTTTGGGTCTGGGCGGGGAGTGGGGCGGGGCGGTGTTGCTGGCGACCGAGAATGCGCCGCCCGGCAAGCGGGCGTGGTATGGCAGCTTCCCGCAGCTCGGCGCACCAGTCGGCTTCCTGTGCTCCACCGGCGTGTTTCTGGTGCTGACGCAGCGCTTGAGCGATGCGCAGCTGTTCAACTGGGGCTGGCGGATTCCGTTCCTGGCGAGCGCGCTGTTGGTGCTGACGGGATTGTACGTGCGGCTCAAATTGACCGAGACGCCGGAGTTTCGCCGCACCGTCGACCGCGGCGAGCGCGTGCGGCTGCCGCTGTTCGCGGTGTGTGCGCAGCACCCGCGTGAACTGATCCTCGGCACCTTGGCGACGACGGTGACCTTCGTGATCTTCTATCTCATGACGGTGTTTGCGCTGAGCTGGGCGACGACCGCACTGAAATTCGGTCGCGAGCAATTCCTGATCCTGCAGATGGTGGGCGTGCTGTTCTTCGGCCTGACCATACCCTTCTCGGCCGTGCTGGCGGACCGGATCGGGCACCGGGTCATGCTGATCGCGGTGACCATCGGCATCATCGCATTCGGCTTCGCCTTTGCACCGCTGTTCGGTGCCGGGACCACGGGGGGCGTACTGGCCTTCCTGATCCTGGGATTTTCCCTGACGGGATTGACGTACGGACCGCTCGGCAGTGCGCTGGCGTCGCTTTTCCCGACGCCGGTGAGATACACCGGCACGTCGCTGTCCTTCAACTTCGCCGGCATCCTGGGGGCCTCGCTGGCGCCCTATATCGCGACGGATCTGGCATCGCATCACGGACTCTCCTGGGTGGGCGGGTATCTGTCGGCTGCGGGGCTTGTGAGCCTGGGGGCGTGGGCTTCGATCAAGGGCGATTGACGTGCAAATAACTTCTGCGCATTTTCAAGTATAAAAAAAGCACTTCACAAGGCATGATGCGTCGCCAAACATGCGCCCTCCAAGGCCGCTGTCGGCGCCCAATCAGGAGTCTGGGAATGCGTTTACGGGTCGTCGCGGCCGCGATCGCGACGGGTGGATTGATGTTGCAATCGGCGCTGCATGCGGAACCGGCCGCCACGGATGCGGGCGTGGATGGTGCGCTCGAGCCGATCGTGGTCACGGTACAGCGCCGCGAGGAGTCCGCGCAGAGCGTGGGCATCGCGCTCACGGTGCTGCCGGGATCGGTGCTGGCGGACAAGGCGATCACCCGGGTCAACGATTTGCAAAACGCGGTGCCGAGCCTGCAGATCGAGCCGGCCTTCGGCAGCGACCAGCCGCAGTATCGATTGCGCGGCGTCGGCTTCATCGACTACACCTCGAACAACACCTCGCCCGTGGGCGTGAGCGTCGATGGCGTGGCGTTCGCATTCCCCATCCAGACCGAGGGGCAGCTGTTCGACTTGAGCCGTGTCGAGGTGCTGAGCGGCCCGCAGGGCACCCTGTATGGCCGCAACACCACGGGCGGGGTGATCAACTTCATCACCAACCAGCCGACCGAGGAGACCCATGCCGGCGTCACCGCTGCCTATGGCTCGCACGACCAATTCGATGCCGAGGGCTATGTGTCGGGCACGCTCGCCGACGGACTGACGGGGCGCCTGTCGGCGGCCGGCGAGACCGGGGGAGCCTGGCAGCGGGATCGCGACACCGGCAGGATGCTGGGCAACAAGGACAAGTTCGCGCTGCGCGGGCAGCTGCTATGGCATCCGGTGGAGAGTGTGAACGTGCACGTCGGGGTGCATGTGGCCGAGGACAAATCCGACGAAACGGGACTGCAGCTGATCGCCCCGTACACACCCACCAACGGCGGCGCCGGCGGCCCGGTGATTCCGGCGGACACCTCGCCGTACGTGACGGGCTGGAGCCTCAATCCGGCGTTTGCGAAAATCATCGGCATAGCCCCGGATTCCAAGCTCGGCCTGGACAATTCCAACGACGGCGCCGACCTGACCGCCGAGATCGATTTCGGCGGCGCGAAGCTGACCAGCCTATCGGCCTACAACAAGCTGATCCGGCGCGAATTCAGCGACTGGGACTCGACCCGATACACCGACTCGGATGAATACCTGCGCAGCGACGCGGGCGTGTTCTCCGAGGAGCTGCACCTGGCCTCCACCGGCACGGGCGCGCTGGGCTGGGTGGGCGGCGCGTATTACTCGAAGGAGAATTTCGACGAGCGCTTCTATTCGGATTTCACCGACCGCCTGGGGGGCATCGCCCTGACGTCCTACGGCCAGGACTCGAAGTCACTCGGCGTTTTCGGCCAGGCAAACTACCGCTTCACGGACGATCTGAAAGGAATATTCGGCGTGCGCGAGGAGCATGAATCGCGGGATCTGATCGATCTGTCCACGGGGTTTCTGACGCCGGCGGTCATCCCGTTCACCGCCAACCTCAACCGCTCGATCACCTCGAATCTGCCGTCCGGAAAGATCGGTCTGGACTATCAGTTCTCGCCCGACACGCTGCTGTATGCGAGCATCAGCCGCGGGGTGAAGTCCGGCGGATTCACGGCCCACAACACGGTGGCGGCCGCGCAGGTGGATCCGTTCGAACCGGAGAAGCTCACGGCGTACGAAATCGGCATCAAGTCGGATGTGACGCCGTCATTGCGTATCAACGGGGCCGTGTACCATTACCAGTACAAGGATCAGCAGATTCTGACGACGGTGTTCGACACGGTCTCGCAATCCTACATCGGCATATTCACGAACTCGAATTCGCGGATCGACGGCGCGGAACTCGAACTCGCCTGGCGGCCGGTCGCGGGACTGACGCTCTCGCAATACGCGGGCTTCGTCGAGGGCTATTATCAAAGTCCCCTGACCAGCATCGATCAGGCGGGCGCGACCGGCCCGGTGGACTTCGACGGCCGGCCGCTGTCCTTTCCCAAGTGGAGCTACGGCGGCGATCTGGCTTTTGCCTGGAGCCTCGGGGGCTACCGGCTCACCGCGGAATCCAACTACAGCTTTCACGACACGTACAGCCAGTTCTTCCTGTTGGGCAGCTCCGAGTTCACCATCCCCAACTATTGGCTGGCGAATGCCAACCTGTCGCTCTCGCCGGCGTCCGGCGCGCCCTGGACGGTCACGCTGTGGGGCCGCAACATCTTCGACAAGGCCTATGACACGACGCGCAATTTCTTCCTGCCGGGAACCGACGTGGGGCAGGCGGGCGAGCCCACCACGGTGGGGATCCGCGTGAGCTACCGTTACTGATGAAAGTGGCGGGCATCATCCTGGTGATCGTCGTGGTGCTGGCGGCCGCGGCGTGGCTCAAGCTGCGCGGCCCCGATATTCCCTACGAGACCCTGGAGGCAAAGTACGCGGATGGCGCGTCGTACTTCGTGGATCTGGCCGGCGGATTCCGCGTCCATTATCAAGACACGGCCGTCGCGGGGGACAAGGCCGGCGGCAGCGACGGCAAGCCGGCCGATTCGAAGCTGCCGGTCCTGTTGCTGCTGCACGGCTTCGGCGATTCGTACACCACCTGGGAGGGCTGGGTGCACGACCTCGCGCCGAAATTCCGGGTCATCAGCCTGGATTTCCCGGGCCATGGCCTGACGCGCGCACCGCCGGGGTATCGCCTGAGCGGCGACGCACTCGTCGAGTTCGTCGATGCCTTTGCGGCGCGGATTGCGCTGCCGAAGTTCGCGGTGGCGGGCAATTCCATGGGCGGCGGGGTGGCGTGGGGGCTGGCGCTACGCCACCCGGAGCGCATCAACGCGCTGATCCTGGTGGATGCGGCCGGCTTTGCGAATGAAAAGCCGCCGGCGGCGCTGCCGCTCGCCTTCAAGATTCTGCAATACCCGATCGGCCGCGCCCTCCTGCGCAACATCGACAACCGCCCGCTGATCGATGAGGGATTGAAGATCGACGTGTTCGACAAATCCCTAATCACCCCGGCGCTGGTGGATCGCTGGGCTGAACTGCAGCGCGCGCCCGGGCATCGCGCCATCCTGATGTCGGTCGATCCGCGCGCCCAGCATGGCGCGACGGCGCAGGAGCTCGGCCGCATCAGGGTGCCCACCCTGGTGCTGAACGGCGCGAACGACGTGCTGGTGGAGCCGGCGAGCGCGCACAAGTTCGCGGACGCCATTCCCGGCGCCAAGCTCATCATCTACCCCGACGTCGGGCATCTGCCGCAGATCGAAATCCCGGCGCGCTCGGCCGCGGATGTGGCCGCCTTCCTGACCAGGCCGCCGTAGGAGCATCCGGCGTGCCGCGCCGGTATCATCGGCGCCATGAACCTGGATCCTCTGGGCAATGCCGTGTCCGCCGAATCCTCGGCCACGCTGCGGGCGATCGACGACTTCGCCGAGGGCCTGCTGGCATACGAGACCCGGGCGGAGAACGTGCTCGGCGCGGCGGATGCGGACCCCGGCTGCTGCCTGGTGAACGCCTACGCGGGCATGCTGTGGATGCTGCTCGAGTCGCCGCAGGCGCCGCGCCGCGCCGCGCCGTATCTGGCCGCCGCGGAACGGGCGGCCGCGCACGCCAGCCGGCGCGAGGCCATGAACACGGCGATGCTGCGCGCCTGGGTGGACGATGACCTCGCCCGCTGCCTCGGGTTGTGCGCGCAGATCTCGGACGAATTCCCGGGCGACCTCACCATCGTCAAGCTGCATCAGTATCTGGAGTTCAATCGCGGCAATTTCGCGCAGATGCTCGGCGCCGTGCTCAAGGTGCAGGAGCACAACGCCGGCGTGCCCTACGTACACGGCATGGCCGCCTTCGCCTACGAGCAGATGCATCGGCTGGAGGAAGCCGGGGAGGCGGCGCGGTGTTCGCTCGCCATGCGGCGCAAGGAGCCGTGGGCGCAGCATGCGCTGGCGCATGTGATGCTCACCCGCGGGCTCATCGACGAAGGCGCGCAATTCCTGGAGGGCATGGCCGACACCTGGACCGGGCTGAACTCGTTCATGCTCACCCATCTGTGGTGGCACCTGGCGCTCTTTTATCTGAGCCAGAGCCGCGACACGCAGGTGATCGAATTGTACGACCGGCATTGCTGGGGCGTGGCGAAGAGCTATTCGCAGGACCAGGTGGGTGCGGTGTCGCTGCTGGCGCGCATGGAGGCCGCGGGCCTGGACGTCGGCGGCCGCTGGCAGGAACTCGGCGAGCATCTGGCGGCGCGCCACGACGACACCGTGCAGCCGTTTCTCACCCTGCAGTACCTGTACGGCCTGGCGCGGGCCGGGCGGCCGGAAGCGGCGCTGCTGCTCGAGGCGGTGCGTCGGCGCGCGCACAGCGCGCCCGAATTCAGCCGCGAGGTGTGGCGGGAGGTGGCGCTGCCGGCTTGCGAGGGCCTGTACGCGCACGCGCGCGGCGATCACGACACGGCCTGGCGGCGTCTCGGCGCGGCCCTGCCGCGGCTCATCGAAGTCGGCGGCAGCCACGCGCAGCGCGATCTGTTCGAACTGTTGCTGATCGATGCCGCGCAGAAGAGCGGACGCCTGAACGCCGCGCAGCAGTTGCAGGAGGCGCGGGCCAAGGCCCGGGCGGCCGCGCGGCGCGCGAGCCCGGCGCTGCGCGCGAGCCCGGCGCCGCCGCGCTGATGACGCCCCCCGCGGCCGTGCTCAAGGGTGTGGCTGCACTGTCAGGTGTGACGGCGCTGGCCGGTGCGGTGGCGCTGGCCGGTGCGGTGGCGCTGCTGCCGGCGGCCACGGCGCAGGCGCGCGATGCGGTGATCATCGGCGTGCAACTCGAGCCGCCCATCCTCGACCCCACCTCGAGTCCGGCGGCGGCCATCACGGAAATCGAGTACGGCAACGTGTTCGAGGGGCTGGTGCAATTCGCCGCCGATGGCTCGCCCCGGCCGGCGCTGGCCAAGTCCTGGGAGATCGCCGCCGACGGCCTGTCCTACACCTTTCATCTGCGCGCCAACGTGCGCTTTCACGACGGCACGCCGTTCGACTCGGCAACCGCGAAATTCTCGCTCGATCGGGCGATGGCGCCGGATTCGGTCAATCCGCAAAAATCGCGCCTCGACGCCATTCGCGCGGTGCTGGCGCCGGATCGGCTCACCCTGCGCCTGACGCTCAAGCGCCGCTCGGGCGGCCTCTTGCAGTCGCTCGCCTGGGGGGCGTTCGCGATGGTGGCGCCGCGCTCGGCGGCGGCCAACGCCGTCGATCCGGTGGGCACCGGGCCGTTCAAGTTCCTGGCGTGGCGCCGCGGCGATTCGCTCACGCTCACCCGCAATGCGGATTACTGGGGTGTACCGGCGCGCCTGCAGCGCGCCACCTTCCAGTTCATCGCGGATCCGTCGGCCGCGTATGCCGCGCTGATGGCGGGCGACATCGACGCGTTCTCCAACTATCCGGCGCCGGAGAGCATCGCGCAGTTCCAGGCGGACAAGCGCTTCGTGGTGTTCGTCGGCTCCACGGAGGGCGAGACGCTGCTCGCGCTCAACAACCGCAGGCCGCCGTTCGACGACATCCGGGTGCGGCGCGCCATCTCCTACGCGCTCGACCGGCGCTCCATCATCGAGGGCGCCATGTACGGATTCGGCGTGCCGATCGGCAGCCACTTTCCGCCGCAAAACCCCGCCTACGTGGACCTCACCGGGCGCTATGCGCACGATCCCAAGAAGGCGCGCGAACTCTTGCGGGAGGCCGGCCGCGAGGGGTTCGCGGCGGTGCTGAAGCTGCCGCCGCCGAGCTATGCGCGGCGCAGCGGGGAGATCGTGGCGGCGCAGCTCGCCGCGGCCGGCATCCGGGTGAGGATCGAGAATCTCGAATGGGCGCAGTGGCTCGACGAAGTGTTCACGCGCCATGACTTCGACATGAGCATCGTGTCGCACGCCGAGCCCATGGATTACGACATCTACGCCCGCGATGACTATTACTTCGGCTATCGGGATGCGGATTTCAAGGCGCTGATCGCCGCGCTCGACGACGCCATCGACGATGGCCGGCGCCGCGAGCTGCTCGGGCTCATCCAGCGCAAGCTGGCCGACGATGCGGTCAACGGATTCCTGTTCCAGTATCCGGCGCTCGACGTGTGCGACGCGCATCTGCACGGCATCGGCTTCGGCGGGGTGCTGAATGTCATCGAGCTGGACAAGGCCGCGTTCGACGATGCGAGTCCCACGCCGGGCGCCGCCGCCGCGCGCCCCAGCATTGCGGCCGCCGCCGTGCTGCTCGCGGTGTGTGGCGGCGCGCTGCTGCTGTTCGCGGCGCGGCGCTTCGGGCCGTGGTTCGTGGCGCAGCGCCTGGCCGTGCTCGCCGCCACGCTCGCGGCCGCGAGCGCCATCGTGTTCGTGATCGTGCAGATCGTGCCGGGCGATCCGGCGCGCTTCATGATGGGTCTTTCGGCCGAGCCGGGCGCGGTGGCGACGCTGCGGCATCAGCTCGGCCTGGATGCGGCGCCGTGGCTGCGCTACCTCGACTGGCTGCGCGGCCTGGCGCACGCGGATTTCGGCATGAGCTATACCTATCGCATACCGGTGGGCGCGCTGATCGCACAGCGGCTGCAGGTCTCCTTGCCGCTCACCGCCTATGCGCTGGCGCTGTCGACGCTGTGCGCGCTGCCGCTCGGGCTGCTGGCGGCCGCGCGCCGCGGGCGGCCCGCCGACCTGCTCGTGACCGGCGTGACGCAGCTCGGGCTGGCGGTGCCGAACTTCTGGCTGGGCATGATCCTCGCCTGGGTGTTCGCGGTGACGCTGCACTGGGTGTCGGCGGGCGGCTTCCCCGGCTGGCAGGCCGGCTGGTGGGCGGCATTCAAGGCCCTGACGCTGCCTGCGGTGGCGCTCGCCATGCCGCAGGCGGCGATTCTGGCGCGGGTGCTGCGCGGCAGCCTGCTCGATACCCTGAACGAGGACTACGTACGCACGGCGCGCGCCAAGGGCGCGGGCGACTGGCGCATTCTGTGGCGCCATGCCCTGCCGAACGCACTCATCCCCGTCATGACCATTCTCGGCATGCAGTTCTCCTTCCTGTTGGCGGGCGGGGTGATCATCGAGAACGTGTTCTTCCTGCCGGGGCTGGGGCGGCTGGTGTTCCAGGCCATCGTGCAGCGCGATCTGATCGTGGTGCAAAGCGTGGTGGTGATGCTGGTGTTCGCGGTGGTCTCGGTGTCCTTCGTGGTGGACCTGTCGCATGCGCTGATCGATCCGCGGCTGCGTACGTCCGGCAGCGCATGAGCCTGCCCACCCGCAATCTGAGTTTCGCGATCGGCGTCGTCATCACGGCGGTGTTCATCGGCGCGGCGGCGCTGTCGCTGGTGTGGACGCCCTACGATCCGGCCGGCATCGACATCCTCTCGAAGCTGCGCCCGCCGAGCGCGCAGCATTGGTTCGGCACGGATCAGCTGGGGCGCGACGTGCTGTCGATGATCATGGCGGGCGGTCGCAACTCGGTGGGCGTGGCGCTGCTCTCGGTGGTCATCGGCCTGGGCGCAGGCGTGCCGCTCGGGCTGGCGGCGGCGGCGCGCGGCGGCGGCGTGGACGAGTTTCTGATGCGCGGCAACGACGTGCTGTTCGCCTTTCCGGCACTGCTGCTCGCCATTCTCATCACGGCAGTGTTCGGCCCGGGCGCGATCAATGCCATCATCGCCATCGGCATCTTCAACATTCCGGTGTTCGCGCGCGTGACCCGCGGCAGCGCGCGTGTACTGTGGACGCGGGACTATTGCCTGGCGGCGCAGGTGGCGGGCAAAGGGCGCCTGCGCATCTCCGCCGAGCACATCCTGCCGAATCTGGCGGCGCTGCTGGCGGTCCAGGGGACGATCCAGTTCTCCCTCGGCATCATCGCCGAGGCCGGGCTGTCCTATGTCGGGCTGGGTGCGCAGCCGCCCACCCCGAGCTGGGGGCGCATGTTGAACGAGGCGCAGACGCTCACCGCCAGCGCGCCCTCGCTCGCCTGGTTTCCGGGCCTCGCCATCGTGCTGTTCGTGCTGGGCGTGAATCTGTTGGGCGATGCGGCGCATGGCGCGGTCCATGAACCCTGAAACAAACGCTGGAATAAACCCTGGGTCCCCGGGAATGAACTCCGGCGTCCCGGGCGCGGCGCTGCTCGAGGTGCGCGACCTGTGCGTGTCGCTCGGCGGCGCGGCGCTGATTCGCGGCGTGTCTTTCGCCGTGAACGCCGGCGAAGTGCTGGGCCTGGTGGGCGCATCGGGAAGCGGGAAATCCCTGACGGCGCTGTCGTTGCTGCGCCTGCTGCCCGCGGGCGCCAGCGCCACCGGTCAGATCCTGTTGCGCGGCGAGGATCTCGCGGCGCAGAGCCCCGCGCGGCTGCGCGCGGTGCGCGGACGGGAAATTGGCATGGTCTTTCAGGAGCCGATGAGCGCCCTGAATCCGCTCATGACCATCGGCGAGCAAGTGGCGGAGACCGTGCAGGTGCATCGCGCCGCCGCACCGGCCGAGGCGCGGCGCCTGGCGCGCGCAGCGCTCGACCGGGTGTGGTTGCGCGGCGACGCGGGCGATCCGGATCGCTATCCGCACGAGCTGTCCGGCGGCCAGCGCCAGCGCGTGGCCATCGCCATCGCCGTGGTGCTGTCGCCCGCGCTGCTCATTGCCGACGAGCCCACCACGGCCCTGGATGCCCACACCCGCGAGCAGGTGCTCGCCGTGCTGTTCGATCTGGTGCGCAGTGCCGGCATGGGCCTGCTCCTCATCACCCACGACATGTCGCTGATCGCCCGCACCGACCGGGTTGCTGTATTGCATCGGGGCCGCATCGTCGAGCAGGCGGCGACGGCCGAGCTGCCCGATGCGCTGCGCCATCCCTATGCGCGGGCGCTCATCCAGGCGGCGCAGCTCGAGCCGCGGCGCACCGCGGGGGCCGNNTTGGAGCTGCGCGACATCGTGCTCGACTACCCGCGGCGGCGGCGCTCGCTGCTGCAGGCGCCGCCCGCGCTGCGCGCCGTGGACGGCGTGTCGCTGACGGTTCGCGCCGGCGAGACGGTGGGTCTGGTGGGGGAATCCGGCGCCGGCAAGTCGAGTCTGCTGCGGGTGGTGCTGGCCCTGGCGCGGCCGCAGGCCGGCGAGGTGCGCCTGCTCGGCGAGCCCTTCGCTGCGCATGCCGGCAACTCGAGGCGACTGCGACGCGCGATCCAGATCGTGTTCCAGGATCCCTACGGCAGTTTCGATCCGCTGTGGAGCGTGGAGCGGCTGGTGGCCGAGCCGTTCGCGCTGCTCGCCGCGCCGCCGGAGGCGGCCGAGCGCCGCCGGCGGGTGGCGGCCATGCTGGAATTGGTGGGCCTGCGCGCGGCCGACATGCGCCGCCGCCCGCGCGAGTTCTCCGGCGGCCAGCGCCAGCGCATCGCCATCGCGCGCGCGCTGATCATCGAGCCGCGGCTGATCGTGTTCGACGAGGCGGTGTCGGCGCTCGACGTGCTGCTGCGCGCGCAGATCCTCGCTCTGCTGGCGGAGCTGTCCGCGCGGCTCGATCTCGCGTATCTGTTCGTCTCGCACGATCCCGCGGTGGTGCGCGCCATTGCCGATCGCGTCTATGTGATGCAGGCGGGACGGATCGTCGAGGAGCGGCTTCAGCGCGCGTGATGCACGGCGCGGGCGATGGCGCGCGCCACGCAATCGGCGCCGGCCGAACCCAAGCGCGCGATGAGGGCGGGCCGCTGCTGCCGGCCGCTGCCGCCGACCGCGGCGCTCGCCAGCGCAAACACCGTGTCGCCGTCGAAGGGCGTGTGCGCCGGCCGTACGGCGCGCGCGATGCCGTCGTGCGCCATCATGGCCACGCGCTTGCATTCGACGGTGGCGAGATCCGCCGTGCAGGCCACCACCGCGAGGGTGGTGTTGGCGCCTGCCTGCAGGCGCCCGAGCTGCTGCAGGCGGGATTGCGCGGGCGCCGGGTCGCTCGCATCGACGGGTTCGCGCGGCGCTCCCGCGCCGCCGAACTCCGCCTGCAGCTCGAAGGGCCAGGCCCAGTAGGTCCTGCCGTCCGGCATGAACACGGAGCCGACCGCATTGACGGCGACCAGCGCGCCCACCACGAGCCCGTCGCCCAGATCGAGCGAGGCCGAACCGATGCCGCCCTTGGAGAGGCCCGCCATGGCGCCGTAGCCGGCGCCGGCGCAACCCTGCGCGAAGTCCGCGCCGGCGGCCCGCAGGGCGCTCACGCCGAGCTCGCGATAGGGCGGCGCCGCGCCCCAGGCCTTGTCGCCGCCGTTCGACAGATCATGCAGCACGGCGGCCGGCACGATGGGAATGGCGTGCGTCCCGGGGCGCAGGTTGAGGCCGATGCCCTCGGCCGAGAGCGCCGCCGCGACGCCGTCGGCCGCCGCCAGTCCGAACACCGAGCCGCCGGCGAGCACCAGCGCGTGCACGCGGCCGACCAGATTCTCGGGCGCGAGCACCTCAGTCTCGCGCAGGCCCGGGGCGCCGCCGCGCACATCGACCGCCGCGTTCCAGGCCGCGGCGCACCTCAGCACGGTCACGCCGGTCTTGGCCGCGGCGGCGTCGGCGTGGCCGACGCCGAGGCCGGCGACATCGGTGATGAGGTTCTTAGGTCCCGGGCGGAACATGGGGCCTGGCGCAGGGCCTAGCGCGGCTGCGCCGCGATCACGGCCAATCCCTGCAGCACGAGGTCCGGCACGATCTCGCCGCGCGAGCGCATGCTGCCGGTGATCATGCCGGCATCGCCGCCGGTGATGAACATCTTGGGCTTGACGCCGGTGCTGTGTTCGACCACCTCGGCGGCGCGATCCGCCATGCCGGCGAGCGCGAACACGGCGCCGCGCGACACCGCGCCGATGGTGTTGTTGGCCAGCACGCCGGCCATCGAGGGCGTGCTGTGCTCCACCGCGCGGGCGATGTCGCTGGTCTTGTTGAGCAGCGCCTCGCGCATCATGTGGATGCCGGGAACGATCAGTCCGCCGAGATGCTGGCCGCCGGCATCGACGCTGTCCACCTTCACCGCGGTGCCGACGTCGACCACGCACAGCACCGAGCGGTGGAGCGTCCAGGCGCCGATGACCCCGAGCCAGCGGTCCGCCCCGAGCAGCGTCGGATCCAGATAGCCGTTGGTGAGCTCGTGAAAATTGCGGGTGGCGGTGATGAATTCCACATTGAGCTTGAACACCCTGCGGGCCAGACGCGTCAGCGTCTTGGCCATGGCGAGCCCTGCGACATTGGACACCAGCACCCGGTCGGGCCGCTGCGCGGTGTCGAACAGCGCGGCGGTCCACAGGGCCGATTTGGCATCGCGGTGGACCACGGCCTGCTGGTCGGAGAGTCCGGTGCTGGTGAGCCATGCCCACTTCAAGCGGGTGTTGCCGACGTCGATGACCAAGATCATGCGTGATTGCCCATTGCGCCGCCGGCCGCGATAAAGTGCGCAAGGATAGCATTTTGTGTTTCGCCACCGAGGGAGTCAGGATATGTCAGCTGAGTCCGCCCGCTGCGATCGCCCGCTCGTGGTCCGTTGCGGCGCGTTCGGCGACATGGTGCTGCTGACCGCGATGATCCGCGAATTGCACGCGCGCTTCCGGCGCCCGGTGGATCTCGTGACCTCCGGATCCTGGAGCGAGCCGCTGCTCGCCGGCCAGCCCGGAGTCGGGGAAATCTTCTGTGTGCGCAGCCGCAAGACGCCGTATCTGCTCTCCGTGGGCCAGCGCCGCGTGGTGCGGGGGCTGCGACGGCGCGGCATCGGACCTACGTGGTATTGCGACGGCACGCATGCCGCCATGGCGATGCTGGTGCGCGCCGGCATCCCCCGGGATCTCATCGTCGATGTGGCGCAGCACCCCTTGCTGGCGGGCGAGCATGCCACGGAACAGTGGCATCGCCTGGCGCAGATCATGCCGGAGGGGTTGGAGACGCCGCCGCCGCCGGGCCGGCCGCTCGCCGGCGGCTGCCAACTGGCGGTGAGCGCCGCCCAGCTCTTGGATCTCAAAGGCTGGCTGCAGAAGCGGGGCATCGGCACGCCCTTGGTGGTGGTGCAGGCGGGCAACAAGCGCACCATGCGGCGCGGCCCGCGGCGCCTCGCCGTCAATCACAAGTACTGGCCGGCCGCGCGCTGGGCGGAGGTGATCCGGCATCTGCGCGGCGATCTGCCGCAGCATGCCATCGTGCTGCTGGGAACCGGTCCGGAATTCGCGCTCAACCGGGAAATCGCCGCACTGGCCGGCGTCTCCGGTGTGTACAACGCCGCCGACGATCTGCCCATTGCGCGGCTGGTCGCGCTGCTGGCGCGCGCCAGCGCGCTCATCGGCGTGGACTCCGGCCCGGCGCATGCCGCGGCCGCGGTCGGCTGTCCGCAGGTGGTGCTGTTCGGCCGCGCCTCACCCACGTTGTACCGGCCGCGGGGCACCGCGGGCGCGGAGGTGCGGCTGCTGACGGGCGAGGTAAACGGCCAGCCGAACATGCTCGGCATCGCAGCCAAGGCGGTGATCGAGGCGTGGGACGGCCTGACCCTGCGGCTGCCGCAGGGAGCTTGAGCGGACAGGCTGGGCGGGTTACATCAGCGCGCGCAGCATGTCCGGGGTTACCAGCACCACGCCGCGCTTGGTGACGAAGAAGCGCTTCGCATCGAGCACCGCGTCCATGCCGATCTGCATGCCGTCCGGGATGACGCAGTTCTCGTCGAGGATGCAGCGCTTGATGGCGCAGCGGCGGCCGATGGTGACCCCGGGCAGCAGCACCGAGCTGTCGATGCGGGTGCCGTCCTCGATGCGCACGTCGTTCGACAGCAGCGATTGGACCACCGCGGCGCCGGAGATGATGCAGCCGCCGGCCACCATGGAATTGACCGCCATGCCGCGCCGGCCTTCCTCGTCGAGCACGAATTTCGCGGGCGGCTGCTGCGCCTGATAGGTCCAGATCGGCCATTGATGGTCGTAGATGTTGAGCTCCGGATTGAGTGAAACGAGCTCCATGTTGGCCTCATACAGCGCGTCGACGTTGCCGACGTCGCGCCAGTAATTCTGCGCGCGGGTTTCGATGTCCTGGAAAGGATAGGCGAAGACGCGCATGCGGCCGATGGACGGCGGGATGATGTTCTTGCCGAAATCGTGGTTGCTGTCCGGGTTGACGGAATCGTCGGTGAGCAGCTTCTCGAGGCGTTCGCGCGCGATCACATAGATGCCCATGGAGGCGCGTGCGAAATTCTCGTGGCCGTCGATCGGATCGGGCTTGTTGGGTTTCTCGGCGAACTTGACCACCCGGTTGGTATCGTCGGTGGTCATGATGCCGAATTCGTGCGCGCGTTCGATGGGCACGTCGACCACGCCCACGGTGATGTCGGCCTCGCAGGATTCGTGGTAGGCGATCATGGGGCCGTAATCCATCTTGTAGATGTGATCCCCGGCCAGGATCAGCACATGGGTGGGGTGGTGCGAGCGGATGAAATCGAGATTCTGGAACACGGAGTCGGCGGTGCCGCGGTACCAATGCGCGCCGGTCTGCTGCTGGGCCGGGATCAGCTCGACGAATTCCCCCATTTCGCCGCGCAGATAGCTCCAGCCGCGCTGGATGTGCTGGATCAGGGACTGCGACTTGTACTGGGTGAGCACCGCGATCTGGCGGATGCCGGAATTGACGCAATTCGACAGCACGAAATCGATGATGCGGAATTTGCCGCCGAAGGGCGTGGCCGGCTTGCAGCGGTGCTGGGTTAGGCCTTTCAAACGCTCGCCGCGGCCGCCCGCCATGACCACCGCCAGGGTGCCGCTGGTCAGGCGGCTGACATAGCGCCCGGTGGTGTTGCGCGCCGCGTGCCGCATGCCTACGATGGTGTCGGTGAAATAGTTCATGGATGAGTTCGCCCCCCGAACCTTACTCAGCGTGCCACAGTCGCGATTTTCCCGCACGCGCTTTTGCGCACAGAATCCCGTCAAAAGCGTTGGTAGACTGTGCGGATGGCCGCACTAAAGCTGTGCATCTTGAGTTCGGAGATCATGCCTTACGCAAAGACCGGCGGTCTTGCGGACGTGACGGGCGCCCTGGTGCACGAGCTTGCCCTGCTGGGCCACGAGGTGCGGCCGTTCATGCCGCTGTACGCCTCGGTGCGCCGGCTGCCGGATATGAGCCGGGTGGCCGGCGCCGAAGCGGTGCCGCTCGACATCGGCGGCGTCACCTATGAATTCTCGCTGTGGTCGGCGCGCGGCCCGGACGGCGACCCGCCGATGTATTTCGTGGATTGTCCGCCGATGTTCGACCGCAGTGCCTTCTACACCACCGATCCGGACGAGCACCGCCGGTTCCTGCTGTTCACGCGCGCGGTCATCGAATCCTGCCAGCGCCTCAAGTTCGCGCCGGACGTGTTTCATTGCCATGACTGGCACACCGCCTTCCTGCCGCTGTACCTGAAAACGACCTATGCCTGGGACCGCCTGTTCGCAGGCTCGCGCTCGGTGCTGACAATCCACAACATCGGCTATCAGGGCATCATGCCGGCGGACGCGCTGCCGGACCTCGAGCTCGGTACGGAGGAATCGCGCCTGGACCAGAGGGATCTGCGTTTCGGGCTGATCAACTCCCTGAAGCACGGCATCATATACGCCGATGCGGTCACCACGGTCAGCCCCACTTATGCGCGCGAAATCTGCGAAACCTCGCTGGGCATGCAGATGCAGGGCGTGCTGCGGGCGCGGGCCGGCGGCATCCTCGGGATACTGAACGGGGTCGAGTACCAGGATTGGGATCCGCGCGTCGACAGGTATCTCGCAGCGCGCTTCGGACCCGAGGATCTCGGCGGCAAGCTCGTGAACAAGCAGCTGCTGGCGCAAGGCTGCGGCCTCGATCTACCGGCATCGGCGCCGCTGATCGGCATGGTGACCCGGCTCGCCGAACAGAAGGGGATCGACATCCTGTTCGATTCGCTGCCGCGCGTGCTCGAGTCGCGCTCCGCCGGATTGGTGGTGCTCGGCAGCGGCGATGCCCGCTATGCGGAGTTCTTCGCGGGTCTGGCGGTGCGTTTCCCCGGGCGGGTGGCGTTCCGTTCGGGCTACGACGAGGCGCTCGCGCACCTGATCGAGGCCGGCAGCGACATGTTCCTGATGCCCTCGCGCTACGAGCCGTGCGGCCTGAACCAGATGTACAGCCTGCGCTACGGCACCATCCCCATCGTGCACCGGACCGGCGGGTTGGCCGACTCGGTGCAGCACTTCGACGCGGCGCAGGGCAGCGGCACCGGCTGCGTGTTCGAGCATTACGACGCCCCGGCGGTGCACTGGGCCCTCAACACCACCCTCGACTGGTTCCAGGATCGGCCCGCCTGGCTGCGGCTGATGCAGAACGCCATGGCGGCGGATTTCTCCTGGAGCCGCCAGGTTCGCGAGTACGAGTCGGTTTACGGCCGCGTGCTTTCGAGCAGCGCATAGCGGCGCCCGTGCGGCAGCGCATAGCGCGCCGCGACTTGCAGCCCTGCGGCGCCGAGCCAATCCGGGTCGCCCGCATCCGCCAGGCGTACCAGCAGCCGGCTCCGAGGCGGCATCGCGGCCGCATCCGCCGGCCGGTCGATGCGCGCCACCGAGGTGCGGGCATACAGATCGATCATGGCGCGGGTGGTCTCGTCGGGGGCGAGCAGGTAGAGCGGCCGGCCGGCGGAGTCGCGCTGCACGGCGCGGGCGATGGCCGCCAGATCCTGCCAGCGGTCCACCTGGCCGTAGAGCAGCGGCGCCGGGCCGAGCAGTAGCGCGAGGTAGGCCGCCAGCAGGGCGAGCTGCGCGCCGGCCATGGCGCCGCGGCGCAGCCGGGTCCAGGCTTGCGCCGCGCCGGCCACGGCGGTGGCCAGACCGAGCGCGGCCCACGCCAGGCCGGCGCCTGAATACGCCGCGGACGCGCTGTCGCGATGCACCAGCAGCAGGGCGGCGGCCATGACCGCGGCCGCCATCAGCATCAGCACCGCGGTGGCAAACATCGCGCGCAAGTCCCAGCCGTCGTGCTGCGCGGCGCTGCCCTGCACCCACCAGCCGAGCAACAGCGCCGCGCCGGGCAGCGCCGGCGCCAGATAGATGTTGCGCGCGGTGGCCGCCAACGACAGCACGGCGAGCGCCGGCAGGCATGCCGCGAGCGCAAAGCGCACCGCGCGGCGCGAGTCGCCGCCCAGATGGCGCTGCCGCCAGGCGCGGCGTGCCGCCGCCAGCATCAGCAGCGTCCAGGGCCACAGGTACATGGGCAGCTCGAGCAGATACTTGCCGGGCGAATTGCGATGCCCGGTGGCGTATTGCAGCTCCGGCGGCGCATCGACGCCGACAAAGCGGCCGACCAGATTGTTCCAGAAGAACACCCGCAGATGCGCCGGGCCGTCGGGGCCCGCATACACGAACCCGACCCAGACCAGGATCACCGCGGCCTGCAGCAGCAGGCCGGCATACAGCTCGAAGCGCAGCAGCTCGCGCCAGCGCCGCTCCCAGATCACCAGGGTTACGAGCGCGAGCGCGGGCACCAGCCACGCCGCGGCACTCTTGGCGAGGAACCCCAGGGCCAGGGCGGCGTGCATGAGCAGATAGCCGCGCAGGCGTTCACGGGTAGCCGCGGCATGGAAGCCGGTGTACAGGCCGGCGAGGGCGACCGCGGTCGCGGCGAGCAGCGGGGCATCGGTGGCGAGCCAGATGTCCACCTGATAGGCGAGCAGGAAGGTGCTGATGGCGGCGGCGGCGGCCACGCCCGCGAGGGCGCCCGCGGCACGGCGGGCGAGCAAACCGGTGCCAAGCGCGGTGATCAGGGCGTACAGCAGATTCGGCAGCCGCGCGGCCCACGCGCCCATGCCGAACAGCTTCATGGATGCGCCGGCCAGCCAATAGGTGAGCGGCGGCTTTTCGCAGAACGGCTCGCCGGCGAGCAGCGGCACGGCCTTGTCCGTCTGCCAGCTCATGCGCCAGGAGATGTCGGCCTCACGCGGCTCGTCCGGCGTCCAGTAGCCGCGCGCGAACAGCCCCGCGCCCACAGCCGCGATGAGCGCCGCGAACAGCGCCGCGGCGACCAGGCCAGGCGTCCCACTCCTCATCCGGGGGAGTATACCGGGCGAGGCCCGAGGGTCAGTCCACGCCGCGCTGCTTCAGGAACTCACCGAGGATGCGTGCGGTGTGGCCACGGGGACGTCGCACCACGGACTCCGGCGGCCCCTGCGCCACGATGCGCCCGCCGGCCGCACCGCCCTCGGGTCCCAGATCGATGATCCAATCCGCTTCGGCCATCACGTCGAGGTTGTGTTCGATCACGACCACCGTGTTGCCGGCGTCGACCAGCCGGTGCAGCACGCGCAAGAGCTTCTCGACGTCGGCCATGTGCAGGCCGACGGTCGGTTCGTCGAGCACGTACAGGGTGTGCTGGCCCTCGCGCCGCGCCAGGTCCCGACCGAGCGCATCGGTGCGCACCTTGGCGAGTTCGGCCACGAGCTTGATGCGCTGGCTCTCGCCGCCGGACAGCGTCGGGCTCGGCTGGCCCAGACTGAGGTAGCCCAAGCCGACGTCGGCGAGCAGGCCCACCGCATGGCGCACGAGGCGCTGCGCCGCGAAGAACTCGAGCGCCTCATCGACGCTCATGGCGAGCACCGCGCCGATGCTGCAGCCCTTGAACAGGATGCCGAGGGTCTCCGTGTTGAAGCGGCGCCCGCCGCACACATCGCACAGCACCTGGACGTCAGGCAGGAAATTCATCTCGATGCGCTGCATGCCCTGGCCCTCGCAGGCCTCGCAGCGGCCGCCGGCCGAGTTGAACGAAAAGCGGCTGGCCGTGAAGCCGCGCATGCGCGCTTCGGTCGACTCCGCATAGAGCTTGCGGATCGCATCCCAGAAGCCGACGTAGGTCGCGGGGCAGGAGCGCGGCGTCTTGCCGATGGGGGTCTGGTCGACCTCGAGCACGCGGCTGACGCCCTGCCAGCCGCGAAGCGCCGTGCAGCCGGCGAGCGGCGGCGCGGCGCCGCGCCGCGCGGCGTGCGACAGCAGGGTGCGCAGATTGCCGAGCAGCACGTCGCGGGCGAGCGAGGACTTGCCGGAGCCGGACACGCCGGTGACCACGGTCAGGCGGCCGAGCGGGATGCGCGCGTCGATGCCGCGCAGATTGTGCATCACCGCGCCGGCCACCTCGATCGCGGCGCCGTCGCGGCCGACCGCCCGGCGCCGCGAGCGCGAGTGCTCAAGCGGCGCCCGCAGGCAGCGCCCGGTCACCGACGCGGCCATGCCGGTGAGCTCGGCGGCCGTGCCCTGCGCCACCACCTGCCCGCCGCGCGTGCCCGCGCCCGGCCCGAGGTCGATCACCTGATCGGCGCGGCGGATCGTGTCCTCATCGTGTTCGACCACCACCAGCGTGTTGCCCTTGGCACGCAGCCCCTCGAGCGTGGCGAGCAGGTTGGCGTTGTCGCGCGGATGCAGGCCGATGGTCGGCTCATCGAGCACGTAGCACACGCCCCTGAGGTTCGAACCGAGCTGCGCCGCCAGGCGGATGCGCTGCGCCTCGCCGCCGGAGAGGCTCGGCGCGGCGCGATCCAACTGCAGGTAGCCAAGACCGACGTCGCAGAGGAATGCGGTGCGTGCGGCGAGTTCGGGCAACAGGTCGCGGGCGATGTCGTGCTCGCGGCCGGCGAGCTTGAATCTGCCGAGTGCCCGCGAGAATTCCGCGACGGGCAGGGCGGTGAGCGCGGCGATCGAGCGGCCGCGGAACAGCACGCGACGCGCCACCGGATTGAGCCGCTCGCCGGCGCACTGCGGGCAGGTCTGCGCCGCCGCGCCGGCCTCGCGCCACACCGATTCCTCGCCGCTCTGCTCGGCGTCGAATTGCGGCAGCTGCACTCCCGTGCCGAAGCAATGGGTGCACCAGCCATGGCGCGAGTTGAAGCTGAACAACCGCGGGTCGAGTTCGGGAAAACCCGTGCCGCAGGTGGGACAGGCGCGCTTGGTCGAGAACACGCGCACGGCGCCGGAATCGCCGGCCGCGTGCACCACGCCGCGCCCATGCGCCAGCGCGGTCGCGAGCGCTTCGCGCAACTGCGCCTCGCCGCGTGCGCCCGGCGTGAGGCTCGCCACCGGCAACTCGATGTCGTGCTCGACGAAACGGTCGAGCCGCGGCCACTTGGCGGTGGGCACCAGGGCGCCGTCCACCCGCAGATGCGTGAATCCCTTGCCCCGCGCCCAGCGGGCGAGGGTGGTGTACAGCCCCTTGCGGGCGGTCACGAGGGGCGCCGACAGCGTGAGGGGGCGGCCGCGATGCTCGCGCAGCAGGCGCGCGGCAATCGCGTCCGCGGACTGTGGTTCGATCGGAACGTCGCAGGCCGGACAGTATTGCGTGCCGAGCTTGACGTACAACAGCCGCAGGAAGTGGTAGATCTCGGTGAGCGTCGCCACCGTGCTCTTGCGGCCGCCACGGCTGGTGCGCTGTTCGATCGCCACCGTCGGCGGAATGCCGAAGATCGCGTCCACGTCGGGCCGCGAGGCCGGCTGCACGAACTGCCGCGCGTAGGCGTTGAGGGATTCGAGATAGCGCCGCTGGCCCTCGGCGAACAGGATGTCGAAGGCGAGCGTGCTCTTGCCGCTGCCCGACACGCCGGTGATCACCGTGAAGCGGTTGTGCTCGATATTCACGTGGATGTTCTGCAGATTGTGCTCGCGTGCGCCGTGGATCTCGATGGCCGCGTGACCCGCGGCGGCGTACGGCAGCCCTGCCTGGTCGTGCACCGCGGCGCCGAACGCGGGCGCCTCGAGGGCGGCCTTGAGTGCGCGGCCGGTGTGGGACTTCGGATCGAGCATCACCGCTTCCGGGGAGCCGGCGCACACCACTTCGCCGCCGGCTTCGCCGCCCTCCGGGCCGAGATCCACGATCCAGTCCGCGGCGCCGATGACGTCCAGATTGTGCTCGATCACCAGCAGCGAGTGGCCGGCCTCGGTGAGGCGCCGGAACGCGCGCAGCAATTTGGCGATGTCGTCGAAATGCAGGCCGGTGGTGGGCTCGTCGAACAAGAACAGCGAGCCGCGCCTGCCGGCGCCGGCGCGCTCGCGCACCGCATAGTCGGCCAGATGCGCCGCCAGCTTGAGGCGCTGCGCCTCGCCGCCGGAAAGCGTGGGCACGGGCTGTCCCAGACGCAGATAGTCGAGACCGACCTCCGCCAGCGGCGCCAGTCGCGTGCACACCTCGGCGTCCGCGGCGAACACGCCGAGCGCCTGCGAGACGGTCAGATCGAGCACATCGGCAATGCTCATGGGCGCAGAGCCGGCGCGCCGCAGCTTGACCTCCAGCACCGCGGCGCGGAAACGCCGCCCATCGCAATCCGGACAGCGCAGGTACACGTCCGAGAGGAATTGCATCTCGACGTGCTCGAAGCCGTTGCCGCCGCAGGCGGGACAGCGTCCGGTGCCGGCATTGAAGCTGAAAGTGCCGGCCGTGTACTTGCGCGCGCGCGCTTCCGGGTCGCGGGCGAACAGATTGCGGATCGCGTCGAAAGCGCCGACGTAGCTCGCGGGATTCGAGCGTGTGGTGCGGCCGATGCGGCTCTGATCCACCATGATGACCTCGTCGATGAGTTCGGCGCCGAGCAGCCGGCGGTGCGCGCCGGGTGCTTCGGTGGGGCGCCCCTTGGCGCGCAGCAGCGCCGCGTACAGGACATCATGGATGAGCGAGGATTTGCCCGAGCCGCTGACGCCGGTCACGCACACCAGGCGGTGCAGCGGGAACTCAGCATCGATGTTCTTGAGATTGTGCAGGGCGGCGCCCTCGATGCGCAGTGCGCCGTTCGCCCGGGGTTCAACGGCCGCCGCGCCGGCAGCCGCGGCGGCCGGCCCGCGCGGGGCCGCGATGCGCCGGCGGCGAAACAGGTAGTCGGCGGTGAGCGAGTTTTTGGCCTGCGCCAGTTCGCCGGCGCGCCCGTAGAATACGATCTCGCCGCCGTGCTCGCCCGGGCCCGGGCCGATATCGAGCAGCCGATCCGCGGCCAGCATGACCTTCGGGTCGTGTTCGACCACGACCAGGGTGTTGCCGGCATCGCGCAGCCGGCGCATCACCTCGACGACCCGGTCGACGTCGCGCGGATGCAGTCCGATCGACGGCTCGTCGAGCACGAACAGGGCGTTGACCAGCGAGGTGCCGAGGGCGGTCGTGAGGTTGATCCGCTGCACTTCGCCGCCCGAGAGCGTGCGCGACTGGCGGTCGAGGTTCAGGTAACCCAACCCGACATCCGTCAGATATTTCAGGCGGGTGCGGATCTCGCGCAGCAGCACGCCGGCGCCCTCGTCGAGCGGCGCCGGCAGTTCAAGCGTATCGAAGAAGCCGCGGGCGCGCCCGATCGGCATGAGCATCAATTCGCGGATGTTGACGGCGGGCGTGCCGAGGCGCCACAGCAGCGCGTCGGGCTTGAGGCGCGCGCCGCGGCAGGCGGTGCATGCGCTATAGGAGCGGTAGCGCGACAGCAGCACGCGGATGTGCATCTTGTAGGCCTTGGTCTCGAGCCACGCGAAGAAGCGGCGCACGCCATACCAGACGTTCTTGGTCCATTCGCCCTCGCCGTCGATCACCCACGCGCGCTCACGCTCGGAGAGCTCGAGCCAGGGGGTGTCGATCCGAATGCCTCGCTTGCGCGCGAACCGCAGCAGGTCGCTCTGGCATTCCTCATAGGATTTTGTCTGCCACGGCTTGACGGCGCCCGAGCGCAGGCTCAGCGCGGCATCCGGCACGACCAGGCCGTAATCGACGCCGATGCTGCGGCCGAAGCCGCGGCAGGTCTCGCAGGCCCCGACCGGTGAATTGAAGCTGAAGGTGCTCGGGCTCGCGTCCTTGTAGGTGATGTCGCAGTCCGGACAGTGCAGATCGGTGGAAAAGCGCCAGGGCGGGGCGTCCGCGGCAGCGAATTGGCCCTCGGACTGGCCCTCGGGCAGGGGATACACGTCGAGCCGCCCCTGTCCGACCTTGAGCGCCGCTTCGATGGCGTCACCGGCACGCGCCGCGTCGGCCGCCGACCAGCGAAAGCGGTCCTGCACCACCTGCAGTACGTCGCCGCCGCGCGGGTGAAAGCGGGTGTAGCCCTGCCTCTGCAGCAGGGATTTGATCTCGGCGGCGGTGAAATTCGCCGGTACCGGCACCGGGAAGCTGAACAGCAGACGCGGATCGCCGGCTGCCCGCGCGCGCGCCTCGAGGGCGTCGCGGATGCTCTCGGGGGTGTCGCGGCGCACCGGCCGGCCACAGCCCCGGCAATGCAGCACCGCGGCGCGCGCGAACAGCAGCTTCAAATGGTCGTTGAGCTCGGTCATGGTGCCGACCGTGGAACGCGAGCTTTTGACGGGATTGTTCTGATCGATGGCGATCGCCGGGGGAATGCCCTCGATACGGTCGACAGCCGGCCGATCCATGCGGTCCAGGAACTGGCGCGCGTAGGGCGAGAAGGTCTCGAAGTAGCGGCGCTGTCCCTCGGCGTACAGGGTGTCGAACACCAGCGATGACTTGCCGGAGCCGCTGACGCCGGTGACGACGATCAGCTCGCCCTGCGGCAGATCGAGGTCGAGATTCTTGAGATTATTCTGACGGGCGCCGCGGATGCGGATCGCCGCGATCGAATCAGCGTCCGCCGTATTGCTCCATCATCAGTCCGGTGCCGCCGCGCGTGACGTGCGCCACGATGGCGGTGCGGCGGTGGATCTTGGTCACCAATCCCAGATCGATGGCGAAGGCGAGCTGCACCTGTTGTCCCTTGCGCAGACCGAGATTTTCGGTCTCGACGAACACGCCGTTCGCACTCAAGTTCTTCGCCTTGCAAATGCGGCTCTTGCGTCCCGACATCACCACGTAAACCGTGGTTCGTGCGCGGTGGCGAGTGTGCAGTCGACGCTCCATCAGGTCATCCGTTGTTTCGATTTTGCCCAATCGGCAGCGCCATTATGCACACTGAACGGCGTTTAGCGAAGGCCTTGCAGCCGTTTGGAGATGGGCTTCGAAGGAGTCCGACAGTTATGTGCAATCGCGGCGCGGGAAGCGCTGCGGTGCGGATTTCAGCCGATGTCCTTGCGGCGAATCGCGAGTTGTTCGGGGGCCTCGATGCCCATTTTGACGCGCCGGCCGGTGCCCCCGAGCAGGGTGATCAGAATCGGGCCGTTGGCGAACAATTCGGCCAGCGTCATGCTGGCATCCGCGCCCTCGGCGGGCTGGATCACGATCGATTCGTCGGCGCGGCGGCTGAGGACGAGCATGGTCAGGCTCGCGCCAGCGCGCGCAGCGCCCGGGCGAAGGTCTTGCCGTGGGGGCCGTAGGTATCGGACGGGCCACCGCGGATTATGTCGATGAGCTGGCGGATCTGGCCCTGGCGCAGATGAATGATCTGGCCGTTGACCTGGTTCGCATTGCGGCAGCCCGCGATCAATTCCATCAAGGAGCGCCAGCGCTGCGCCACGACCGCGCCGGCGTCGAATCCGGGTCCGGGTTTGCCAACGCCGCTCAGCGCACGCCGTTCGGCCTCGAGCTTCTCGAGGGTCTCGAACAGCTGCAGCTTGTGCGCGGCCTTTTGCGCCACCCGTTCGGTGGAATCGCCCGTCAGGGCGCTGCGCTCCTCGGCCAGGGTCGCCGCCAGCGAGCGGGCAACCTCGATCTCGCGATCCAACAGATCCTCGAGGTCGCGGCGGGCGGCGCTGTTCATGGGTCAGTTAACCCAGGTCGCTTTCGTACGACAATATCTTGGTGGCGACCCGGGCGGAATCGATGCGGTAGGTGCCGCTCTGCACGGACTGCTTGACGGCAGCTACCTTGGCCGAATCCACGACGGGGGCCGCGGCGATCGCCTCGCCGATCTTCTGCAGCGAGCGCGCCGATGCCGTCAGGGTGAGCTGGTCCGCGGCCGGCGCAGCCGCCGTGGCGGGCGTCTCGGTCTGGGACTTGTCGACGGACTGGCTGTTGCCGACCGAACCCTTGACGGGTGCGAGCGGCTCGTTCGCCGTATAGCCACTGATTTTGTTAGGCACCTGCAATCTCCTCAAAGGCGCTCAATCTGAGCTGCCATGCAATGTTATCGTCTGCACCGCTATGAACTTTAACGGGGAAGTCAACTTCCGCATTCCCGAAAAGTGTTATCGACGGTGAGCCCCTGCCACTGAAGGCTCATTGAAAGATAATTTCCACCACTTGTTCGGAGCGGGCAATCCCCTCGACGATCTTGCCTGACGATAGATTTTCGACCCTAACCCGTTGATTGACCAGGCCATCGTTCATGGCGCGGCCGGCCATGCGCACGCTGACGCCGCCGCCGGAGGCGATCAGGGTGACGGTTTGGCCGCGCTGCACCACCTTCGATCCGAGCAGCAGCTGGTTGGTGAGGACGGCACCGCCGGCGATAGCGCGGGCCACGGTCAGGCCGACGGCGATGCCGGCGTCGTCGAGATAACCCGGCGGCAGCCGGGCCAGATCCTGCTGCTCGATGCGCACGTCCGTGGCGGTCAGCACGCTGCCGGCGATGAGGGCGTGCGCCGCGACCGCCACCGGCGAGGTGCCGATGACCCTGACGGGTACATAGAGGTGCCAAAGAGGAGGGCCGGCGCCGGAGCTGCAGCGCAGTTGCACGAGCACGCGGTTGCGATCGTGGGCACCGGGCGCGGGCGCGGAGGAGATGTTTGCACACGGCGCGAGCTGCAGCCGCGGCGGAATGGGGCCGACCGCAAGGCGCTGCTGCCCGGTGAGCGGCGGCAGCGTGCGCAGCGCCTCGGAGCGCGCCAGGGCTTCGAGCTGCGGGATGTCCTGAGCGGACGGCGGGAGCGCCTGAGCGGCGGCGCCGGCCGCGGCCATGGCCATGGCCGCGAGATTCAGGCAAAGCGCCCAGCGACAAACTATTGACGGAATCGTTGGCATACGGGAGAAGAAGCAAGCGCCGTGCCAGGCGGCCCTCATCCGGCGGCCGGCGCAACGGCGCCAACCGCCATCCGGCGCCGGCCGGAGCCTTGCCGCCCCCCGCCGCCGGCGGCAATTCCTTGCCGCAGTGCCGTGGCAGGCGCCGTGAGCGGCGTTAAAAAAGCGCCCCGGTGCCGCTCCGGCAGGCCGTTGGTGCGCCGCTTCGCACTTGGCACAGCTCTTGCTTGAGTCCGTACCGAGGAGCCATCACCGACATGTTCGACAATATCTTCGGCATTCACGAATCGGCGCTGCTGCTGCAGGGCGAGAGGCTCGGTGTGCTCACCGCCAACCTCGCCAACGCGGACACGCCGGGCTACAAGGCGCGCGACATCGACTTCGCCGCCGTGCTCGGCCAGGCCGCCGACGAGCAGGCGCCGCTGCCGCTTCGCGTCACGCAGGCGGCGCACATCGTTACGCAGTCCGCGGACATGCCGGCGGCCGAACTGAAATACCGCAATCCCTATCAGGCATCGCTCGACGGCAACACCGTGGAGATGCCGGTGGAGCAGGCCGCATTCTCGGAGGACAACGTGCGCTCCCAGGCGAGCCTGATGTTCATCAACGACACGATCGCCGACTTGTCGCTCGCGATCATGGGCTCATGACCGCCATGACGGCCGTCATGGGCGTCCGGGAGGAATAGATGTCGCTCTTCGACATTTTCAACGTGGCCGGCAGCGCGCTCAATGCGCAGACCATCCGCCTGAACACCACGGCCAGCAATCTCGCCAACTCGGAGAGCACCGCCGGCGATGCCAGCAAGGTCTACCGCGCCCGGCATCCGGTGTTCGAGGCCATGATGGACGACACCGCGACCGACGACCAGCAGGCCGCGATCGGCGTGCGCGTGCTCGGCGTGGTGGAGAGCACCACGCCGCCCGCCATGCGCTATGAGCCGCAGAATCCGTCGGCCAACAGCAACGGCTACGTCTACATGTCGAACGTCAACCCGATCGAGGAGATGGCCAACATGATATCCGCCAACCGCTCGTTCGCCTCCGACATCGATGCGATCAACACGGCGCGCGATCTTTTGCTCAAAATCATCTCGATGGGCCACTAATCTCGATGGGCCACCAGGAGCTACCATGCTGATCAACGGAACAGCCGCCACCAACGGCACAGGCACGACGGGCACCGGCACCGGTACCACCGCGGGAACCGGCGCCACCGGCGGTGCCGCTGCCGCGGGCAGCTCCGCGGCCACCGGCGCCACCGGCGGCATCAATCTCGGCGGCACGGACTTTTTGACCCTGATGCTGGCGCAGCTGCAGAACCAGGATCCGACCAGCCCGCTCGACAGCAATGAGTTCCTGACGCAGCTGGCACAGCTCAGCGAAGTGCAGGGCATCAGCAACCTTAATACCGCGTTTTCCACCCTGTCGAATTCGCTGACCTCGAGCCAGGCGCTGCAGGCCTCCTCGCTGCTCGGCCACACCGTGCTGGTCACCAGCTCGACCGCCACCGTGGCCGCAGCCGGCACGGTCACGGGCGCCCTGCAGGTTCCGCAAAACAGCGCGCAGGTCTACGTCGATGTCACCGATGCCAACGGCAATCTGGTGCAGCAGGTCAATCTGGGTGCGCAATCCACCGGTCTCGCCAATTTCACCTGGAACGGCACCGAGTCCAATGGCAGCCAGGCGCCGCCGGGCACCTACACCTTTACCGGGCAGGTCGCGGGTGTGACGTCGTCAACGGCCATACCCATGTACATCAACGGCGTCGTGCAAAGTGTGTCGATGGGCGGTACCGCCGGCAGCACATCGTCCAGCAGCTCGAGCAGCGGCACCGCCAGCACCGGACTTACCTTGAACGTCGCCGGCCAGGGCAGTGTGCCCCTGAGCAGCGTTCTTCAGATTTCGAATTAACAGGCCAGGAGTGACCCCATGCCGAGTTTCAGCATAGCCCTATCGGGATTGACCGCCGCGAGTTCAGACCTTGACGTCACGGCGAACAACGTGGCAAACGCCGACACCACCGGCTTCAAGGCCTCGCGCGCCGAATTCGCCGACGTGTACGCGGCGGGCGCCGTGAATCTGAACACCTCGGTGGTGGGCGAGGGGGTGCGCCTGGCGAACACTGCGCAGCAGTTCACCCAGGGCAACATCACCACCACCTCCTCGAACCTGGATCTGGCGATCAGCGGCGACGGCTTCTTCACGATGAAAAATGCCAGCGGCTACGTGTATACGCGCAACGGCGAGTTCGGCCAGGACTCCAACGGCAACGTGGTCAGTTCCACGGGCCAGTTCCTGCAGGTGTACCCGCCGCTGACCACCGGCGGCTTCAACACCGGTGCGCTGCAGGATCTGAACCTCGAGACGGCGCAGAGTGCGCCGCTGGCGACCACGGGCGGCTCGGCGATCCTGAATCTGCCGGCCAATTCAGCCGCACCGGCGGTGGCGGTGTTCGACCCGGCCAACCCGCAGAGCTACAACGAATCAACCTCCACCACGGTGTACGACTCGCTCGGCAACGCCTATCCGGCGACGTTCTTCTTCGCGCAGACGGCCGCCGCGGGCACCTGGGATGTGTACATGACGGTCAACGGCGCGCAGGTGGGCGGGGCGCAGACCCTGGCGTTCACCACGGCCGGCGCGGTCGAGGGCGCGAACGCCGGCGATCTGGCCTTCGATGGCTTCGATCCGCCGGGCGGCGCCACCCAGGGGCAGGATTTCACCTTCGATTTCAGCAAGTCCACCCAGTACGGCGGCGGCTTCGGCGTGACCTCGATCGCCCAGAACGGCTATGCCACCGGCCAGCTGTCGACCGTGTCGATCGACACCACGGGCATCGTCTCGGCCGTGTACACCAACGGCCGTTCGACCCAGCTCGGCCAGCTCGCGCTGGCGAATTTTCCCAATCCGCAGGGCCTGACTCAGCTCGGCGACACCAATTGGTCGCAGACCTACGCCTCCGGCTCGGCGGTGCAGGGCGTGGCCGGCTCCTCCGGCTTCGGCAGCATCCAGTCCGGCGCCCTGGAGAGCTCCAATGTGGATCTGACCTCGGAGCTGGTGAACATGATCACTGCGCAACGCGCCTTCGACGCCAACGCGCAGGTCATCACCACCGCCAATCAGGAATCCCAGACCGTCATCGCCATCAACCATTAACGCCGGAGCTTCAAGTAATGGACAGAGGATTGTACGTGTCGATGACCGGCGCCAAGCAGATCATGGAGGCGCAGGCCGCCAACAATCACAACATCGCGAACGTCAACACCGTCGGCTTTCGCGCCGATTCGGTGGCCTTCGTCAGCGATCCGATCTATGGGCCGGGGTACCCGTCGCGGGTGAACGCGGTCGCGGGCGACTCGGGCGTGGATTTCTCCACCGGTGTGCTGCAAAGCACCGGCAACGCGATGGACGTGGCGATCAACGGCAAGGGCTTCATCACGGTGATGGCGCCGGACGGCACGGAGGCCTACACCCGCGAAGGCGACCTGCAGGTGACGGCCGACGGCGCGGTCATCACCGCCAACGGACTGCCGGTGATGTCGGAACAGGGGCTGGTGAACGTGCCCGCGGCGACCTCGGTGACCATCGGCAGCGACGGCACCGTCTCGGTGGTGCCCCTCGGCCTGACTCCGGTGGCGCAGTCGCAGGTCGACCGCATCAAGCTGGTCAATCCGAACACCGCCGACCTGAAAAAGGGCCCGGACGGGCTGTTCCGGCTCAAGTCCGGCGGCAAATCCCCCACCGACGAAACCGTCACACTGCAGTCGGGCATGCTCGAGATGAGCAACGTCAACGCCGCCAATTCGCTGGTCAACATGATCGAACTGCAGCGCCTGTACGAATTTCAGATCAAGAGCATGAATTCCACCGATCAAAACGAGCAGACCGCCGAGCGCCTCATGATGAGCACGTCATGACGGCCGGAGAACAAACCCGATGAATCTCGCACTATGGGCCGCAAAAACCGGCCTCGACGCGCAGAACACGCAGATGGCGGTGATTTCCAACAATCTCGCCAACAGCAACACCACCGGATTCAAGTCCGACCGCGCGGCGTTCCAGGACCTCATGTACCAGAACGTGCAACAGGTCGGCGCGCAGAGCACCCAGAACACCCAGTACCCCACCGGCCTGTCGCTCGGCACCGGCGTGCGCATCTCGGCGACCGTGAAGAACTACATCCAGGGCAGCGTGCTGCAGACCGGCGGCAGCCTGGATTTGTCGATCAATGGCCTGGGTCTGTTCCAGATCCTGCTGCCTGACGGCACCACGGCGTACACCCGCGACGGCGCATTCTCGCTCGACAACCAGGGCAATGTGGTGACCGCGAGCGGCAATCCGCTGCAGCCCGCCATCACCATTCCCATCGCCGCGCAGTCGGTCACGGTGGGCACCGACGGCACCGTCTCGGTCGCGATCGCCGGGCAGGTCAAGCCGACCACGGTCGGCCAGGTCCAGCTGGCCCAGTTCATCAACCCGCAGGGCCTGCAGGCCACCGGCAACAATCTGGTGATCGAAACCGCCGCCAGCGGGGCGCCGCAGGTCGGCACCGCCGGCACCAACGGCCTCGGCAGCCTGGCGCAGGGCACGCTCGAAACCTCGAACGTCAACACCGTCACGGAGCTCGTCAACATGATCGAATGCCAGCGCGCCTATGAGATGAACTCCAAGGCCATCACCACCGTGGATCAGATGCTGCAGTATCTGACCACGAATCTGTCATGACGCGCGCGCCCGGCTCCCACGGCGCGCGCATCGCGCTCGCCGCCGCCGGCCTGGCCCTTTTTCCCCTGGCGGGCTGCGGCATGCTGTCCATGTTCAAATCCAAACCCGAGCCGCCCCCGCCGGTCGCCCGCACGCTGCCGCCGCCCGTGCCGCGCACCGACGGTGCGATCTATCAGGCCGGCCAGCAGATGGAGCTGTTCGCGGATCTGAAGGCCCGCCGCGTGGGCGACGTGCTCACCATCGTGCTGAACGAAACCACCAACGCCAGCAAGAGTGCGGTCACCAAGACCGCCAAGACCACCTCCACCGTGAACACCGGGCCGACGCTGTTTGGCAGGACGCCCACCGTCAAGGGCGTGCCCATACTCGACGCCTCGTTGTCGGGCGCCGACAGCTTCGACGGCGAGGGCTCGAGCACCCAGAGCAACAGCCTGGCGGGCAGCCTGACCGTGACGGTGATCCAGGTGCAGTCGAACGGCAATCTCATCGTGCAGGGCGACAAGTCGCTCAAGCTCAACCAGGGCGACGAGTTCGTGCACATCTCCGGGGTGATCCGGCCGGCGGACATCGCCGGCAACAACACGGTTACCTCGGACAAGCTCGCCGACGCGCGCATCAGCTATTCCGGCAAGGGCGTGGTCGACAGCTCGAACCGCATGGGCTGGCTGGCGCGATTCTTCAATTCGCCGTTCTCGCCATTCTAGGGACCGGCACGCCATGCGCCTGAAGGTCCTTGCAGTCGTCCTGCTGGCGCTCGTGGCCACCGCGCCGGGGCGCGCCGAGCGCATCAAGGACATGGCGCAGGTCCAGGGCGTGCGCACCAATCAGCTGGTGGGGTACGGGCTGGTGGTGGGCTTGTACGGCACCGGCGACCAGACCAGCCAGGCGCCGTTCACGGTGCAATCCCTGACCAACATGCTGGCGCAGCTCGGCGTCACGGTGCCGAGCAACGTCACGCCGCAGCTGAAGAACGTCGCGGCGGTATCGGTGCATGCGGTGCTGCCGGCATTCGTGAAGCCCGGCCAGACCATCGACGTCACCGTCAATTCGATCGCCAATGCCAAGAGCCTGCGCGGCGGCTCGCTGTTGGTCACCGCCCTGCACGGACTCGACGGCCAGATCTACGCCATCGCCCAGGGCAACTTGATCGTCAGCGGCTTCGGCGTGGATGCCAACGATGGCTCCAAGCTCACGGTCAACGTGCCGAGTTCGGGCCGGATTCCCAACGGCGCCACGGTTGAGCGCGCCGTGCCCTCGCAGCTGGCGCAGGGGGATGCCGTGATTCTCAATCTCAACAGCCCGGATTTCACCACCGCCACGCGTCTGATGGAGAGCGTGAACCGGGGGGTGGGCGCCGGCGCCGCCAGCATCATCGACGGCGCCTCGATCCGCGTGCACGCGCCCGAGGACCTCACCGAGCGCGTCGCCTTCCTGTCGAAGGTGGAGAATCTGCAGGTCGATCCGGCGAGCGCGCCGGCGCGCGTCATCATCAATTCGCGCACCGGCACCGTGGTGATCAGCAGCAACGTCACCGTGAGCCCGGCCGCGGTCTCGCACGGCTCGCTGTCGGTGACCATCAAAGAGGAGCAAGCCGTCAGCCAGCCGCTGCCGTTCTCGGGCGGCCAGACCACGGTGACCACCAATTCGCAGATCAAGGTCGACACCGGCCCGAGTCACATGTTCCTGTTCAAGCCCGGCGTCGATCTGGAGCAGATCGTGCGCGCCGTCAACGAGGTCGGTGCGGCGCCCGGCGATCTGGTGGCCATTCTCGAGGCGCTGCGCGAGGCCGGTGCCCTGCAGGCCGAGCTGATCGTCATCTGATGGCCACCACGCCCATCACGCCTCAATCCCTGCCGCCCGCGGCCGCCACCGCGGCGAACAATTACAGCGATATCAATGCGCTGTCGGCGCTGAAGGCCAATCCCTCCTCGCCGCAGGCGATCCACGCCGTGGCGCAGCAGGTGGAGGCGCTGTTCTTGCAAATGATGCTGAAGAGCATGCGCGACGCGAGCGCCGAACTGGGCGAGGGCGACAGCAACGAAATGGGCATGTACCAGGACATGTTCGACAAGCAGATTTCGCTGTCGCTGTCGCAGCGCCAGGATCTGGGCCTGAGCGCGCTGCTCGCCCGCCAGCTGTCCAACGCCGCCGCCGCGGACGGCGGCGGCCGCACCGCGGCCACCCCGGCCGGCTCGGCCGCGGCCGGCGGCGCGGCCGGCGGCGCGGCCGAGGACATGGCGCAAAGCCCGGGCGATTTCGTGAAATTGGTGCTGCCGGCGATCAACAGCGCCGCCCAGGCGCTGGGGGTCAGTCCCTTGGGGGTGCTGGCGCAGGCGGCCTTGGAGACCGGCTGGGGCAAGCGCATGGCGCGCAATCCCGACGGCTCGCCCAGCCTGAACCTGTTCGGCATCAAGGCCGATGATGGCTGGGATGGCGCGCGCGTCGCCGCCGATAGCGTCGAGTACAGCGGCGGGGTGGCGACGCCGCGGCGTGCGGCGTTTCGCGCCTATGGCTCCGTGGCCGAGTCGGTGGGCGATTTCGCCCAGCTGCTGCAGAACTCGCCCCGCTATCGGGAAGTGGTCGCCAACGGCGCCAATGCCCAGGCATACGTGGAGCAGATCGGCAAATCCGGCTATGCGACGGATCCTCAATACGGGAATAAGTTAAATAATCTATTGCATAGCAGCACGTTCCGCGCTGCGGTGCTATCGAGCACCCTGGCCCTCTAGTGTGGCCCTAGACTGACCCTCCAGAATGGTGCCGCCGTGCCGATATCCACCTAGTCCCAGGTACGTACAGGGGTAAGGCATTTGTCGGACGTTTTTGGAATCAGCTTATCGGCGCTGCAAGCCTTCCAACAGGCCTTGGCGGTGACGAGCAACAACATTGCCAATGCCAACACGCCGGGCTACGACGTGGAAACCGCCAATCTGACTGCTGCGGTGCCGCAGTCCTATGGCCAGGCCGCCATCGGCAACGGCGTCGATGTCGCCTCGGTGTCGCGCGCCTTCAGCCAGACCGCGGAAAACCAGCTGTACTCCTCGCAGAGCAGCTTGGGACAGCTCAATGCACTGCAAACCTACAGCAGCCAGATCGACGACATCGTGGGCAGCACCGGCGGTGGGCTGACCACGGCCCTGCGAAGCTACTACGGCGCCTGGTCGACCCTGGCGAGCGATCCCTCCTCCACCGCCTCGCGCCAGGCGGTGCTGAGCGCGGCGCAGGGCCTGGCGCAGAGCTTCCAAAGCACCGGTTCCCAGCTGCAGAACCTGAGCAACAACATCAACACCGGCATCGCGGCCGACGTGAACCAGATCAATTCCATCGCCAGTTCCATCACCAGCCTGAACCAGCAGATCGTGGTGGGCACCGCGCAGGCGGGCGGCCAGGCCCCGAATACCCTGCTCGATCAGCGCGATCAGCTGGTCTCGAACCTCTCGCAGCTGGTCGGCGTGACCACCACCACCGACGCCGACGGCGCCATGAACGTGTTCGTCGGCAACGGCCAGCCCCTGGTGCTCGACGGCTACACCACCCAGCTGACCACCGTCGCCAATCCATACAATGCGACGCAGCTCGAGGTCTCCACCTCCACCGACGGCACCAACACCATCAGCGGCTCCATCACCACGGGCGATCTCGGCGGCCTGCTGGCCGCGCGCAGCCAGGTGGTCAACCCAGCCATCAATCAAGTGGGCCAGATCGCTCTGGCGCTGCAGCAGAACGCCAACTCGCTGCAGAACTCCGGCCTGGACGCGAACGGCAATTTCGGCGCGAACCTGTTCTCCGCCACCGGCCCGACGGTCAGCGCGTCGAGCAACAACACCGATGCGGCCACCGCCGCCGCCACCATCACCAACGTCGGTGCGCTGACGGCGGACAATTACGTGCTGTCCTACAAGGCCGGCGCCTATTCCCTGACCGACGCCACCAGCGGCGCCACGGTGGCGCTCACCGGCGCCGGCACCGCGGCCAATCCGCTGCTGGCCGCCTCCGTGGGCTTGGCGATCGTGGTGACGCCGGCGGTGCCGGCCGCCGGCGACAGTTTTCTGATCTCACCCACGTCGCAGGCGGCGGGCAGCTTCGCGGTGGCCTTGACCAGCACCTCGCAGCTGGCGGCGGCCGGCGCCATCGTCACCGCCGCCGCCGACGCCAACACCGGCACCGCGACCATCAGCGCCGGCACCGTCACCAACGCGGCGAATCCGAATCTGCTCGCCGCGGCAACCATCGCGTTCACCAGTCCGACCACCTACACCATCAACGGCGGCGCGGCCAATGCCTACACCTCGGGCGGCAACATCGCGGCCGACGGTTGGCAAGTACAGATCAGCGGCACGCCGGCCACGGGCGATGTGTTCACCGTGCAGGGTAATGTCGGGGGCACCGGCGACAATCGCAACGCGCTGGCCGCCGCCGCCGCGCAGTCGCAGGGCGTGCTCTCCAACGGCACGATTTCCGTCAACGCCGCGGTGAGCGGCCTGATCACCGGCGTCGGCAGCCAAGCGCAGCAGATCAATACCTCGCAAACCGCGCAGACCGCCGTCAACACCCAGGCGCAGTCCGCGGTGCAGTCGGTTTCAGGGGTCAATCTCGATACCGAGGCCGCCAACCTGCTGCAGTGGCAGCAGGCCTACCAGGCCGCGGCACAGGTCATCAGCACCGGCAACTCGCTGTTCACCTATCTGCTCGATTCGATCAACGGCACCTATACCTAGGACGATCCATGCGCGTCACCGACTTGTCGAGTCAAACCCAGTTCC
Organism: Gammaproteobacteria bacterium; assembly: GCA_003137095.1. Classification (GTDB taxonomy): domain Bacteria; phylum Pseudomonadota; class Gammaproteobacteria; order Steroidobacterales; family Steroidobacteraceae; genus Bog-1198. Next base: position 68,078 of record PLET01000055.1, read on the forward strand.
TCGCCGCCGTCCAGGCGCTTCAGACGAACGTCTCGGTGACGCAGAACCAGCTGTCCAGCGGCCTGGCGTTCACCGATCCCTCGCAGGACCCGGTGGCCGCCGGCGAAGTGAACAACTTGAACACGGCGTTGTCCCAGAGCCAGCAATACCAGACCAACGCGAATGCCGCACAGAGCAGTCTCGGCACCGAGGACAACACCCTGTCGCAGGTGGAGACCCAGCTGCAGAACCTGCGGGATCTGGTGCTGCAGGCCAACTCGGGCACCAACACGGCGCAGAATCTCAGTTCGCTCGCCAGCCAGGCGGTGCAGATCCAAAGCGGCCTGCTGGCGCTGGCCAACACCCAGGACGGCAACGGCCAGTACATCTTCGCCGGCTATGCGACCCAGACCCAGCCGTTCGACCAGACGGCGACCGGGGCGACCTACGCCGGCAATCAGGGCCAGCAAATGGTGCAGATCGCCGCCGGGCAGACGGTGGCCGTCGGCGACAGCGGCGACGCGGTGTTCAACCAGATCAAGACCGGCAATGGCACCTTCACGGTCACCGCAGCGGCAGCCAACACCGGCACGGGCGTGGTGGGCGCGACCACGGTGGCCGATCCGGCCGCCTACAATGGAGGCACCTATGCCGTCACCTTCGGCGCGGGGGGCACGTATAACGTCACCAACGCGGCCAACGCGGTGGTGTCGACGGGTACCTACACCGACGGCGCGACGATTGCCTTCGACGGGCTGCAGGTGACCTTGAGCGGCACGCCGGCCGCGGGCGACGCGTTCACGGTGGCGCCCTCGACCAATCAGAGCTTGTTCACCTCGGTGCAGGACATCGTCAATGCGCTGCAGTCGCCGACCGGAACCGCGACTCAAAGCACGCAACTCGGCAATTCACTCAGCGCCGGGCTCAACAACCTCGACCAGGCGCTCTCCCAGATCGAGAATGTGCGCGCCGGCGTCGGCGGGCGGGTGGACACGGTTACCACGGCGCTCTCGGTCGCGGGCAGCCAGCAGACCCAGCTGCAATCCTCGATCGCGTCGCTGCAGGGTGTCGACTACGCCACCGCGATCACCAATCTCGATTCAGAGAACACCGCCTTGACCGCCGCATTGCAGGCCTACACGGTCACCCAGGGCCTGACGCTGTTCAAGTATCTGTAAATCGGCCCAGGGCTGCCGGCGCAGGGCTCCCTAGTGGTGATGGCCGCCGGCGCCGTGCACGTGGCCGTGCTCGAGCTCCTCGCTGGTGGCCTCGCGCACCTCGACCACCTTGACCTCGAAATGCAGCCTCTGGTCGGCGAGCGGATGATTGCCGTCCAGGGTCACCATGTCGCCGGCCAGCGCGGTCACGGTGAACAGCCGCACACCCTGCTCGGTCTGAGCCTGGAATTGCATGCCTTTCTTGATCTCGCCGGAGCCCTGCAGCGCTCGCTTCGGCAGCCGCTTGATCAGCGCCTCGTCGCGCCGGCCGTAGCCGTCGGCCGGCTCGATCACCACAGCCAGGGTATCGCCGTCCCGTTTTCCCTCGAGCGCCTTCTCCAGACCCACCACGAGATTGCCGTGGCCCTGGATGTAGGCCAGGGGCTCGCCGCCGTCGGAGCTGTCGATCACCACGCCGCCGTCGTTCTTCAGGGTGTAGTGGATGGTCACCACCCGATCCGCCGTAATTTCCACCGTCCGTCCTCCTTCAATTGTCCAAGACCGCCTCGAGATCGTAGGCGCCGGAGCCGGTGATACGCACCTGCGCAAAGCTGCCGACCGCCGGCAGGGCCGCGCCGCCGATGCGCACCACCCCGTCGATCTCCGGCGCGTCGCCCGCCGAACGGGCCACGGCGCCGCCGTCGTCGATGCGGTCGATGAGCACCTGCATGCGGCGGCCGACCTTCTCGGCGAGCCGCGCGGCGCTCAGCTCCGCGGCCAGCTCCATGAATCGCGCGCGGCGCTCGGACTTGACCTGCGGGGGCACCGGCGGCAGGCCCAGCGCGTTGGCGGCGGCGCCTTCGACCGGCGAATATTCGAAGCAGCCCACGCGGTCGAGACGTGCCGCGCGCAGCCAGTCGAGCAATTCGGCGAATTCCGCCTCGGTTTCCCCCGGGAAGCCGACGATGAAGGTGCTGCGGATGGTGATGTCCGGGACGACGGTGCGCCAGGCACCTATCCGCTCAAGCGTGTTTTCGGCGGCGGCCGGCCGCTTCATCAGCTTCAAGATGCGGGCGCTGGCATGCTGGAAGGGGATGTCGAGGTAGGGCAGCACCCGCCCCTCGGCCATCAGCCCGATCACCCGGTCGACATGCGGATAGGGGTAAACGTAGTGCAGCCGGATCCAGGCGCCGAGCTCGCCGAGTGCCGCCGCCAGGTCATAGAAGCGGGCGCTGCGCGCGCTGCCGCGCCAGTCTCCGGCCGCGTACTTGAGATCCGTGCCGTAGGCGCTGGTGTCCTGTGAGATGACCAGAATCTCCTTGACGCCGGCGCGCACCAGCTGTTCCGCCTCGCGCAGCACCTCGGCCACCGGACGGCTGACCAGGCGCCCGCGCATCGAGGGAATGATGCAGAAGGTGCAGTGATGATTGCAGCCCTCGGAGATCTTGAGGTACGCGTAGTGGCGCGGCGTCAGGCGCACGCCCTGCGCGGGGATCAAATCCACGAAGGGCTCATGCTGCGGCGGCAGATGCCGGTGCACCGCGTCGACCACCTCCTCGTAGCGCTGCGGTCCGGTGACCTTGAGCACCGTGGGATGCCGGTCGAGGATCTTTTGCGGCTGGGCACCCAGGCAGCCGGTCACGATCACCCGGCCGTTTTCGGCGAGCGCCTCGCCGATGGCCTGCAAGGATTCGTCCACCGCGGCGTCGATGAAGCCGCAGGTATTGACGATGACCAGGTCCGCGGCCCGATAGCTCGGTGCCACCGCATAGCCTTCGGCGCGCAGGCGCGTGAGGATGCGCTCCGAATCCACCAATGCCTTCGGGCATCCCAAGCTGACGAAGCCCACGGTCGGGATCTTGCGGGGGACGGTTTTCACGGCTCGGTCGGACGGTCGGGTGGGTCTGCGCAAAGGACGCGGATTCTACTCTAAAAGCGCCATTTCCCGCCGATAACCCGCGATGAGGCCGCGCGCGGCCGGTAATTGTCAAATCCCATTGTCAAATGCCCGTCAAATGGATTCTGCCGAATTCGTGACGCGCGACAACCAACCAGGGCCCCATACACCCTTTTGCGGCTCAAGATCTGTCAGGCAAATCCGATAAACATCCTGAACGTGAACATCGCATCGGCAACGGCAGATGCGGCGCAACACGAGGCGTTTCAACCAGGAGTTACTACAATGGCTTTGTCCCTTAATACCAACGTCGATTCGCTCAATGCGCAGCGCAATCTGAACACTTCACAGGCATCCTTGTCGACCTCGCTGGAGCGCCTGTCCTCGGGCTTGCGCATCAACAGCGCGGCGGACGATCCGGCCGGTCTCGCGATCGCGTCGAATTTCACCACCCAGATCAACGGCACCAATCAGGCCATCAGCAACGCGAACTTCGCGGTGTCCGAGGCCCAGACGGCCGGCGGCGCGCTGTCGACCATCACCAACAATCTGCAGAGCATCCGCACCCTCGCGGTCGAGGCGGCCAACGGCTCGAACAGCGCGTCGGATCGCGCGGCGCTCAACCAGCAGGTTCAGCAGCAGATCCAGGAAATCACCCAGATCGCCTCGCAGACCTCGTTCAACGGCGTGAACGTGCTCGACGGCAGCAGCGGCGTGACCACCTACCAGGTGGGCGCGAACGTGGGCAACACGGTGTCGATCGATCTGGCACAGGGCGTGCGCGCCAACCAGATCGGCCAGTTCGCGACTCAGACGGGTGCGGCGGTCACCGGTACGGCTGCGCTCACCAGCACGGCCACCTTGTCGATCAGCAACGGCACCCAGTCGGTGACCGTGGGTCCGTCGGCTTCCTATGCCGGCACCTCGGCCTATCAGTCCGCCACTTCGGCCTACGCCAAGGCCGCCGCCATCAACGGCGCGGGCTTGCAGGGCCTGACGGCGAGCGCCGTCACCACGGCAACCGGTGCGTTTTCGGGCATTACCGCGGTCAGCACGGCCGCCACCTATGACCTGACCATCAACGGCACGGCGATCTACTCGGGCACGGGCAACGTGGCAGTCGCCAGTCCGCTCACGGCGGCCGCTGTGGCGACCCAGGTGAACCTGAACTCCCAGACCACGGGCGTCACAGCCTCGGTCAATGCCGGCAACATCACCTTCACGGCAGCCGACGGCAGCGACATCCAGATCACCCAGACGGTGGCTGCGGGCACGGTAGGCGGCAGCACAGTGACGGGCACGGGCATCGCAGCGGCGATCTCCGGCGGCGTCGGCGGTACGGCGACCACCACCTCGGGCCAGATCACGTTGACCGATTCGAAGGCACTCACGCTGACGGATGCCGGCGGCGGTGTCGCGGCCATCGGTTACACGGGCTTGTCGGTGCCGCTTGGCACCACCACGCTCGCCAACCAGGACGTGCTCACGGTGCCGGATGCGAATAACACCATCGCGGCGGTGGATTCGGCTCTGCAGACGGTCAGCAACTTCCAGTCCCAGCTCGGCGCCATTCAGAATCGCTTCACCTCGGCGGTGAGCAATCTGACGTCCGAGGCGCAGAACCTGACCCAGTCACGAGGCACGATCCAGGATGCGAACTTCGCCTCCGAAACGGCCAATCTGACCCAGGCCCAGGTGCTGCAGCAGGCGGGTATCTCGGTGCTGGCGCAGGCCAACCAGGAGCCGCAGGTGATCTTAAAGCTTCTGCAATAACGGTCGATACTCTTAAAGTGGTCTTGAGTAAACCCGAAGCCCGGACGCGCAAGCGCCCGGGCTTCGCCTCCAAGGAGGGAGTGGCAGCGGGGTTTGGCACGGTTTCATCGATAAATTAAAGCAGGTGTAATCATGGCGATCGGCGGAAATTCCGTGGGATTGTCGGTGACGCTCCCTGTGCATGGAAGTCAGGCGCCGCAACCGGCGAACATTTTACCGAGCGGCAAGAGTTTGCCGCCGAACGGCCAGGCCTCGGCCGGCGCGAACCTCGCGGCAGCAGCCGCGACAGCGACGGCGGCAGCGGCGACAGCCGCCACCGTAACAGCAAACGCTGTGGCGGCAGCAGCCCCGGCCACAGCCGCAACTGCGGCGCTGACGGCCCAACAGGCCGCTACAGCCCCCGCCCAGGCGGCAGCGGCCCAGACGCCGGGGAGCTCGAGCGCAGATCCGGCCGGCCTGGTCTCCAGCTTGAACAAATATCTCAACGATTCGGGCCGACCGGACCAGTTTCGCCTGGCGCCCGAACCGAACAGCACCTTGATCCAGCAGATCAATCCGGCCAGCGGCGCGGTCATCGCCGAATACTCGGCCGCGGAGTTTCCGGTGCTGGCGCGCAGCACGGGCGCGACCGCGACCGGCACCGTGTTCGACGGCACCGCCTGAGAGCCGGTGCGCCGGTGCGGCCGCCGGCGGCGCGGCCGGCGACGCGGTGGCCAGCGCGGTGCATCCGGGTGCGCGACAGGCTCAAGTCTTGGGCCATGTTGCCGAAATAATGACCTTGAGCGGCAGCCGAATCGGACGGGCCGCAACGGAACCGAGGAAGCCATGAGTTCAGTCGCATCATCCACCACCACGCCGGCGAGCACGAGCACCTCCACCGCGTCGGCCGGCAGCGCCCTGATCACCTCGACCGGCATCGGCTCGGGCCTCAACATCAGTGCCATCGTGTCCAGCCTGACGACGGCCTATGGCGCGGGCCAGCAATCCCAGATCACCACCCAACAGACTGCGCTGCAAGCCCAGGTGTCGGCTTACGGCACCTTCAGCAGCGCCGTCTCCACACTGCAGACCACGCTGTCGGCGCTCGAGACGCCGAGCGCCCTGGCCGGATACTCGGCCAGCGTGGCCGACAAGACCATCGCCTCGGCGACCGCCACATCGGCTGCGGTCGCGGGGACCTATTCGCTGGCGGTGCAGAATCTCGCGACGCCGCAGACCCTCACCTCGGCGGCGCCGGTGGCGAGCGCGGATTCGGCCGTGGGCTTCGGCACCCTGAGCATTTCGGTGGGCAACAACACCTCGAACATCGTCATCGATTCGAGCAGCGATACCCTGTCGAACATCGTCTCGGCCATCAACGGCGCCGTCGACAATCCCGGCGTCACCGCCAGCATCATCACCACCGCGGATGGCGCGCGCCTGGTGTTGTCCGGCACCGCCACCGGCAGCGCCAATACCATCACGGTCTCCGCGTCGGGCGGCGACGGCGGCCTGGCCGCGCTCACCTACAGCCCCACCGGCACCGCCAACGGCCTGAACCAGACCCAGGCCGCCCAGAATGCGAATTTCACGCTGAACGGCTATGCCGCCACCAGCACCAGCAACGTGGTCACCGGCGCCATCACCGGCGTCACCGTCGATCTGTCGGGGGCGTCGGCTGAAATCACTCCCGCCACCACACCGCCGACCTATACGCCGACCACGCTGACGGTGGCTCCGGATACCAGCGGCGCACAGACCTCGATCGGCACCTTCATCACGGCGCTGAACGGTGTGCTGACCAGCATCCAAAGCCTCACCAGCTACAATGCCACCACGCAGACGGCCGGTCCGCTGCTCGGCAACGCGACGCTGGAAGCCTTCCAGAACCAGCTGGAAAGCATTCTCGATGCCGTGACCACCAGCCCCGGCACCAACGGCGCCAACTCGCTGGCATCAATCGGCATCGCGGCCAACACCCAGGGCACCTTCGACAGCAACTCGACCACGCTGGGCAATGCGCTCACCACGAATCTGGCGGCGGTGGGCAAGCTGCTCGGCGGCACCAACGGCATCGCCACCCAGATCAACACCCTCGTGACCCAGTACATCGAGCCGGGCGGACTGTTGTCCACGGTGACCAACGGCCTGCAGTCAGGCCTCACCAATCTCACCACCGAACAGACCGCCCTGAATGCGAACCTCGCGACCTATGCGGCCACGCTCACCACGCAATACAACGCCATGGATTCGGCGGTGGCGCTGCTCAAGCAAACCCAGACCTATTTGACGGCGGAATTCGATCCGAACGCCAGCACCAGCAGCTCCGCCTCCACCGCGAGTAGCCTGGGCACGGGCACCTTGAGCACGGGTTGACAGGAGCGCATCCATGAATCCCCGCAATGCCGCCGCCCAGTACAACGCCGTGCGAAATCACGGCCTGGTGGCCGACGCCAGTCCCACGCGCCTGGTGCAGATCATGTTCGAGCACATCCTCTCGCATCTCGCGATGGCGCAAAAATGCATGGAACGCATCAAGGACAATCAGCCGGTGAGCGATGTGGTGGCCAAGGGGACCGCCATCGGCAAGGCGAGCCGTCTGATCGGCCAGCTGAACGGCACCCTCGATATGGAGCGCGGCGGCCAGATCGCCGAGAATCTGCGCGCCCTGTACGTGTACATGCTGAGCAGGTTGTTGGCCGCCAATCTGACCAACGACACCCAGATCGTCGGTGAGGTCGTCAAATTGATCCGCGAGATCAAGACCGGCTGGGACCAGATCGTCACCGACTCGCGATGAACCCCGGTGAACCGGCCGCAGCGCTGCAGCGCGCGCTCGCGCTGTCGCAGCAATTGCTGATCGCGGCCGACAGCGGCGATGTCGCAACGGTGGCGGAACTCGACGCCGAACGACGGCGGCTGCTAGTATCGGTGCGCCATGAAGTGCAGCATCTGGATGCAGACCAGCGGTTGGTATTGCGGGAAATCGCCGCCTTGAACGATCAGGCCCTCGGCCGGATGGAGCACCGATTGCGGGCCAAAGCTCGTGATCTGGACATGGCGTGCGCCGGCCGCCGTGCCCTGCACGCCTACGCCGCAACCCGGTTGCAGCGCTAGCCGCCAACCCCCCAACGCCATGCCCGCATTCCATGGCGATGGTCTGATTTTCGAGGAAACCCTGCCGGTGGCCTGGAGCGCGGCGCCGCTGCCCGCAGCGGCGGAGATGGTGCGCCTCAACGCCGACAATCAGCAGCTGCTCGGCGCCGAATCCACCCTCGATGACGGGCGCATGCCAGAAGCGCTCAAGGATGAATCGCCCGCGCTGGTGCACGAGCTGCAGCGGCTGGAATACAAGCTGAACATCGTGCTGCGGCTGATCGCGGATTTGCATCTGCGCGAACACGGCCTGCCGCCGCGCCGCCCGATACGGCTGTCATCCGTGGGCCTGGAGTGGTTCGGCGGCGATGCGCCGTCGGGCAGCGGCCTGCTCAAGGTGTACCTGAACGATTCGCTGCCGCATGCGCTCAAGATTCCGTCCGTGGTCGCCGGCACGCGCCGCCAGGGCGATACCGAGGTGACTCAGCTGCGTTTTTCCGGCATGAGCGAGGCGGTCGTGGCGCTGCTCGACAAGTTCATTTTCAGGCACCATCGCCGCATGGTCGCCGGCGCGAAACTCGCCGCGCCTTGATTGCTGCAGCGATTCGCTGCACCCCGTTTGCGAAATTCCCCTACACGCGTTACGGGTGTTTGCCAGGTCCTTGTTCCGGGAGCGGGTGCGTTAGACTGCATCGCACCGCGACATTGAATGAACAATGTCAAGGGCTTAGAGATGATGCTTAAGACGGGACCAGAGATTTGACCACCCGAATTAGCTAATGCACTGGGAAGGAGCCCCATTTTGCTCAACGTGAAAGGTCCCGAATTGGGACCCGAGGACAGGCTCTCGCACCTTCCGCCGGACGCCGGCGCCAACCCGTCCGCCGAGCCTGCCGCGCCGTGCGCCTCCCCGCCCAAAGAGCCTCCCGCAGCCGGCGCCGTGCCGCAGGCGGGGCATCGATTTCGTCCCAGCGGCAAGTCGGCCGCCATGCGCACCGCCCAGCGGCTCATCCGGCTGGTCGCGCCCTTCGACGCCAGCGTGCTCATCCTCGGCGAATCCGGCACGGGCAAGGAAATGGTGGCGCGCCACATCCACGAATTGTCGGGGCGCACGGCCCATCCGTTCGTGCCGGTGAATTGCGGCGCGATTCCGGCCGAACTGCTGGAGAGCGAATTGTTCGGCCACGAGAAGGGGGCATTCACGGGCGCCCTGTCGACGCGCGTGGGCCGCTTCGAGTTCGCAGAGGGCGGCACGCTGTTTCTCGACGAGATCGGCGACATGTCCCTGCAGATGCAGGTGAAGCTGCTGCGGGTGCTGCAGGAGCGCAGCTTCGAACGCGTCGGCAGCAACCGCACCCTCCACTGCAACGTGCGCATCATCGCCGCGACGCATCGCAATCTGGAGGCTGCGATCAGCGAGGGATGCTTTCGCGAGGACTTGTATTACCGGCTGAACGTGTTCCCGCTGCAGCTGCCGCCGCTGCGCGAGCGGCTCGAGGATCTGCCCACGCTCATCGAGCATCTGGTCGGGCGGCTGGCCCGCGTCGGCGCGGCGCGCATCCGCTTCGAAAATGACGCGCTGCAATGCCTGGCGCGCTGTGCGTGGCCGGGCAACGTGCGCGAACTTGCCAATCTGCTCGAGCGGCTGGCCATCCTGTATCCCGGACGGTCGATCGGCGCCGCCGATCTGCCGGATCGTTACCGTCACGCACCGCCCGGTGCGGCGGCGCCGGCCGCTTGCAGCGCGGGCCGCGGCATCGATGCCCTGCCACAGGGCGGCATCGACTTGAAGGATCACCTCTCGGCCATCGAGGTCGGATTGATCCGCCAAGCACTCGAGGAGGCGGACGGCACCGTGGCGGAAGCGGCGCGGCTGCTCAAGATCCGGCGCACCACCCTGGTCGAAAAGCTGCGCAAGTACCGCTTGAGCGCCTGACAAAATACTGACGCCTGGCAACGCAGTTCATTGACGCGGCGCGCACCGGCGGCCGGCTTGAAAATCCAAGTCACTGATTCAAAAAGAAAAGACGCGCAAGGCACGGAAGTTGCTGACGCTCTGGGCATGCCCACGAACCTCAGCGTAATCGATGATCGGCGCGCGGAGCTGCAGGCGGCGTTCCTGGCCTTCGGTTCCGTGTCGGAGCAGCTGGCCGCCGCCTTCGACTCGCTGCGCAACCAGGTCGCGCAATTGCGCCAGGACCTGTCGGCGGCCCGCGAGGACCGGGAGCATCTGGCCGCGCGCCTGTCGGCGCTGGTCGAGGGCCTGCCAGGCGGGGTGCTGGTGCTCGACGCCGACGGACGGATACGGGAGTTCAATCCGGCCGCGCTCGAGCTGCTCGGCGAACCGTTGTCCACGGAGAGCTTCACTGCGGTGCTGGCGCGCGCCGTACGCGACGCGGGCGGCGGCGACGATCGCATCGAGCTCTCGAGCGGCCGCTTTCTCAACGTCTCGCGCCGCAACCTGGCGGGCGGCGGCGAGGTGGTGCTGCTCACCGACGTCACCGAATCGCATCTGATGCAGGTGTTGCTGGCGCGCCAGCAGCGCCTGCTGACGCTGGGGGAGCTCGCCGCGGGCCTCGCGCATCAGATCCGCACGCCGCTGTCCGCCGCCATGCTGTACGCCTCGCAGCTCACCCTGCCGGACCGCAGCGCACGGGACACGGCGCACTGCGCCGCGAAGACCGCCGAGAGCCTCAGGCAGCTCGACAAGCTGGTCACCGAAATGCTGGCGTTCGCGCACGGCGGCGCCGCCCGCGAGACGGTGAGCGTGAACGCACTGCTCGAACAGGTGGCGCAGTGGCTGCGGCCCGTGCTCGGCAGGCGCACCCGGCTCACCATCCGTACCGAGGCGGTGAACCTCAAGGTGCGCGCCAACGCCTCGGCGCTGGTCTCGGCGGTCTTGAATCTCGCGACCAACGCACTGCAGGCCGCGCGCGGCGACCTGGCTTTGGAGCTGCTGGCGCGCCGCGCCGGCGACCGCGCGCAGATCGTGGTGAGCGACGATGGCCCGGGCGTGCCCGCGCCGTTGCGCGAGCGGATATTCGAACCGTTCTTCACCACCCGTGCGCGCGGCAACGGCATTGGTCTGGCCATCGTCAAATCGGTGGTCGAGGCGCACGCGGGCAGCGTGCGCCTGGCCGAGTCGGCGCGCGGCGCCAGTTTCATCATCGATTTGCCCGCCGAGGAGAATGCATGAATGATCCGGTCCTGATCGTCGAGGACGACGCGCGGCTGCGGGAGGCCCTGGTCGACACTCTGCGCGCCGCCGATATGCCGGCGCTCGCGGCGGCCGATGCCGAAGCGGCGCTCGCGCTGCTGGAGACCAACGACGTCGCCCTGGTCATATCGGACGTGCAGATGCCGGGAATCGACGGGCGTCAGCTGCTGTCGCTGATCAAGCGCCGGCGTCCGGATCTGCCGGTGGTTCTGATCACCGCCTACGGCACGGTGGCGCACGCCGTCGCCGCCATGCGCGAGGGCGCCACCGATTACATCGTCAAGCCGTTCGACGCGCCGGCACTGATCGAAACGGTGCGGCGCCAGCTGGCGCTGCGCGTGCTGCCGAACGAACTGGTCGCGGCCGATGCGGAATCGAAGCGGCTGGTGTCGCTGGCCCGCCGCTACGCGGAGAACGACGCCACGGTGCTGATCACCGGGGAAAGCGGCACCGGCAAGGAGGTGTATGCGCGCTTCATCCGCGACGCCTCGCCGCGCCGCGACCAGCCGTTCGTCGCCATCAACTGCGCGGCAATCCCGGAGAACATGCTGGAGGCCACGCTGTTCGGCTACGAGAAGGGCGCCTTCACCGGCGCGCTGTGCGCGCATGCCGGGAAATTCGAGCAGGCGCAGGGCGGCACGCTGCTGCTCGACGAGATCTCCGAGATGGACCTGAACCTGCAGGCGAAGATCCTGCGCGTGCTGCAGGAGCGCGAGGTCGAACGCCTCGGCGGCACGCGCACCGTGACTCTGGACGTGCGCGTGCTCGCCACCTCGAACCGCGATCTGGCGGCCGAGGTGCAGGCCGGCCGCTTCCGCGGGGACCTGTATTACCGGCTGAACGTGCTGTCCATCCGGCTGCCGCCGCTGCGCGAGCGCCGCGGCGACATCATGCCGCTGGCGCGGCGCGCGCTCGCGGCCTGCGCGCGCGGCGACCGCGCCGTGCCGGTGTTCTCGGCCGAGGCCGAGGCCAAGCTCATGCGCCACGACTGGCCGGGCAACGCGCGCGAGCTCGCCAACATCGTGCAGCGTGCGGCCTGGCTCGCCGCCGGCGCCGTGATCGAAGCCGCGGCGCTCGACATCGGCACGGCGCCGGGTGCCACCGCCGACCAGCCACCGTCCGCGGGATCCGCGGCGACGCCCGTGACGGCAACCTTGGCAGCACCCACGGCGGCCGAAGGCGCCGGCGCCGCGCCCGACGGCGGCCTCGGCCACGATTTGCGCGAGCGCGAACGCGAACTGATCCTCAAGACCCTGGCGCAGACCTCGGGCAGCCGCAAGCTGGCGGCCGAGCGGCTCGGGATCAGCCCGCGCACCCTGCGCCACAAGCTGCAGCAGCTCAAGGCCGCGGGCGTGCAGCTGCCCCGGTCCAACGAATCCTCGCTGCTCGGGGCCTAACACCATGAGCAACATGCAAATCTCCCAGGTGCTGGCGGAAATGCGCGCGCTGCAGGCGCGCGCCGAGGGCGCCCCGCCCGAGGCGCCGCCGGGCGCGCAGCCCTCGGATTTCGCCAATCTGCTGAAGAACACCGTCGATCACATCGCGAGCATGCAGAACCAGGCAAGCGCGATGTCCGACGCCTACGAGGCCGGCGACAAGAGCGTCGACCTTACCAAGGTGATGATCGAGGTGCAGAAGGCGAGCCTGGCGTTTCGCGCCATGACCGAAGTGCGCAACAAACTCATCGACGCCTACACGCAAGTCATGGGCATGTCGGTGTGAACCGGTGTCCGAACCTCTGGGGATGAAACATGGCTGAATTGAGCCCCGGTGTCGCGCGCGGCGTGGTCAACGCCGTCGCCGGTCTGAAACAGGTCGGAATGCTCGCGGCGGTGGCGGCCGCGGTCGCTGCGGCCATCTGGCTGGTGATCTGGTCGCAGGGCCAGAACTACACCGTGCTGTACGGTCAGTTGTCGGAGCGTGAGGGCGGCCAGGTGATGGACGCGCTCAACGCCGCAGGCATCGAATTCAAGCTGGGTCCCACCGGCGCGGTGTCCGTGCCCGAGTCCAAGGTGCAGGAGGCGCGCCTCCGGCTGGCCAGCCAGGGTCTGCCGCAAAGCGATTCGATGGGCATCGAGATGATCCAGAAGGAGTCGGCGCTCGGCACCAGCTCACTGATGGAAACTGCGCGCTATCAGTCGATGCTCGAGACCGAGCTGGCGCGCACCATCGTCAAGGTGCAGGGCGTGCAGGGCGCGCGCGTGCACCTGGCGCTGCCCAAGCCGTCGGTGTTCATCAGCGACCCGCGCAAGGCCACCGCCTCGGTGATGCTGCAGCTGTATCCGGGGCGCAAGCTCGAACCGGGACAGGTGGCCGCCATCGTGCACCTGGTCGCCTCCAGCGTGCCGGAGCTCGCGGCCGGCGATGTGACGCTCGTGGACCAGGCCGGGACGCTGCTCAATGCCCCGGATGAGACCGCGGAGGCGGCCGTGAGCACGCGGCAGCTCGAGTACACCCGCAAGCTGGAGGACGGCTACCAGCGGCGCATCATCGAGATGCTCGAGCCCATGGTCGGCCCCGGCCGGGTGCGCGCCACGGTGACCGCGGACGTGGATTTCACCATCACCGAGGAAACCCACGAGAATTACGATCCGCAGAAAACCGCGGTGCGCAGCGAGCAGACCAGCAGCGAAAACCGCAAGGGCGGCGAGGGCAACGGCGGCATCCCGGGCGCGCTCAGCAACCAGCCGCCGGGCACCTCCGGGTCGCCGCCCAATGTGGGCGGACCGGCCTCGGTGCCACCTACCGCAGCCGCAACGGCGGCGACGGCGGCCGCCATCACCGCCGCCGAACCCACCTCCACCGCGCAGCGCAGCACGCGCAATTTCGAGGTGGATCGAACGCTGCAGTACGTCAAGCAGCCGGTGGGCACGCTCAAGCGGTTGTCGGTCGGGGTGGTGCTCGATGACTGGAAGAAGGTCGGCGCCGACGGCGCGGTCACCACCGCGCCCATGAGCGATACCGACATCAAGCGCTTCACGCAGCTGGTGAGCGAATCGATCGGCCTGAAGACCGAGCGCGGCGACAAGCTCGACGTGCTGAACCAGGCATTCAAGACCGACGCGCCGCCGGTGCCGGTCGAATCCGCACCGCTGCTCGAGCAGCCGTGGATCAAGCAGCTGGGCAAGCAGATCATCGGCGCCGCGCTGGTGCTGCTGGTTGCCTTCGTGGTGCTGCGGCCGCTGATGAAATCCCTGACCGCCGCCGCGGCGCGCTTCGGCGGCGCCGCCGCCGATGAGGTCGGCGCCGACCGGGTGAGCCTGTCCGCGAAGGCCGACAATCCCATCAAACTATCGCCGAGTTTCGAGCAGCAGCTCGCGGCGGCGCGCACGCTGGTCGGGCAGGATCCGAAACGCGCCGCGCAGGTGGTGAAGGATTGGGTGGCAACGGATGGCTAAACCCGATGAAATATCGGGCAAGCAACGCGCCGCGATCCTGCTCATGAGCCTGGGAGAGGCGGATGCCGCCAGCCTGCTCAAGCAGCTCGATGCCGGCGACGTGCAGAAGCTCGGCCTGGCGATGGCCGATCTCAAGGAGGTGTCGCGCGACCAGATGAGTGCCGTGCTCGACAAGTTCATTGGCGTGGTCGACGCCAAGGCCGGCGTCGCCACCGCCTCCAAGGACTATGTGCGGCGGGTGCTCACCCAAGCCGTAGGCAAGCAGAAAGCGGACTCCCTGCTCGACCGCGTGTCCACGGCAACGGCCGCCGGCCAGGGCATCGAGGCGCTCAAGTGGATGGAGGCGAAGGCCGTCGCGCAAATCGTCGCCGGCGAACATCCGCAGATCGCGGCGCTGGTGCTGTCATACCTCGATCCCGCCCAGGCCGCCGCCATCCTGCCGCTGTTGCCCGAGGCCATGCGCACCGACGTGCTGCTGCGCATCGCCTCGCTCAACGAGGTGCCGCAATCGGCGATCAATGAACTCGATCAGCTGGTGGAGAAGCAGGCGAGCGCCGCGCCGGTGACGGTGCTGCGCCGGGTCGGGGGCACCAAGGCCGTGGCCGACATCCTCAAATCCATGGAGGGCGATGAGAGCGGCGCGGAACTCGGCAAGATCGAGGCCGCCGACGTCGAGATGCACCGCCAGATCAAGGATCTCCTGTTCGTGTTCGACGACCTGATGAACGTCGATGACCGCGGCATCCAGGCACTGCTTCGCGAGGTTGGATCCGACTCCCTGGCGGTGGCGCTGCGCGGTGCTGAGCCGGATGTGCAGGACAAGATCCTGCGCAACATGTCGAAGCGCGCCGCCGAGATCCTCAAGGACGACATGGAGGCGCGCGGACCGGTCAAGCTCGCCGACGTGGAGGCGGCGCAGAAGGAAATCGTCGTGATCGCGGCGCGGCTGGCCGAAGAAGGCACCATCACCCTGGGCGGCAAGGGCGGAGGCGAATTTGTCTAAGGCCTACACCAAGGACGCCTCGGCCGGCGCGCGCCCGTGGACGGCGCCGGACATGGGCGCGGCCGCACCGACGCCGATGACCACGGTGGGCGGGCTCGCCGACCTGCAGTCCGAGGCCTACAAGGAGGCCTTCGAGCAGGGGCTCGCCGAAGGCCGCGAGGCGGGCCGCGTCGAAGTACGCGCGCAGGTCGAGCGGCTGGCCGGCATGTTCTACGACCTCGCCAGGCCCTTCGAGCAGCTCGACAAGGAGGTCGAAACCGAATTGCTCACCCTGGCGCTGGCGCTCGCCCGGCAGATCGTGCGCCGCGAGCTCAAGACCGATCCGACGCAGATCATCGGCATCATCCGCGAGGCCATCGCCGCGCTGCCGGTGGCGGCGCGCGACGTGCGCGTGCACCTGCATCCGGAGGATGCGGCCATCGTGCGTGCGAATCTTGCGCCCACGGAAAATCAGACGGCGTGGGGCATCGTGGAGGATCCCGTGATGGCGCGCGGCGGCTGCCAGATCACCACGGCCACGTCGCGCATCGATGCGCGTCTGGAGACCCGTCTCGGCGCCATCCTGAGCGAATTGCTCGGCACCGAGCGCCAGCCGGCGGGCACCCGCGGCGGCGGCGCATGACGCCCGCGGCCGAGCGCCCCCGGCCGAAGCTCTGGGCGCAGAATCTGGCCGCCGCGCGCGAACGCATGGCGAGCGTGGTCGAGATCGTGGTCGAGGGCA
The DNA here is from genome assembly GCA_003137095.1 of Gammaproteobacteria bacterium. Lineage (GTDB taxonomy): Bacteria > Pseudomonadota > Gammaproteobacteria > Steroidobacterales > Steroidobacteraceae > Bog-1198. Next base: position 84,298 of record PLET01000055.1, read on the forward strand.
CGCTCAGCCGCATGGTGGGCATGACCCTCGAGGCGGTGGGCTGCGAAGCCGCGGTGGGCGGACGCTGCCTGGTGGACACGGCCGAGGGCAAGCAGATCGAGGCGGAGGTGGTGGGGTTCTCCGGGGACAAATTGTTCCTCATGCCCACCGGCGACATCCGCGGATTGATGCCGGGCGCGCGGGTCATCCCCACGCACAGCGTCTCGGAAGTGGCGGTGGGCGATGCGCTGCTCGGCCGGGTGCTCGACGGCGCCGGCCGGCCCATCGACGGCGGCGGCGAATTGTCGTGCACCGACCGGGTGTCGCTCACCGGCCATCATTTGAATCCCCTGATGCGACGTGCCATCCGCGATCCCCTGGACGTGGGCGTGCGCTCGATCAACGCGCTGCTCACGGTCGGCGGCGGACAGCGCATCGGCCTGTTCGCCGGCTCGGGCGTGGGAAAATCGGTGCTGCTCGGCATGATGACGCGCTATACCAAGGCCGACGTGACGATCGTCGGCCTGATCGGCGAGCGCGGCCGCGAGGTGCAGGAGTTCGTCGGCAACACCCTGGGCCCGGATGGCATGCGCCGGGCCGTGGTGGTGGCGACGCCGGCGGACACGCCGCCGCTCATGCGATTGCACGGCGCCTGGCTCGCCACCGCCATCGCCGAATATTTCCGCGACCGCGGCCTGAAGGTGCTGCTGCTGCTCGATTCGCTGACGCGCTTCGCGCAGGCGCAGCGTGAAATCGCGCTGGCGATCGGCGAACCCCCCGCCACCAAGGGCTACCCGCCGTCGGTGTTCGCGCGCCTGCCGCAGTTGGTCGAGCGCGCCGGCAACAGCGATCGCGGCGTCGGCTCCATCACGGCGTTCTACACGGTGCTGGCGGAGGGCGACGATCAGAACGATCCGATCGCCGATGCGGCGCGCGCCATCCTCGACGGCCACTTCGTGCTGTCGCGCCGCCTGGCGGAGAGCGGTCTATATCCGGCCATCGACATCGAGGCGTCGATCAGCCGTGCCATGCATCAGATCGCAACGCGCGAACAGCTCGACCTGGCCACGCGCTTCAAGCAGATGTATTCGACCTATCAGCAGAACCGCGATCTGATCACCGTGGGCGCGTACCGGCGCGGCAGCGATCCACGCGTCGATCAGGCGGTGGAACAATGGCCGAAGCTGCTCGATTTCCTGCGTCAGGACATGTACGAACCGGTGGGAATCGAGCGCAGCCTCGCGGATCTGCGGCAACTCGTGACGCAGTTCTCGGCAACCAGCCCGGCAACCGGCCGATAGTGCCCACCTCATGTCGAGATCCAAACGCTTCGAACCGATTCGCGAGATCGCCACGAATTCAGCCAAGGCGCTGACCGGCCCGATGAGCGAGGCCGCGCGCCGTGTCGCGGAGATCGAGCGCAAGATCGATCAGCTCAAGACCTATCGCGACGAATATGCGCGCAAGCCCGGAGAGGCTGCCGGCACCATGGATGCCGTGCGCTTCCAGAATTACCGGGTGTTCATCGACCGGCTGGGCGAGGCGCTGCGCATCCAAGCGGTCGCGCTGGAGGCGGCGCGCGCGGAATTCGAGAAGCGGCGCTCGCTGTGGAGCGAGAAGCGGGTGGAGGCCGAAACCCTCGGGCGGGCGGTGGATCGCTTCCGCCAGGAAGAGCGGCGCGATGAGGACCGGCGCGAGCAACACGAGGGTGATGAAGCCGCCGCGCGCCTGGCGCAGGCCTCCCGGCGGGTGGTTGGCACGTAGGTTGCAGCTTCCGGCGGCATGACCGCCCTGCCAATACCCCGCCTCGCCAGTTCGTCGACACCCTTGCCGCCAGCCGGCGGCACACCGGTTAGCGCTGCACAGAGCCCCGCAGACGCCACGGCACCCGGCGCGGCCACCGGCCCGGCCACGCCTTTTGCATCGGCCCTGCAGGATGCGAATACGCAGGTCGCCCCCAAGGCGCCGAAGACCGCCAAGCCCGGCACGCCGTTGCCGGCGGCCGGCAATTCACCGCCGCCGGCGGCCGGCGCGCCGCCGACCAGCGCGCCGCCGGTCGCAGCCGCCGCTGCCACGGCCGCAGCTGCTGCTGCTGCCGCCACCAGCGCCGGCACCGCCGCGAGCACGGCCGCCGGCCCCGCGGGCAACGTCTCGGCGGTTGCTGCCGCGCTGGCCGTGGCGATCGCCGCCCGGGGGGGCGCCCCTCACGGCGATCTGCCCGGCGCGACGGCGCCAGGCGGCACGGCAGCGCCAGGCGACACGGCGGCGCCAGGTTCGGGGGCACCGGCCGCCACCGACGCGCCCGGCGCGTCAGACGGCTCCGGCGCAGAAGCCATTGCGGCCGGTGCGGCGGCGGCAGCCAGCGCCGCCGGCGCGGCGAGTGCCGCAAATGCGGCGCCTGCAGCGGCCGCCACCGCGGCAACCGCGAGCGCTTCGGCATCGCAGCTGCCGGGCGCGCCGTCGCGGGCCGCACCGCGCGCAGCGGTGGGCAGCCCGGCCAATTCGAGCGCATCCGCCAGCGGTCCGGCCGGCGGCAGCACCACGGCCGTGACCGCTCCCGCGGCGCCTGCCGACGCGACGCTGCTCGCGGCGTCGGCCGCCACCGGCGCCGCCAACGGTACGACCCCGGACGCAGCGGCCGCGATGGCAGCCGGTCCGGTGGCGGCTGCGCTGGCGGCCTCCCTGTCCGGCAAACCCGGCGTCGCGGCGCCGCCCGTCTCCGGCGTGGAGTCCGACGTTGCGTCCGCGGTGTCCGCCGCCGCGTCCGCGGCCCCCGCCGTCATCCCCGCGATGAGCGCCGACCCGCAGGACAAGCCTGCGCACGGCGGCACGGGTAATGGCAACAGCCCGGCGGACGGCGGCGTCGCGGCCGCGCAGAGCGCCGTGAATTCGACCACCACCGGCGCCGCTCTGCCGCCCTCACTGCAGAAGCTCGACGCACCCGTGGGCAGCGCGGAATTCTCGCAGGGCCTGGCCGAGCGGGTGTCCTATCTGGTCAACAACAACCTGGGCAGCGCCACCTTGCAGGTCAGCCCGCCGCAGCTCGGGCCGATCGACATTCGCATCGCCATCCAGGGCGGACACGCACAGGTCTGGATGAGCGCCACCAGCGCCGTGACTCGCGATGCGCTGTCGTCGAGTTCGACGCAGCTGCGCGAAATGCTGGGCAATCAGGGCTTCGGACAGGTGAGCGTGGACATCTCGCAGCGCTCGTTCCAGGAGCGCACGTCCTACGCACAGAATTACGACTGGCAGCCGTCCGCGGACCCGGGCAGCACCACGGCCGCCGCCGCCGCCACGCCCCGCGCCGCACAGGGCGCGCTCGATGCCTATGCCTGAGCGCCGCGCGGCACGCCTGCGGCCAGACCCTCCAGCAGATTGCAGGCACGCTGCAGCGCGCCCGCGGCATCCATGCGCGCCGCGATGTCGCGGGCCCGCTGGCGCAGCGCCGGGTCGTGCAGGATCGTCCCGATGTTCTTCGCCGCACGACCGGCCGTGAATTGCGTCCGCGGGATGCTGCGCCCGAGACCCAGCCGCGCGATCCGCCAGGCATTGTCGAATTGATCGTGGCCGCTCGGCACCACGAGTTGCGGGATGCCGGCCGCGATGGCCTGGGCGAGGGTACCGATGCCGCCGTGATAAACGAGCAGCGAGGCGCGCGGCAGCACGTCGCTGAAGGGCAGGTAGCCGAAGGCCTGGATGCCGGCGGGCAACCTGCGGGGCAACTGCTGCGGGAAATTGGTCACCAGCATGGCCCGCAGCCTGAGCCGCCGTACGGCCTCCATCGCCTCGGAAAAGTAGCGCTCCATGGTCGAGGCGGCCGAACCCGGGGTGATGATCACCGGGGGTTCTCCGGCATCGAGGAAGCGTCGGGCCTGCTCGGACATCGGCTCTGATCCGGTATCCCACAGCGGAAAGCCGACGAGATGGACGTGCGGCGGCCAATCGCGCTGCGGCGCTGCGAACCAGGCCGGGAAAAAGCCGATCACGCATTGCGGAGAGTGGATCCAGCGGTGCAGCACGCGGTGCACGGGCGGCCGTCCATGCGCTGCCCGCAGGTCGTTGAGCGGCTGCGCCAGATGGTGGTCGATCACCGCCCAGTCGACCAGGTTGAAAAAGGCGCGCTTGAACCACATCGGCTGCGCTGACGATATGCGCAGTTGGCCGGCCATGCCCTGATCGATCAGACTGCGGATGATCGCCGGCTGGACGTGCACCGTGGCGGTGGGAATGCCCAGGATTTCCTGCGCGATGCGCGCGCCGAACGCGATGCTGGAGGCGGCGACCACCGTGCCGGGCGCCGCCAGCCGTTCGATCAGCCGATACACCGGCGCCATCGCCGGGATGATCACGCGGCGTGCCACCACGCCGAAGCCGCGGCGCGGATGCCACAGATCCGGGTCGGCCATCGCCGACTCGGCATCCTCGATCGTGCCCACCGGCAGGAATTCCAGGCCGTGGGCGGTGATCAGCGCTTCGAACCACGGATTGGTGATGAGGGTGGCCCGGTGGCCGCGGGCGCGCAGTGCGAGGCCGAGGGCGATGAACGGATGCACGTCGCCCGCGCTGCCGAGCGTGGGCAGCAGCACGTGGAGCGAGGTGGGGCGCTCCGTCATCAGGCCATGCCGCCGTTGACCGAAATGATCTGGCCGGTGATGTACGCGGCATCGTCGGAGGCCAGAAACGCGACCAGTCCCGCCACCTCCTGCGCCGTGCCGGCGCGCTTCATGGGCACGAGCGCGGCAATCACCGCCGGGTCGAACCCGCCGCCCATGCCGGCCTCGATGATGCCGGGCGCCACGGCGTTGACGGTGATGCCGCGGCTCGCCACCTCCAGGCTCAAGGCCCTGGCGGCCGAGTTGAGCGCGCCCTTGGCGGCCGCATAATTCACCTGGCCGCGATTGCCCATGATGGCGCTGACCGAGGAGATGTTGACGATCCGTCCCCAGCGGGTGCGGATCATGGGCATCAGCAGCGGTTGGGTCACGTGGTAGAAGCCGTGGACCGCCACGTCGATGACGCTGCGCCACCGGGCCTCGCTCATGCTCGGGAACACCACATCGTCGTGGATGCCGGCATTGTTCACGAGCACCTGTATGGGACCCGCCTCGAGCGCCGCCTCGAGCGCCGCGCGCGCCGCCGCGCCATCGGTGACGTCGAAGCAGATCGTCTCGGCGCTGCCGCCGGCGGCGACGATATCCGCGACCACGGCGGCTGCAGCCGCGGCGCCGCGATGCGCGTGCACGTAGACGTGGTGGCCGCCCCGGCCCAGGCGCCGGCAGATGGCGGCGCCGATGCCGCCGCTGCCACCGGTGACCAAGGCTCGCCGGGCGCCGGCGCCCGCACCGCCGCCGGTGCTCATGGCGCGAGCCGCGCGGCGGCACCCTGCACGATGCTGGCGCGGCCGCTGAGCAGCGGTGTGTGCGCGCCGCGCACCGTGAATTCGTACAGCACGGTGCTGCGATCCCCCGCGATGCGCGTGGCCTCGCAATACAGGTCACCCGCCACATCGTCGAGCCGCGACACCTCGAAGCGCACGTCGCGCACGCTCGCCAGCAGGCCGCCGCGCACGCCGGGTGCGTCGGGTGCGCCGGGTGCGTCGGGTGCGCCGGCGGCGATCAGCGCACCGTGCACGGCCATGGCCTGCGCGGCGTATTCGATGCCGCAGGCGACACCGAGACGGCCGTGCGTGCGCAGCGGATGATCGGCGGCGCGGTGGCTGGCACTGCGGCAGCAGATGCGCTGCAGATCCCAATGCACCACCTCGTCGAGCAGGCACATGCGCCCCTGATGCGGCAGGCGGCTGCTGATCCACCCGTGGTCCAGGCGAACGTCGGGGTCTAGGCGCACGGCTCGACCTCGACCAGGGTTCGCGAGCCGTCCAGATACTCGATGCTGGCCGGGCCGGCCTCGGCGCGCGCCAGACGCGAGAGCAGCGGCAGCGAGCGGGCCGCCGGAATCGACGTGCGCAGCGCCTCGAGCGACCCGTCGGCGAGACGGTCGCAGGCCGCAGCGCCGAGCCGCGCCTCGATGCGCGCCAACGAGGCGGGCGACCGCTGCGCCGTGAGCGCCAGCGCCATGCCGAAGGCGTCGGGAATGGGCCGCTTGGCGCGCAGCGGTTCGGGATAATCGGTGTCGTAGGCAACCAGCAGCAACGCCCCGCCGTCGGCGGCGATCTGTGCCAGGGCCTCGAGCAGGCCGGCGGCGAAACTCGCGTCATAGGCGCACAGCACGGTCGAGGCGCCCACGGCGCCGGTGGCGATGCTCCAGTAGCCGGCCGCGGCGTTGTGCACCGAATTGGAAAAGCGCGTGGGCGATATCTCGCGCCCGGGTGCGGCGAGTGCCGCGCACAATTCGTGGCAGTTGTTGCCGTCGCCGCCCGAGGAGGAGAACACGCAGGCCAGCGACTTCGGCTCGGCGCCGGCGCGTCCGGCCGCCTCCAGGGCGACCGCCAGCGCCAGTTTCACCACCCGGCCGGTACGGCGGCGTTCCGCGGGCGGCAGGATGGCGGGCGGCGGTAGTACGGTGGCGGCGGGCACATAGGCGGTCTCGCCGCGCAGCACGGCGCGCGCCGCGGGCCAGTCGGGCAGGCCCGGGCCGAGCACACCGATGCCCGCGACGTAGGCGCACAGGCTCATGCGGCGCGGCCGAAGAGCAGACTGCAATTGGTGCCGCCAAAGCCGAAGGAATTCGACAGCACGCGGTTCGGCGGCGTGCGCCGGTTGTCCTTGAGGTAGCCGGCGCCGAGTTCCGGATCGACGCGGGTCGCAGGCACCCCGCCCGGCATGAAGCCGTGTTGCAGGGCGAGCGCGCTGATCACGGCTTCGAGCGCGCCGGCGGCGCCGAGGGTGTGGCCGGTGGCGCCCTTGGTGGAACTGCACGGGGTGGTGCCGCCGAACAACGCGGTGACCGCGAGGCTCTCGGCGCGGTCGTTGCTCGGCGTGCCGGTGCCGTGCAGATTGATGTAATCGACGGCCTCGGGCGGCAGCGCGGCGGCGGCGAGCGCCGCCTGCATGGCGAGGCGTGCGCCCAGGCCCTGCGGATGCGGTGCCGACATGTGGTGTGCGTCGCACGATTCGCCGATGCCCAGCAGCACAACGGCGCCGCCGTCCAGGCTCGTCGGACAGCGCTCCAGCCAGGCAAATGCCGCCGCCTCGCCGATGGAGATGCCGTCGCGAGCCACATCGAACGGCCGGCAGGGGCCCGGGGAGCAGAGCTGCAGGGAATGAAATCCGTACAAGGTGGTCAGGCAAAGGGAGTCGACGCCACCTACCAGCGCGGCATCGATGAGTCCGGCCTCGAGCATGCGGCGTGCGCTGGCGAACACCTTGGCGCTGGACGCACAGGCGCAGGACACCACCACGGCAGGCCCGCACAAGTCCAGACGCCGGCGCACGAAGTCGGCCACGGAAAAGGTGTTGTGGGCGGCGGCATATTGAAAATCATCGGGCAGCGGGCCGCCGGCCACGCGCCGCCGATAGGCGATCTCGGTCTCGAGGATGCCGGCGGTGCTGGTGCCGATGAACACGCCGACGCGCCGGGGTCCGTACGCGGCGGCGGCGGCACGCACCGCGTCCGCAAAGCCATCCTGCGACAAACCGAGCTCGGCGAGGCGGTTGTTGCGGCAGTCGTATGCCCGCAATGCCGCCGGAATCCTCACGGCATCGACGCCCGGCACCTCGCCCACGTGAGTGTGCAGGTCCACGGTCTCGAAGCGGCAGGGCGCCAGGCCGCTGCGCTGCTGCTGCAAAGCCTCGAGGATCTGCGCCAGGCCCCGCCCGATGCAGCTGACCGCGGTGAAATGTTTGAGCAGCACGGGTTTCACGCGCCCGCCGCCTGGCGCAGGGTGACGGGCGTGAGGCCCGCGGCATCCACGGCGCCGAGCAGCCGCGGCAGCACGTCGAGAATCACGGCCTCGCCGCCGCGGTTGCGCGCCGCGTTGCCGTCGTGAAGCAGCAGGATGTCGCCGCCGCGCAGCGGCCGCACCAGCCGGCCGAACACCGCATCGGCGTCGCCGCTGACGGTGTCGAAGCCGCGCCGTGTCCAGCTGGCGAGATGCAATTGCAGCCGCCCCAGCACCGGTTCGAGAAAGGGGTTGCGCAGCCCGGCGGGCGCGCGGAAGAAACCCGGCCGGGTGCCGGTGATCTCGGCAATGCTGTCCTGCGCGGCACAGATCTCGGCGGCGATCGCGGCCGGTCCGAGCAGCGAGAAGTAGCGCAGATGACGCTGGCTGTGGTTCTCGATGGAGTGGCCGCGCGCGATGATCTCGCGGGCGAGGGTCGCATGCCGCCGGACGCGCTCGCCGATGCAGAAGAAGGTGGCCCGCGCGCGGTGCCGCTCGAGCACCGCCAGCACGCGCGGCGTCACCTGCGCGTCCGGACCGTCGTCGATGGTGATGGCCACGCCGCCCTGCGCCGCGCTCGCCGCCGGCAGCCGCGTCCAGTTCGGGCCGAGCAGACGGCTGCGCGGCCACAGCCCGGCGGCGGCGAGCAGCAGGTGATCGGCCAGTACGGCGGACAAGGCCCAGGGCCAGATCCGCGGGCGCGCGATGAGCGCCGCGGCCGCCGCCAGATGCAGGGCGACCGATGCAGATATGAGCGGGGCGTGCGCCATGGGCCTCATGCTTTTAGTATGACCGAATTCACCCGGCTACTGGCGCAACCCGCCGCGCGGGCCGCCACAGCAGCGCCGCAAACAGCAGCGCGAGAAAGGCACCGGGCGCCACCGTCTCGCCGAGCGCGGACAGCACCGGCACCCGCGAGAACGCCAGCACGCCGAAGCCGATCACCGTGGCGGCGTTCGCGATCAGCAGCGAGGCGAGGGTGAGCGGCAGGGCATCGCCTTCGCCCTCGTCCGTGCGCCGATCGAAGAACAGCGCGTAGTTCGAGCCGACCGCGACGATCAGCAGCATGCCGATCAGGTGCAAAATCGTCAGCTGGCGGCCCGTCAGCGCGAGCGCGGCCGCCACCGTCAGCACCGCCAGCACCAGCGGCGCGAGCACCTTAAGCACCCGCGACGGTGAACGCAGCGCGATCAGCAGCAACACCACGATGGCCGCGAATCCGGCCAACGACAGCCGGGTGGCCTCGGCCAGATAGCCTGCGTACAGCGCGTCGGATTCACCCTTCAGATTCAGGATGGCGGCCCCGCCGGCAGCGGCGGCGTCGAGCGCACGCCGTACGCGCGCCATGTCCGGGGGGACGGCGCCGGCCGCATGCAGCGGCAGCAGAGCGTCCCAGCGGTTCGGCTGTTGCAACACCAGCGCGCCGAAGCCGGCGGCCAGCGAGGTGCCTTGCAGATCGCGTGCAGTCAACAGGGGTGCGTGGCGCGCCGCCTCGACGTCGGCGAGAAAGGGCGCCAGCAATCCGTCGCGCAGCGGCAGCGAGGCGGTGGCGAGCGCCAGGCGCGCGCGCAGCTCGGCCGGCGGCGGCAGGCTCGCGCGCCTAGCCTCCTGCGCCGCGAGGCTGGGCAGGTAATTCGCCGGACTGTCGAAGCCACCGATCACCCCGGCATCGAGCAGGCGTGACAGCGCTGCGCCGGCGCGCTCCGCTCCCTGGAGCGCACCTTCCAGATCCGCCGCGGTCACGACCACCAGATCGCTCACGTCGGCGGTGCCCAATTCGGCGCGCAATTCGCCGTCGAATGCCTGCTCGGCGGCCGGCACCGGACTCAAGGCCGACAGGTCGCGGTTCCAGAGGGTGGCACGATGCTCGATGAGCACGCCGGCGGCGCCCGCCAGCACCAGCGTGGCGGCGAGCGGACCGAAGGTTGCCGATCGCGCCAGCCGGGCGGCGGCGGCACCGAGTCGCGCCGCATCGCGCACGACGAAGCCGCGCGGCAGCAGTTCCGGCAGCACGAAGCGGGTGACCAGGGCGGCCGTGACCAATCCGGTGATGGAGTACAGACCGAGCTGTGCCAGACCGGGAAATCCCGACGGCAGCAAGGAGGCGAAGCCGCATACCGAGGTCAGCACGCCGAGCCGGATGGTCGGCCACAGCAGCCGGCGCCAGGCCGCGGTGCCGTCCGGGTCCGCACCGCGCGCGCCGCGGATCCGGGACTGAATGAACAAGTAGATGGAATAATCGACCGACTCGCCGATCAGGGTGATGCCGAAACCCAGCGTGATGCCGTGCACGGCGCCGAAGCACAGGGCGACGGCGGCGATGCCGGTGAGCGCACCGGATACCACCGGCAGCAGCCCGAGCAGCAGCGCCGGCACGGAACGGTACACCGCCAGCAGCAACAGCACGATGAGAGCGCTGCTCTGCAGCGACAGGCGCAGCGCCTCGCCCTTGATGGTGGCGCGCGCTGCCACGGCGAACACCCCGGGGCCGCTCATTCGCAGGCGCAGGCCCGCCGACGCGCCCGGCTGCCCGTCGACGGCCGCGGCGAAGGCCCGTCGGACCGCGGCGAGCGCCTGTTCCTGGCCGTCGGTGTCCGAGCCCGCGGCACGGGTCTGCGCCAACAGCAGCGCGCGGCTGCCGTCGGGGGACACCCAGACCCCGTCCGCCGTGCGCGGCCCCGGCGTGCGCTCAAGCTGCCCGATGATCTCGAGCATCTCGCCGGTGGGGTCGCGCGGCAGCAGCGACTTCATCAGCAATCCGGCGGGGGAGGACAAATCCTCGAGCGTCGCGCCGATGGCCCGTCCGAGACCGGCGGCGGTGAAGCGCTCCGCGTCCACCGCCGCGCTCAGCAGGTAGCGGTGGCGGAACAGGAACTCGCGATCATTCGCCGCGGCGGCCGGATCGCCGTCGTTGACCGCCGTGAATCGGGCGTCGACGCGCAGACGCCCGGCGGTCGCCCGCGCCGCGGCTGCGCGCGCCGCGGCGTCGCCGCCCTCGACCGCCATCAGTATCAGTCTCGAGGCCGGTCCCTCGCGCAGCTGGTCGACCAGCAGGCGCTGCATGGCGGTCGGCGAGTTCGGCAGAAACGCGGACAGATCGGCCATGTAGTGGGCGCGCGCCGCGATGAGGATGGTGAGGGCGAGCAGCCCCAGCCACAGTGTGACGCCGAGCGCGCCGCGCCGGCTCATGGGGATCCGTGCGGCCGGATGGTCATGAGCGAGTGATCGCCGTCGGGCTGGCGGAAGTCGACGGTGCGCAGCCCGGCCCCCGCACCGTCGATGCGGATGCCCGCGACGGTCTTTGCCAGGGCCGCGTCCAGGGGTTCGAGCAGCAGGGACCAGCGCTGCGGATCACCGCGGAATTCGACACGGAACACGCGCTCGAGCGCGGTCCGGTCGCCGGCCAGCGTGGCGCGGATGCTCGCGACGACGGGCAGAATTTGCGGATAGCTGCGCAGGTCGATGACCTGGCTGCGACCGCCGCGGCGCAGGGTGAGCACGTCGCCGGCGAGCAGCAGGGTCTCCGGGCGCGGCTGCAGCGTGCGCTTCTCCAGGTGATCGGGCGCGTCGTACACCAGCTCGCCCCAGGACTCCAGCGGCCGCTTGAGCATGCCGAGAAACTGCTGCTCGACGAAACTCGCCTCGGCGTGCCGGCGCGCGGCGAGGAGACCCATCACCGCGCCGAACTCGTCGGCGGCGGGCGTGGCGGGCACGGCGGGCACGGCGGGCGTGGTGGGCACGTTGGGCGTGGCGCACACGGCGGGCGTGGCGCACACGGCGGCGGCGCACTGCAGGGTCAGCAGGACGGCGAGGCCGCGCCGCATCATCGGCCGCCGGGCTCGCGCCAGAAGTCGAAAAAATTGAACCAGTTGTACGGATCGCTGCGGCAGTGGCGCTCGAGCAGCAGCGCGTAATGCGCGATCGCCTCGCGTACCGCGGCGTCGCGATCGCGCGGCGCAACGCCCGAGAAATCCGCAAGCGGAGCGAACACCACCTGATAGCGGTTGCCGCCGCGGTACAGGCCGACCATGAAAATCACCGGACGGCGCAGGATGGCCGCCAGGCGCAGCGGTCCGGTCGGCAGATGCGCGGTGGCGCCGAGCACGTTGACCGGCTGCAGGGGCTCATCGCCCAGGGTGCGATCGCCGAGCATGCCGACGCAGCAGCCGGCGTCGAGGCGTTCGGAGATCTTGAGCATGGCGTCCATGTGCCCCAGGGGGATGATGCCGCTGACCGCCGCCGGGTTGACGGCCGCGAGCATGGAATTGAACATGCGCGCGTTCTCCTCGTACATGGCCATCACGATCTGCAGTCCGGCCGCGCGCCGGCCGACGCTGCGCAGCACTTCGAAGCTGCCGAGGTGCGCGCCCAGGAGGAATGCGCCGCGGCCGCCGCTCACCACCGTGCGCATCAGCTCCGCGCCCTCGACGCGCACGTCGAACAGATCGTCGCGATGGTTGGCGAGATAGAGGCGATCGTGGATGGTGGTCGCGAAGGTGAGGATCTGGCGGAAGCGGTCGACCGCCGTCGGCGGCCGGCCGAGTGCGAGGCGCAGATAACGGCGCGAATGACGCCGCGCCCGCGGCGCGAACAGGAAGAAATACAGCGCGATGCAATAGACGAACGGGCGGCTGAAGGTGCGGCCGAACTTCAGCGAGCAGAACGTCATCCCGCGCAGCAGGGTGAGGTTGCCGCGCTCGCGGTTCGTGGTCCACTCGGCGGCGGTGCCGGATCGCATCAGGAGCCTAGATGCGCGCCGCTGGCAGCAGCACACCCGTCGCGACCGCGCGGCCCGCGCTGCTCACGGTGAAGCGTATCGAGCCATTGTCGAGCGCTTCATGCGTGAGCTCGAGCGCCTCGCCGGGCCGCACCACGCCGAGAAACTTGGCGGAGCCGATGCGGTAGCGCGGCACATCGGCACCGCGCGCGGCTGCGATGGCGTGCAGCGCCTCATCGAGCAGCACGACACCGGGCAGGATGGGCATGCCCGGAAAATGGCCGGGGAAGGCCGGATGCGCGGCCGGGATCTCGATCAGCGCGTGTTCGATCATACGCCGCCAGGCGGCGGGTCCTGGCGCTCGAGGTCCTGGCGCTCGAGGTCCTGGCGCTCGAGGTTGTGCCGGTCGAGCACGGCCAGCAGCGAATCGCGCGGCAGCTTGCCGGTGGCGTTGCGCGGCAGCGCGTCGACCAGCAGCAATGGCCTCGGCAGGAACACCGGATCGATGCGCAGACGCAGTTCGGCGGTGATGGCCGCGGCGCTCAATGCGGGCGCCACCGCCACGGCGGCGAGGCGCGTGACGGCGCCGTCGGGCGGCGCGGCCTCGGGCTGGAAGAATGCGCCGTCGGAAACGCCGTCGATGGCGTTCAGCTGATGATTCAGGAAGCCGAAGGAGCTGCGCTTGCCGGCGATGTTCACCAGATCGGCGGTGCGCCCATGCAGACGGAAGGTATCCGGGCCGGTGATCTCGATCACGTCGGCGAGCGCGGTGGGGCGTCCGACATGACCGCCTGCGGCGAAGGTGTCCCCGGCGCGGCAGACCAGCTGCACCCCGGGCCAGAGCGTCCAGACGTCGGTGTCGCGCGTGCGGCGCGTGGCGATCTGGCCGGTCTCGGTGGAACCATAGATCTCCAGCAGCGGGGCCGCGAAGCGCGCCTCGACATCGCGTGCGAGCTCGCGGCTGAGCGGTGCGGTCGCCGAGACGATCAGATCGGTGGGCAGATCGAGGCCGGCGGCCAGCAGTGTGCGCAGGTGGACGGGCGTGGTCACCAGCACGCGCGGCCGCGGGGCGGCGGCGAGGGCGGCGCACACGTCGGCCGGATAAAAGGGCCGCTCGGCCGCGAATGAGCCGCCGTTCAGCAGCGGCAGAAGCACGGTCGATTCGAAGCCGTACATGTGCTGCGCAGGCACCGTGCCGACGATGGCGAACGGCGCTCCGCCGGCCAGCCCGAGCAGCGCGGCGCCGCTCTGCACGCAGTGCACCAGGCTGCCCCAGGTCTTGGCGTGCGGCACCGGCGCTCCGGTCGAGCCCGAGGTGTAGAGGATGGCGGCGGTCTGCGCAGGATCGAGACGCGGCATGCTCCAAGTCGCTGCCGACGCCGGCCCGCGCCGGTAGTGCACGCGCTCAAGATCGATGTCGCATCGTTCATCGTCGGTCAGGCAGAGGGCATCGGGGGTGGAGGCGGCGAGCTGCCGGATTGCCTCGGGCGTGCGGGTGCCGGGCATGAGGCTGATTTTCCGCGACACCAGACAGGCGGCCAGGCCGACCGCGAAGTGATACCGGTCGGCGCAGACGTTGAGCACGTGGGTGCCGGACGGCAGTCGCGCGGCCAGGTGGCGCACATCGGCGAGAAATTGCCGCGCGCTCACCGGCTCCCCCGCACAGTGGGCGATCACCGCGGCCGGTGAGTGATGCGAAAACAGCGGGACCGTTGCGGATGCGCCTGACGCCCGCTCACTTGGTTCTGTGTTGGGCAACGTAGGTGCCTAGCTGGCTGAGCGAGCGGAAGATCTGCTGGTTTTCCGGGCTGTCGGCGCGCAGTTGGATGCCGTATTGTTTCGACAGCAGCAGGGCAACTTCGAGGATGTCGATCGAGTCCAGACCGAGGCCCTCGCCGTACAGCGGCGCATCGGGATCGATGTCGCCGGCGGCCACCTCGAGATTCAGGGCCTGCACCAGCAGTTCGGCGATTTCGCGTTGCAGACCCGCATCGGCCGGCGACGCCGCCGGCTTCATGAGCGACGCATTGTCGGGCATATCGATATTTCGACCGGTTGATTGCGAGGGCCGCATTATAAACATTATTACAGATTGCGCAGGCGGCGCTTCGCCAACAGCGGCAGCCGCGGCAAAAACCCGGCAAACAGCCGCACGTACATCCAGGTCAGCAGGATGTTGTCGCGCACGTAGTTGAAGTGCGACACGCCGCCCTCCTCCGGCCGGAAGTAGCGCACCGCCGCCGGCAGATTGGCGGGCAAGACGCCCCGCCAGCACAGCCGCACAGCCGCCTCGGCATCGAAGTCGAAGTGCCGCATCCACGGCTGCCCGCGCATCACCTCGACCAGCGCGTCGATCGGATAGACGCGAAAGCCGAACAGCGAATCGCCGATGCCGGCCCACAGCGTGAAGAGGTTGGCCCACCAGTTGGAAATCTTGCGGCCCTGGACGCGGATGTTCGGCGCGCTGCCGTCGAAGACCGGCAGCCCCAGCACCATGGCTCCGGGCTGCGCCGCCGAAGCACGCATGAACTCCGGGATGCGTTCCGCGGGATGCTGGCCGTCGGCGTCCATGGTCAGGGCGTGCGTGTAGCCTTGGGCGAGCGCAGCGCGCAACCCGTCGAGCACCGCTGCACCCTTGCCGCGATTCTCGGCATTGACGATGACGTGCAGGCCGGGCTCGTTCGCGGCCAGCGCCGTGAGCGTGCGGTCCGAGCCGTCCGTGCTGCCGTCCACGACCACCCATACCGGGTTCCACTGGCTCAGGGCGTCGCGCACGGTTCCGAGCAGCTTCGAACCCGGGTTGTAGCTTGGGATCAGCACGATATGGGTGTTCGATGGGGTGGCCATTTCAGGGCGCGTCCCGCCCGGATCGCCCGAGCATCCACACGATTGCGACGCCTGAGGACCAGTAACGGTCGCGCAGCACCAGCGGACTTGGGTCGAAGACCGCGCCGGCGAGGGTGTCGAAGCGCACGTACGCGCCCACCCAATAGGCGGGGAAGCGCTTCGACAGCGCGGCCAGCGCCTGCGTGCCCGCATAACCGCCCGGCGCCTGATACGCCGGCCGGCCCGGCAGGGCATAGCGCGGCGCAACGGAATAAAAATAATCATCGTAGCGGCGATCTTGGAACAACGGACCGCCGAGCAGCCCGAGCTTCAAGCCGGGCACGCCGAATGCGTCCGCCAGGTCCACGGCGGCGCGCGGCTCGAAGTCCCAGCCGATGTCGTGCGGCGACGCCTCGACGGTGTAGGCGATGCGCAGCGGCAGACGCAGATCGATTTTCACGCGGCCATCCTCGGTGCGCAGCAAGGTCAGATCCAGCGACGGTCCGATTTCGACCGTGGATCGCAGATCGGGCATGCCGCCGCGGGCGCTGTTGTTGCGCACCGGGGTGGTGGCATTGGCGCTCAGGCTCAGATCCACCCGGTCCTGATCGAACAACTGGCCGCGCACGCCGTCGCGATCGGCCTTGAGGAATTCGCCGTTGTAGAGCAGATAGGGCACCGGCAGGGGATATACGTGCGACGTGTCGGCGCCGCGATAGTCGGCGAAGCCGATGGCGCCCACGCCCAGGCCGTATTCCCACAGCGGTTCGGCAATGCCCGGGCGCGGCGCCGCGAGGGCGCCGATCATCGCGGCGGCGAGACCGGCGCCGCGCCGCCGCGCCGCCGCGCGGGCGGGCGTCGAGAGCGTGTCGGGCGCCATACATTTGGCCTCGTCGGGTCCTTCGTAGGTAAGATACTACGCCATGCGTATATTGATCGTCGAAGATGACGAAGTCGCCCGCGACTACCTCGCCAAGGCCCTGCGCGAGGTCGGGCACACGGTGGACGTCGCCACCAACGGCCTGGACGGACTGCAGATGGCCTCCTCGGTCGCCGTCGACCTCGCCATCGTGGACCGGATGCTGCCCCAGCTCGACGGACTGGCACTGGTGCAGTCGCTGCGCGCCACCGGCCGCAAGATGCCGGTGCTGATCCTGAGCGCGCTCGGTGAGGTCGATGACCGCATCACGGGCCTGCGCGCCGGCGGCGACGATTACCTGACCAAGCCGTATCACATGTCCGAGCTGCTGGCGCGCATCGACGCGCTCGCCCGGCGCGGGGAGTCGGGCATTCACGACAGCACCAAGCTGAAACTGGCCGACCTCGAACTCGACCGCATGACCCGGCGCGTGACGCGCAACGGCAAGAAGATCGAGCTCACGGCACGCGAATTCCAGCTGCTGGAATTCATGATGCGCCACAGCGGGCAGGTGGTCACGCGCACCATGCTGCTAGAGGGCGTGTGGGATTATCACTTCGATCCGCAGACCAACGTGATCGACGTGCACATCAGCCGCCTGCGCCAGGCCATCGACAAGGACTTCGACAAGCCGCTGCTGCACACCGTGCGCGGTGCGGGCTACAGTCTGCGCGAAGACGAATAGTGAGCGCCGATCAGCGATTCATCGGGGTCATCAACAGCTCGCCGTTCCGCATCTCGATGCTGTATTCGACCGCCTTTGCCTGCGGCGCGGCCATTCTGCTCGGCGCGGTGTATTTCGCCGTCACCCAGGTGGTGGATGGCGGCACCGACAATCTGATCGAGGCCGAGGTTCAGGGATTGCGCGAACAGGTGCTGGTGCTGTCGCGCAGCGACTTCATCGAGCTGATCGAGCAGCGCTCGCAGGAGCAGGACGTGCGCGGCGCGGTTTACCTGATGGTCGACCCGCAGCTGCGGCCGGTGGCCGGCAACGTTCCGGCCTGGCCGAAGATCGCCGCCAACGAGGGCAAGTGGATCCAGTTCAAGGTGTCGGTGCCCTACGGCGACGAGACGCGCGAGCACGAAATGCGCGCGCAGCGCTTCCCGCTGCCCGGCGGCTACCGCATGCTGGTCGGACACGACGTGCAGGAGCGGCAGAACGTCAAGAATCTGATGATGCGCGGCCTGGTGGCGGCGGTGGTGGCCACCCTGATGCTCGGCCTGGGCGGCGGATATTGGATGGGGCGGCGTATCCTCGCGCAGGCCGGCGCCATCTCCGCGGTGGCGACCCAGATCATGCGCGGCGATCTGTCGCAGCGGCTGCCGGTGCGCGATGCGGACGATGAGATCAACACCCTGGCGCTGGAAATCAACAGCATGCTCGACAAGATCGAACAGCTCACCCTCGGCATGCGCACGGTGCTCGACAGCGCGGCGCATGATCTGCGCACGCCGCTCAACCGCCTGCAGTCGAGCGCCGAGGCGGCGATGAGCCAGCTCGCGCCGTCGGCGCCCGAGCGGCGCGTGCTCGAGCGGGTGACCACCGAGGTGGATCGGATGCGCGGCACGCTGGATGCGCTGCTGCGCATCGCGCTGGCCGAGACCGGCACCGTGGCGCGCGAGTCGGTGGATCTGTCCGAATTGGTGGCGAGCATGGTGGAGCTGTACGAGCCGGTGAGCGAGGAGCGCGGCATCGTGCTGGAGAGCGCCGTGGCCGCCGGCGCGCACGTGCAGGGCAGCCGCCAGCTGCTGGCGCAGGCGCTCGCCAATCTGCTGGATAATGCCATCAAGTTCACTCCGGGCGGCGGCCACATCCGGGTGCAGCTGCAAAGCGCCGCCGGCGGACCGGAGGTGGTGGTCGAGGACGACGGGCCCGGCATACCGGCCGACAAACGCGAGATCGTGCTCGGGCGGCGGGTGCGGCTGGACGAGGCCCGCAAGTTTCCCGGCTCCGGCCTGGGGCTGTCGCTGGTGGCCGCGGTCACCAAGCTGCATGGCGCACGGCTGGTGCTCGATGATGCCGCCCCTGGACTGCGCGTCTCGTTGAAGTTCTAATCGGGACTCTCGTTTAATGCCACCCCCTCCTGAGGACAAACCCTTCATGCGTCAATTAGGTACCGCCGCGGTTCTGATCGCCCTTGCCGCCTGCTCCAAGCCGCCGGCGCCACCACCGCCCGCGCCGCCCGCGCCGCCCCCCGTGGTGCTGCTGTCCGGCGTCGACACCCGGTACGTCGACGTGTCGGTGCGTCCGCAGGACGACATCTACCGGCATTTGAACGGCAAATGGCTGGACACCTTCAAGATCCCGCCGGACCGCGGCGTGTACGTGTCGTTCACCGAGGTGAGCGACCGCACCGACGATCAGCTGCGCACCCTGGTCGAGGGGCTGGCCGCGGCGGCGACGCCTGCGCCGGGCGCGGACACGGCCGGCACCGGCGCAGTCGCGGGGACCGGCACCGGCGCAGTCGCGGGGACCGGCACCGGCGCAGTCGCGGGGACCGCCACCGCCACCGGCGCCGATCCGGCCGCGCAAGCCGACGCGCGCAAAATAGCCGATCTGTATGCGAGCTTCATGGACGAGCCGAGGCTCGAGTCGCTCGGCCTGCAGCCGCTCATGCCGGAATTCGCCGCGATCGACGCGCTCAAGGACAAGCGGGAGATTCCGGCGCTGATCGCGCATCTGAACCAAAGCGGTGCCGACGCACCCTATGATTTCGATGTCGAACAGGATGCGCGCGATTCGACCAAGTATGCGGTGAACATCGGCCAGAGCGGATTGGGCATGCCCGATCGCGACTATTATCTCAAGCCGGATGCGAAGCTCGCCGCGGTGCGAACCCAGTATCTCGCGCACGTTCAGACGATGCTCGCCATGGCCGGCGCGAAGAATGCGGCCGTGCAGGCGGCCGCCATCTTCAAGCTGGAAAAGTCCTTGGCCGAGATCCAATGGACCAAGGTCGAGAATCGCGATCCGGTCAAGACCTACAACAAGACGCCGCTCGCGGATCTCGGCAAGCTCACGCCGGGCTACGACTGGCAGGCCTATCTGACCGGCACGGGCATCGCGGGCAAGGTCGATTACGTGATCATCAACCAGCCGAGCTACTTCACCGGGCTCGCCCGCATCGTGAAGTCGACGCCGCTGCCGGTGTGGAGGGAGTATTTCAAATGGCGCGTGCTGTCCGCCGACGCCCCGTATCTGTCGAAAACGTTCGCCGACGAGCGCTTCGCGTTCAGCGGCACGGCGCTGCGCGGCATACCGGAGAACCGGCCGCGCTGGAAGCGCGGCGTGATGCTGGTGGACGGCGCCATCGGCGAGGCGCTCGGCAGACTGTACGTGGCGAAATATTTCCCGCCGGAGAACAAGGCGCGCATCGAGGCGCTGGTGCACAACCTGATCGAAGCCTACCGCCTCGACATCGACACGCTCGATTGGATGGGTCCGCAGACCCGCAAAGGCGCCCAGGAGAAGCTCAACAAGCTGGTGACCAAGATCGGCTATCCGAGCAAGTGGCGCGATTACAGCAACCTTAAAATCAGCCGCGACGACCTCCTGGGCAACGTGCAGCGCGCCACGGTGTTCGAATTCCTGCGCAACCTCGACAAGCTCGGCAAGCCGATCGACCGCGAGGAATGGGAGATGACGCCGCAGACCGTCAACGCCTATTACCAGCCGCTGATGAATGAAATCGTATTTCCGGCCGCCATCCTGCAACCGCCGTTCTTCGACGTGAAGGCCGACGACGCGGTCAATTTTGGCGCGATCGGCGGGGTGATCGGCCATGAGATCAGCCACGGCTTCGACGATCAAGGCAGCCAGTTCGACGCCGACGGCAATCTGCACGACTGGTTCACCAAGGAGGACCACGAGAAGTTCGCCGCCAGGACCAAGGCGCTGGCGGCACAGTACGACGCCTACGAGCCGGTACCGGGATTCCACGTCAATGGCGAACTCACCCTCGGGGAGAACATCGCCGACAATTCCGGGCTCGCCATCGCCGACAAGGCCTACAAGCTCTCGCTCGGCGGCAAGGAGGCCCCCGTCATCGACGGCTTCAGCGGCGAGCAGCGCCTGTTCTACGGCTGGGTGCAGGGCTGGCGGGGCAAGTCGCGCGAGAACGAGGCCATCGTGCGCATCAAGACCGATCCGCATTCACCGCCGTCGGTGCGGGGCACGGCGCCGGTGCGCAACCAGGCGGGCTTCTATGCCGCCTTCGGAGTCAAACCGGGCGACAAGATGTATCTGGCGCCGGAACAGCGGGTCACCATCTGGTAGCGCGCCGGCCGCACGCGCTGCCGGCGTGCGTGCGGCCAAAGCGTCAATAACCCGACGCCGGCGGCCGCGAAGATCCGCTCCGCGGGAGCGGCCGACGCGGCTAAGTCGCTGAAGCGTTTGGTCAATCGGCGTCTCGCGAGGCCTGGCACAGAACTTGCTCGATTCCTTCTGCGGCAATCCAGCTGCAGGAGGAAACGCCCATGGCCGAAGCCGCCGAAGATGCTCAAGTCGCAGCGCCGAAAAAGAAGTCCGGCATGGTCGGCATGCTGGTCAACGGCCTCGGCATTTTCGCCCTGACGCTCGGTGCCGTCGTGGCGGGCGGTTTCATCAATGCCGGCCTGCATCCCATGCCGGATCTGAAGCTGGACAAGGACGGCAAGATCACCGCGGTCAAGCCGGTGGTTGCGGGCGCCGCTGCGCACGGCGGGGAAGGCGGGACGCAGGCGCCCGCCATCTACTACGCCATCGATCCGCCGCTGGTGGTGAATTTCGAGGACGGATCCGCGGTGCGCTTCCTGCAAATCAGCATGGAGGTGATGGCGCGCGACCAAAAGGCCATCGACGCCGTCCAGAAGAACGCGCCCCTGATCCGCAACAATCTGCTGCTGCTCATGAGCAACCGCAACTACCAGTCGCTCATGTCGCGCGAGGGCAAGGAGAAGCTGCGCCAGGAGGCGCTCGCCGAGATCCGCGCCGTGGAGAAGAAGGAAGGCGGTCCGGACATCGAAGATCTGCTGTTCACCAGCTTCGTGGTGCAGTAATGGCCGAGGAGGCCCCCGCGCGCGCCGACATCTCCAGCGAAGAGGTTGCAGCCCTGTTGGAAAAGGAAACGCCGGATGGCGTGCGTCCGTTCGATTTCAACGCGCATCGAATCAGCCTCACCCAGCTGCCGATGCTCGAGACGGCATGCAAAGCCTTCGCCGGCCGGGCGGGAGCCTCACTGACGGCGCTGCTCGGCCGCGACGCCAGCCTGCAATTCGATTCGCTGCACACGGCCAAGGCGGGGGAATTGCAGGTGTCGCTGCCGAATCCGGCGAGCCTCGTCGTGGTGCGCATCAAGCCGCTGCCCGGCTTCGCGTTCATCAGCGTCGATCCGGGGATCCTGCTGACCCTGCTCGACGGCTTCTTCGGCGGCAGCGGCCGTGCGACCAGCGATCCGCAGGCGGCGATCGCCCCCGCGGCGCAGCGCTTCCTCGCGCTCATGATCCGCAGTTTCACGGCCGACTTCAGCGCCGCATGGGCGCCGGTGGCACCGGTGGAAATGGAGCTGGTCAAGCAGGAAACCAATCCGCAATTCGTGCATCTCGGCGAACCGCTCGATCCGGTGATCTCCGCCCGCTTCAAGCTGATCTACGGCGAGCACACCGGCGGCTTCGATCTGCTGCTGCCGGAGAGCCTGCTCGCGCCGGTCCGCGAGGCGCTCGCCTCGGACGGCACCCCGCGCGCGGTGCGCCCCAAGGTGGACTGGGCGCCGTCGCTCAAATCGGCGCTGCAGACCGCGGAGATCGAGGTGCGCGCGATCCTCACCGAGGCCGAGATCAGCCTGCGCGATCTCGTGAGCCTGGTGCCGGGGGACGTGATTCCCATCGAGACACCGCAAACGGCGACGTTGCTCGCCGGCGAGGTGCGCCTGTACCGCGGCCGCTTCGGCGTATCGCAGGGACACAACGCCATCAAGATTCTTCCAGGAGGCATTCAATGAGTTCAACGGTGCAAAAGGGCGCCGCCGCGACGCCGGCGCAGTTCAGCGATCTCGGGCCGGATGCGGGGGTGGGCGGCGGCCAGGAGATGAGCCTGAATCTCATCCTGGACGTCGCGGTCTCGCTGTCGCTCGAGGTGGGACGCGCCAAAATGCCGGTGCGCGCCCTGCTGCAGCTGGCACCCGGCGCCATCGTCGAACTCGATCGAAAAGCCGGCGAGCCGCTCGACGTGCTGGTCAACGGCGTGCGCATCGCGCGCGGCGAACTGGTGGTGGTGGACGAGAAATTCGGCATCCGGCTCACCGACGTGGTGAGCGCGAGCGAACGCATGGAGCAGGTCCGCTGATGGGGATCGGCCCCGCAGCGCCGGTATCGGTGGGCAGCGTCGGCCAGCTCTCGTTGAGCCTGGTGCTGGTCGTCGGACTGATCTTTGCCGTTGCCTGGGTCCTGAAGCGCTTCAGGATCGCGGGTCCGCGCAGCCGCGGCGGCATCGCCGTCATCGATGAACTCGCACTCGGCCCGCGCGAACGCATCGCGCTGATCCGGGTCGGCGAATCACAAGTCCTCGTGGGCATCGGTGCGAGCGGCGTGGTGTCCCTCACGCCGCTCGCGGCGCCGATCGACCTCGGCACCGCGAGCGCGCCGCCGCCGTTCGCCGACCGGCTGCGCGAGTTCATGCGCCGGCCGGGGAGCACATCGTGACCGGCGCAGTCTCGCAGCTGGCGATGCCGGCGGTGGCAATCGCAACCGCGGCCGACGGCGCCCAGAGCTATTCGCTCACGTTCCAGGTGCTGATCCTGATGACGTTGCTGAGCCTGCTGCCGGCGATACTGCTGGTGATGACGGCCTTCACGCGCATCATCATCGTGCTGTCCATCCTGCGGCAGGCGCTCGGCATGGCGACCACGCCCTCGAACCAGGTGCTGACGGGTCTGGCCCTGTTCATGACGTTCTTCGTCATGGGCTCGACGCTAGATCAATCGTATGCGGCCGGCATCAAGCCGTACCTGGACGGACAGCTCGCGGGCGAGATCGCGATCGACCGCACGCTGCAGCCGCTCAAGAAATTCATGCTGGCGCAAACCCGCGAAAGCGACCTGCAGCTGTTCACCAAGCTGTCGGGCAAAGGGCCGTTCGCCACCCGCGACGACGTGCCACTCAGCGTCGTCATCCCGACGTTCATCACCAGCGAGCTGAAGACCGCCTTCCAGATCGGCTTCATGATATTCATCCCCTTTCTGGTCATCGACCTGGTGGTCGCCAGCGTCCTCATGTCCATGGGCATGATGATGCTTTCGCCCATGCTGGTGTCGCTGCCGTTCAAGATCATGCTGTTCGTGCTGGTCGACGGCTGGACTCTGCTGCTCGGCTCCCTGGCGGCGAGTTTCCACCGATGACTCCCGAATCCGTCATCGACCTGGGCCACAGCGCGCTGCTGGTCACCGCCATGCTCGCCGCGCCGCTGCTGCTGACGGCGCTGATCGCGGGCCTGATCATGGGCATGCTGCAGGCGGCCACGCAGATCAACGAGGCAACCTTGAGCTTCATCCCGAAGCTGCTGATGTTGGTGCTGGCGCTGTTCGTGGCGGGGCCGTGGATGCTGCGCCTGCTGGTGCAGTTCACCCACGATCTGTACGCCAACATCCCGGCCGCAATCGGCTAGCGCGATGGCACCGCAACCCATGGTCCTGCATACGGCCGACATCGCCGCCTGGGTGGCGCGGATGTGGTGGCCGGTGCTGCGCATCGGCGGCTTCGTGCTGACCGCGCCGATCGCCAGTGAAGCCACGGTGCCGACAACCGTGAAGATCGTCCTGACGCTCGCCCTCGCCCTGCTGGCGGCGCCCTGGGCGCAGGCGCCGGCCGATCTGTCGATATTCTCGGCCGCCGGCGGGGTTGCGGCGCTGCAGGAGCTGTTGATCGGCATCGCGATCGGTACGGTGGTGCAGCTGTCCTTCGACGCCGTGGAACTGGCCGGGCAGAGCATCTCCATGACCATGGGCTTGGGGTTCGCCACCCTGGTCGATCCCGTGCGCGGCGCCAACTCGACGGTGCTCAGCCAACTGCTGGTGATGCTGGCGACCCTCGCCTACCTGGCCGTCAACGGCCATCTGGTGCTGATCGGCGCGCTGGCCAAGAGTTTCCACGCCCTGCCGATCGGTGCGTCCCACATCGACGGTGATTTCTTCCGGGCGGTGGCCATCTGGGGGACGCAGGTGTTCGAGTCGGGCATCTTGATCGCCCTGCCGGCCGTGATCGCGCTGGTCATCGTCAATCTGGCGCTTGGCGTGGTCACGCGCGCCGCGCCGCAGCTGAACCTGTTCGGCATCGGCTTTCCGATCACCATGCTGGCGGGCTTCTTCGCGCTGATCGCCGGACTCGACGGCATCATGGTGGGCATCTCGAGCCTGATCAACAACGCCCTGATGGCGGCCATCGATCTGGTCTCGACGCCGGCGGGAGCGTACTGATGGCCGAGAGCGAAAGCGGCGCCGAACGCACCGAAGAACCGTCTGCCAGGCGGCTGCAGGAGGCGCGCGAGCGCGGCCAGGTGCCGCGCTCGCGCNNTAACCTGCCGCGCTCACGGGAGCTGACCAATTTCGCCACCATGATCGGCGGCAGCGCGGTTCTGATCGCAGTCGGCAAATCGCTCGCGCTGCAGCTTGCGACCATCATGCGCAACGGACTCGCCATCGACGTCCGCAGGATCGACAACGCCTCCTCGATGTCCGCGGCGCTCAGCGATGCCATCATCGGCGCCGTGGGCATGCTGCTGCCCGTGTTCGGTGCCCTGATCGCTTTGGTGCTGCTCGCGGCGGTGGCGNNGGCTGGAATTTCAGCATGCAGGCGATGATCCCGGATTTCGCGCGCATGAGCCCGCTGTCCGGCATTAAGCGCATCTTCGGCCTGCACGGGGTCTCCGAACTCGGCAAGGCGCTCCTGAAGGTGGTGATGGTCGGGGGCGTGTGCGCGGCAGTGGTCAACCGGCTGTTCAAGGACGTGCTCGCGCTCGGCCACATGGCGCCGCGCACCGCTATCGGCGAGGGCGCGTCCCTGCTCAGCTCGGCATTCGTGTGGCTGTGCGCCTCGCTCGCACTGGTGGCCGCGGTCGACGTGCCCCTGCAGATCCTGCAGTACAAGCGCTCGCTGCGCATGACCCGCCANNAGCGCATCCGCCAGCTGCAGCAGCAGATGGCGCGGCGCAGGATGATGCACAAGGTGCCCGCCGCCGATGTCGTGGTCGTCAATCCGACGCACTTCGCGGTGGCCCTCAAGTACGACGCCAAACGCATGCGCGCCCCGCGCGTGGTCGCCAAGGGCGTC
>PLET01000055.1:109898-110102 GCA_003137095.1 Gammaproteobacteria bacterium
GTGGCGCAGGTGCTCTCGTACGTGTTCCGCATCCGCACCATGAACCCGACGCTTGCCGCACGGCTCGCCCGTCCGGAGCCGCAGCTCGGCAATGAGTACGAGAACGCATGAGCACGCCCAACGCCGGCCTCACCCTTCTCGAGCGGACGCGCAGCGGTCTCGGCGTGCCGATTCTCGTGATGGCGGTGCTCGCCATGTTCGTGC
>PLET01000108.1 GCA_003137095.1 Gammaproteobacteria bacterium
GTGACCTCGGTGCTGCACTACACGGACGGTCTGCCGCCGCATGAATTGCCGATCGTCGTCACCGGTCTCGCCGAGGAGGAGCTCGGACAGCACGGCACGGAAGGGGCCATGAAGCGCGCGCACCGGACGCTGCGCCCGGATCTGCCCGCGGTCGTGGTCACCGGATCGATAGCCGAGATGATCGGCGGCGGCGTGACGCCGGAAGGCACGAACATCCAGCGTTTCCTGCCGCGCACCATCGACGAGGATCAATGGCAGAGCGCCAATCGTGCGATGACGTGGTTGTGGACCGAGTATGGCAAAAAGAAGATTCCGGAGCGCAAGCCGCGCAAGGACGGCGAGAAGCCGCGCGTCAACATCATCGGTCCGATATACGGCACATTCAATACGCCGAGCGACCTCGCGGAAATCCGCCGTCTGGTGGAGGGCATCGGCGCCGAAATCAATTTGACCTTTCCCCTGGGCAGCCACCTCGAGGACGTGCCGAGGCTCATCGACGCCGACGTCAACATCTGCATGTACCGCGAATTCGGCCGGCTGTTGTGCGAGACGCTCGAACGGCCCTACCTGCAGGCGCCGATCGGACTGCACAGCACCACCAAGTTCCTGCGCAAACTCGGGGAACTGCTCGGGATCGATCCGGAGCCCTTCATCGAGCGTGAGAAGCACACCACCATCAAGCCATTGTGGGATCTGTGGCGTTCGGTGACGCAGGATTTTTTCGGCACCGCCAGTTTCGCGATCGTCGCCAACGAGACCTACGAGCGCGGCGTCCGCCACTTCCTGGAAACCGAGATGGGATTGCCGTGCGTCTTTTCGTTCTCGCGTCGTGCGGGCGTAAAACCGGACAACGAGGCGGTACGAAAGGCCATCAAGGAAACGCCGCCGCTCATCATGTTCGGCAGTTTCAACGAACGGATGTATCTGGCGGAAAATGCCGTGCGCGCCATGTACATACCGGCATCGTTCCCGGGCGCCATCATCCGCCGTCACACCGGCACGCCCTTCATGGGATATAGCGGCGCCACCTACATCGTGCAGGAAGTCTGCAATGCGCTGTTCGACGCGCTGTTCAACATACTGCCGCTGGGCAGCGAGCTGGACAAGGTCGACGCGACGCCGTCCCGGCTGCACAAGGAATTGCGCTGGACGGAGGCGGCCAAACGCGCACTCGACGACCTGGTGGAGGCGCAGCCGGTATTGGTGCGCATTTCCGCGGCCAAACGGCTGCGAGACACCGCCGAGCGCGAAGCCCGCCGCGCCGGCGACGATCACGTGGATGTCGAAAGATTGACGGAGCCGGCCTGAATGCAAATGCACCGGCTCGGAACCCTACAGGAATTCGCCCGAAGGCTTTCGGGCGAGAAACGTGCCGCGACGGGAGGTTTTCCGTGACGGCATACTTGCTGCGTGATCGTTGCGTAGTGACGGCCGCAAGGCCTATTTGTGGAGGTGAGAAGTATGGCTGACGATAAACGAGGCTCGCTGTCGGGGCTGACGGAAACCGAAGCGAAGGAATTCCATGGAATCTTCGTGACGAGTTTCATCATTTTTACCGTGATCGCGATCGTTGCGCACTTTTTAGTGTGGCAGTGGCGTCCCTGGCTGTAGGCCGATTTCTGCGGAAGATTGTTGGCTTGGATTCACGGTTTCTCATAGGAGACTGAAAAATGTGGCGAATTTGGCTTCTTTTCGACCCGCGCAGGGCTCTGGTTGGACTGTTTGGATTCCTGATCGTGCTGGCACTGTTGATTCATTTCATTCTACTGAGCACGGACAGGTTCAATTGGATCGGAGGCCACGCGCCTTCGGCGGCGGCATCGCATATGTCGACGCTGCCCGAACCGGCCAAACCGTAGCGCCTACCGCCGATGGCGGCGGACGACTGATCGCACCGTGAGGGGCAGATCCTTCGTCCGCCGCCGGAAGCGACGTGTCGATGTCTTGTGATTGGGAACTGATGGTGCGTCAACTCCGGATGTGAGAGCACAACTATGGCGATGCTCAGCTTTGAAAGAAAATACCGTGTGCGCGGTGGCACTTTGCTCGGCGGCGACCTGTTCGACTTCTGGGTGGGCCCGTTATATGTCGGATTCTTCGGCGTCACGACGGCCTTTTTTGCCGCGATCGGGACTCTGCTGATCATCTGGGGCGCGGCGATCGGCCCGACCTGGAACATCTGGCAGATCAACATCGCGCCACCGGACCTCAAGTACGGATTGGGGATGGCACCCTTGAGGGAAGGGGGCCTTTGGCAGCTGATCACGATCTGCGCGATAGGCGCGTTCGTCTCCTGGGCGCTGCGCGAGGTGGAAATCTGCCGCAAGCTGGGAATTGGCTTTCATGTCCCGTTCGCCTTCAGCTTCGCCATCTTGGCGTACGTGACACTCGAGGTGATACGTCCGTTCCTGCTCGGTGCCTGGGGACATGGCTTTCCGTACGGGATCTTCAGCCACCTGGACTGGGTGTCCAACACGGGCTACCAGTACCTTCACTTTCACTACAACCCCGCGCACATGATCGCGGTGAGCTTCTTCTTCACGACCACCTTGGCATTGTCGCTGCACGGCGGCCTCATCCTGTCGGCGTCCAATCCGAGGAAGGGCGATGCGATGAAGACCAACGAACATGAGAACACCTATTTCCGCGATACCATCGGTTACTCGATAGGTGCTCTGGCAATTCACCGCCTGGGTCTGTTCCTCGCCATCAGCGCGGTGTTTTGGAGCGCGGTCTGCATCGTGATCAGCGGACCGTTCTGGACCCGCGGCTGGCCGGAATGGTGGGGCTGGTGGCTCAACCTGCCCGTTTGGAACTGACAGTCTAACTGCCTGGGGATCATCATGGCCGAATACCAAAACATCTTCACCCGCGTGCAAATCCGCGCACCCGCCTATGCCGGCACTCCACTGCCGCCCGGTGTCTGGGGACGCCAGGGCACCCCGTTCTTCAGCTATTGGCTGGGCCGCTTCGGCGATGCGCAGATCGGACCGTTCTACCTCGGCACGACCGGCCTGTTGTCGCTGCTGTGCGGTTTCATTGCCTTCGAGATCATCGGTCTGAACATGTTCGCCTCGGTGCACTGGAACCCGCTGCAGTTCATCCGCCAGCTGCCGTGGCTCGCGCTCGAACCGCCGGCCCCGGCCAACGGCCTGCATATTCCCAGGCTGCAGGACGGCGGATGGTGGCTGATGGCGGGCTTCTTCCTGACCAGCTCCGTGCTGCTGTGGTGGCTGCGGATGTACCGCCGCGCGCGCGCCCTCGGCCTGGGCACCCATGTGTCATGGGCGTTTCTCGCGGCGATATTCCTGATGCTGACGCTCGGCATCATCCGGCCGGTTTTGATGGGCAGCTTCGGTGAAGCCGTACCATTCGGCATATTCCCCCATCTTGATTGGACCGCCGCATTCTCGATTCGTTACGGCAATTTGTATTACTGCCCCTTCCACTGTCTGTCCATCGCCTTCCTGTATGGATCGGCGCTGTTGTTCGCCATGCACGGCGGCACCATTCTCTCCGTGAGCCGGATGGGCGGCGATCGTGAGTTGGAGCAAATCGTCGATCCCGGCACGGCGGTGGAGCGCGCAGCACTGTTCTGGCGCTGGACCATGGGGTTCAACGCCACCACGGAATCCATCCATCGCTGGGCCTGGTGGTTCGCGGTGCTGTGCCCGCTGACCGGTGCGATCGGCATTCTGCTCACCGGCACGGTGGTCGACAATTGGTATCTGTGGGCGGTCAAGCACCATGTCGCACCAATGTACCCCCACGTGTTCGCCCCGGTGCTCGATCCGGCCAGCCTGGGAGCGGGAAAATGAAATCGGATACTTTCAGTTCCACGGTGCAGCGCGCCCGCGAAGCGGGGCTGGTGATCGCGGCATTCGGCATGGTCTGCGCCATCAGCGGCTGCGAACGGCCCCCGGTCGAGTCTCTGCAGGGCGGCTATCGCGGACTCGCCATGACCACTCTCATCAATCCGCGCTCCGATGCAGCCATCGCCGCCAAGAATCAGGTGCCGGCCGTCATTCCGGCGGCATCGCCCGATGGACCTCTGGCGAGTACCGTCTATTCGAACGTGCGGGTGCTGAAGGACCTGAACGTTGCCGAATTCACGCGGGTCATGCTCGCCATGACGCAGTGGGTGGCACCGCCCGACCAGAGCTGCAGCTACTGCCACACCAGCGACATGTCCAGCGACGATAAATACACCAAGGTGGTTGCGCGGCGCATGATCCAGATGGTCCGGCACATCAATACGCATTGGAAGGACCACGTCGGCAAGACGGGGGTGACCTGCTACACCTGCCACCGCGGCAACGTGGTGCCGCAGCAGGTCTGGTTCACGGATCCAGGCCGTTCGAACACCAGCGGCTTCATCGCGGGCAACGCCGGACAGAATGCACCCGCCAAGAGCGTGGGAATCACGTCGCTGCCCTACGATCCATTCACGCATTACCTGCTGACCGATGACAACACCCTGCGTGTCATCTCCAACGATGCGCTTCCCGACGGCAATCGCGCCTCGACGAAGTCCGCCGAGGAAACTTATGGCCTGATGATCCACATCAGCGAAGCCCTCGGCGTCAACTGCACCTATTGCCACAACACGCGCTCCTTCGCGGCGTGGGATGCCAGCACGCCGAAGAGAACCACGGCCTATTACGGCATCCGCATGGTGCGCGACATCAACACGGACTATCTCGTGCCGCTTACACCGACGTTTCCGGCGCACCGCCTGGGCATCCTGGGTGATGTTGGGAAGGTGAATTGCGCCACCTGTCATCAGGGGGTCTTCAAGCCGCTGTATGGGGAGAGCATCCTCAAGGACTATCCCGAGCTCGCCGGGGAGATGCACCACGAGCCCCCGCCGCCGGCGCCTCCGCCGACGGCTTCGCTCGCGCACTGAAGCCATGCGGGGCGCACTTGGCAGACCAAGGATTGTCTTTTTGAGGAAGTGAATCATGAAGCTGGCCAAGTACACGAAGTTCCGCGAAGAGAAATTCGGCGGTGTGCTTTTCGAGACGCGATCCGAGAAGGTGTATTCGCTGAACGCGTCGGCAGCCGCGATCGTGCGCGAAGCCGTTCCCGGTATCGGGGAGGATGAGATCATCGAGCGCGTGACGCGCAGGTTCAGCAGTCCGGGCAATGATATTGCGTCAGAAGCGCGGCTATTCCTCGCGGACTTGCGCCAAAAGGGGTTGCTGGAGGACTGAGTTCCGTGACACCGCGAGCGTCTGATCAGCCAGGTCCCGAAACACAGGCGTCGACAGCCGCTGCGACAGAATCCGCCGATCTGCGGGCACCGCTCTATGTCGCCTGGCAGGTGACCAATGAATGCAATCTGGCGTGCCTTCACTGCATCGAGGAAAGCGGACCGGGCAAGGCATTCCGCGATGAACTGAACGATGCGGAAGTATTCGGCGTGCTGGAGCAGCTCATGGATGGGGATGTTCCCTACCTGTCATTCTCCGGAGGCGAGCCGATGTTGCACGGCAAGTTCTTCGAAATGATCGAGTATGTATGCGGCCGGGGGGGCCAGCTGAAGATCGAGACCAATGGGCATTATTTGACCCATGAGAATTGCGCGAGGCTAGCGCAGCTTGAAGTCAAGGCGGTGCAGGTGAGCCTGGATGGCGCCTCCCGTGAGACTTTCAATCGGATGCGCGTACGGGGCGACTTCGATTGCACCATAGAGGGCATAAAAAGGCTGCGTGAGGCCGGTGTGCCGGTTGAAATCAATTTCTCGCCGACCCGGTTCAATATGCACGAGATCGGAGCCGCAGTCGACCTGGCCAATGAACTGGGGGCTTACAGCTTCTACACCGGAAAGACCATGTACACCGGCAATGCGGTGAAGACGTGGAAGCTGTTGGCACCCACAGATGACCAGTATTCGACATTTTTTGCGACCTTGCACACAAAGACCGACGAGTATCGCGGGCGCATGCGCGTGTATTTCCACGAAATGGGGCTGCTGGAGGAGCTTCGGTACCGGCTGCGTCATCCGGCAGCGTTGCTGATTGTGCTTCCCAATGGACTCGTCAAACTGTTGAACGCATTGCCATTCGTTTGCGGGGATTTCCGGCGCCAGCCTCTTTCCGAGATTTGGGCCAATTTCCGACGCGGGTGGGAGGATCCGCGGGTGACGAGCTTTGTTGAAGATCTCGCGGTCGATTCAGGGAAGACATCCGGCTTGCACAAATGGGTGTATTTATGATTCCGGCCGGGAATCAATTGACACTGGCATCAGCCCATCCGCTGCGGAGAATTCTGCTGGTATTGAGGCTGGTGCGTTACCGGTTCTTTCTCTTTGCCGGGCTGTTGCCGTATCTGCTGGGAGCGGCTTGGTCCGTTGGCGTCGGCGGATACTTCGACGGGGGCGCGTTCTGGATGGGCCTGGCCGGTGTCACGTGTGCGGTCGTCGGTGTCGAGGCCTTCAACGAGTACTTCGACGCGCGAATGGGGACCGACCGGGTATTCAACCCCGAAGACTTGGCGCCCGTGACGGACGGCGTGCTGTGGCTGGGTGTGGCGGCCTTTGGCGTGGCTCTCACGGTGGGCATTTTCCTCTCGGTCCGCGACGGCTGGCCCGTGATTGTGTTTACGCTCATCGGCGGTGCGGCTGCCGTCTTCTACGAGGCGCCGCCGATTCGCTGGGTCTATCGCGGCTTTGGTGAAGCTGCAATCGCGATCTCTTATGGTCCGGCGATGGTGCTCGGGAGCCTTTTCGTACAAACGCGTGCAGTGACCTGGGGTGCTTTTTGGGCGTCGTTGGTTCCGGGATTTTTGATCATGGCGCTGGCGGTGGTCAACGCCATTCCGGATTTCCATCAGGATCGTCTTGTCGGCAAACGCAATCTCGTGGTCCGACTCGGTCGGCAACGGGGCGTCCGGCTCTATTTGGGCCTGGCTGCCGCGGGTTTGCTGACGACGGCAGGCGGTGTCTTGATGGGGGTGTTTCCGAGAGCCTGTCTGCTGGGTATGCTTGCGCTGCCTTTTCTCGTGCTCAGTGCCCGTCAGGCGATGACAACCTTTCAGTCGGCACGTCTGTTCAGACCGGCAATTCGCAGCATATTGGGATGCTATATCGTTGGCGTTTCTCTCTTTACGCTGGGTGTACTGCTCAAGGGTTGGGGGTAGATCCGCCAAGTGAGCCTCATAGACCACCTGAGGGCGCCGCTTTTTCTGTCATGGCAGCTGACGCGTGAATGTGATCTGTGCTGTCTGCATTGTTGCACGGAGTCGGCACCCGGCAAACGCCTCTCCGGAGAGCTGTCACGTCCGGAAGCGCTGGAGTTGGTTGCCGAAATCATTGTGCGCGAAGTCCCCTATGTGATGCTGTGCGGCGGAGAACCGCTGATCGTTCCGCACTTTTGGGAAGTTGCCGAGAGTCTGGGACACGCCGGGATTCAGCTGAAGATCGAAACCAATGGTCAGCGCCTGGACGATGCCGTCGCTGAGCGTATGTCGCGGTTGCCGCTACGCTCTCTTCAGATCAGCCTCGACGGAGCGACTGAGGAAGTTTACGGCCGGCAGCGGCCCGGGGGATCCCTCGGCAAGGCCCATGCCGCTTGCCGCGCTGCAGTAAGGTTCGGGATCCCCCTGGAGGTCACCTTCGCCCCGACCCGGCTCAATATTCACGAGTCGGACCGGGTGATCGATCAAGCCTTCGAACTGGGGGCCTTCCGATTCAACAGCGGCGGGCTGATGCGAATAGGCACTGCGGCGCGCATGTGGGACAAGTTGGAACCGACTGAGGCGCAGTATCAGCGATTTCGCGAGCTGCTCGAACGCAGGTCTCGAGAGTTTGACCGGAAACAGTTCGAGCTGTGCTTCGAGCCATTTTCGGTGCAGGACGGCCTTCGGCAGAGCCTGGGGCAGCCACCCGCAACCCTGCTGATTCTGCCCAACGGATGGGTAAAGATTGCGGCAGCGCTGCCCTACGTTTGCGGTGACTTACGCCGCGACAATCTGGCGACCGTTTGGGATGTCTACCGTCGGTTTTGGAATGGTGATATTGTCAGGAATATTGCTGCTGGCGCGATTGCGGATGCATCATTGCATGCCAGGGCGAACGATTGGCAGTCATTGATGGCGACTTGATAGCACGTAATGGAGGCAACTTGAACGAGATTACCCGCAAATTGAACGAGATCAAATCCGCGCCTGTGCACCGGGTTGAGTCTGAGCAATCCGAATCGAAACTCATGTGGGAAAAGCCGACGCTCGAGGATGTCTCCGAGCAGGTGACTGCGCAGCCGTACATTCGATTCACGTAAACTTGTAACGACGGACCCGTTTGCACGGGACCCGAATCGACGATTACGGTTCGCCGCTTCTGGTCGCATGGCAGCTGACCAATCGGTGTTCAGCAGCTTGCCTCGCGTGCTGCGAGAATTCGGGTCGGGATCGTGCGTGGACCGACGAGATGACCCGCGCGGAGGCATTGGTGCTGGCGCGGCGCTTGGTAGATGAGGGGATTCCGTACGTGGCCTTCGGCGGCGGCGAACCGTTGGGAGTGCCGCATTGTTGGGAAATTTTCGAGCTTCTGGCGACATCCGGTGTCGGCATCAAGCTCGAGACCGACGCCCAGTTCATCAATGACGAAGCCGCCGATCGCCTGGCAGCGCTTCCCGTCCAATGTGTGCAAATTTCGGTTGACGGTGCCAACGCCACAACGCATGAGCGCGTGCGCCCAGGCTCAGGCTTTACAGCTGCGATCGCTGCCATTGAACGCCTGGTTGCCCGGGGGCGGCCGCCGCAGTGGGTGTTTGTACCGACCCGCCTGAACTTAAGCGAGATCGTGGCTGCCTACGACTTGTCGACGCAACTGGGTTGTGAAACCTTTGTCACAGGTCCATTGATGCGTCTGGGACGAGCGGCCGTCGGCTGGCAATACCTGGCGTGTGATTCCGGTGATTGGGAGAGAATCTCGGAGTCATTGCGGGAGCATGCGAACTCCGCCGGTAGCCAAACACGGCTGGCCATCTACCCCTGGGACATTCTGACGGAGATCAAACGGCGGCTGGAGAGTCCTCAGGCAATGCTATTGGTCGTGCCGAACGGAAAGGTCAAGCTCATGAATGCGCTCCCATTTGCCGTGGCGAATTTGAAACAACATACGATCGCCCAGGCGTGGGATGCTTATCGACGGGTGTGGCGATCGCCCGAAGTGTCCAAGTTCATAGGCGCCTGCTTGTCGAGCCCTGAGTTACTGGAGCACGCCAACGAAATCTGGCCATTGGGTAATCTGCTGGAACCCCACCGCTGACCATCCTTTTTCAGCACTCCGACGGCGCCTTTACTGCGATGCGCGGCTCGAGCGGCTGCAGCCGCCCGGAGCGCAATCCCCAACCCCACAGCTTCTCGCTGGGCAGCGGCAGCACCATGAACCAATGCTCCAAAACCGCCAGCGCCAGCAGGCTCGACATCAACGCATAGGCCGTGACCTGATACGCATCCACGGCGGCCAGACAGTGCTGCCAGAGCAGCACGGCAACGATGGTCGCGGCGCTGACCGACAGCGGGAACAGGAAATTCATCCGACGCGTCTTGAAGAAACCCTTCAAGTACTGCAGATGAATGGGCAGAAACTTCTCTCCGACGTTGGGAACGCCGAGAAACAGATTGAGCTTCGCGCTCAGCCGCATGGACCACAGGATGGCATAGGTCCATAGGCCGGTATGATTCGCGGATTGCCAGGTGGCCGCCAGCACGACCGCTCCCCCGACGAGCGTGGCGATCTCGTTGTAGATGATGGCCTGCGCAGCGTGGACGAAATGGCGCCAGCCGCCGCACCCATCGGAGCAGGCGTGCTTGCGCGGCCCGGTGACGAACCCCATCAGGAAGCTCATTTCCAACCAGCCCCAGACCAAGATGGCACAGGTAAAGGCGGCGTAGGCGCCGGCGGCGGATGCGTCGGCTGCGCTGTTGTGCAGTCCGTTGACCGCGGCCAACATCATCCCCGTGCACGCGATCATGCTCCAGCGGAAGGTGCGCCGCGGCAGGCCATCGAGGTACAGGATGATCCCAGTCGTGAACCACCAGACCACCACGGCGTAGGCCGCAGACTGGGCAAGTTCCAAATTCATCACCAAGCGGGCACCATGCGCACGTTGTCCGGGAGGGGATGATGCTGTACCGGCAGCAGGTACAGGCGCACGAAGGTGGCCGCTGCCGCGGCACCGATGCCGATCCGCTGGGCCGCGCCGATCACGCCGCCGCGCGCTCTGGCCGCTGCGCTGGCGGCCGCCAGCGTGCGAAGCCGCTCCAACCCGCGCCGGAAGCGCGGATCATCCAGGTCGAGCGACAGCGGAAACACCTGTTTCGAAATGTCCGTAGTGATTCGAAACACGGTGAAATCATACTCGGTGGGCTCGATTCCGAAGGCTTCGTGCATCAGCGGCCTGTCGTGATCGCGCACGTACATGGTGGCGAACACCGC
>PLET01000044.1 GCA_003137095.1 Gammaproteobacteria bacterium
CCGGTGCTCGCGAACGACCTCGGCGACACGCTCAAGGATCTCGAGGCCGCGGCGCGCCTGCACGATGCGGACCTGGCCATCGGCCTGGTGAACTACGTGCCGGAGAGCCGGCAGTATTTCAACGGTCTCCGGGTGCTCGGCAGCGGCGGCGGCTGGTACTACAANNTGGATGCGCCTGATGAGCCTGCCGTACGATGACCTGACCGCGGGCAGCGAGCAGCAGCCGGTGTTGAGCGCCGCCGGGCAGAAGCTCGGGCTGACCATCTGCTATGAAGACGCCTATGGCAGCGCGCAGCTCGCGGTGCTGCGCCAGGCGACGCTGCTCATCAACGTGNNCCGCATCAGCATCTGCAGATCTCGCGCATGCGCGCGCTGGAAGCCGGCCGCTATCTGATCCGTGCCGCCAATGACGGCATCACCGCGGTGATCTCGCCGCGCGGCCGGATCGTGAACCGGCTGCCGCAGTTCCGTCCGGGGGTGCTGCGCGCCGAGGTGCGCCCGATGACGGGCCTCACGCCCTATGCGCGCGTGGGCAATTACCCCGTGGTGTGCGGCGCACTGGGGCTGCTGGCGGTGGCGGCCTGGCGGCGGCGGCGCGGCGGCTGACGGCGCGGCGCGGCGCGGCGAGGCGGCGCGGCGAGGCGGCCGCCCCGTCAGCCTCACTCCGGCAAGGTCGCCCCGGAGCCGCCCATTTCCTTGGGGAAATCCTTGAGCTTCGGCTTGCCGTCATGGATGTGCAGCACCGTCTCCTGATAATTCACGTGCACGCCGGGCACGAATTTCAGCGACGGAATCAGCGCTGCAGGAACATCCACCAGACCCAGGGTGGGATGATCGGAGTACACGTGTCCGCCGCAGCGCGTGCACCACTTGCGAAAGCTGACGGGCGTCTTGTTGTAGGTGCCGATGCCGGCGGCGCCGTGCGTCACCTTCAGCGCCTGGGGCTTCCAGAGCGTGAACGCGTTGACCGGGCCGGCGGACCAGTGGCGGCAGGATTCGCAGTGGCAATAGCCCATCGCCACCGGCGCGCCGGAGACCTCGATTCTCACCTCGCCGCAGAAGCAGCTGCCGTTGTAAAGCGGCTCGTTGGCCATGAAACCCTCCCCCATTTACGTTATGAGTGCGGATTGTGGCACGAAACATGCTTTGATTTCCCCTGAAGGAAAACGCGGGCCGCCTGACCCGCCAGCGGCAAGATCCTGCCACCGGGGGGGCCGCCGCCGGCCGGGACTTGCCGCCCATCATTCGGAAGGAGAAGCCATGTCAACCATTGCCAGTCCCGTCGCGGCCGCCAGCAGCGGCGCGCTGCCCGACGTCAACTACACCCAGCACAGTGGCAAATCGTCCAAAGCGCGCCCCGACGTGCTGATAGACAACCCCAACATCGGCCAGATTCCGGTGGGTACGGGTCAGGGTTTGTTCAGCAGCATCCTGCAGGCGATCGAACTGATCCCGAAGTTGTGAACTCGACGTCATCGGTTTGCAACGGGGGCCGCTAAAATCGGCAGGTGCCGAACGAGCGCCTGCCCACTTTGTTTATTCCGCATGGCGGCGGACCCTGCTTCTTCATGGAGCCGCTGCCGCCGCAGCCCGCCAATCTGTGGGACGGGATGGCGGCCTATTTGAAAGGCATCGACGCGGCCATCGGCCGGCGGCCGAAGGCGGTGCTGGTGATCTCGGGCCATTGGGAGGCGCCCCAGGTGACCTTCAACGTGGCCGAGCGGCCGGGGCTGCTCTATGACTATTACGGCTTCCCGGAACACACCTACCAGCTGAAATATCCGGTGCATGGCGCACCCAGGTTGGCCGCCAGGATTGAGGAGATGCTGGCGGCGGCCGGTTTCAAATCGGCGGTGGACGGCAAGCGCGGCCTGGACCACGGGGTGTTCGTGCCCTTCCTGTTGATCTACCCCAATGCCGATGTGCCGCTGCTGCAGATGTCGCTGCAGGGCAGCCTGGATCCGGCGCTGCACCTGGCCATCGGGCGGGCGCTCGCGCCGCTGCGCCGCGAGGAGGTGCTGATCGTCGGCAGCGGCATGAGCTATCACAACCTCGCCGCCATGTTCTCGGGCCGCGGCAACGCCGAATCCGAAGCCTTCGATGCCTGGCTGGGCGAGGCGGTGGCCGAGCCGGCGAGCCGCGATCAGAAGCTCATCGCCTGGCATGCCGCCCCCGGGGGCGCGGCCTCGCATCCGCACGAGGAGCATCTGTTGCCGCTGATGGTGGCGGCCGGGGCGGCCGACGGCGATCGCGGGGTGCGTACCTACAACGGGGTCATTTCGGGCAAGAAGATTTCCGGCTTCCAGTTCGGCTGAGTCGGGCGTTTCCGCGGCAACGTGCTTATTGTCAAATTATGGACAAAGCCCGGCAGTTGTAGAAGGATGGTTGGATGGGGCGCCGTTCCAATCACCGCGGATACCTGCCGCGCGCTATCAGTCTGCTCGCGCTCGGGATTCTGACGGCAGTCCTCGCGCCGGGCCCGCGGGCCGATGAGATCGAGACGCCCGTCATCAAGACCCTGGCCCCGTCCAATGGCCACCGGCTGTACGCCGAGGACTTCCCCCTGGACCACGGGGTCGATGCCAAGGTGCACATCATCGACGGCGACTCGCTCAAGCTGCTCGGCAACCTGAGCAATGGCGAGTTCGGCTTTTTCAATTTCTCCGGCGACGGCAAGACCTTGTACGTGGCCTCGCGCTTCTATGCGCGCGGCGACCATGGGGCGCACGTGGACGTGCTGGAGTTCTACGATATGGCGAGCCTGCGGCCGACGGCGGAAATGATCCTGCCCTCCAAGCGCGCACCGGTGCTCGGCTATCCGTCCATGCTGGTCGAGTCGGCCGGCGCGAAATTCCTGTTCGTGCAGAATGCGACGCCCGCCACCTCGGTGACGGTGGTGGACCTGGCGGCGAAGAAGGTTCTGAGTGAAATACCCACCGCCGGCTGTTTCGGCATCTATGCCTCGACCCAGATCGCCGGGCGCTTCTCGACCTTGTGCGGCGACGGCAGCGCCGTGACCATCAACGTCGATGCGGCGGGGCGCGAGAGCGGCCGCAAGCGCAGCGCCAAGCTGTTCGATGCGGAGGCCGACGCGCTGTACACCAACGGTGTTTCGGACGGCGCGAAGACCTTGTTCGTGTCCTTCCTCGGCAACATCCATCGCATCGATTTTTCGGGCGAGGTGGCGCAGGCGGAGCATCCCTGGTCGCTCACCGAGGGCGTGGCGGCAGCGGGCGGCTGGCGCCCCGGCGGCTATCAGGTGGCCGCCTACGATGCCGTGAACGGCATGTTGTACGTGGCCATGCACCCGAATGGCGAGGAGGGCAGCCACAAGGCGGCGGCCGCTGAAATCTGGAAGCTGGATGCGGCCAAGCACACGTTGCTCGCGCGCATGCCGAGCGCCGGGGCAATCTTTCTGGTGGTGACGCAGGAGGCGCATCCGCTGCTGTATGCGAGCGAAGGGGATGACGTTCCGGTGATCGCCAAGTACGACGGCGACACGCTGAAGAAGCTCGATGTGACGCCGCCGCACTGGCAGTTCTCGGGCAATCCCTGGATTCTGGTGCATTGATGCCGCCCGATGAGCTGCAGGCCGCGTTCATGGTCGGTGGCGTCGCCAGGCTCGCGCTCGCGGCTATTTTCAGCCTCTCGGCGGCGGCGGCGCTGCGCGATGGGCCGGCGCATGCCGCCATCGTCGAGCAATACCGGCTGCTGCCACCCTGGGCCGTGCCGGCCGCGGCGCGCGGCCTGCCGGCCTTGAGCCTGGCGGCGGCGCTGCTGCTGCTGCTGCCGGCCACGGTGGGTGCGGGCGCCCTGCTGGGCGAGGCGCTGCTGGCCGCCTTCACCACGGCCATCGGCATCAATCTGGCACGCGGCCGCGAGCACATCGACTGCGGCTGCGGCGGCGCCGGCGGCCAAAGCTTGTCCGCGGGGCTGGTGGTGCGCAATCTGCTGTTGATGGCGCTGCTCGCGGCGGCGCTCGCGGCGCCGGCGCGCGGCCGCATCGACTGGGGTGCCGTCACCGGCATCCTGGGCGGCGGCTGCGGCCTGGTGGCGATCTATTTCGCCGCCAGCCAATTGCTCGCGAATCGCCGCCTGCTCACGGGCCTGGAGACCTGAATCATGGCCAGCTTGATCGTCTCGAACATCGTGCTGTGGGTCATCGTCATCGGCCTCATCCTCACCGTGCTGGCGCTGGCGCGCCAGGTGGGCATCCTGTACGAGCGCATCACACCGGTGGGTGCGCTCACCATGGATCATGGACCCAAGGTGGGCGAGCCGGCGCCGCAGTTCACGCTCGACAATCTCACGGGCGGCTCGCTCACCGTCGGCCGCGCCACCGGCCGCCGTCAGCTGCTGTTCTTTCTGGCTCCGGGTTGTCCGGTGTGCAAGAAGCTGCTGCCCATCCTGCGCTCGCTGCGCAGCGCCGAGCGCGCCACCCTCGATGTGACGCTCGCCAGCGACGGCGATATGGAACAGCATCGCTCGTTCTATCATCGCGAGAAGCTCGCGCCGTTTCCCTATGTGCTGTCCACCGACCTGGGCATGACCTACCGCATCAGCAAGCTGCCGTATGCCGTGATGATCGGCCCGGAGGGGCGCATCAGCGCCAAGGGCCTGGTGAACACTCGCGAGCAGATCGAAAGCCTGCTGCAGGCCTCCGAGATGGGCGTGGGCTCGCTGCAGGATTACATGTCCCGGACCGAGCGGCAGGAGGGCTGAGCATGGCGTCATTCGATCGAAATTTCGAGACGGCGGCGCGCCGCCTGGCGATGCTCACCTCGCGGCGCAGCGTGATCGCGCGCATCGGCAAGCTGTTGCTGGGCGCGGCGGTGATCGCCCCGCTATTGCCCATGGACCGCAGCTTCCGGGCGCTGGCCTCGACCGTCCCCGATGAAAACGAGATGGATCCGGGCAAGTGTTCCTATTGGAAGCATTGCGCGCTCGACGGCATGCTGTGCAGCTGCTGCGGCGGTTCGGGCCACGAATGCCCGCCGGGCACGCAGATCTCGAGCGTCAGCTGGGTCGGTACCTGCCGCAACGGCCGGGAGAACAAGAGCTATCTGGTGAGCTACACGGACTGCTGCGGCCGCTCCTCGTGCGGGGAATGCATGTGCAATTCCAACGTGGGCGAACGGCCGGGCTATGTCATGGGGCGGCACAACGACATCAACTGGTGCGTCGCCAACGCCGAGACGGCCTACAACTGCACCGTGACGCTGATCGTCGGCGTCGTGGAGTGATGCGCGCGCCGCACCGCGCGCCGCTGCTGGCGCCGGCCCTTGTTTCGGTGCTGGCTGTGGGCCTGTTTGGCGCCGCCCCGCTGTGGGCGGGGGAGATGACGCTGCCCACGCTGTACACCTTGCATTGCTCGGGTTGTCACGGCGAGGCCGGGCATGGGGTGCCCGCCTCCGGCGTGCCGGATCTGCACGATGCCGGCAGCTACGTGGTCCTGCCGGCCGGGCGCTCCTATCTGGTGTCGGTCCCCGGGCTCGCGCAGTCCTCGCTCGATGATGCCACCGCGGCGCGCATCCTCAACTACATCCTGCGGCGCTTCTCGGCAGACCGGCTGCCCGCCGACTTTGCGCCCTACACCACGGCGGAAGTGACGCGCCTGCGCACCGATGTGGCGAGCGATGCCGAGACGCGGCGCCGCCGGATTCTGTCGGACCTGAAGGCCGCCGGACTCCTGCCGCGCGATTACACGGCGCCTTGAGGGGTTCTGAGGTCGGCGCTACTGCGCGAATACTTCCCGCAGAGTGGTCAGAACGCTGGACAGAGTCCTGGCATTGATGGTGCCGACCTGCTTGCGGACGGACTTCTGCGAACCGGGTCATCTTTTTGGCCCGGCCGGCCGTGATTAAATAATGCGTCGTGGAACGCCCCTACGAGATCGGGATTTCGCTGATCGCCACCTGCATCGGCATCGCGGTCGTGAGGGGTGTTGCCATCACCCTCAAGGTCATGCGCAACCACGCGACCGCGGCGAAGCAAAACGCCATGGCGGTGCGCGCCCGCACCCATCGCGATGCCGCGCTCGCCCTGGCTGCACGCAACACGACGTTGCGCGCCCGTGCCGAGTCCCTCATCGAGACACATGCCGCCGCACTGCGCATTGCGCGTGAGCGACTCGATGACTCCCAATGGCTGCAAGCGGTCGAGGCCTTCATCGACGAGATCATCGAGGCATCGGGTTGTCAGATCAGGAACTCGCCGCCGCTGTTGCGGGCCGTGCGCGAGAGGATGGACTTGGTGACCGCCCGGCGCGGCACAGCCACGCCCGCGCGCGATGGCACTAAGGCTGATGGGACCCCCCTGGCCGATGGGACCCCCATGGCC
>PLET01000026.1 GCA_003137095.1 Gammaproteobacteria bacterium
TCGCCGTCGATGTCGGCTGAGGCTGAGGCGCAGCTGGGGGCCCACGCCGGAGCATGGCCGATCAGCGCATGGTTCTCGATCGACCGAGGCATGCAGCCACCGGCGGTTGCGGGTGCCGGCGCCGCATGTGCTCGCCAAGGGCCTCTAGATCCATGCGCGCATTTCTGGCCAGCTCGAATATTCCATTGACTTCCTCCTCCTGCTTGACGTGGTGGAGAAACATTTCGCAGAGCAGGTGAGTTGTCGGGAAATAGCTGTCTTCGCTCGGGCTTGTTCGTTCGATCTCCTCGATTAGCTTGCCCATGGCGCGAAGTTCGGCAGCGGCCCGGCATTTCCTGTGATCGGCATCGGTGGCCTTCAAAAACGCCGGATAGAAGATTTGCTGACCAATTTCAATGTGGGCGCGCACCATCTCGC
Organism: Gammaproteobacteria bacterium; assembly: GCA_003137095.1. GTDB lineage: Bacteria > Pseudomonadota > Gammaproteobacteria > Steroidobacterales > Steroidobacteraceae > Bog-1198. Next base: position 418 of record PLET01000026.1, read on the forward strand.
AGATGCGGAAAGCAATTTCGAGTTGCCGCCTCGTTGAGGTGGTGAGCTGAAAAGCCTCGATCCACCGCTCGATTTCGCGGTGGTTTGCCTTCAGCAGCGCAATGCCGTTGATGGCGGATGCATTTGTGGAGCGTCTCCACGGTAGGGATATCACGACGCCGCACTCCCGTGTGTTGGATTGAGCATGATGATTGACGAACTTCCGATGCGGTGCTGTAGGTCGCCGACATCAGCACTTGTAAGAAATTCGCCGAACGTCGGCCTCGGAGTGAGTGTCGTCGGCGGCAGCCATTCTCGTGACATTGCGTCCTCGTCAACCCAGGCTGCGGTTGGGAAAACCGCCGACGGCGTACGCCTACAGGCGCTCATTGCATATGCCGACTGTCGCGCAGTCGCCGATCAGTGAAAATTGTGCCCGGTCGATTGCAGTTGATATTTTCAAATCAACATCAGGAGATAGATCATGTCCATGCTCGATATAATTGCTGCGGCAGTTACTCCTACAGAGAGCGATCAGGCGCGTCGGGAGGCTCGCTCGAAGGCGCAGGCAGTCGCCGGCGCAAACGATTGGCTGTCGATGGTGCTCGATCATCACATGCAGGTGGAGGCCGCCTTCGGTGCCGTCAAGGCTGCCCGCGACATTCGCTCGCGCGTCGCGGCGCAAAAGCGGCTCGGCATCGTGCTGACCGGCCACTCGAATGCCGAAGAGTCCGTGTTGTACCCCGCGTTGGCGCGCGCCGATGAAAAAGGGCATGCCGGGACGGCCTATTCGGAGCAGGCGGCGGCGAAGACACAGATGGCAGCCCTCGAGAATCTCGATCCTATGAGCGCGGAATACGCCGACAAGCTCGAACATATCCGCGGCGCGGTGGCGCACCATATGTACGAAGAGGAAGGCACGTGGTTTCTGGAATTGCAACAGAAAACACCCGCGGCCGAACAGGCGAAGCTCACTCAGCGCTACAAAGAGGAGTTTGACCGCTACGTCGGATCGGAGGCGCGGGAAGAATCGAACCGTGCGTATAAGTCAGGGACCTGAGATACGCGGCGGTCGGCCGTGGCGGGCGGCCGTGAGTGCCGCGGCGAGATCGTTCAAACGATAGGGTTTGGCCAGCATCTCGACGTTTGGGACTCCGGCCTCCCGCCGGCCGGAGTCCGCGTAGCCGCTGGTCAGCAGTATCGGCAATTCCGGCCGCCGTCGCCGAACCTCGCGCGCGAGTGCGATACCGTTCATTGCGCCGGGCATCATCACGTCCGAAAAGACGACATCGATCGCTCGGCCGTTGGCGAGTGCGCCGAGCGCGGCCTCCGCGCCGGTGACCCGCACCGACTCGTAACCGAGTTGGTGCAGCATGTCGAGCGTGAGCGCCGCGACTTCGTCGTCGTCCTCCACCAGGAGCACCCGCCCCGAACGGCCCAGGCCGGGGCCGCTCACCGCCGCGTCAATCGGTTCACGCGGCGATTCGGCAGTCTTGAATGAACGTGGCAGATACAAAAAGATGGTGGTTCCGGATCCGACCGTGCTTTCGATTCGGACGAATCCGCCGGATGCGCGGCAAAAACCGTGGGTTTGAGCCAGGCCCAGTCCCGATCCCTTGCCGACCTCCTTGGTGGTGAAGAAAGGTTCGAATGCGTGCGCCATGACCTCCGGTGCCATGCCCGAACCGGAATCTGCCACTGACAGACATACGAAATCCCCGGGCAGCTCGCCGTGGGAGATGTCGGTCGCGTTTTGCGCGTTGATGTCGATGCGCCCGCCCTCGGGCATCGCATCGCGCGAATTCACCGCCAAATTCAGAATTACCAGTTCGAGCTCGCCGGGATCGACCTCGACCGTCCACAAGTCGGCGGCGAAATTCGTGCCCACGAGGATGTCGCCGCGCAGGCTGCGCTCCAATAGCTCGCGCATTGCGCCGATGCGATGCGCCAAATCCACCGGTTCCGGGCGTAGCGACTGGCGCCGCGAGAACGCCAGCAGTTGGCGGCTCAAGCCGGAGCCGCGCTGTACCGCCTGGCGCATGCCGTTCATTATGCGCTCGCGCTTCGAGGATTCGATTGGCCGGTCGAGCAATTCGAGTCCGCCCGAGATGACCATCAGAAGATTGTTGAAATCGTGCGCCACTCCACCGGTCAATTGTCCCATGGCTTCTATCTTTTGTGCCTGCCTCAGTTGCTCCTCGGCTTTGCGCCGCTCGGTGATGTCCACGGCTTCCGGGACGATGGCAACGACATTGCCGGCTTGGTCGTGGACCGGTCGCATCGAGAAATCGAACAGGCGCGAACCCGCGGCCACATTGACTTCGAGTTCGCGCCGCACCGGCTCGCCGGCGGCGCTGCGGGACACCGCATCGCGGACGAATTCCGGAATTCCGGCGGTGTTGGCGAACCACGGTGTTTCCCAATAGGGCCGGCCGAGCACCGACTCGCGGCTTGCGCCAATGACCTCGAGCGAGGTCGCATTGGCGTCGAGCAACGTGCCGTCGAGCGCCAGCAATCCCTGCAGCTGGTAGCTCGATTCGAACACCGTGCGCAGGCGGGATTCCGATGCATGCAGTGCATCCGTGGCTTCCCGCTCCTTGGTGATATGCCGGCCGGCGGCGTAGATGAGGCCTTCCTGCTGGGTCGATAGCCAGGAAATCCAGCGATGACCTCCTTCCTTGTGCCGCAGTCGATTCTCGAAGTTCGACATTTCTCCCCGACAGGCGAGGGCGAAGGCGATGTCGCTGGCCTCTTGATCATCCGGATGAACGATTTCACGAAAGTGTCGGCCAATCAATTCCTGCGGCGACCAGCCGAGTACGCGGGTCCAGGCGGGATTGACGGCGCGATATGTGCCGGCGCCGTCCGTTACCGCGAGCAATTCCTGCGAATTGCCCCACAGCCGGTCGCGTTCCGACGTGCGGTCGGCGACGCGCTGCTCGAGTGTCTCGTTCATGCGCTGCAATTCGTCACGTGTTGCGCGGATCGCTTCTACAGCCTCGTGTCTCAATCGCGCCATGGCGATGTTCGAGCGGACGCGCGCGATCAATTCCCGGGCGCTGAAAGGTTTCGTCAGGTAATCATCGGCTTGAGCGTTTAGTCCTTCGACCTGCGCATCCGTCCCGGCACGCGCCGACAGCAGGATGACCGGCAGCTCGCGCAGTGTGGGATCGGCTCGAATTGCTCGAAGCAGTCCGATTCCGTCCAGTTTTGGCATCATCACGTCGGAGATCAGGATATCCGGCCGGCTCGTGCGCAACGCCGCCAGCGCCGCCTCGCCGTCCCCCACCGCTGCAACCTCGCAATTGTTTTCGCCAAGCAGTCGTGCGATATAGCTGCGCAAGTCGGCGTTGTCGTCGGCCACCAGTACGCGCGACCGCAACGTCCCGATCGCGGGCTGCGCCGCGGGATCGACACCCGCTTCGAGCTCGGCACGTGCCGGCAGCTCTGTATCGATTGTTGGCTGCGGCCGCGGATCATCGTCAGTTGGCAGCCAGCGCAGCGCCTCCTCGACGAACAGATCGGCGCGCACCGGCGAAGTGTGTTCGCTATGCACCACCACACGCTCGGGCGGCAGATGCGACACGCCGAACGGCAGTTGCACGCTAAAGGTCGATCCGCTGCCCGCGGCGCTTTTCACCGCGATGTGTCCGCCGTGTGCATTGACCAATTCCTGTACCAGTGCCAGTCCGATGCCGCTACCTTCGAACGAGCGGCCCTTCGCACCCTCGACGCGGTGAAACCGTTCGAACAACCGTGGCAGTTCCTCGGGCGCAATTCCGGTGCCGGTGTCGCGCACGTCCAGGCGGGTCCCGCCCTCGATTTCGAGCAGCCATAATTCGATGCCGCCCCGGAAAGTGAACTTGAACGCGTTTGACAGCAGATTCAGCACTATTTTTTCCCACATGTCCCGATCGACGTAGACCGGCTCGCTCAGCGGCGTACATTGCACGCCAAACGTCAGACCGGACTTCTCGATTGCCGCGCGAAACGACTCGGCGATGTCGGTGGTGAAGGCCGCCAGATCGGTGGGCTGATAGGCGGCCCGCATGCGGCCGGCTTCGATTCGCGAGAAATCGAGCAGGGCGTTTACCAGACGCAGCAATCGCAGGCTGTTGCGGTGCGCGACAGAGACGAATTCACGCAGTGCCGGCGTGGATTCCGGCGACGCCAGTGCGTCTTCGAGCGGGCCGATCATCAGCGTCAATGGCGTGCGAAATTCGTGGCTGATGTTCGAGAAAAATGCGGTCTTGGCTTTGTCGAGCTGGGCCAGTGCCTCGGCCCGGGCGCGCTCGGCGGTGTAGGCGTTGGCATTGGCAAGCGCGGCGGCGATCTGCCCTACCAGAAGATTCAGGAATCCGCGGTAATCGGCGTCGAGCGGACGATAGGGGTTCAAGCCGGCGATGAATGTGCCGATCGGCCGCGCCTGGCCGTGAGCCGAAATGGGCATCATTAGCGCATCGGACGCAGGTTTGTCCCACGGCCCGCGGGGCAGATCCGCCGTTCGACCGTCGAGGCGCAGCAGTTGCGCTTCTCCCATCCGTGCCGCGCTCAGCGGCCATGGCGCCTTGGCGTCGAGCGAAAGGGGCGCTGCTGCGTGTCCGGCCTGGATGCCGCAGGCGCAAGCCAACGTCGCATGCTCGGCGTCCGCATCGATCAGATAGACCAGCGCGAAAGGCACATCCCGCCCTTCGGCCATCAGGCAGGTCTGCAGTGAGTTCCAGATTTCAGCCTCGGTGCGGCAGTCGGCGAATCGCAGCCCGAGATCGCGCAACACGCGCAGGCGCCGCTCGCCGAGAAGACGTTCGGTTTCCTCGGTGACCACGCAAAGCATCCCGGCGATCGTGCCGTCGTCATCGGCAAGCGGTGAATACGAGAACGTGTGATAGGTCTCCTCCCGGAAGCCGCTGCGCTCGAGAAACAGCAGAAGTCCCTCATCCCAGGTGGCTTCGCCCTGCGTGATGACCCGATCGATGCGCGGACCGATGTCCGACCAGATTTCCTCCCACACCTTGGCGGAGCGCGCACCCAACCATCCTTGTTTGCTGCCCAGGGTCGGCAGATATGCGTCGTTGCACAGGAACGTCAGATCCGGTCCCCACGCCATCCACATTGCATAGCGCGATGCAATCATAATGCGTATCGCGGACTTGAGGCTGATGGTCCAGCGCTGCGGCGGGCCCAACGAAGTCGCGGCCCAATCCTTGGCTCGAATCTCTGCCCCCATCACGCCGCCGCTGAGGAATCCGAGCTGCGAACCGGCTGCACTCAGAACGTCCATCGAACGATTATGTTTCGGCGATGCACTGAAGGCAACGGCCCTGGCCGAGGTCCCTGTGTAAAAAATTCAATCGCCGACCGAACCCATCGGTCTGCCCAGCGGCGCTTTGTGCGCGGCTCCAGCGATGGACAGGATCTGCGCGTGAGTGCAGGAGTCTCGGCACCGGCGCTCGCCCGGCGGCAGCGGTTGGTCGGTCAGCAGCGCGATCAAACAAGAATTGGTGGCGTCGATCGAATCGAAAGGCGTCGCGTGGTGGGAGCCGCGCATCACCACGAAGTCGGCGCGAAGCCGTTCGGCCATGCAGCGCTTTTCCGCCAGCTGTGGGTAGTCGCGTTCCGCCGCGATCACCAGCGTGCGGCAGGTCACACGGTGTAGCTCCGTGGCGACACTCCAACGCTGTAGGGCCATTCCCATGCCGAGATAGATGCCCGCCGGCACGGCCTCGATCGTGGCCGCAGCCCGCTCGCGGATCGGCCGCTGCCACGGCTCAGGAAACAATCGCATAGCCGTCAGCCTGGCGACGCGGCGCATGCCTAGAACCCGCACCAGTACGGCCGGCACATGCGCCTCGATCCATTTGCGCCAGTGGTCCAGCCGGTAGGTCGCCAGACTGTTGATGAGCGCCAATCGGGCTATGTCATCCGGACGTCGGAGTGCCATTTCCAGCGCGACGGCACCGCCGAGCGAAAAACCGATCAGGTTTACCCGTTTGATCTCCAGGCGGTCGAGCAATGACCAGAGCGATTCGGCGAATCCTTCGATGCTGTAATCGCGCGGTGCGGAACTGCGGCCACTGCCGGGCAGATCCGGCACGATGGTTCGAAAGCGCTTCTCCAATATCGGCATCTGTAAAACCCAATCCGCCCCGCTCAAGCCCAGTCCATGGATGAGAAGCAGCGCCTCCCCGCATCCACGGTCGACGTAGTGCATCGATCCGCCGTCGTGATCGAAAAAGGCCATGATCTGCGCCCCGAAGTCATTGCGACGAGGTTGTTATAGCGTCCGTGGTGAGGCGGCGCAGTCCGCCAATTGGCAACTAACGCGGTGCCTTGGGACGGATTTTCCTGTCAGCGTAATCCTAATGGCGCATTCCCTGAGAGGCGAGATAGTCGAGGGTACCTTCCGGCGCAGCGCAAATCCGGCGTGCATTTTCAGTCGGTATGTGGCGCGTTGGAGCTCACCATACCCTGCAGCCACGGGAAAGGCGGCGCATCGAGCGGTGAGCCGCCGGAATGGGCCACCCAGATATTCGCGAGCGCCCAAGCGCCAAGGACCACCACGACGGACACGAAATACGCAGGGCTGCCGAAGAATGCACTGATCCGCTCGATCGAGAGTTGCATCCTCGAAGTCTCGGCTTCCTCGCGCTCGTTGAATTTGGCGAGCAGGTTGATGTTCTCCTTTGCGGAGGTGGGCAGATCGACATCAATGCCCGTCTTCGCGCGAGCGTCTGGTGTCATGTCAATCATCGTCCTGCGGCAGCCGTTTTTGGGTTATGCTTTCGCGTCATTATGGGGACTCGTGAATGAGGAACCGTAGGAATACACCTGCTGCAATCGTCGGTTTGCTCCTCCATTTGTCGTAGGCGACGCATGGGCACGAGACAATCGCGTTTACAGGCACAGTCGTTGCCGCCCGCCGTCGACGGGGTGCGCATCGTGTTCGAGAACCGCGCCGGCGTGTTGAACGCCTATCAAGCGGGCGACGGACCGCCGCTGCTGCTGATTCACAGCGTCAATGCCGCAGCATCGGCCGCCGAGATCGCCCCCTTGCTCGCGCACTACCGGGCAACCCGGTGCGTTTTCGCACTGGATCTGCCAGGCTTCGGCTTCTCCGAGCGCAGCGACCGCGCATACACGCCGCGGCTGATGACCGATGCGATTCTCGACATGGTCGATCAGATCCGCTCGCGTTGCGGCGACCAGCCCATCGACGCACTGGCACTGTCGCTGTCGAGTGAATTTCTTGCGCGAGCGGCGGTCGAGACGCCGTCGGTATTTCGCAGCGTGGCGCTTGTCAGTCCGACGGGCTTTCGCGGCGGTCGCCCTCGGCGCGCAGCCACCGGCACCACCCTGTACAAGCCCTGGCTGCACCACGCACTGCTTGGACCCGGCTGGGGCGAGGCGCTGTTTCGCGCACTCACCCGTCCGCTCGTGATCCGCTATTTTCTCCGACGCACCTGGGGATCCCGGATGATCGACGAGCGTCTGTGGCTGTATGACGTTCTGACCGCCCGGCAGGCGGGCGCGGAACATGCGCCGCTGTATTTTTTGTCCGGCGGTCTGTTCAGCGCCGATATACATGCAATCTACGAAGGGCTGCAAATCCCCGTATGGATGTCGCGGGGCGTGCGCGGCGACTTCACCAACTACCGCAACCTCAAGATCGTCGATGGGCGCCCGAATTGGCGTTTCAGCGAGTATCCGACCGGCGCGTTGCCGTTCTTCGAACTTCCGGGGAGCTTTTGCGCGGATTACGACGCTTTTCTCGCTGCAACCCCGGTGACGACCGTCGAAGCCATCCGCGCCGCCGCAGCCATCGGAATCGCCGTATCGGTCGAGTCCGCGGTATCGGTCGAGTCCGCCGTATCGGTGGAGTCCGCCGCATCGATCGAGTTCGCGGAATCGGTCGACACTTCAGGAACGGCCGGCGGTGATGGCGTTCGGAGCGCGGATTAGCCGGCGGGCGTCGGGCCGCCCGCGACCGCGACCAAATTCTGACGGTAATATCGGACCTGCACCTACACCGCCGAGGCGACGTGCCGCCTAGCCGAACTTCGCGGATTC
>PLET01000079.1 GCA_003137095.1 Gammaproteobacteria bacterium
TATCGATGCCGCGAAAGCATAAGGTCGGGCCCAATTCACTGCCTTCAGCCGTATGGTTGAATACCACGTCCAAAATCACCTCGATCCCCGCGCGGTGAAAAGCGCGCACCATCTGCTGGAATTCGAGCTTCTGTTGACCGAGGCCGCCCGCGCTGCTGTAGGTGGCCTTCGGCGCGCAGAAGACCACGGGGTCGTAACCCCAATATTGGTTGAGCGGCTGGCCGCTGGGATTTCCGCGCAAGAGGGAGCCTTCGTTAAATTCCTGCACCGGCATCAGTTCCACCGCCGTGATCCCTAGATCTCTGAGGTAGGGAATCTTTTCCTGGAGTCCTAGGTACGTTCCGGGATGTTCGACGCCCGATTGCGGACTCGCGGTGAAGCCCCGGACATGCAACTCGTAAATAATCGTCTTTGACCACGGATGGTGCAGTGGGTGATCGTCGCCCCAATCAAAGGATTCGTTGAGCACGATGCACTTAGGGCTGGAGGCTGCGTTGTCGGCGACCGATCGGGTCAGATCTTGCTGGGGAGCCGCGGGGTCGTAGCCACGCGCCGACGCAAAATCCCACGGCGGACGGGACGAGACGGCAGTCGCGAAGGGATCGAGCAGCAGCCGGTTCGGATTGAAGCGAAAGCCTTGGCTGGGCGCGTACGGGCCATCGATGCGGTAGGCGTAGAGTTGACCCGATACAAGTCCCGCGACCCAGACGTGCCAAACATCGCCAGTGCGGTGGCACGCCGAAGTCAGATCGATAACGCGGCTCGGCTACGCGTCGTTCGCATGGTTGAACAGTTCGAGGCGCACACCGCTCGCGTTACGGCTGAATATGGAAAAATTGACCCCTCCCGACCGCTCCTGAGTGCCTAACGGGAGCGGAGATCCTGCACGCACCTCGGCCCGCTCCGTGACCGCCGCAAGATACTCATGCAGGTTGCGTTGCGGCACCGGCTCAGCGCTGCCATGCAATTCGTGCACATTCGAGTGGCACCGATGCGTCCGCATGTGTCGGAAGGACTCGCGCCGTATAGTCGCCGACCGGACGCGGAGAGGATACCGTGACGCCATAGACGTCCGGGCTTGAGGGGTCGGGGGCCGGCCGTACCCGCTTCATTTCCTTGACGAACTCACCGTCGTTGACGGCGTCCGCGTACAGTTGGACTCTTACCGTATTCGGATCCATGCCGTTCAGAAAAAGCTCGACCTCGACATCGTGCCCATCGGACCGGTTGTGCACGCGGACGCTACCAAAGCGCAACGAGTCCCACTTCTGATCGAGCGCACGTCGCCAATCGGCGATTTGCAGGCCTAGCGCGCCGTGGTCGGCGGCGCGCTCACGATACGCGCTCGCTGCGGGAAGGTAGTGTCGCTCGGTGTACTCGCGTACGGCGCGATTGGCGGAAAATCTTGGTGTCAATCGCGCCATGCTTTCGCGTATTCGCTTAATCCACGCGATCGGCATGCCGGTCTCGCGCCGGTCGTAGAACTCCGGAATCACCGCCTGCTCGAGCAGATCGTAGAGTGCATGGGCTTCCAGGGTATCTCGCGCAGGATCATCACCATGATTCAGTCCATCGCCGAGCGCCCATCCCACGTCCGNNCGTGAATGCCTCCGCCCACCAGCCGTCGAGTTCCGACAGGTTGATGCCCCCGTTGACCAGCACTTTCATTCCGCTCGTGCCGCAGGCTTCCCAGGGCCGCCGCGGCGTGTTGATCCACACATCCACTCCCTGAACCAAGTGCTCGGTCAGTAACATGTCGTAGTCGCTCAGGAAAATGACATGAGCGCGGACATCCTGCTGACGGATAAACAGGATCCATTCCTGGATCAACGCCTGGCCTGCCTGATCCGCCGGATGCGCTTTGCCGGCCATGATGAGCTGCACGGGTCGCTGTGGATCGCTCAACAGGCGCAGCAGCCGCTCCCGGTCGTGCAGCAGCAGATTGGGGCGCTTGTAGGTCGCAAAGCGGCGTGCGAACCCCAGCGTCAATGCCTTGGGATCGAACAGATGTTTGGCTTCCTTCACCGCCTCGGTGGATGCGCCGGACGCCGCGAGTTGGGTTGATAGCCGGGCGCGGGCGTATTCGACCAGAGACTGGCGTGCGCTCGTTCGCAACTGCCAAAGCGCTGCATCGGATGTGGCCCGAATGTCCTTCTCCAGGGTATCCATGGTGCCGAGCCAGCGATCCTTGCCACAGGCCTGCGTCCATAGATCGTCGGAGGCAGCCGAGTCCCAAGTTGGTGTATGGATTCCATTCGTCACCGATCCAATCGGGACTTCAGCTTGCGGCCAGCGAGGAAAGAGTGGCGCAAAGAGTTGGCGGCTCACGATTCCGTGCAGACAACTGACGCCGTTGACGGCGCCACTGCCGCGAACCGCCAAATAGGCCATGTTGAACGGTTCCGATGAATCGGCCGCGTCGGCTCGCCCGAGCGCTAGCAAGTCGTGGACCGGAATATGCAGCTTCTGCTCTGCGTAAACGGTGAGGTACTGCTCGATCAACGCTGGCGGAAAGCGGTCAAATCCTGCCGCCACGGCCGTATGAGTGGTGAAAAGATTCCCGGCCCGGGTGGCGGCCAAAGAGACATCGAACGGCTGGTTGTTTTCCTCCATGAAATCGAGTGCACGTTCCAACACCGCGAACGCTGCGTGGCCCTCATTTAGATGACATACTTCGGGACGAATCCCCAGCGCCCGAAGCAGTCGCCAACCGGCTATCCCTAAGATCAGTTCCTGTTTGAGCCGAAGCTCCTGATTCCCGCCGTACAGCTCGCTGGTGATGCCGCGATGGATGGGATAATTGGCAGCATCGTTGCTATCCAACAAGTACAGCTTGACGCGACCCACCTGAACTTGCCAAGTGCGCAGCCAAACGGAGTAACCGGGCAGCGCGACCTCGAGCCGCAGCCACTCGCCGTTCGCTTGGCGCAGCGGCGTGATAGGCAGCTGTCCGGGGTCGTTATAAGGATAGAGGGCTTGCTGCGCACCATCCTTGTCGATCAGCTGCCGAAAGTAGCCTTGGGCATAGAGCAATCCCACGCCGATGACGGGAATCCCTAGGTCGCTAGCGGCTTTCATTTGATCGCCGGCGACGTTGCCCAGTCCGCCGGAGTAGATGGGCAACGCTTCGCTCAGCATGAACTCCATGCTGAAATACGCAACGGAAGTCAAGGCGGCATGCGGATGATTTTTCTGAAACCACGCCCGGTCTTGGGCCGATTGACGACGAGCGTTGAGCAGATCGTCGACAGTCTTGCGAAAAACAGCATCGGCCATAGCCTCCCGGACCTTGTCCCGCGAGACTGTTTGCAGGACAACCCAAGGATTGTTCGTGAGATTCCAGAGCACGGGATCCAACCGACGCCACACGGGGTCTGTGGCGTGGTTCCACGATGAGCGTAGATCCAGCGCAAGTTCTGCCAGCGAATCGAAGCCATCGACATCGCGTCCGCCATCGCGCGGTTTCGGCGAATTGAAGCAGGTGGGTTCGCTCATAGCTCGCTATGAGAAGGCGGACGAACTATGAGTTGCGAAGTAACAGTAAGGACGCCAATCTCTACCGAAGTCTGGGCACCGTGCCGCGAGCGAATTTTGGCAAGGAGGTATCGCCGTCATGCTCCAGAGGGATATTCCAGTTGTCAGCAATGCAACGTGGTTCACGACCGTCCCTCGATGAGTTTGACACCTTCCACAGAATCATGGGGCCACAGTATCAAACGTCCGCGAGGGGGTCCGTGCGTTGGCGTACTGTGGCGCGAGAGTAGCGAGTGTACGCCAACGGACAGACGGCGCCGATTTGGCGCGCGCATATTAGGGGGTAATGGTCACTTCGACCGAAGATGCCGTCAAGAAGCCGAAACGCGAGTCGCACGTACTCGCCTTGAACAGCGGCTCATCATCGCTCAAGTTTGGGCTCTATCGCGTGAGCGCGGGTAGCACGCGTCAGGTCATCGTGGGCGAAGCGGAGGCGATTGGGAACAACAAGAGCGCGTTCCACGCCAAGGACGCGCAAGCGCGTACGTTGCTGCAAGAGCAAACGCCCATTCCCAGCCAACTTGAGGCGGTCAAATTCATCGCCAACCTTCTCATGGAGCAAAAATTGCCCGTGCCAGAGAGCATTGGGCATCGCATTGTGCATGGCGGGGCGCAGCTTAAGGAGCATTGCCGGATCAATGAGGCCGTCTTGAGGCAACTCGAGACCGCGGCCGTCTTTGCGCCGCTTCATATGCCGGCCGCTCTATCCGTCATCCGGTCGGTACAATCGCATTTTCCCGGCGTCGAGCAGGTCGCGTGCTTCGATACGAGCTTTCATGCACACATGCCGCTGATCGCCAGGACTCTGCCGATTCCGCGCGCGCTGCGTGCAGAAGGGGTCCAACGGTATGGCTTTCATGGACTCTCCTGCGAATCCATTGTGCGTCAATTGGCCGGGAGCCTACCGGATCGACTGATCATCGCGCACCTGGGCAATGGCGCGAGCGTCACCGCCGTGAAAGATGGGGCATCGATCGACACCAGCATGGGATTGACCCCCACCGGCGGCATCATCATGGGTACCCGCAGCGGTGACCTCGACCCCGGGATTCTTGTGTATTTGGCGCGGGAGAAGAAGCTAGATGTCAGGCGGCTGGAGGAACTGGTGGATCAGCGCAGTGGCCTTTTGGGAATTTCAGGGCTGTCTGCGGACATGCGGGATTTGCAAGGAGCGGAAGGGGGTAATCCCGATGCGCGATTGGCCATAGACATGTTCTGTTATTCCGCGAGCAAGCAGTTGGCGGCGATGAGCGCGGTACTCGGCGGCGTCGAGTCGCTGGTGTTCACCGGCGGCATTGGAGAAAACGATCCGCAGGTACGCGCGACGATCTGTGAGCGGCTCGCGTCAATCGGTCTGGTACTGGACCCTGGCCGCAATCGAGCAACAGCAGATCCGATCAGCGATTCGAGTTCCCGCTGTCAGGTGCGCGTCTTGCCGTCTCAGGAAGACGAGCAAATCGCCCGCGAGACATGGCTGCTGTGCTGACAGTGGGGCGACCGCTCAAGTAACGCCCGCCGTTCAAGTCGCATGAGCGGGGTTTTAAGTGCGTTGGCGCACAGACGCACGATGGGCATCCTGTAGGCTGAATAGGGGCGATTCCGGTCGAACTCTTTGCCCATATCGCTCGTCCCATGCCGATCGCCGAGGCAATCCGATGACCACCCAAATCAATCCGCTGGCCGGGAAGCCGGCGCCCTTATCTTCGCTTATTGACGTTGCGAAGCTCGTCACGGCCTATTTTGAAATCAGGCCCGACTCCGCCATCGCCGCGCAGCGGGTTGTATTCGGGACGTCCGGCCACCGCGGCTCCTCCTTTGACGGCTCATTCAATGAGGGGCACGTGCTCGCGATCACTCAGGCGATATGCGACTACCGTCGGGCTCACGATATCAGTGGTCCTCTCTTCCTCGGTATCGATACCCATGCGTTGTCGGAACCCGCCTGCGCGAGTGGCCTCGAAGTGCTGGCCGCCAATGGTGTGAACGTCATGCTGGCCACGAACGACGAGTACACACCCACCCCGGCGATCTCGCATGCGATCTTGACGTACAACCGCGGGCGTAGCGCCGGATCGGCCGACGGCATCGTCATTACGCCGTCGCACAATCCGCCGCGCGACGGCGGCTACAAGTACAACCCGCCGAACGGCGGGCCGGCGGAACAGGAGATCACGGACTGGATCGAAGCGGCAGCCAACCGGTATCTCGAGGCCGGTCTGCGCGGGGTGAGGCGGCTCTCATACGCCGTTGCCCTCCATGCCGCGACGACGCACCGCCACGACTATCTGCATGCTTACGTCGCCGATCTCGGGTCCGTCATCGATATGGAGGCGATTCGCGATGCCGGCGTCCGAATCGGTGTCGACCCCTTGGGGGGCGCCGGCGTCCACTATTGGGCGGCGATTGCCGAACACTACAAACTGGATCTCACGGTGGTCAGCGAAATCGTGGATGCACGATTCGCCTTCATGACCCTCGACTGGGACGGACAGATACGCATGGACCCTTCCTCGCCCTATGCGATGCGGCGCCTGATAGACCTCAAGGACCGCTTTCAAATCGCCTTCGCCTGCGACACCGACCACGATCGGCATGGCATCGTGACACCGGGGGCCGGATTGCTGCCCCCGAACCACTACCTGTCGGTCGCCATCGACTACCTGTTCCGGCACCGACCCCAGTGGGGCGCACGGGCCGCGGTCGGCAAGACGGTGGTGAGCACAGGGATGATCGACCGGGTCACGGCCAAGCTCAAGCGCAGGCTCTACGAGGTCCCCGTGGGATTCAAGTGGTTTTCCGCCGGGCTGCTCGATGGGAGCCTCGGCTTCGGCGGCGAGGAGAGCGCCGGGGCCACTTTCCTGCGTCGCGATGGGTCGGTGTGGACCACCGACAAAGACGGCATCATTGCGGCACTCCTCTCCGCCGAGATCACGGCTCGCGTCGGCCGGGATCCGGGTGCACTGTACATTGACTTGACGAAAGAGTTGGGCAGCCCGGCAGCCGATCGTGTGCAGGTCACGGCCACCACGAGACAGAAGCAGCAGCTGGCGGCACTGTCCTCGCATGACGTCAAGGCCACGGAGCTGGCCGGAGAGAAAATCGACAGCATCATCGATCACGCTCCCGGGGACGACGCGCCGATCGGCGGCATCAAGGTCAGCGCCGCAAGCGACTGGTTCGCCGCGCGCCCCTCGGGCACCGAGGATATCTACAAGATCTACGCCGAGAGCTTTCGCGGACAGGATGCGCTGCGGCAGATCCTCACGGAGGCGCAGGCTACCGTCGACGCCGTCATCCGACAGCCCTGAGCACGCCATCGATGACTCGAAACACCCATTCGAAACGGTTCAAGTGACATATATATGAACGCCAACGTTGCATCAAAACCCGCGAAGAGTCCCGAGGGAGAAGAACCGTCCAAGACCGGCACGCCCGGCAAGCCCGGCGCGCCCGACAAGCCCGATCCCAAGGATGATTTGAAAACGCTGCCTATTGCGGAGGTGGAGAAGCGGCTCGCATCCTCCCCGGA
>PLET01000066.1:0-11680 GCA_003137095.1 Gammaproteobacteria bacterium
GCATGGGGGCAACTCCGAAATACGAACGGTCTTCCTGACCAGTTGCCCCCAACATTGCCCCCGACAATGCCGTCCTGTCAATGGACACGCCTTCCCGCTGCTGGACCCGGGTAGCATGTAAGCCACTGTTTTATATGACTATGGATTTACACCGTCGGACGTCGGCCGACACGCCAAAACGTCCGCGGATGAAGGGTTGGTGGGCCCGGTCGGACTCGAACCGACGACCAAGGGATTCACTTCGGCCCCGCCGTTTCCGGCGGGAGTGGACTATCTCTTCACCCNNGCGCTCAGGTAGTCTCTGCACCTTCCGGCGGTGTACCGCCGGCTTGGCTCAGGGTTGCCATCAGCCGCGCTGTTAAGGTTTCCCTGAATTCATCCCGTCCACTTCGCACCTTGCGATGCGAAGGCACCATTTATTGATGAGTCCCCTGCTCTAACCAACTGAGCTACAGGCCCGACGCCGCGCAGTTTACCATCTTGCGCCGACCTCCATGTCCGAGGACCAAGAGGACATGCCTGAGATCAGGGAGGAGTATCTTTGTGGGCCGATGAGCCTCTCTTTGCCCGATCTGCCCATCAACGCCGCGTTGCCGGCGCTGTCCGACGCGCTGGCACGGGGGCGGCGCGTGCTGCTGCAGGCGCCGCCGGGGGCCGGCAAGAGCACCATCGTGCCCCTGGCGATCGGCGGCGCGGCGTGGCTCGGCGGCAAGATACTGATGCTCGAACCGCGCCGCCTGGCGGCACGCGCCGTCGCCACCCGCATGGCGCAGCTGCGCGGCGAGGCGGTCGGCGGCCACGTGGGCTATCGCACTCGGCTCGATTCGCGCGTCAGCCCGGGCACGCGCATCGAGGTGGTCACCGAGGGCATCCTTACCCGCATGCTGCAGGAGGATTCCGCCCTGGAGGGCATCGCCTGTGTCATCTTCGATGAGTTTCACGAGCGCAGCCTGAACGCCGATCTCGGACTCGCCCTGTGCATCGAGAGCCAGCTCAACCTGCGCGAGGAAATGCGCATCCTGGTGATGTCCGCCACCCTGGATTTGCAGCCGCTCGCGCGGCTGCTGGATGATGCGCCCATCATCAGCACCGCCGGCCGCAGCTTCGATGTGGTCACCCATTACGTGCCGCGACGGCCGGAGCTGCATCTGGAGCAGCAGCTCGCCCAGGTGGTGCGCGGCGCCCTCGCCGGGCATGCGGGCGACGTCCTGTGCTTCTTGCCGGGTGCCGCCGAAATCCGCCGCACGCAGCGCGCGCTCGAGCAGCAGGGCACTGCGGGCGCGCGGGTGCTGCCCCTGTACGGCGAGCTGTCCGCGGCCGATCAGGATGCGGCGCTCAGCCCGCTGCCCGGCCGGCGCAAGATCGTGCTGGCCACCAGCATCGCGGAGACCAGCCTGACCATCGAGGGCATCGGCATCGTGGTCGACTCGGGTTTGCGGCGCCACGCCGAATTCGATGCCGCCACGGGCATGAGCCGCCTGGTCACCGCCAAGGTCTCCCAGGCCGCGGCCGATCAGCGCCGCGGCCGCGCCGGCCGGCTCTGCGCCGGGGTCTGTTACCGGCTGTGGTCGGCGGGCACCCACGACTCGCTGGCGCCGCACACCGCGCCGGAGATCATGCACGCCGATCTCGCGCCGCTCGCCCTGGAGCTTGCCTGCTGGGGCGCGGAGGACGCCGGCCAATTGCGCTGGCTGGATCCGCCTCCGCCGGCGCCGCTGGCGCAGGCGCGCGACCTGCTGCGGCGCCTGGAGGCGATCGACGGCACACGCATCACCGCCCACGGCCGCGCGCTGTCGCGGGTCGGCGCGCATCCTCGTCTGGCGCACATGCTGGTCAAATCGCGTGCGCTCGGCGCGCCGCGCCTCGCCGGCGAGATTGCGGCCGCGCTCGGCGAGCGCGACCTGCTGCGTGCGGCGCCGGGGGCGCGCGACGTCGACGTGCGTCTGCGGGTGGCCGTGCTGCGCGGTTCAGCGCCGGCGCTGCCGGCGGGCGTGAGCGTGGATGAGCGCGCCCGCACCCAGGCGGCGCGCAGCGCCGCGCAGTGGCGGCGCGAGTTCGCGCGCGACATCCCGGACAGCGCCGACGTGCACGTGACCACCGGGCCGCTGCTGGCGCTGGCCTATCCGGACCGCATCGGCCGGGCGCGCGGCCCGGGCGGCCGATACCTGCTCGCGAACGGCCGCGGCGCCCATTTCGGCGAGCCGCAGGCGCTCGCCAAATCGGAATTCATCGTGGCGGCCGAACTGGACGGCGGTGAGCGCGAGGCGCGGATTTTCCTGGCCGCGCCGCTCACCCGGGAGGACATCGAGCGGCATTTTGCGGCGCATATCGAGGGGCGCGCCGACATCGTCTGGGACGAACGCGAGCAAGCGGTTCGGGCGCGCCGCGAACGGCGGCTGGGCGCGATACTGCTGGAGTCCGCCGACATCCGCGACCCGGATCCCGACGCCGTGCTCGAGGCCGCGCTCGCCGGACTGCGCCGGTTGGGCCTCGGCGCGCTGCCCTGGACCCGTGATCTGCGTCAGTGGCAGGCGCGCGTTGCGCTCATGTGCCGGTTCGCAGTGCCCGCGCCGCAGCCCTGGCCCGACCTGGGCGACGCCGCCCTGCTCGATACGCTCGGGGAGTGGGCGCCGCCGTGGATCGGGGGCTGCACGCGGCGCGAGCATTTCGCGCGCGTGGACCTGGGCAATGCCCTGCGCAGCCGGCTTTCCCACGGGCAGCTGCAGCTGCTCGAGCGCGAGGCACCCACACATTTCGTGGTGCCGAGCGGCTCGCGTCTGCCGGTGGATTATCTCGAGGAGACCCCCAGCCTGTCGGTGCGGCTGCAGGAGATGTTCGGCCTCGATGCGACGCCCTGCGTGGCCGGCGGCCGCCTGCCCCTACTGCTCAAATTGCTGTCGCCGGCCGGCCGGCCGGTGCAGATCACCCGTGATCTCGTGAGTTTCTGGAATCGCGGCTACCATGAAGTGAAGAAGGATCTGAAAGGCCGGTATCCGAAGCACTATTGGCCCGAAGATCCGCACGTGGCGCAGCCCACCCGGCGGGTGCGGCCGCGTTGAGGGGCTGCTGCATCCGGATGTGCGCGCCGATCGAATGAATCGCCAGAGGCAAACTCAAACCATGTCGAGCAAAACCGTCCTTCGGGTCCTGTTCACCTGCATCTTCGGCTCCTTGTTCATCTACAGCGCCTGGGCGAGCACGCGCCAGCCGGTGTGGCAATGGGGCGGCCTCGACGGTCCGGACCGCTATTGGACCGGCGCGACGCTGCTCGACGCCTATTTCGGATTCATCACCTTTTACGTGTGGGTGTTCTACAAGGAGCCGCGCTGGCTGGCGCGGGCCGCGTGGCTGATC
Source organism: Gammaproteobacteria bacterium (assembly GCA_003137095.1). Lineage (GTDB taxonomy): Bacteria > Pseudomonadota > Gammaproteobacteria > Steroidobacterales > Steroidobacteraceae > Bog-1198. The sequence continues at coordinate 3,355 of PLET01000066.1, forward strand.
GCCATCCTGCTGCTCGGCAACATGGCCATGTCGGCGTACGTGCTGATCCAGCTGGCGCGGCTCGGACCGCAGCAGCCTGCATCCGAGATTCTGGCGGCGCGCAATCCGTGAATCCCGTGACGCGCTGGTTGCGCCGGTATATCCGCGACCCGTTGTGGGCGCTGCTGCGGCAGGGCATCGCCCCGGACCGGCTGGCACTCAGCGTGGCCATCGGCATCGTGGTCGGCAATGTGCCGATTCTGGGGATATCCACCCTGCTGTGCACGGCGATCGCCCTGGGATTTCGCCTGAACCTGCCGGCGATCCAGGCCGCCCAGGCGGCCATGGCACCGACCCAGATCCTGCTGATCATTCCATTCGTGCGGCTCGGCGAATGGCTGCTCGGCGCGCCCCGCCAGGCCGTGTCGGTCAAGGCGGGACTGGCGCTGCTCGGCCAGGGTGTCGGCCACGCGGTGGTCGTGCTCTGGGATGCCATCGTGCACGCCGGCATCGCCTGGTGCCTGGTGGCGCCGGCAGCAATATTCCTGATTTATCGGTTGCTCAAGCCGTTTTTCGAACGCGCCGGCAGGCAAGTCTCCACCCTTCAGCGAGTTGAACACCCATGAATACCACCGCCCTGCCGATGCCGATGTCCTGGTCCATGCGCCTGCTGGAGCGCGGCCTGCTGCCGGATGTCCTGATTCGACACGGCATCCGGCGGCTGCTGCGCGAACGCCTGGCCGAGGAGGATCAGGGCGGCCCCGAGGCGCAGCAGCGTCACCAGATGAAATTGATCGCCCGGCTGCAGGCCAGCCCGGTCGCCATCAACAGCGCCGACGCGAATCTGCAGCACTACGAGCTGCCCTGCGGCTTCTTCGAGAAGGTGCTCGGCAGTCATTTGAAATACTCATCCGGCTACTACCGCGATGCCGGCGACACCCTGGACCAGGCGGAGGCCGCCATGCTGGCGCTCACCGCGGAGCGGGCGCGGCTCGCCGACGGCGATCGGATTCTCGAGCTGGGCTGCGGCTGGGGATCGCTGTCATTGTGGATGGCCGGGCACTATCCGCGATCGCAGATCACCGTTGTCTCCAATTCGCGCACCCAAAAGCGCTTCATCGATGAACGTGCGGCGGCGCGCGGCTTCACCAACCTGACGGTGATCACCAGCGACATGAACCAGCTTGAATTTGCGCCGGGCACGCGTTTCGACCGCGTGGTGTCGGTGGAGATGTTCGAGCACATGCGCAATTACGAGGTGTTGATGCGGCGCATCGCCGGCTGGCTCGAGCCGGCGGGCACCTTGTTCGTGCACATTTTCACCCACGATCACTACGCCTACCCGTTCGAGGTGCGCGACGAGTCGGACTGGATGGCGCGTCATTTCTTCACCGGCGGCATCATGCCGAGCGATGATCTGCTGCTGTACTTTCAAAAGGATCTGGCCATCGTCGATCACTGGCGGGTCGACGGCCGTCATTACAGCCGCACCGCGGAGCACTGGCTGCAGAACATGGATCGGCAGCGCGCCGCCATCGAGCCGATCCTGGCCGACACCTATGGGGCCGATCAGGTGCGCCGCTGGTGGGTGTACTGGCGGGTGTTTTTCATGTCGTGCGCGGAACTATGGGGCTACGCCGGCGGGCGCGAGTGGCTGGTATCGCATTATCTGTTCGTCAAGCCCGCGCAATCTTAAGATGAACAGGTTTGCTGGAGACCCGGGCGCGCCGCTCAGGTGCCGCAGCCCCGATCGCAGCGATCGCGCTCGATTTGCACCGTGGCGTGATCGATTCGAAACCGCCGCTTCAGATCGGGGCTGAGCGAGCCGAGCAAGGTATCCGCCTGGTCGCCGTCGGGCATTACCAGGTGCGCCGTCAGTGCCACGCTCGTTGTGCTGAGCGCCCAGATGTGCAGGTCGTGCACGTCGGTGACGCCGCGCCCCGCCGCCAGGAACGACTGCACGGCCGCCGGGCTGACGCCGGCGGGTACGCCGTCGAGCGACAGATGCAGCGCATCGCGCAGCAGCTTCCAGGTCCCGAGCAGGATCACGGCGATGATGGTCAGCGACACCACCGGGTCCAGCTGGCGCCAGCCGGTGGTCATGATGACCAGCCCGGAAATCATCACCCCGGCCGATACGGCGGCATCGCCGAGCATGTGCAGGAAGGCGCTGCGCATGTTCAGGTCGTGCCGGTGGCCGGCATGCAGTAGCCAGGCACTCGCGCCGTTGATCAGAATGCCGGCTCCCGCGACGGCGATGACCGTGGCGCCCGCCACCGGCGGCGGCGCGGCCAGGCGCCCCAGCGCCTCCCAGGCGATGGCGCCGCAGGCCACCAGCAGCAGCACCGCATTCCCGAGCGCCGCCAGCACCGTGGAGCGCCCCAGACCGTAGGTGAACGCCGGCACCGGCGGCCGGCGCGCCAGATAGACGGCGGCCCAGGCCGCCACCAGCCCGAGCACGTCGCTCAGGTTATGTCCGGCGTCGGCCAGCAACGCCATCGAGTTCGAGAGGATGCCGAAGCATCCCTCCACCGCCACGAATGCGAGGTTCAGCCCCACCGCAAGGGCCATGCGTGCATTCAGGCCGCCCGCGAGCAACGCGGCCGGGTCGTGGGCGTGACCCGCGTGTGCCCCCGGGGAGGGCTCATGCTCATGCCCATGTCCATGCTCGTGCGATTGCCCATGCCGGTGTTGCTGCATATACCCCGCCTCAGGTTTGCTCAAACGCCTGCATACGCCACAGGCCTGGAAAAAGAAAGCGCGCCCAGATTATGGTCACTGCCAGCGTGGCGGCGCCGCCCGCCACGATGGCGGGCACCAGCCCGAACCAGGCAGCCGTCAATCCGGATTCGAATTCTCCGAGTTCGTTCGATGCCCCGATGAACACCGAATTCACCGCGCTGACCCGGCCCCGGATCTCATCGGGCGTTTCAAGTTGCACCAGCACCGAGCGCACGAACACGCTGACCATGTCACCCGCTCCCAGAACGACCAGCGCGGCCAGCGCCACCCAGAAATGCGCCGTCAGACCGAACACCACGGTGGCCGCGCCGAACAGAGCCACGCCGCTGAACATGATGACCCCGGCGCGCCGCTTGATCGGGTGAAACGCCAGCACCGCCGCCGTCAGAACCGCGCCGACGCCCGGCGCCGTACGCAGCAGGCCGAAAACCTCCGGCCCTGCATGCAGCACGTCCTGGGTGAAGGCGGGCAGCAGCGCACTGGCGCCGCCGAAGAGCACGGCGAACAGATCGAGCGACATGGCGCCCAGCACTGACTTGCGGCCCCACACGAAGCGCAGGCCCTGCAGCAGGCTGCTCAGGGACACCACCACGCGGCCGCCCGTGGTGCGCCGCGTGCCGATCAGCGCCATCAGGATCACGGCCGTGCACAGCAGGGCCGCACCCAGGGCGTAAACCAGCCCCGCGCCGCCGCTGCCCGGTGCCGATTTCTGTGCGATCGCATACACCAATCCGCCCAGGCTCGGTCCGGCGATGGTCGCCACCTGGAAGACGGAGGAGTTGAGCGCGACCGCATTGCCGAGCATCGCCGGCGGCACGAGATTCGGCAGGAATGACTGGGCGGCCGGCATCTGAAAGGCGCGCGCCACCCCGAGACAGGCAAGCACCAGAAAGATCGGCAGCGTATGGCGGATGTTGCCGGCCGCGAAGACGAGCAGCGCCGACGCGCAGGCCATTTGCGCGAGGATCACGCCGAGCAGGATCAGACGGCGATCGAAGTGGTCGGCCACGTGCCCGGCGATGAGCACCAGGCACAGAAACGGCAGGAATTGCGACAGACCGATCAGCCCCAGGTCGAGCAGCCGCCCGGTGATGTGGTAAACCTGCCAGCCGACCGCGACAATGATCATCTGCGCCGCCACCGACGCGCAGAACCGAACGCCCAGGTACAGCGCGAAATCGCGGTGCCTCAATGCCGCGAATCCGCGGATGCCGATGGAACTCATTCGGGCTATTATCCCTGCAAGCGCGCCGTGGCACACCCAGCGGCGCGAAACCAGGAGCGAATCATGAAATTGGACGACAGCCGTCGCAGCGACAATGTCGAGGACGATCGCGGATCCGGCGGAATCGGCCGGCGCGGCGCGGGCATCGGTCTCGGCACCATCGCCGTGGTCATCATCGGTTACTTTCTGGGCGTCAATCCCCAGACGCTGCTCAGCCTGCTCAACGGCGATCAGCAGGGCGTGGATGCCGGCGCGCCGGCGCCCGCGCCGGTCACGGGCGCATCGACGGATCCGCAGGTGGATTTCGTGCGCGCGGTGCTCGGCGAGACCGAGGACATCTGGGGCGCCTACTTCAAGGATCGCGGCAAGACCTACGTACCGCCGAAGCTGGTCCTGTTCAGCGGCCAGGTCTCCTCCGCCTGCGGCCTGGCGAGCGCCGCGTCGGGCCCGTTCTACTGCCCCGGCGATCAGAGGGTCTACATCGACCTCGGCTTCTTCCGCCAGCTCGCCGGGGAATTCGGCGCGCCCGGCGATTTCGCCCGTGCCTACGTGATCGCGCACGAGGTCGGCCACCACGTGCAGAACCTGCTCGGCATATCGGATTCCGCCGAGCGCCAGGAGGAGCGCGCCAACCGGGTGGCGGCCAATCACGTGTCGATCGAGGTCGAGCTGCAGGCCGATTGCTACGCCGGGGTATGGGCCAATCTGGCGAATGCCAGCCACAAGATCCTCGAACCCGGCGACCTGGAGTCCGGGCTGCAGGCCGCCTCCTCGGTGGGCGACGATACGCTGCAAAAGCGCATGCAGGGCACGGTGGTGCCCGACAGCTTCACTCACGGCACCTCGGCGCAGCGCGTGCGTTGGTTCCGCAGCGGCTTCGGCTCGGGCAGCCTCGATTCCTGCGACACTTTCAGCGCCGGGACCTCGCTCTAGGGATGCTCTAGGGCTCCGTGGCTGCAGCGAGCTCGGGCTCGGTCTCCGGCGCCCCGTAGCCGCCGCCGCCCGGCGTGCACAGCACGAACACGTCGCCGGCCTGCATCTCGTGCTGGCCGATGTGACCGAGCGCGATGATGCGCCCATCGGCCTTCTCGATGCGCGCCTCCCCTGGTTTGCCGGATGCTCCGCCCGCCAGGCCGAACGCGCCGCTGCGCCTGCCGTTGCTGAGCAATGAGGCGGTCATCGTCTCCAGAAACCGCACGCGGCGCACCGCACCGTTTCCGCCCCGCCAGCGGCCGATGCCGCCGGAGCCCGCGCGGATCGCGAATGACTCCAGCCGCACGGGAAAGCGCAACTCCAGCACCTCCGGATCGGTCAGGCGCGAATTGGTCATGTGGGTCTGAACCACGCTGCTGCCGTCGAAGCCGGGTCCCGCGCCCGAGCCGCCGGCCACGGTCTCGTAATACTGATGCGCCGCGTTGCCGAAGGTGAAGTTGTTCATGGTGCATTGTGCTGCCGCCATCACGCCGAGCGCGCCGTACAGCGCGTTGGTCACGCAGGTCGAGGTCTCGACGTTGCCGGCGACCACCGCCGCCGGCGCCGCCGGGTTCAGCATCGAACCCGGCGGCGCAATCACCGTGAGCGGCTTCAGACAGCCCGCGTTCAGCGGAATGTCGTCCTCGATGAGCGTGCGGAACACGTACAGCACGGCTGCCAGGGTGATCGCGCGCGGCGCATTGAAATTGTTCGGCGTCTGCGCGCTGCTGCCGGTGAAGTCGATGACGGCGCTGCGCGCGGCCGCGTTCACGCGCACCGCCACGCGGATCTGTGCGCCGTTGTCGAGGGTCAGCGTGAACCGTCCGTCGCGCAGCGCGCCGATCACCCGCCGCACCGACTCCTCGGCGTTGTTCTGCACGTGCTGCATGTAGGCGGCCACGGTGGCGCGGCCGTATTGCGCCACCAGCGCCCTGATCTCCGCTGCGCCCTTTTCGTTGGCGGCCACCTGCGCGTGCAGATCCGCCGCGTTCTCCCGCGGATTGCGCGCCGGGTGGACGCCGCCCCGCAGCACTGCGAACAGCGCCTGCTCGCGCAACGTGCCTCGTTCGATGAGCTTGAAATTGTCGAGCAGCACGCCCTCTTCGGCGAGGCTTGTGGAGAACGGCGGCATCGAACCGGGGGTGATGCCGCCGATGTCGGCGTGGTGGCCGCGCGAGGCCACGAAGAAACCGGCGTTGCGGTCGGTGTCCTCGAGATACACGGGCGTGACCACCGTGATGTCGGGCAGATGCGTGCCCCCGTGGTAGGGATCGTTGAGCGCATACACGTCGCCGGGCCGCATGTCCGGATTAGCGGCGATGATGCGCTCGACCGACTCGCCCATGGATCCCAGGTGCACCGGCATGTGCGGCGCATTGGCGATGAGCCTTCCCGCGCCGTCGAACAGTGCGCAGCTGAAATCCAGGCGCTCCTTGATGTTGACTGAATGGGCGGTGCTCTGCAGACGCAGGCCCATCTGTTCGGCGATGTTCATGAACAGGTNNCAGGTTGTTGAACACCTCCAGCATCACCGGGTCCGCCTGCACGCCCACCGCGGGCGCCGCCGCGAGCGGCCGCGCGCGCCGCAGCGTGAGGCAGCCGCCGTCGCCGACCTCGGCCTGCCAGCCGGTTTCGAGAACCGTGGTGGCGTTGCTCGCGGCGATGATTGCCGGCCCGATGATTGAGGCGCCGTCGCGCAGCGATTCGCCCTCGTACAGATTGACGCTGCGCCAGCCACGGTCCTCTTCGCCGCAGTACAGCGACACCACGGCGCGCACCGGCGGCTCGTGAGGCGCCGCCGGCGGTGCGTTGCGGGCCTGCGCCTGCGCTGCTTCGCCGTCCGCGACGCATTCCACGGTGACCGCCTCGATCAGCAGTTCGCGGTCCGGCATCAGGAAGGCGAAGCGCCGCCGATAGGCGCTGTCGAACTGCCGGCGCACCTCCGCAAGCGCCTCGGCCGGGGCACCCGCCGGCAGCTCGCAGGCAAGCGCGGTGTCGGTGCCCTGGTAGCGAATCTGCAGACGCGCCGCATGCAGCCTGCCGCCGGCGGCGCCCTGGGCCTGCAGTTCGAGCAGCGCCTCGGATTGCAGCACGTGCACCCGCTCACGCGCGGCGCACAGCCCGGCGGCGTTCAGGGGCTGCTCCACCGAGCTTTCGCGCATCGCGTTCTGGTCGGCCAGCCCCATGCCATAGGCGCTCAAGACCCCCGCGAGCGGATGGATGAAGACCCGGTTCATGCCGAGCGCATCGGCCACCCGGCAGGCATGCTGCCCGGCGGCTCCGCCGAAGCACTGCAGGGTGTAGCCGCCGACGTCGTAGCCGCGGGCTACGGAGATGCGCTTGACCGCATTGGCCATGTCGTTGACCGCGATCAGCAGCGCGCCCTCGGCGGCTTCCTCCGCCGACACCGGCCTGCCGGCGGCGCTCATGCGCGAGGCCAGCCGCGCGAATGCCAGCCGCACCGCTTCCCGGTCCAGAGGTTCATCCCCGTGGGCGCCGAACACCCGCGGAAAGAAATCCGGCTGGATCCTACCCAGCAGCACATTGGCATCGGTGATGGTCAACGGTCCGCCGCGCCGGTAGCTGACCGGGCCGGGGTCGGCGCCGGCCGACTCCGGACCCACCCGCAGCCGGGCGCCGTCGAAGCCGATGAGCGAGCCGCCGCCCGCGGCGATGCTGTGGATGCTCATCATGGGCGCCCGCACGCGCACGCCCGCCACCTCGGTGCCCTGAACCCGCTCGAATTCCCCCGCATAATGGCTGACATCCGTGGAGGTGCCCCCCATGTCGAAACCGATGAGCCTCGCATGGCCGGCGGCGAGCCCCGTGCGCACCATGCCCACGATGCCGCCGGCCGGCCCGGAGAGGATGGCGTCCCGCCCCCTGAAGCGGTGTGCCGCGGCGAGTCCGCCGGAGCTTTGCATGAACAGCAGCCGCACGCCGGGCAGTTGTGCGCCGATCCGGTCGACGTAGCGCGCCAGCAGCGGCGAGAGATACGCATCGACCACCGTGGTGTCGCCGCGCGGAACGAATTTCAGCAGCGGGCTGACCCGGTGCGACACCGAGACCTGCGTGAATCCGACGTCGCGCGCCAGCGCTGCGGCCGCCGCCTCGTGCGCCGTGTGGCGATAGCCGTGCATGAACACGATGGCGCAGGCGCGNNAGACCGGAATCGTAGGCCGACTGCAGCAATGCAGCGAGCGCCGGTTGGTTCAGCGGGATGATCACCTCGCCGTGGGCGCCCACTCGCTCCTCGGCCTCGATCACCCGTTCGTAGAGCATCTCCGGCAGCAGGATGTGCCGGTCGAACAGCTTGGGACGCGCCTGGGTGGCGATGCGCAGCGCGTCACGGAAGCCGCGCGTGGTCACGAACAGCGTGCGCTCCCCCTTGCGTTCCAGCAGCGCATT
>PLET01000066.1:11694-37569 GCA_003137095.1 Gammaproteobacteria bacterium
CGGCGTGATCGGCTCGCCCGCCTCGAGCCGCAGCATGCGGCGGATGCCTTCCACCGCCGCATCCCCCGGATGCAGCCGGTTCTGCGACAGCAGCTTGAGCGTGTGCAGCGCGCCGTCTGGCGCGCGGCCCACGACATCTGTGAATGTGCCGCCGCGATCGATCCAGAACTGCCAGCGGTCGCTCACGAGGCGGCCGCGGCGCCGGCATCCGGCGGCAGCTCCCGGCCGCGCGTTTCCGGCAGGGCCCAGGCCGCGGCGATCACCAGGCCATCGGCGGCCGCGGTCATCCAGGCGATGCCCTCACCGAGCGGCAGATGTGCGCTCCACAATCCGATCAGCGCGGGACAGAAGGCCCCGGCTGCCCGGCCGCTGTTGTAGCAAAACCCCTGACCGCTGCCGCGCACGGCAGTGGGGTACAGCTCCGCCAGAAAAGCCCCCATCCCGCTGAAGGTCCCCGAAAGGAAGAACCCGAGCGGAAAGCCGAGCAGCAGCATCTGGCCGTCGGTCACCGGCACGCGCAGGTAGCACAGAATCAGCGCGCAGCCGCCGGCGGCGAACAGCATGCAGCAGCGCCGCCGTCCGAGCGCGTCGGACAGCCAGGCGCCGGCCCAATAACCGGCCAGGGATCCCCCTATCAGCACCAACAAATAGCCGCTCGTGCCTTGCACCGACAGATGGCGCTCGCTGCGCAGAAAGGTCGGCAGCCAGGTGGTCACGGAATAATAGGCCGCCATCATGCCGCAGGACAGCAGGCTGGCGAGCACGCTGGTCCGCAGCAGCGGCGGCCGGAAGATGTCGAGAAAATGACCCGCCGCGGCACCGGTTTCACGCAGCGCCGCATGCAGCGGCGGTTCCACCACGTGGCGCCGGATGTAGAGCACAAGGAGCGCCGGCAGGATGCCCAGCCAGAACAATATCCTCCATCCCCAGGGCGGCGGGATGAGCGCAAACACGCATCCATAGGCGAGCGCCGCCGCCGCCCAGCCCACCGCCCAGCTGCTTTGCACCAGACCGGCAGCCTTGCCGCGGTTCCGCGAGGCGATGGTTTCGGCGATCAGCACCGCGCCGACCGACCACTCGCCACCGAAGCCGAATCCCTGCAGAACCCGCGTCCACAGCAGCTGCCGATAGGTGTCGGTGAACCCGCAAAGACCGGTGAACAGCGCGAACCACAGCACCGTGATCTGCAGCAGCCGCACGCGGCCGAAGCGGTCGGCCAGCACGCCGGCCGCCCAGCCACCCGCGGCGGCGCTGAGCAGCGAGCCGGTTGCGATGAAGCCGGCCTCGGCCCTGCTCATGCCCCACAGGCCGAGCAGCGTCGGGATGACGAAGGTGTAGATCATGTAGTCGAAACCATCGACGCCATAGCCGGCGAACGTGGCGATCAGCGCACGGCGCTCGACGACGGTGGTTTGCTGCAGCCACATGGACGTCTCCGCGGTGTCAATGCGCCTGCAGGAAGGCTTCGACCAGCGGCGCGACCAGTTCGGGTTTCTCGATGTGCATCAGATGCCCCGCGCCCGGCACGGTGGCGATGTCCACGTTCGGCATCACGGCGCGCAGCGCCTCGGGCGAGCCGTCCGCACCGAGCCGCGCGAGCAGATCGGATTCCGCGCCCAGGATCAGCCGCTGCGGCGCCTCGATCGCGCCCCAGCATGCCTCCGCGTCCTCGCGCTTGTAGAGCACGGGATTGACGCGCCGGTGGCGCGGGTCGCCGAGCAAGTGCACGCGACCCTGCTCCGCGCGGCCCCAGACGGTGGCGATGAAGGCGGCGCGCTCGGCGCCGATGCGCGGATAGCGTTGGCGGATGACGAAGGCGAGCTGTTCGAAGGATTCGTATTCGCGCAGCGCCGGCAGCGCCTTGAGTTCGCCCAGCCATTGGCGCAGGCGCGCCGGCGCCTGCGAGGGCTGCGTGCGCGGCATGCCGAATCCCTCGAGGTTGACGAGGCAGCGCACCCGTTCCGGCCGCACCCCAGCGTACAGCGACGCGACGTTGCCGCCCATGCTGTGTCCGACGAGGCGCGCGGGCTGGTCCGCCGACTCAAGATCGAGCAGCGCGTCGAGATCGCCCAGATAGTCCCCAAACCAGTAGCCATCCTGCGGCCACTCGCTGCGCCCGAAGCCCCGCCAATCGATCGCCAGCAGCGGCCGGTCGCGCGCGAATGCGTCCACCAGGAATTGAAAGGTGCCGCCGGCGTCGAGCCAGCCGTGCAGCAGGAACACCGGCGCCTCGCCGGCCGCCGGCTCCGGCCCCCAGCGGGTGGCGTGGATCTTGAGGCCGCGAATTCTCAGGATTTCATGCCGCGGCTCGCGCAGCACACGATAGGCCGTCAATCGATCACCCGCCCAGGAAGATCTTGTAGGCCGGATTGTCGGTTTCCTCCGTGTACGCGAACTGCAGATCGGCCAGATGCAGCAGGAAATCGGTGCGCGTGGCGGGTGGCACCTGGATGCCGGCGAGCACGCGGCCGTAGTCCGAGCCGTGATTGCGGTAATGGAACAGGCTGATGTTCCAGGCGGTTCCGATCGCCTGCAAGAAGCGCAGCAGGGCGCCGGGGCGCTCCGGAAACTCGAAGCGGTACAGCCGTTCGTCGGTGAGCCCGTGCGCATGGCCGCCCACCATGTAGCGCACGTGCAGCTTGGCCATTTCGTTGTCGGTCATGTCGCGCACCGCGAAGCCGGCGCCGGCGATGGTCTTGATTACGACGTCACGTTCCGCCCTGCCCTGCGTGAGCGCCAGTCCCACGAAAATCTGCGCGGTCTTGGAGGTCACATAGCGGTAGTTGAGTTCCGTGACGCTGCGTCTGCCCAAAAGCTCGCAGAATCGCAGGAAAGATCCGGGCTCCTCGGGGATCTCCACCGCCAGCAGCGCCTCGCGCTGCGCGCCGATGTCGGCGCGTTCGGCGATGTGGCGCAGGCGGTCGAAGTTCATGTTGGCGCCGCAGTTGATCGCGACCAGGACGCGCTCGCTGCAATTCTCGCGCGCCACGTACTTCTTCATGCCCGCGACGGCGAGCGCGCCCGCGGGTTCAGCGATGGAGCGCGTGTCCTCGAAGATGTCCTGGATGGCGGCGCAGATCTGATCGGTGTTCACCAGCACGATCTCATCGACGTACTGCTGCGCCAGACGGAAGGTCTCCTCGCCCACCCGCCGCACCGCGACGCCGTCCGCGAACAGTCCGACACGCTCGAGCGACACGCGCTTGCCGGAGCGCAGCGATTCGTACATGCCGGCGGCATCCTCGGGTTCGACGCCGATGATCTTGATGCGCGGATACAGCGCCTTGGCGTACGCCCCGATGCCGCCGATCAGCCCGCCGCCGCCGACCGCCACGAATACGGCGTCGATGTCGTCGCCGTGATGCTGGCGCAGGATTTCCATGGCCACCGTGCCCTGGCCGGCGATCACGTCGGGGTCGTCGAAGGGATGCACGAACACCAGGCCGCGCTCCCGCGCCAGCTCCACCGCGTGGCCGTAAGCCGAATCGTAATCATCGCCGTGCAGCACGACCTCGGCGCCGAGATCGAGCACCGCCTGGACCTTGATTTCCGGCGTGGTCGAGGGCATCACGATGACCGCGGGAATGCCGCGTGTGCGCGCGCCCAGCGCCACTCCTTGGGCGTGATTGCCGGCGGAGGCGCAGATCACGCCGCGCTGAGCCGCGATCGGCGACAGCTGCGCGATTTTGTTGTAGGCGCCGCGGATCTTGAACGAAAACGCCGGCTGCAGGTCTTCTCGTTTCAGCAACACCCGGTTGTTCAGACGGCGCGACAGCCGCGGTGCGGCCTGCAGCGGCGATTCGATGGCGACGTCGTATACCTTCGCCTTGAGGATGCGTTCGAGGTAGTTATCGGTCATGGGGTCGCAGGGCTCATGGAGGCGTTCATTGTGTCTTATTGTGAGACGCTGCACAGCCCCGCCGGCGGATACCATGTCCCGGCGCGAAATGAGTAACATAGGGGCGATGTCCAAGTTGCGGATTCTGCTGTTGGGTTGGGTGCTGCTGCCGGCGGCGGTGCTTGCCGCGGCCGGCGAGAGCGTGGCGACGGACAATGTCAAAGCGCGTCTGGTCAGCGAAGTGAACGGCGTGGTGCCGGGCGGATCCTTCTGGGTGGCTCTGGAATTCGACATCCGCGACGGCTGGCACACCTATTGGCGCAATCCCGGCGACTCCGGCCAGGCCACCACACTGGTCTGGAAACTGCCCCCCGGCGTCAGCGCGGGCGGCATCGTCTGGACAGCGCCGCATCGCTTCGAGCTGCCGCCGCTGGTCAATTACGGCTATGCCAAGCATGCGGTGCATCTGGTGAAGATCTCGACGCCCGCCGATCTTCCCGCCGGCGTTCCGCTCGAGCTGCAGGCCAAGGCGAGCTGGCTGGTGTGCGCGGATGTCTGCATTCCCGAGAGCGCCGACCTGCGCCTGCTGCTGCCCGTCGGAGCGCATGCGGCAACCCTGGACGCGGCGGCGGCGCCGCTGTTTGCGGCCGCCCGAGCGCAGCTGCCCGATGCCGCGCCGGCCGCCGCCGACGCGAGCGTGCGCCAGGGCCGGCTGCTCATCACGCTCGGTCCCGCGTGGGGAGCGGCGCTGGGGCGCATCAAGTCCCTGGAATTCTTCCCCTACGACGATGGCGTGATCGAGTACGCGGCGCCCCAGACGCTCACCCGCACCGCCGATTCCATCGAACTCGCCATGAAGGTCGGCTACCAACCCCCGCATGCCGGCACCATTGACGGGCTGTTGGTCGCCACCCGCGATACGGGCCTCTCGACGGTGCCGCTCGAGGTCGCCGCGCGCTTCGGCAGCGGCGATGGCACGACCCTGCAGGCCGGCCCGCGCTTTGCGCCCGCCGGCCCGGCGCCGGCCGCCACCGTGCCGGTGCTCATGCTGCTCGCCGTGCTCGGCGGCCTGATCTTGAATCTCATGCCCTGCGTGTTCCCGGTGCTGTCGATCAAGGCCATCGGCCTGGTCGAGGCGGCCAAGAAACACCCCACCGAGGCGCGCATCAAGGGACTGTCGTTTGCCGCCGGCGTGATCGGTTCCATGCTTTGCCTGGCGGCGGTGCTGCTGGTGCTGCGATCGGGCGGCGAACAGATCGGCTGGGGATTTCAACTGCAATCGCCGCTGTTCGTCACCCTGCTGGTGTATCTGCTGCTGGCGGTGGGTCTGAATCTGTCGGGCGTGTTCGAGGTCGGCGCCGGGCTCGCCGGCGTCGGTGACGGACTCACCCGCGGCAACGGCTACCGCGGTGCATTCTTCACGGGCGTGCTCACGACGCTGGTGGCCACGCCCTGCACGGCGCCCTTCATGGCGGCCGCCATCGGTGCCGCGCTGACGCAATCCACCCTCGTCGCGATCGCCATATTCACCTGCCTGGGTGCGGGGCTGGCGCTGCCCTTCACGCTGCTGTCCTTCCATCCCGGGCTGAGCCGCGTGCTGCCGAGGCCCGGCGCTTGGATGGACACGATGAAGCAGGCATTTGCCTTTCCGATGTATGCCTCGGCTGCGTGGCTGCTGTGGGTGCTCGCACAACAGACCTCCGCAGCCGGGCTCGGCGCCGCCTTTGCCGGCGCGATTCTGATCGCGCTCGCCGGCTGGTCGTATCAGAAATCCCGGGTGGGCAGCGGCCACGTGCGTACCGCCACCCTCATCATCGCGGCGGTTGCCGTGGCGCTCGCCGTGTGGATGCCGGCGCAGCTCGCGGCGTTTTCCGGCGGCGCCTCGGGCGGCGCAGCCGGCGGCAGGACCAGCCGTGAAGGAGCCGATGTCTGGCAGCCCTACGATGCCGCTCGGGTGGCCGCGCTTGACGCCGCCGGCGCGCCGCTGCTCGTCAACTTCACGGCGAGCTGGTGTCTGACCTGCCTGGTCAACGAACGCAATGCCTTTGCGGACCCCGCCGTGCAGGCGATATTCCGCGACAAGGGCGTCACCCTGATGAGAGGCGACTGGACCAACCGCGATCCGGCCATCACCCAGGCGCTGGCGTCCTTCGGGCGTGCCGGGGTGCCGCTGTACCTGGTGTACCACGCCGCGCCGGATTCCGGCGGCACGCCGCTGGTGCTGCCACAGCTGCTGACCGCGGGCCTGGTGCGTGACACCTTCGCAACGTTGCCCAATCGGGGAACGCCGGATCGAGGGTTGAATTAAAGACCGAATGGCGCATGCTGGGATCATGCCCTCCGTGAGTTCCACGAGCGTTGCGGTGATCGATTATCGGCGCCGCAGCATGGTGCTGCGCTGGCTTGCTCCGGCAGGCACCTGGAGCGCCATGGAGGAGCCTCCCGCGCTGGTGCACGGCATCGCCTGGATCCAGCCCTCACAGCCCAACATCTGTTTGTATGGCCAGGCCGGACGGCTGTTGCTGCAGATCGGCACCGACCAATATGCGTTGGCGGAGAATTCGCCGCGCATCAAGTGTGTCCCGGATTGGCTCACGCTGGGACTGCGCCGGCGCTTCATCGTCGAATCGAGCACGGGCGGCGTGCTCTTCAGCCACGCCTATTGGCCGGGCCGCACGCCGGATTTTTTTCGCTGGCTGGCCGCCAAGGCCGAAGATCCGGACTGGCGCATGGCGAGCGGCCGGCAATGGTCCGAAGGGGTCACCGTCGCGATCTTGCGGGCGGCGGCGTAGCGGCGTAGTCCGGAGCCAGTCTCATCCTCCGGCCGGGCGGCGCAGCAGACCCGCCAGTTCCGACTCGGTCAACTTGCGCCATTTGCCGGATTTCATCTGGCCGAGGTGGATATTCATGATGCGTACGCGCTGCAGCCGCCGGCACTGGTAACCGAGCGCCGAGCACATCCTCCGGATCTGGCGATTGAGGCCCTGCGTCAGGATGATGCGAAAGCTCTGCGGGCCGATGCGCGCAACCCGGCACGGCTTGGTCATTTCACCCATGATGCGCACGCCCCGCGCCATCATGTCGAGGGACAGATCCGTGATCGGACGGTCCACGGTCACCAGGTATTCCTTTTCGTGGTTGTTCTCGGAGCGCAGAATTTCATTGACGATGTCGCCGTCGTTCGTCAGTAATATCAATCCCTCCGAATCCTTGTCGAGCCGCCCCACCGGGAAGATGCGCTCGGTGTGTCCCACCAGATCGACGATGTTGTCCTTGACGTGCGGCTCGCTGGTGCAGGTGATGCCGGCGGGTTTGTTGAGCGCGATATAGATGGGCTTTTTCTTGCGCCCGAGCGGTTTGCCGTCGACGCAGACCTCGTCGCCGTCGCCGACCCGGGTTCCAAGCACGGCCGGCGCACCGTTGCAGGTGATGCGCCCGGCCTCGATCCACTTGTCTGCCTCGCGCCGCGAGCAAATCCCGGTTTCGCTGATGAATTTGTTGAGTCTCACGGATGGCGCGGCGCCCGCGGCGGTTGGCCTGCCGCGGACTTGGGCGCTGCATCCCGACTCGGCGCGGCATCACGAGCCGGCGCGGCATCACGATTCAGGAACGCGCCGAACGTGTCCGCCAGGATCCTGGGCGCGGCATCGAATAGATCCGGCGCATATTCCGCGGCCTCCACCAAGCGGGCGTTGGGCAGCAGCTTGGCACCCTGGCGGGTGGCATCCGACCATTCGTCGGTGATTCGCAGCACCAGGCACGGCTGCGCGGCCGATGTCAGTCCCTCGGTGGACGTGAGGCTCACCAACACCAGGCGGCGCACCAGTTCGGGTCGAGCCAGCGCCAGGGCTACCGCCACTTCCGAGCCGTCCTGAAAACCCAGCAGATCGATTTGCCGCAGGCGCAGGCCGCCGGCGAGATCGGCCATCGCGGCCGCGGCGGCGGCGGCGCCCGGCTGGGGGTCGGCATCGGATTCCCCGCAGCCAGGCAGGTCCGGTGCGTACACGGATCGGTCACCGGCCATGCGCGGCAGGAACCGGTCGAATACGCGACTCGATCGGCCGCGCGGATGCAGACAGAAGAGCGTCACCTGCTCATCGAAGCCACCGGTGGTCGGAAATGCCGTGCGCACGTGCAGCTGCCCATGGCGGAATTCGAAATACGCGCGCCGGATCCGCACCTGGCTGGCCGCGGCGGGTTTGATGGGCTTGGGCAATTCGGCTCTCCGTACGCGTGTTGTGCGATTACAACATTAAATTTGGGGCTTTATGACAATATAGCTAGCTTCCGGCGCGAGTCGCGGCTAGAGTGTTGCGCGTTAGCAATAGAGTTTCAGGGAAGTAAAGCAGACCGATCATCGCAGCGCGATAAAGCACGCAACGACAAGGCATGGGGATTTGAAAGCCGGGCACTGCCCGGCTTTTTTATGCCACCTGTGGGCCCTCACGGCACCCGGTCCCACACCCGCGACAGGGTCATGTCGCGCGTCTTGCCGCGCTTGAAATGCACGTTCTGAATGAGCTGTTGGCCATCCTCGGACAAGGTATAGCGCTCCTCGAAGGACGGGCGATCCTCGTCCGGTTCCGCCTGCACCACCAGGGTCTTGCCGTCCCAGCCGCACGCCTGTTCGACGCCATGACTTTTCTTGACCGGGGCGGCGGGCTGGTACACCCGATTGTGTCCGTCGGAAGTGAACGCGGCTACGCCGCCGATTTGCTTGATTTCCAGCTCCTTGCCGGGCCAGCGCAGTCCGGCGCCCACCGCGGTGACCGGCGGCAGGGCTGCAGGCGCAACGGGCGCGCCGCCGGCCGGGCTGTTGCCGCCGCCGGGACCGGCGCCGCCACCGCCGCCGCGACGGCCGCTGCGCCGCCCGCTGCCGGAATTATCGATGGAATCCGTGCCGAACTGCTGAGCCTGCAACACCCGCTGCGGATCATCACTGTCCGCCTCATCAAGCTTCCAATGGCCGCTGAGATCCACCCCCGGCGGCGGCGCCACTGCGAGGGGCGGGCTGGCACAGCTCACCAGCAACGCCGCCGAGAACAGCAGCGCGCATCGCAAGCGCGCCGGTTGATCAATCAAAGGGCGATCGATGAGGGTCATGGGGCCTAAGCATATGACAAAATCACCGACGCGGCTTTCGCCGGACGCCCGGACGGGCGGACACCGAATACAGGCTAGGCGAGGGAACTGCGCCTGTTTTGGGTTGCGCGAATGTCGCTCGGTGCGGAGATCCACACCCGCCCCTCGAAGGGTTGAAAGAACACGCGCACCGGCTCGATACGGCGCAGGGTCTGCGTGCCGCAGGAGATTTTTGCGTCGGTGAAATCCGCGCGAATCAGTTCCACCAGCGACACCTTGGGCTCGCACTCACCGGTCGGCGGCGGGGCATGAGCCAGAATGCGCGCCTGAACGTCGTCCAGGCGCGGTGCCGCGCCCAGTACCGCGGTTTTGAAATTGTCCAGCACCGTCAATATCGCGCTCAGGGCATCGTCCGTGACGTCGCCGGGACAGCCATTCGGACCGCCGAATCGCAGATGCAGCAAGCCACCGGCCCGGCGGCCCTCGTCGTGCAGACAAACGGCAAGCGCCCCCTGCAAATCGGCCACCAGCAGCACCGATTCGGCCGAAATCTCGAAGCTTTCCGGCGCGACGCTGATAGTCCTCAACTGTTCACCCATTCTGGCCTTTACGTACCTTGAAACTCATGCTGCCCGCATCCCCGGGTGCTCTCTGCCAAGCGATTCACGGTTTTCGGATCGGACCCCCTAAGACGCGGCGGTTATAAGCTCATGACCGGCCGGTATTGGAGCCTGCGAGAGCCCCCGCAATAGACTCGGCGGCCCCCATGTACCGTTATGATGCCATTGACAAGACCCTGGTGGACGAACGGGTGGCCCAATTCCGCGATCAGACGCGGCGATTTCTCGCCGGCGAGCTGACCGACGATGAATTTCGCCACCTGCGCCTGCGCAACGGCCTGTACATCCAGCGGCATGCGCCCATGCTGCGGGTGGCCATACCCTACGGCACCCTGTCCTCGGTCCAATTGCGCACCCTGGCGCACATCGCACGCCGTTACGACCGCGGCTACGGTCATTTCACCACCCGTCAGAACCTGCAGTTCAACTGGCCGAGGATCGAGGACGTACCGGATATTTTGGCGGAGCTCGCGGCCGTCGAGATGCATGCCATTCAAACCAGCGGCAACTGCATCCGCAACGTCACCTCGGATCACCTCGCCGGGGTCACCCAGAGCGAACTCGAGGATCCGCGCCCGTGGTGCGAGATCATCCGGCAATGGTCGAGTTTTCATCCCGAATTCAGCTACTTGCCGCGCAAGTTCAAGATCGCCGTGACCGGCGCACCGGAGGATCGAGCCGCCTCCTTGGTGCACGATGTGGGCGTGCACATGGTGCGCGCGGCGGACGGCGAACTCGGCTTCGAGATTCTGGCCGGCGGCGGTCTCGGTCGCACCCCCATCATCGGCCAGGTGCTGCGCGAGTACCTACCCCGCGAGCATCTGCTGTCTTACCTGGAAGCCATTTTGCGGGTCTACAACCGCGAGGGGCGCCGCGACAATCTCACCAAGGCGCGCATCAAGATCCTGGTGCGCAGCCTCGGGATCGAGGAATTCCGGCGCCGCGTGGAAGCCGAATGGGCCGCGATGCGCGACGGCGCGCCGCGGGTCGACGATGCCGAGGTCGCGCGGGTGCGGGCCTTCTTCTCACCGCCTGCCTACCGCCGACTGGCCGAAGCCGATCCCGAGGCCGGCAAGGACACCGCGTTTCGCGCCTGGTATCGCCACAACACCGTGGCCCACAAGGTGCCGGGCTATCGGGCGGTGTATGTGTCGCTGAAGAAATCCGGCGTCGCTCCCGGGGATGCCACCGACGCGCAGATGGACCTGCTCGCCGACCTCGCCGACCGCCATAGCTTCGGCGAGATCCGCGTCACCCACACGCAAAACCTGCTGTTTCCCGATGTCGAAGCGCAGCACACGTTCGATTTGTGGCGGTCGCTCGATCAGGCGGGCCTCGCCACGGCGAACATCGGCACCTTGAACGACATGATCTGCTGCCCCGGTCTCGATTTCTGCAGTCTGGCGAACGCCGGCTCCATCGAGGTCGCCAAACTGATCAACGAGCGCTTCGACGACTACGATTATCTCTATGACCTCGGCGAACTCGAGGTGAAGATGTCGGGCTGCATGAATGCCTGCGGCCATCATCATGTCGGCCACATCGGCATTCTCGGCGTCGACAAGAATGGGGAGGAGTGGTATCAGATCACCATTGGCGGCGCAGCCGGAGCCGATGCGGCCCTCGGCGAGGTGATCGGCCCATCGGTGGCCAAGGCCATGGTTCCGGAGACCATTGCGCGCCTGCTCGCGGTATACGTGGAATGCCGCCTGCCCGAGGAACGCTTTGTCGATACGGTGCGACGCATCGGCATCAAGCCGTTCAAGGAGAGGGTGTATGCCGCGCCGCTTGCTGCGTGACGGCCGGATCGTGGTCGACGACTGGCAATACCTCGGGGAGACCGGCGCCCCGGAGTCACCGGCCGCGCTGATAATCCCCTTCGATCGCTGGGTGGGCGGTAAGGAGACCTTCAGCCGCAAGGCCGGCCGGCTCGGCGTGCAGATCGGCCCGGCGCAGCAGGTCGAACAGCTCGTCGGGGATCTGGCGGCACTGTCGCTGATCGCCGCCGACTTCCCCTCGCCGGGCGAAGGCCGCGGCTACAGCCAGGCGCGGCTGCTGCGGGAACGCTGGAAATTCACGGGTGAACTGCGCGCCACCGGCCACGTGCGCCGCGACCAGTTGTTTTTCATGGCGCGCTGCGGCTTTGACTCCTTCGAATTGCCTGATGCTGAACTTCCCGGCGCCGAGGCCGCGCTGCATACCTTCACGGCGGCCTACCAGCCCGCCAATGACGCGGGGCTGACCGAGAGACTTAAGCACCGCTGATCGGCTTCCCCTTATCATGGAAGCCTATGACTTTGCAGTACCCGCTGACATCGGAGCCGCAGACCGGTGATGGCAGCTTCGTCGCGGTCGCACCGGGGGTGCTGTGGCTGCGAATGCCGCTGTTCGGGTCGTTGAAGTGGATCAACACCTGGGCCATCGAGGAGCAGAACGGCTGGGCATTGATCGATACCGGGTTGAACACACCGCAGACCCTCGAGGCCTGGCAGGCGGTTTTCGCAGGTCCCATGCACGGACGCCCGGCGACCCGGGTCGTGGTCACTCACATGCACCCGGACCATTGCGGCCTGGCAGGCTGGTTGGCGGAACGATTCGAGGTCACGCTGTGGATGAGCCGTCTCGAATACCTGACGTGCCGGGTCATCGCCGCCGATACGGGCCGCGCTGCGCCGGCCGCCGGCCTGAATTTCTATCGGGCCGCGGGCTGGGATCCCGCGGAACTGGAGGGCTACCAGGCGAAATTCGGTGATTTCGGCCGGATGATTCATCGCCTGCCCGACTCCTATCGCCGCATCCGGGACGGCGATCGCTTGAGCATCGGCGCGCACGAATGGCAGGTGGTCGTCGGCAGCGGGCATTCACCCGAACATGCCTGTCTGTATTGCCCCGAACTCAAGCTGTTCATCGCGGGCGATCAGGTGCTGCCGAAGATCAGCTCGAACGTCTCGGTCCATCCGACCGAACCGGACGCCGATCCGCTCGGCGACTGGCTCGTCTCCCTGGCGCGCATCAAGCTCGAGGTTTCGGACGACGTGCTGGTGCTGCCGGCGCACAACGCGCCGTTCACCGGCCTGCACGAGCGCATCGACCAGCTGATCCAATCACACCTCGACGGCCTCGTCCGCCTGCAGGAACTGCTGTCGGAGCCGCGACGCACCAAGGATGTGTTCGCGGCGCTGTTCGCCCGTCCCATCACGCCGGGCGTCCTGATCCTGGCAACCGGAGAAGCGAGCGCGCATTTGAATCATCTGGCCCACACCGGTCGCGCGACCAGCGCGATCGAGGCCGACGGGGTCAGGTGGTGGCGTCGGGCGTAGGGCGAGCCGGGTCGCGAACTCATCATGCGTGACATAACGCAGGACAACCGGTGACCTCGCTATATCGCGTATGACATAACGCGACACAAACTGTGAAATCGTTGACGGACCGCTCGAGAGGCGAGTAAAAACTTCGCAAGCGCCCGATTCGAGCGGCGTGCGATGAATCATCACGAGGGGTGCCATGTTGCGTGTTCGGCTTCGGTCGCGCAGTCGCGAAGTGCGCTTGCCGCAACGGGGCCGGATCCTCGCCGGGCGATGGCGCCGCGCATGCGCTGGTGTCGGCATCGCGGCGCTCGCCGGCACCGCCTGGGGCGGCGTCTGGGATACGGCGCTTGACGCCGGCATCCGCGAGCGCGGTCACGGCAACATTTCCGAGTCGGTCAGATTGCTCGAGGCGGTCACGGCCGAAGCCCCCAACCCTGCCGGACGTCTGCGTGCAACCCGCGAATTGGCCTTAAGTCTCGTGCAAGCCGGCCGCCTCGAGGATGCCGACAAGCTGCTGCAGGCGGCGCATGACGCGGCGAAGGCAGCCGCCGGGGCGGCCGCCGACCCGGCGCAGGTCGCGATCACCCTAGCGCTCGGCAATGTGGCGGCGGCGGAACACGACGGGCGCCGCGCCGCCGGCTTTTATCAGGAGGCCCTGGCCGCGATCCGCAGCGGGGGCGCCGGACAGGATCTCGGTGTGCTCGCGCAATTGAATCTGTTGCGACTGCAGTCGCCGCGTGCCGATCTGGATGCGCTGGATCGGCTGTATCCCCAGATCGCCGCGATGCGCGATCCTAACCAGCGAGCGGAGGCATTTTTCAGTCTCGGCGCGCAAGCGGCGGTGGCGCTCGACGTGGCGGAGGGGATGAGGTTGCCGGCGGAGGTCGGAAGCGCGAGCCCGGCGGCGGTGCGCGCCGCCCGAATCCTGCGTATGGCCTATCGCAGCCTGAGCTATGCGGCGGAACTGGCGCAGCAAACGGGCGATGAGCCGCTGCAGCTCGAGGCGGCCGACGCCATCGCCCAGCTGTACGAGACGGAGGGCCGATTCGCGGACGCCATGCAATTGAATCAAGGCGGCCTGGCGCTCGCGCAGCGCATGGACCTCGGGCAGGTCGAGGCGCTGCTCGTCAGGCTCGAATGGCGCGCCGGCCGGCTGCACCGCCGGCTGGGCGACGATCCCGCGGCGCTCGCGAGCTATCTGCGCGCGGCGCGGCATTTGGAGGCCATTCGCCACGATCTGCCGATCGAGGACGACGAGGGCCAATCGACTTATCAGACGCTGCTCAAGCCCATATTCACGAATCTGCTGGATTTGATGCTGCAGAACGTGGATGGTCTCGAGGGCGGCGAGCAGCCGGCGCGCCTCGGTTCGGTGCTGGATGCGCTCGAACTCACCCATCAGGCGGAGATGCAGGACTATCTCGGCGACCGCTGCTCCGTCGATTCGATCAAGGAACATGCCGGCGCCCCCCTCGATGCCGGAGTAGCGGTGCTCTATACGGTGGTCCTCG
This sequence comes from Gammaproteobacteria bacterium, assembly GCA_003137095.1. GTDB lineage: Bacteria > Pseudomonadota > Gammaproteobacteria > Steroidobacterales > Steroidobacteraceae > Bog-1198. Next base: position 26,054 of record PLET01000066.1, read on the forward strand.
AGGATCGGCTGGAGGTGGTCGCGAGGACGAACACCGGGCTGCTGCATCATTCGGTGCCGATACCCGCCGCGGCGCTCGAAGCACAGATCAAGCAGTTTCGTACCGAGCTCACCGATCCGGGCTCGACGCGATATCTCGCGACGGCGCAGCGTTTCTACGGCTGGTTGGTCGGTCCCTTCGAGGCGCAGCTGGCGTCCAGGGGGATACATGAGCTGGTGTTCGTGCCGGACGGCTATCTGCGCCTGGTACCGTTTGCGGCCCTGCACGATGGCCGCGGCTTCGTGGCCGAGCGCTATGCGGTGTCCACGATCACGGGACTGACCATGACGGAGACCGGCAACGAGCGTGAATCGCAGACCCTGTCGCTGCTCGCCGGACTGTCCTCGCCCGGACCGGTGGTGAACACACTGATATCCATGGGCTTCATGGACTCCACACCCACCGGCCGCGCGGCCGCGCGGCGCGCCGTCGCGCAGGCGCAGCCCGACGCGTCCGGGCACACCCCGTCGGCGGCCGATTCGGCGCATGCCGGGGCGGAATCGGCGCTGCGCAGCGAGCTGGCATTGCCCGGGGTCGACACCGAAATCCGGGAACTGACGGCGCTCGGCAAGAGCAAGCCGCTCATGAACGGCGATTTCACGGTCGGCCGCTTCCAGCAGGAGGTCGCAACCGGCCGCTACCGGCTCATCCACATAGCCTCGCATGGATTCTTCGGCGACAACGCGCGGGATTCGTTCCTGCTGGCGTTCGACGACCTCATCCGCATGGATGACCTGCAGCGCATGATCGCGGACAACGGCACGCATGGAGGTGCCATCGAACTGCTGACGCTGTCGGCCTGCGAGACTGCGGAAGGCAATGATCGGGCGCCGCTCGGGTTCGCGGGCGCCGCGATCCGGGCGCGGGCGCGCAGCGTCGTTGGCACGCTGTGGTCGGTGAGTGACGATGCGGCGAGCCGCTTCATGGAGGCGTTCTATGCGGGCATGGAACGCCACGGCAAGGCGCAGGCCTTCGCCGAGGCGCAGCGCAGCCTGATCGGATCCGAGCACTTCTCGCACCCGTTCTTCTGGGCGCCGATCGTGCTGATCGGCAATTGGAACTGAATCGAATGACCCGCCGGCGCGCACGATCCGCAAGATTCATGGGGGCCCTCGCCTGGGGGTTCGGCGGTTGCGCCGGTGCGGCGCTGGCGGCCGGACCCGCGGGGATCAAGCTCGACGGCAGCCTCGGCGGCAGCGCCGCGGTGCTGACCGGTCCCCTCTACAACATCACCCAAAGCCTGGGCCGGTTGAACGGCGGCAATCTGTTCTTCAGCTTTCAGTATTTCAACGTCGCGACGGGCGAAACGGCGCTGTTTTCGACCACCAGTGCCGGCATCAACAATGTGATCAGCCGGGTGACGGGAGGCTATGCCAGCACCATCGACGGCACGATCGCGTTGTTGGCGGCGTCCGGAGCGCCGAATCTCTATTTCGTCAATCCCGCGGGGGTGACCTTCACGGCAAATGCGTTCGTGAATGTGCCGGCGGCGTTTGCGGTGACCACGGCCAATTACCTCAAATTCTCCGACGGCAACTTCTATGCGGACCCGAGCAAGGCGAGCACGCTGTCGGCGATGGCGCCGGAGGCCTTCGGGTTTCTGGGTGCGACGCGCGCGCCGGTGAATCTCCAGGGCGCGCAATTGTTGGGCGGCGGGGCGGGCAGCGGAGAAATTCAAGTGGTCGCCGGCGACGTGACCATCGACGGCGGCGGCCAGTACGCCGCGCTCGCAAACACCACCGGCGACGTGCGGGTGATCGCGACCGGTGCGCAGGCGGTCGAAGTGCCCCTGAGCGGTGCGTTCAACTCCGGCGACGGCACCGTGACCCTGCAGGCGGGGGGCGAGATCACCGCGTTCAGCAGCGCCGGCCAGGCCACGGGCGGTCTGTACGTGAGTGCGGGAGCGCTGCAGATCGATGCCACCAACGGCGGGACTGTACCCACCGGCGTGTTCAGCAGCGCCGGCGGCGCCGGGGCGGGCCCCATCCGAATCGATGTGGGCGGCAGCGCCCTGCTCACCAACGGCGCTTTCATTGCCTCGCAGAATGCCGGCGGCGGCGGCGGCGCATCGATCACCCTGAATGCCGGATCACTGAGCATTCAGGGCGCGAATTCCTCGAATCAGAGCCAGCTGACTTCCATCACGGTCGGCGCGGGCGCGGGCGGCCCCATCGGTATCAACGTGGCTGGGCCCGTCAATATCGTCAACGGCGGTCAGGTCGCCGCGGAAACCTTCGGCGTCGGGAATGCCGGCGCCATTGCGCTCAGCACCCAGTCGCTGAACATCGACGGTGGCACCTCCACGTACAACACGGGAATCGTGCGCCAGGCCAACGATTCGGGGGCGAGCGTCGGCCAGGTGTCCGTCACGGCGAGCGGTCCCATTACCCTGGAAAATGGCGGCTCCATCAGCTCGAACACGTTTTCGCCCGGCAATGCCGGCGATGTGAACGTGGTGGCGCAGTCGCTCAGCATCGATGGCTTCGCAAACATTTCGAGTTCCGCCGGCCAGGCGGCCGGCAACCCGGGCCTGTCCACCGGCAACGCCGGTCAGGTGTCGGTCATGACCAACGGCGCGACCACGCTCACGAACGGCGGATTCATTGCGGCGAATTCGTTCACCACCGGCGATGCGGGCAATGTGACCGTCAACGCGGCGTCGGTGACCATCCAGGGCAGTCCGCAGATTGCGACCACGGGAATTTTCGCGTCCGCCTTTGGATTGGCCGGCAACGCGGGCGAGGTGACGCTGTCGGCCGGCTCGCTCGCCATCAGCAACGGCGGCATCGATACGGAAATCGACGGCGCCGGAGGCACCGCCGGCAGGATCTCGGTGGCGGTGACCGGGCCGGCGGCCATTGGCGGCGGCGGCTATGTATCCACCAACAGCTTTTCCCCGTCCAACGCCGGGAATATCGTCGTCGTCGCCGGATCGCTCGACCTTGACGGCGGCACTTCGGCGTCATTCACGGGGATATCGAGCTCGGGCTACGCGAGCGGCAACGCCGGCCAGGTGTCGGTGACCACGAGCGGCGCGACCACCGTGGCAAATGGTGCAGAGATCTCCTCCAGCTCCCATGCGGCCGGCAATGCCGGCACCGTCACGCTCAACGTGGGTTCGCTCGATGTCGACGGCGGTGCGGGCACCTCGACGTTCGTCACGGGAATCTTCAGCGGCACCAACAGCCCGTCGGGCGGCGGCGCCGGTCAGGTCGCGGTCACGAGCGGGGGCACCGTCAGCATTCTGAATGGCGCCGAAATCAGCACGGACACCGACTCCGCCGGCAATGCCGGCAGCGTCTCGGTGAATGCAGCCTCGCTGCGCATCGACGGCGGCAGCTCGCCGGTCTTCACGGGCATTGCGAGCTCCAATCAGCCGGGATCGGGCGGCGATGCCGGTCGGGTGACGGTCACCACCAGCGGCACCACCACGCTGGCGAACGGCGCGCAAATCAGCTCGGGCACCTTCGCGACCGGCAATGCGGGCGATGTGATTCTCGATGTGGGCGGGCTCAGCGTCACGGGTTCCGCGACCACGGGGCTCACCGGCATATTGAGCTCGGCCGAACCGGGCGCAACCGGCAGCGGCGGCAAGGTCATGGTGGCAAGCTCGGCGGGGGTGACGCTGTCCGGCGGTGGCTCGATCGAATCGCAAACCTCGGGCCCGGGCAATGCCGGCCAGGTCACGGTGACGAGCGCCTCGACCTTGGGCATCTCGAGCGGTGCACAGATCAATTCCAACACGAATGGCACCGGCAACGCCGGCGATGTCGTACTTCAGGCCGCATCGCTCAACGTCGATGGGAGCGGCTCGACCGCATTGACGGGCGTTACGAGTTCCACCGCGCAATCGAGCGGCAACGCGGGCCAGGTTTCGGTCACGGCCGGCGGCGCGGCGACGATCGCCAATGGCGCCCAGATCCTCTCGGCCACTTTTGGTGCGGGCAATGCCGGGGCCGTGACGCTCAACGCCGGATCGCTCAGCATCGAGGGTGGCACACCGACCCATTTCTCCGCCATCTCCACCACCGCGGCCGCGGGTTCTGGCGGATCGGCGGGCGTTGTCACCGTCGACGTGAGCGGCACCACGACCTTGATGGACAATGGGCAGATCAGCTCCGCGGCGCGCGGCGCGGACGGCCAGCCGGGTACCGTCTCGATCAGCAGCGGCACCTTGATCGTCGGCAATACCGGGCTGATTTCCATTGAAAACAGCTCGACGGTCGCGGTTCCCGCGCAGATCGCTCAGACCCAGATCGACATCCACGCCGACGCCATCCAGATGGACGGAGGTCGGATCAGCGCAGCGTCCACCGGCAACGTCGCGGCGAGCGCCATCGACATCGTGTACCAGCAATCCTTGCACATGGATCCGAGCGCCATCTCGACGACCTCGAATCAAGGCAACGGCGGTCCCATCACGATCACCGGCCAGGGACCCCTGTGGCTGCAGAATTCGAGCATTACGACTTCGGTGCTCGGGACAACCAACGGCAATGGTGGCGACATCCGCATCGAGGTACCGAGCATCGTGTTCGAGACCGGCGCCATCCAGGCCAATACCACCGCTCCGCAAGCCTCGGGCGGCAATGTCATCATCGACGCGCTGGCGTTGGTTCCAAGTTTCGAGTCCTACACCCTCGGGGGGAATCTGGTCGCCTTCAATCCGGCCACGGCGGGTTTGAACGTGGTGCAGGCCGCGGCTCCGGACGGACTGAGCGGCACGCTCGACGTGACGGTGCCCAGCCTCGATCTCGGCAACGCCCTGCTCGGGCTCACCGGCACCCCGTCGACACCGATAGCCCTGGCCCGCAGCGCCTGCAAATTCCGCGAGGGCAGCTCGCTGTCCATCGCCGGCCGCGGCGGCTTGCCGGTGTCGTATCGCGATCCGCTGTGGGCGGATCCTGCCAGCATCGGCGACGCGGCTGCGCGCCTCGATGGCGTCACACCTCGGTCCACGGCATCCGTACCGCTCTTGAGCTGGGCCGGAGCGATCACTTGCCGATGAGTCGCCGGGCAGCCTGGGCGCTCATGGGTGTGCTGGCCGCCGGCCGGGTAGCCGTGGCGGCGGAGCCGCCGGCCGCAGCGCAGACGCCGGGCGCGACGATGCCGGCGTCGGCCGAGGGTCAGTTCAGTTTGCCGCCCGTCCTGGCGCCGGAGGGAGCGGCAGTGGACGGCGGCCAGGGCCAGGTCAACCGCATCGAATTCGCGGGCAATCGGGCGCTGTCGACGACGCGGTTGCAGGCAGCAGCGGCGCCCTATGTCGGCCGCTCCATGAGCGCGGCGCAACTCGAGGGGCTGCGACAAGACTTGACGCGCCTGTATACCGACCGTGGATACATTAATTCCGGCCTGCTGATCGAGCCACCCTTGCGCGATGGAGTGCTGCGCTTTCGGGTCATCGAGGGGCGCATCACGGAGGTGCGGGTGCATGGCTTGCGCGGGCTGCGTGCCGCCTATGTGATCAATCGGTTGAAAGGCGGCAAACACGAGACCTTCAACGTCAACCGCCTGCGCGAGCGTTTCCAGCGCCTGTTGGACGATCCGTTGTTCGCACGCCTCAATTGCCGCATCCTGCCCGGCGCGAAACTCGGGGAGGCGATCCTGGAGGTGGACGTCGAAAGGGCCAGGACCTACGGGGCATCGGCTGCCGTCAACAACTATCGACCGCCTTCGATTGAAGAAAAGGGATACAACCTCACCGGGATCGTGCGCGATCTGACCGGTTGGGGCGATGCCCTGAATGCGAGTTTCAGCGGGCCCATCGGGGAGGCCGGCGGCACGAGTTACAGCGCGGGCTGGCAGGTGCCGATCAACCGCCACTACACGGCGGTTTCCTTGCAAACCTCGTTCGTAGATTCGGTGATCACCGAGCAGCCTCTGGAATCGTTGAACATCAAGAGCCGGATCACGCGCCAGGAACTGAAATTGACGCAGCCCCTGTGGGCGTCCCTGACCCAGCAGTTCAATCTGGGATTCAGCGGCGCCTATGAAAAGAATTCCACCTCGCTCGCCGGCATCCCATTCTCGTTTCTACCAGGCGCCGTTCAGGGGGTCACGCGCGCGGTGACCGCCCGGGTGGCGCCGGACTACAGCATTCGAACCGCGCATCAGTATCTCGGATTGCGGCTGACGTTCCTGCATGCCACCCTGCTCGATGAGACGTCGAACCCGGCCGCGTTTGCGCAGCCTGATCACGAGTACCACGTCTGGACCGGACAATTGCACCATGTGCTGGAACTCACCGATGCGCACTTGGAGCTCGAGACCCGGGCGACTGCGCAGTGGACCGGGGCCCACATCTCGGATCTGCACGCACTCGAGGTTGGCGGCATCGACTCGGTGCGCGGGTTCCGGGAGAACGAATTACTGCTCTCCAACGTCCACAATCTGAATCTGGACCTGCGGTGGCTGGCGTTGCCGGCCGGCCGGTCGCCGGCGCCGGGCGTCACGGTGGGTCCGTTTTTCGATTGGGCCAATGGCCATGACGTGGGCGAACCGGTGACGACGTTTTCCTCGGCGGGGGGCACGCTTCGGCTGGTCTGGCCGCACGTGCAATTCGATCTGGCTGTCGGTGCGCGGTTGATCCGTCCCGCCTTCGTCGACGCGCAGCACGGAACGTGGCAGGACCATGGTATCCATCTGCAGATCTCCGCGGCCCTATAGTGAGCTGACTGACCTGCGTTTTCCCGCTGGACATTAGGTAAGTATTTTCTTACCGTAAGTCATTGATTACGGAAAGGGCAGATGCGCGTACAGCTTTTTGCCGTGGAAACATCCAAAGGAACCGCGATTGCGGCCGCCATGCCCCAGGCCCATGCGGTGTTCGATGAACTCGCCCGGCAGCTGGGCGCCGGATGAAGCGCCGCCCGAGCATGGCGGCAACCACCTGGGAATCCGTGGCGGCCATGACAGGCGCTGCGTAGCCGGGTCGTCTTGCGAAATGCCGGCAAGCGCCGCATTCTCCGGGCGGATCAGCGCGGAGCGCCGAGCAACCTCGCCGGGAGCGTGAGCACCGCGCGCAGCAGCGAGAAGACGCCCTCGAAAGCGACGCCCAGCAGGCGAAACGGCAAGGACAGCAGCCAGACGATGGGCCAGAGCACGAGAGCCAGCAGCGCCAGGGGCCAGCAAAGGGCGAACAGGATGAGCCAGAGAAGGAACTTGAGCATGGCGGACACCGGACGTGCGAGGGGCGCAATTATGGCATGCCTACCGGCCGGCACCAGCGCGGTCGGCCATTGAGCCCGGCAAGAAACGATCCGGCCGGGACGCACAGCGCCGGCCTCGGGATGGATCAGATCGTCGCGCTCATCGAATCGCGTCGCTTCGCGGAATTGGAGCACAGGTCACGGGAGTCCATCCGCGAGCAGCCCTCGTCGGGCATGCTCTGGAAGGCGCTCGGGGTTGCTCTGCGGCTGCAGGGCAAGGACGCGCTCGAAGCACTTGCCACCGCGGCGCGGCTTCTGCCGCAGGATGCCGAGTCGCAGACGAACCTCGGCCATGCCTTCCTCGACGCCGGCCGGCCGCTCGACGCGCAGGCAAGCTACCGGTTGGCGCTGCAAATCGATCCCGGTCTCGCCGAGGTGCACAACAGTCTGGGCTACGCGCTGCGCATGCTCGGACGGCTCGAGGAGGCGGCGGCGAGCTATCGTCGCGCGCTGGAGATCAATCCCGCGTATGCCGAGGCATGCATCGGCCTGGGCAATGTGTACCTGTTCATGCGGCGCTCCGACGAAGCCATCGCCAGCTACGGCCGCGCCCTGGAAATCCGGCCCGGCTTCGCCGCCGCACATGGCAATCTCGGCAACGCGCTGCGTGCCGCCGGCCGGTACGAGCAAGCCGCGACCAGCTACCGGCACGCGATCTCGCTGGATCCTGCCTACGCGGGCGCGTACAGCCATCTGAGCGACGTGCTGCGCGAGCTTGGCCAGACCGCCGATGCGGTGGCCTCCAGCCGGCGGGCCCTGAAAATCCAGCCGGATCTTGCCATGGCCCACAACAGTTTGGGCAACGCACTGCTCGACCTCGGGCGAACGGCGGAGGCGGCCGACAGCTACCGGCGGGCCGCCGCGCTCGACCCGGCCTCGAGCCAGGCCCGGATCAATCTCGGCATGGTGCTGCGCCTCGAAGGCCGCACCGCCGAGGCCGAGGCGAGCTGCCGCGAAGCGCTCGCCATCGATGCCGACGCGGCGGCGGCCGTGGTCCTGCTCGCCGAGTTGCTGGCCGACCAGGGCCGGTTCGCGCAGGCCGAGGAATCCTTCAAGCGCGCCGTGGCGCTCGATCCGCAGCTGCCGGAGGCCTTGGCCGGCATCGCGCATTTGCGCAAGATGACGCCGCGGGATGCCGCCTGGCTGGCTGAGGCGCAGCGTCTGGCGCAGCGCTGCGTCTCGCCCCGCGGCGAGGTTTATCTTCGATTCGCGCTCGGCAAGTATTTCGACGACGTCGGCGAGTATCCCGCGGCCTTCGCGAGCTTCCGCCGCGCCAACGAGCTGGCGAAGTCCTACGGTCCGCCGTACGACCGCGAGCGGGCGACCCGCACGGTCGACCGCCTCATCCGCTCCCATCCGCCGCGCGCGGCCGCCGCCGCCGCCGCGTCGGCCGGCGCCATCCCGGCATCGCGCCCGATGTTCATCGTCGGGATGCCACGCTCCGGGACGACCCTGGCGGAGCAGATCCTCGCTTCGCACCCCGCGGTATTTGGCGCGGGCGAATTGCCATTCTGGCGCACGGTGGGGGCGGCGCAGGAGGCGTCCTCATCCGCCGACGCGGCCGCCGATTCGCCGGTCACGCTCGGCGGCGACTACCTGAGGCTGCTCGAGGCTCTGGCGCCGCAGGCGACGCGAGTGGTGGACAAGATGCCCGCCAATTTTCTATCGCTGGGAGTGATCCTCGAGGCGTTGCCGGGGGCGCGCGTCATCCACATGCGCCGCAACCCCGTGGACACCTGTTTGTCGATCTATTTTCAGCACTTCAAATCCGGCCATTCCTACGCCAATGATCTCGGAGACCTGGCGCACTACTACACGCAATATCTGCGGCTCATGGATCATTGGCGTGCGGCGCTGCCCGCGCACTGCCTGCTCGAGGTGCCCTACGAGGGGTTGGTCGCCGATCCGGAGGCGTGGAGCCGCAAGATGCTCGCGTTCATCGAACTGCCGTGGGACGCGAAATGTCTCGACTTCCACCAGAACAGCCGCAGCGTCCTCACCGCCAGCAAATGGCAGGTGCGGCAGAAAATCAGCCGCTCCTCGGTGGATCGCTGGCGGCACTACGAGCCATTCATCGGACCCTTGAGGCAGCTCCTGGACCCGCCGCTGGCCTGAGCGGCCCCGGCGCCGGATATCCGGCGCCGGGATTCGCAGTCACGGCTTCAAGCGCACGGCTTCAAGCGCGCACGGCTTCAAGCGCGCTCAGTTGCGGAACGTCGCCGTGATGCCCACCGTGCGCGGCCGGTAGGTAAAGTCGTTTTGTTGCGGCGGCGGCGGCCCATTCGGGTTGTTCGTGTCGTTTTGAACCAGCGCATAGTTCAGGATGGTGTGCGAATCGAGCAGGTTGTCGACGAACGCCGAGACCTGCCAACCGCCGAGCTTCACGCCGCTGCGCAGGGAGATGAAACTCTGCGCGGGGAGCGTATACGAGTACTGGTCGTATTGGGTGGCGTTGTTCGGGTCCTGCACGGCCGCCAGCCACGGATTGCGGCTGCTGTATTCCCAGTCGGCGCGTACGAACACGTCGTGCCCGGCGAGATGAAAGTCGAATTGCGGGCCGAGGGCGATGTTCCAAGGCGGATTGGTGCCGGGACTGTAGTTGATCGCCGCTTCGCCCGAGATCGCATCGCCGTCGCTGGAAACCGGCGTGTTCTTGGTGTAGCGGGCGTTCGTGTAGCCGACCGATGCCTCGAAGGAGAATCCGCCGCCCAGGGCGGCGTCGACCTGCAGATCGAAGCCCTCCGCCACCGCGGTACCCAGGTTGCTGGTGTACTGGAAGCCGCAGCCGCCGGTGGGCCCGGGGTCGTACACGTTCTGCTGGATGCCGTTCCACTTGATGTAATAGACGCTGGCGGCCACCTTGAACGTATCGGCGATGTTGTTCTTCGAGCCCAGTTCGAAGCTCTGGGTGGTGTCGGACTTGTAGTAGTCGGGGGTGGCGCCGCACGCCGCCACCGGCAGCGGCGCATTCACGCCGCCCGGCCGAAATCCCTTGGCGTAAGTGAAGTACAGGAGATTCTGCGGGTCGGCCTGGAACGACACGCCGACCTTGGGCGTGAAGGCATTCTCGCGGTAGTTGCCGGTGAAGGTCCCGAGGCCGCTGTTCTCCAAGCCGTTCGCATAATGGACCAGATTGAATTCCATGCTCGCGAAGCGGCCGCCGACCGTGGCCTTCCATTGATCGGTGAAGCTGTAGTCGATCTGGCCGAACTCGGCGAGCTGGCGGTCATGGCTGGTGTTCTGGTTGTAGTAGATGTCGCAGTCCGGCAGCCCGGTGCCCGGATTGCCCACGCCGTTGCAATAGTAGTTTGCGAGTCCGGTATTCGGATCCTGGAACAGCGCATAATCGAACGGGCTGCTGCCGAAAATCGCCGTCCAGAACGGGACGATCTGGGTGTCGTAGAGCTGTTCGATGCTGAGCTCGCGCGCCTCGGACCAGAACACGCCGCCGGTCCACTTGAGCGCCGAATCGCCGTTTGACTGCAGGCGGATTTCCTGCGTCCAGGTGCGCTGCTGGTTGGTCATGGTGTTCGGCGTCTGATAGTTCGTGAAGCCGGCGGGCAGGTGCAGGCCGTTGGCGTCGATCAGCGGATACCAGGAGCACGGCGGCACCGGCGTGGTCGACGCGGGGCCGCAAGCGGGCGTGGCGCTCGCATTCACGCCGAGCCAGCTCTGGCTCTGGAAGAAGGCGAGGTCGTAGCCGGTTCCCTGGTAGGAGTCCTGCTCGTTGCGATGGTAGTACGAGGTATTCGAGATCAGGGTCATGTGCTCGAAATCGACCTGGATCTTGAGCGCCGGGAGGTAATATTCGTCGGGAATCGGAATGCGCTCGGGCGTCGCGTTGTTGAACTCGCCGGCGCTTGGATTCGAATATGCGAGCCAGTACGTGCCGAGATCGTTCTGTTTCTTGTTCTGGTACATGAGGCTCGGAGTGATCTTGACGTTGTCGGCAGGCTCGTAGAGGAGTGCGAGGCGCACGGCGACCGTGTTCGCGTAGTTGGCGTTCTTCTCGGTGATCGCGCCGGTCGTGTCGTCGACGCGGTTGATCCAGCCGCCGTCATACCGGTACCAGAGGCTGGCGCGGTAGCCGAGCACGTTGTCGATGATCGGGCCGCCGTGAGCGGCGCCGCCCTCGTAGCTCGGCTCGCCGTATTCGGTGTACGACAGCTCGGTGCGCGCGTACGTGGAATCCTGCGTGACGCTCGGCTGCGTCATGATGTAGCGCACCGTTCCGCCTTCGGAGCCGGAGCCGAACAGCGTGCCCTGCGG
>PLET01000024.1 GCA_003137095.1 Gammaproteobacteria bacterium
TCCTCGTCGATCGACACCTCCATGCCGTTCACCTTGTAATCGTCGGTCGCCACCGACTCGCCGAGGCGGCTGTCGCCCTCGACCAGCGCGGTGATCGCCTTGTGCAGCTGCTGCTCGACGAAGCCCCCCATCTGCAAAACCTGGTTGCGCACCTTTTCCAGGTCCTCGTTGAAGCGCCGCGAGATGTGGTGGGTAAGATCGGCTGTTTCCATGTAAATAACCTCGGGCGGAGCGGGCTCCAACAATCAGTATAACCCGCGATCGTTTACATCCGATCGCTCCGGACGTCAACCGGCCCGGCGATAAATGTGATTGCGGTCGTTGGCGCGCGCCGCGGAATGAGCGGGCCGCGGCCGCGATTCATGCGTTGGCGACGGAGCGCAGCACTTCGCCGCGGATCCGTGCCGGCGGAAAGTGGCAGGTGAAGGTGCTGCCCTTGCCCTCCTCGCTTTGCACCTCCAACCATCCGCCATGCCGCTGCAGGGCATGCTTGACGATCGCGAGCCCCAGGCCCGAGCCGCCATGATCACGCGAGCGACCGGCATCGACCCGGTAGAATCGCTCGGTCAGCCGGGGGATGTGCTCGGCCGGAATGCCGATGCCGGTGTCGATCACCGCAAAATGCGCGCCTTCCTCGTCCACCCACCAGCGCATTCGCACGGTGCCCTCGGCCAGGGTGTACTTGAGCCCGTTCACCAGCAGATTGGTGAATGCCGATTCGATTTCCTGCGCCGAGCCGAACAAACCGCAGGTCGATTCCAGATCGAGCAGCACCTGACGCGGCCGGTCGGTTCGCACCAGCGCATCGCGGTGCATCCTCTCGAGCATCTGCGGCACGTCGATCGGATCGCGGGAGGCTTCGCCATCCGTGGATTCCAGGCGCGACAACTCGAGCAGGTCGGCGATGATGGCGTTCATCCGCCGCGCCTGGGCCCGCATGTCCCTGATCGGCCCGGTCCAGGTCGGGTCCATAGTCGGATCGTCCGCCAGGGTGTCGAGGTAGCCGGAGATCACGGTCAACGGCGTGCGCAGCTCATGCGATGCATTCGCCACGAAATCCTTGCGCATGGCCTCCAGGTGCATCTGCCGGGTGACGTCCCGCACCAGCAGCAGGTATTGGCCGGCGCCGTAGGGCACGAGTTGCAGCGCCAGATGCCAGTCCACCTGCACCGGCGGCCGGATGACCAGCGGAGTCGCAAAATCCTCGCCATGAAGATAGTGGATGAACTCCGGCGCCCGGATCAGATTGTCGATGCGCAAGCCGATGTCGACCGGACGCTTCAGACCGAGCAGCCGCGCGGCCTGGCGGTTGAACCACACGATCTCGCGCTGCGCGCTCAGGATGATCACACCGTCCGGCAGCGCGGCCGTTGAGCGGCGCAATTCGCGAAACAGCTGCACCAGACGTTGTTTGTGAAACAGCTTGCGCCGGTGCAGACGCACCACCTGGGCGACGATATCCCCCCAGATGCCGCCGAGGTTGGGCGGGTCCATCCGCGAGCGCAGCCTCAGCCAGCGGTCCAGGCGGTGCAAATTGAGCAGTTGCCAGGCGAGGTACAGGCTCACGGCCAGCACGATCCAGAGCCAGACGGGACCGATCATCAGGCCGGCGATCAGGCCCGATGCCAAAATGCCCGCCAGGCGCGCGAGCGCGAAAGTCCACATCGCTGCCATTGATCAACGCGCCTTACGCGTCTCGCGTGGAGAACCGGTAACCCGCACCGCGCACGGTTTGCACCAAACGTTCCAGGGAGAACGGCTCCAGAGCCTTGCGCAGCCTGCGAATGTGCACGTCCACCGTCCGCTCTTCGACGTAAGTATTACCGCCCCAGACTCGGTCTAGCAACTGGCCCCGCGAGAATACCCGCTCCGGGTGGGTCATGAAGAAGTGCAGCAGCCGGTACTCGGTGGGCCCCAACGGGATCTCACGCTCGCCGGCGCTCACCCGGTGGCTCGAATCGTCAAGCGTCAATCCGTCCGCCACCAGCACATCGGCGGCGCCCGCCGGCGCCGCGCGGCGCATCACGGCCTGGATGCGTGCCAGGAGCTCGCGCGGAGAAAAAGGCTTGGTGATGTAATCGTCGGCGCCACCCTCGAGGCCGCTGACCTTGTCCTGCTCCTCGGATCTGGCGGTGAGCAGGATGACCGGAATCTCCTCGGTCTCCTTGGATCGCTTCAGCGATCGGGTCAGCTCCAAGCCGCTCATGTCCGGCAGCATCCAATCAACCAACATGAGATCCGGACGGGTGTCGACGATGCGGGCGCGGGCTTCCCGGCAATCCTGCGCCTCGCGCACCTCATAGCCCGCCCGCCTCAGGCCGAAGGCGATCATGTCCCTGATCGCCTTTTCGTCCTCCACCACGAGGATGCGCTTTGCGGTCATTTTGTGTGCTAGTCCCTTGATTCCCTTGACCGGGCATTACATCGTTCGAATGTGACAGTTGCGTGACGAGTTCACCGATTGACGCCGCGCTCGAATTCGGTGAGCGCAACCTTGTCACGCAGGTACAGCGGTTCGAGCGCGGCCGGGTCACGACCCCCGCCGGCGCCCAACCTGACGGCTCCCAGGCGCGCGATTTCGCGCGCATTGGGCAGGGCCGCAGCCGAGCGCGCGTCGAACACCACCCCCGGGATCTGGCGCAAGGCGTCATGGGCGCCGAATCCCCGTCCGATGCCCTGATGGATCCCAGCGTGCGGCAGACTCACCGTCGACGCGACCCCGACCTGAGGTACGGTGGTGGCGAACATCGCGCCCGAGGCATCGGTCGCGAAGCAGCCCCAATAGACTTCGCCCATACGGGCATCCAGGCACGCAAGCACGCGCTGCGCGCCCTGATTCACCGCGTGCAGCGCCAATGCCTCCAAGGTCGATACCGGGGCAATCAGGAGATCGGCGCCGTAAGCCAGCCCTTGGGCGACCGCCACGCTGATGCGTACGCCGGTGAAGGATCCGGGTCCGATGCTGGCGGCGATGCCGTCGAGTGCGGCCAGCCGCATGCCCGCCTGCGCCAGCACCTCATCGACCATGCCGAGAATCCGATCCGCATGGCCGCGCCCGATCTCCTCGTGGCGACCGATCACCGTATCGCCGTCGAGCAGGGCGACGGAACAGGCTTCGGTCGCGGCGTCGAGCGCGAGGACGCGCATGTCACCTGCCCCGCGCGGTCGAGGGCGCGGCGGCGCGCAGCCTGGCGAGGCGCTCGCGCAGAAATTCCGCGCCCGCTGCGGCATCGTCGATCACCGGACTCGGCGGCAGCGCCTCGATGAAGATCCGGCCATAGGACTTGCTCCGCAGCCGCGGATCGCCGATCACGATCACACCGAAATCGTCGAAGTCGCGGATCAGTCGTCCCACGCCCTGCTTGAGAGCGAGCACCGCCTGCGGCAACTGATGCTCGAAGAAGGGGTTGCCTCCGCGGCGCCGAATCCCCTCCAGGCGCGCCTTGAGCAGCGGATCCTCCGGCGACGCGAACGGCAGCTTGTCGATGGCCACGATCGACAGCGCCTCGCCCTTGACGTCGACGCCTTCCCAGAAGCTGCCTGTGGCGAGCAGCACGGCGTTGCCCAATGCGCGAAATTGCGTGAGCAGGGCCTCGCGCGGTGCCTGACCCTGCACCAAGATCGGGAACGGCGGCTCCGGAAATCGCCGGTTCATCGCCTGCACGCCTTCGGCCAGGGCGCGATAGCTTGTGTACAGAAGAAACGCCCGGCCGCCGCTCGCCTCCAGCAGCGGCGCCACGGCCTCGAGGAAGGCAGCGGCGAAGGCGGGATCCTGCGGCTCGGGCATATTGCGCGGCAGGTAGAGGCGAGCCTGGTCGCGATAGTCGAACGGGCTGTCGATGCGCAGGGTTCGTGCCTGCGGCAGGCCGATGCGGGCGGCAAAATGCGAGAAATCCTCGCCGATGGCCAAGGTCGCAGACGTGAACACCCAGGCACAGGGCCGCGATTCGACGAATTCGCGCAGGCGTGCAGCGATCTCGAAGGGCGTGAATTGCAGCGTGATTCCGCCCTGGCCGGCTTCAGCCCAGCGCAGCCCCTCGTCATCCGACGCGGCCCTCAGATCCGCCAGCCCCGCCACCAGCGCACCCGCGCGGCGCGCGCAGTTGGCCGTGCCGGCGCCGGCACCCAGACCCTCGAGCTGTGCGCCGACATCGCCGATCGCAACCTCGAGGTCCCGCAGCCGGTCGAGGAAGGCATCCGGCAGTTCGGCCCAGGTGATACGCGCGGCGCCGAGCCCGCGTGCCAATTCCTGCAAGCGCGTGTCGAGGCCCCCGAGCGCCTCGGTCAGGGCGGGCCCACGTACGCCGGCAACCCGCATCTCTGCGGTGGCGTCACGGACCAGGAACTGCGCCTGTCTCGCCGACCAGGTCCGGCCGAAAAATTGCGCCGCAGTGTCCGGAACCTGATGCGCCTCGTCCAGGATGACGGCCTCGGCGCCCGGCAGCAGATCGCCGAAGCCCTCGTCCTTGAGCGCCAGATCCGCCAGCAACAAGTGGTGATTCACCACCACGATCTGCGCCGCCTGCGCAGCGCGCCGGGCTTCGAACACATGGCAGCGCGAGTAGTGTGCGCATTCGGTCCCCAGGCAATTATCGCGGGTGGAGGTGATGCTGGGCCAGAGGGGCGATTGTTCCGGCAAATCGGTCAACTCGGCCAGATCGCCGCTGCGCGTGGTCTCGGCCCAGCGCGACACCCGCGCCAGGATCCGCGCCGCCGCACGCTCGCCGAGCAGCGAACCCTGCTGGGTCGCCAGATCGAGCCGATGCCGGCACAGGTAATTGGCGCGGCCCTTGAGCAACGCGACCTTCACCGGCATTCCCAAGGCCTGTGCCAGCATCGGCAGATCGCGGCGAAACAGCTGATCCTGCAAGGTGCGCGTGCCGGTCGAGATGACGACGCCGCGGCCGAACAACAAAGCCGGGACGAGATAGGCCAGGGTTTTACCGGTACCGGTACCAGCCTCCACGATCAGAGGCTCCTGGCGCCGCATCGCGGCGCCGACGGCCTTCGCCATGGCGGCCTGTTCGGACCTGAAGGCGTAGCCCGGGAGCGCGCGCGCCAGCGGCCCCGCCAGCCCGAATATGTCCTTGAAGTCGCTATTCATGGGTAGGCGCTAGCCTACGTCGCTTTTGCTGTTGGCCAGGGCGATTTTTGTGGCGAATAATCATCGTTACGTCTGCGGTGAACACCTATTATTTTTTCGGGATTGGCTTAGAATGGCGCGCGCTAAACATAATGCAAATCTGTGAGAACCGTCGATTAGTCAACACCTTGTACGTGTATTTCAAATTGACGCGGCCCGCGGTTAAATGCGATTCTCGCCACCGAAGTGATTGACGGCGCGCGCTGTAAAGATGCCGAGCCTTTCTGAACCGTAATCTCCGAGGACATTCATGGCCACAGCCCCCCAACACGTCACCACGCTTGCGTCATTGAATCAGCCGGTCTCCGCCTGGGTCGACGAGGTTGCAAAGCTCACCCAGCCGGACACGGTGTATTGGTGCGACGGGAGTGACGCCGAATTCCAGATGCTGGAGCGGCAGTTGGTCGCCAGGAAGGAACTGCTGCCGCTCAATGCGAATACCAATCCCGGGTGTTTCCTGTCGCGCTCGCATCCCTCTGACGTGGCGCGCGTCGAGCACCTGACCTTCGTCTGCACTCGGAACAAGGATGACGCCGGCCCGAACAATAATTGGATGGCTCCCGAGCAGGCACATCGGCAGATGGACGAGCTGTTTCGCGGCTGCATGAAGGGGCGAACGCTGTACGTGGTGCCCTATTGCATGGGGCCGATCGACTCGCCGTTCTCGCGCTGCGGCGTCGAGATCACCGACAGCGCCTACGTGGTGCTCAACATGAAGATCATGACCCGCATGGGTCGCGCCGCGCTCGAGCGCATCGCGCACGATGGCGCATTCGTCAGGGGATTGCATTCCATCGGCGATTTGAACCCCGACCGTCGCTTCATCATGCACTTTCCCGAGGAGCTGTCGATCAAGAGCTTCGGCTCCGGCTATGGCGGCAACGCGTTGCTGGGCAAGAAATGCCATGCATTGCGCATCGCGAGCTGGCAGGCGCGAACCGAAGGCTGGCTCGCCGAACACATGCTGATCGTGGGCATCGAGAATCCGCAGGGCGAGATCCACTACCTCGCCTGTGCGTTTCCCTCCGCCTGCGGCAAGACCAATCTGGCGATGTTGATTCCGCCTGCCAGCTACAAAGGCTGGAAGGTGTGGACGGTCGGCGATGATATCGCCTGGCTGCACCCGGGCAAGGACGGCCGGCTATATGCCATCAACCCGGAATCCGGCTATTTCGGCGTCGTACCGGGCACCAATGCCAAGACCAATCGCAATGCCTACGAGACCATTCGCCACGACACGATATTCACCAATGTTGCGCTCACCGCCGACAATCAGCCGTGGTGGGAGGGTCTGTCGGACGGCAAACCCGTGATCGATTGGCAGGGGCGCCCCTATGATCCGGCCAACGGACCCGCCGCGCATCCGAATTCGCGGTTCACGGTGGCGGCCAAACAGAATCCCGCCTATTCGAAGCTGGCCGATGCCCCGGGCGGCGTGCCGATCTCCGCCATCGTATTCGGCGGCCGGCGCCGGACTCTGGCCCCCCTCGTCTACCAGGCGCGCAATTGGCTGCATGGCGTGCTGGTGGGTGCCGGAGTCGCCTCCGAAACCACGGCCGCCGCAACCGGCGCGGTCGGTGTGGTGCGACGGGATCCGATGGCCATGAAGCCGTTCGCCGGCTATAACTTCGCTGATTACTGGGCGCATTGGATCAACGTCGGCGCCCGGCTCAAGTCCCCGCCCCAGTTGTTTCACGTCAATTGGTTCCGCCAGGATGCTGCCGGCAAGTTCCTGTGGCCCGGCTATGGGGAGAACCTGCGCGTGCTGCGCTGGATCATCGACCGTTGCACCGGCCGCGCGAAGGCTCGCGACACGGCCATCGGCTACATGCCCGGCGCGGGCGATCTGCATCTGGACGGTTTGGACCTCGCTCCCGGGGCGCTGGATGAACTGCTTGCGGTCAGTCCGGCGCTGTGGCGCACAGAACTGGCCGGCATCGGGGCCTATATGGATGAATTCGGCGCGCGCCTGCCGAAGGCCTTGCAGGCGGAACTCGAAGACGCGCAGAAGCGCGTGGCCGGAGCCTGACGGTCGCGAATCGCTAGTCCTCGCAGATGTAGCGAATAACCTGCGATGAATTGCTGTCCGGGGCCTTGCCGAGACCGATGAGCCCCTCACCGCGTATCTGCATGGAGTCGCGGCGCACGAACGCCTCCTCGCCGTCCTTGCCGATCACGAAGGTGCCATTCGTGCTTTGATCGATGAGCATGAACTTGTTGCGGTTGATCTCGACCCGGGCATGCAGACGCGAGATCAGATTACCCTTGACCACCAGGTCGTTCTCCTCGGCGCGGCCCATGGAGATGTTGGCGCGGCCGTCGTCCACCAGTACTTCCTTGCCCTGATAGCGCAAACGCATGCGCTGCGCCTTCTTGTTGGCGCGGTCGCGGGAGGCGATGGCAATGGCCGGCACCATGCTGGTGACATCCTCGGTCTGCCACAACACCTCGAACAGGGCGACTTCGCTGCTGCGTCCCTTCAGCGTGGCGATGTCGATCTGGCGCACCGAGGCACGCCAGTCGTTCGACAGGTGCTCCACCATGGTCGCCGTAGTCATGATCTGGCCCGCCTTGGCCTGGCTGGTCATGCGGTTGGCGGTGTGCACCGCCGAGCCGAAAATGTCGCGGTTTTCGAGCACCACCGGCCCGAAATTACAGCCGATGCGGATGGCAACGGTGTGTTCATCGACCTTCAGCGACGGGTGCAGCGCGATCTGTTTCTGCATCTGCGCCGCCGCATTGAGTGCATCGTCTGCGGTGGGAAAAGTCGACATGACCTCATCACCCATGGTTTTGATCACGGTGCCGTGATTTTGATCGGTGGCGGCACGCATGACCTCGATGCAGACCCCCACCATGTCGCGCGCGCGCAAGTCGCCGAGCTGTTCGTAGAGCTTGGTACTGCCGACGACGTCGGCAAACAGGATGGCAACTTCGATTTCCTTGCCCATGGTGCCGGTCAATTATACTTAACCTGGCACCCAGCCGCTTCAGCCGTTTAGGCGGCTAGCCCCGTTTCCAGCAGGGGAAGCGCCGCGAACAGGGTTTCGGCCCCGGCATCGGGCCGGGTGGCAACTTCGGACAGAAACCGCCGCCACGCCCGCGCGCCGTCGCGGCCGGCGTTGAGCCCGTGCATGTGACGTGTGATCGAGTGCAGGCGCACCCCGTGGCGGGCCTGCTGCCGCGCATAGCCCACCATGCGCTCCACGATCTGCGCCGGGCCGGGAACGTGCCATAGTGGATCGATCAGGCTGCGCTCCAACTCGGCAAGCAATGCCGGCCGGTGATACGCCGCCCGCCCGAGCATGACGCCGTCGAGGCCCGCGCCGGCCGGCGGCCGCGCCAATTGCGCGCCGATGGCGATCGGGTCGCTCAAGCCGCCGTTCAACACCACGGCCAGCGCCGGACGCTCGCGCTTGAGCCGCTCGACATACTGGTACCTGAGGGGCGGAATCTCGCGGTTCTCCTTCGGCGACAGGCCCCCCAGGATCGCGGTGCGCGCATGCACGATCAGCGCGTCGACGCCGGCCGCCGCCACCGCGTCGGCGAAACGGCTGAAAAATCCGTAGTCTTCCACTTCCCCGATTCCGATGCGGCACTTGACTGTCACGGGGATGGGCACCGCATCTTTCATGCGTCGCACGCAGTCTGCCACCAGCGACGGATTGAGCATGAGACAGGCGCCGAATGATCCGTTCTTGACCCGGTCGCTGGGACAGCCGACGTTCAAATTGATCTCGGCGTAGCCCGCCGCGGCACCGGCGCGGGCGGCCAGGGCCAGCTCATCGGGCTCGCTGCCGCCCAGTTGCAGTGCCAGCGGTCGTTCGCTCGGATCATGGCCGAGCAGACGTGCGGCATCGCCGCGCAGGATGGCCTTTGCGACGATCATTTCGCTGTACAGCAGGGCGTGCGGAGAGAACAGACGATGCAGATAGCGGCAATGCCGGTCCGTCCATTCCATCATCGGTGCAACGCAAAGGCGACGGTCCAAGCGACTCATTTTGCTGGCTACTCTAGCACCCGGTCGCGCCCGAGAGAAATCTGCAGGGCCTCCTCGAACGAATTCGCCATCGGCACGGCGCCGGCCGCTTCCCCCGGCGGCGCATCGTCCGTCGCCGCATCGGACGGCGACGCGCCGGGAAGGAATACCATCACGATGCGCGCCTCGGGGAACCGGCCCCGCAATCGGGCCACCACCGAGGCGCCGTGCGTACGTTCGTCGCAGGGGTAAGCGCTGACCACGTGGATCAGGCGGACGCTGCCGACGGAGGCGCCGGGCGGCGGCGCAGCGTCCAGATCCTCGAGTGCGAGATGGCGTGCGTCGAGCTTCTGTTCGCGCAGAATGCGCACCAGAACCTCGGTGGCCAGGTCATCGGCGATGGATCCGAGCCCGACGCACAGGATGATCGAACCCGGGGGCACCTCGATCGGGCCCTGCCACTTGCCGGTGAGATGCTCGCGCTGGCGGCGCAGGTGTCGTCCGACGTTGAGATCCTCCAGCACCGTGGTCGCGCGGTTCCGCCACGGCCGATCGGTGGCCGCTCCGAGCACGGCGATGACCTTCGCGACCGCCGTGCGAATGTTCAGTTGCTGCTCCTGGCTGATGGTGCCCGAGCTGAAATCCAGCCGCGCGAGGTGCAGGGCGGGCATGAGCACGCGATCGCAATAGGTCGCGAACGAATTGCGCCGCAGAAACACCCGCGCATTGGCGATGATCTCGTCCGAATCGCCCGACAGGGCCCGCTGAAACAGCCGCTGTGGCATGGTCAATGCGGGTGTGTCGCCGAGCAGGATATCCACGAAGGCGAGCGCCTGGGTGTGACGCCCGGCGACCAGCAGACACAGCGTCAGGGGCGTCGAGAGGATCAGCCCGATCGGACCCCACAGCCAGCTCCAGAATATCGCCGCGATCACCACCGACAGCGGCGAAAGACCGGTCGCGTGCCCGTACAGTCGCGGCTCCAGCAGCTGTCCCGCCACCAGTTCGACCGCGACGAACAGGCCCAGGGTCAGATACGCCAGCGACCACCCGGCGTCCACCGCGGCCGCGAACAGGGCCGACAGCAGCGCCGCGATCCAAACCCCCGCGTACGGCACGAAGCGCAACACGGCGGCCAGGGACGCCCACAGCAGGGCGTGCGGCAGGCCGAGAAGCGCCAGGCCCGCGCCGATCGCGGCGCCGACGCCGAAGTTGACGGCAAACTGCGAGACGAAGAAGCGCGACAGCCGCGCACTGGCGTCGTTCAGGGCATTGGTGGTCGCGCGGATGTCGGTGCTGCCGGCGATGCGGATGAGACGGTCGCGCAGCGACTCATGCTCGAGCAGCACGAACACGAGCACCACCAGGACGATGCCGGTCGTCTCGATCGGCAGCCAGACCGATGCCAGAATCCGCTGCACGACCTGCAGGGAACTGGTGGGCGCAGCACGCTCGTCCACTGCCGCGGCGCCGGCGGGTGCCGGGGGCGGCGGGGGTGCCGCTGAATCAGCGGTCGGCGGCGGCCGGCGGGCCCAGCCGGCCTCGATGTGCAGCAGTCTCAGACGCCGGACGCTCAGATTCTCGACGGTTTCGATCTTGGCGCGGATGCGCGATTCGTAGGTTGGCAGATTCGCGGCCAGGCGCACCAGCTGCGAGCCGATAACCGTGGCCGATGCGAGGAAACCGAACGCCAGTACGATCACCGCGCCGATCACCGAAACGGTCTGGCCCAACCCGATGCGTCGCAAACCCCGCACCAGCGGCGCCATCAACAGGCTCAAGATGACGGCGAGCGCGATCGGCACCAGCACGTCGCGGCCGAAGTACAGCACGGCCAGCACCGTGCCGCCGGCGATGATACCGAGCGCGAGATTGCGGTTCGCGGCGGGCGGTGCGGCTGCCATTTTATCCAGCATATATCGTCCCTTGCGATTGTTGCGCCGATAATCCTCAAGACCCTTGGCGGTGATGGTACGCAGAACCACGTAGGACAAGGAGTACAGCGCTTGGAGCAGCCGGCCTCTGCCTGCCGGGCGCGATCGGATGCACACTGCCCGCGCAATCCGCAGGAGGCGAGGCTATATGAAAATCTTGTTGGCAGGTATGTTGATGCTCATTCCCCTGCTGTCTGGCTGCATCAGCAGCAGCAGCCCCGAGCGCCCGGCGACGAGCACCACCGTGGTCGTTCCGCCGAATGCGAGGACCACCGTCATCTGTTCGGACGGCACCCACCCGCCCTGCAATTAGTCAGCAGGTGCGGTGCGCCTACGGCGCGCCGGCGAGGTGTCGCACCTGGCTCCAGATCTGGCCGGCGAACACCACGCCACGGGTGCGAATCGCCAGTCCGGCCGCGGCCAGTGCCCGTGCCGCCCAGGTGTTGCAGGTATCAAAGGCGTCGTAGTGTTCGGCGGCGGCGAAAAACAGGCTGCCGGGATAGGGCCCTTCGGCATAGGGGCTCACCACGGCGGGATGCTGGGCGATCGAATTCCACACGAACCGTTGCGCGGCCTGTGCCTGTACGGCGCTGACCGGGAGTGCGAGCACGTGACCGGCGCCGAACGCCGCCGGCGGGGTGGCGCGCAGGCCGGTGGCCAGTATCAGTCCGGGACCCGGCCAGAGGGCCGCCAGCGAACCGCCGGAATCCCGGGCCTTGGCGAGCAGATAACGGCGGTCGCCGAAGCCGAATACCAGATATCGTGCACCGGGAAAATAGGCTGCCAGCGATGCGAGCGGCGGCGCCAGATCGGCGGCGGCGAAACCGACGTCGACGTGCCATCCGCGCCTGATCACGAAGATGTCCACGCGTGGATCCGCGGCCTGGGGTTCCGGCAAACGTGCCGGCAGGCGGGCGCAGGCGCAAAGCCCGACCAGGCACAGGGCCGCCAGTGCGCGCCGCATGTTTCTCCTTCAGTCCGCGAGGTATGGAAAGCCTTCGATTGGCCGCGGCTCGGCGATATGATAACCCTGCGCGAAGCCGATCCCGAGGCGTCCCAGTTCCGCGAGCACCTCGGCGGACTCCACCCGTTCGGCGATGGTATGGATGCCCATGGCCTGTCCGACCTGGCTAATGGCCTTGACCATGCTGCGATCGATCGGATCGCGAGTGACGTTTTCGATGAACTGGCCGTCGATCTTGAGATAATCCACCGGCAGGGTCTTGAGGTACATGAACGATGACAGTCCGCTGCCAAAATCGTCCAGGGCGAAGTGGCAGCCCCGGGTCTTCAGTTCACGCATGAAATACACCACGTTGCCCATGTTGGCGATGGCCGCCGTCTCGGTGATCTCGAAACACATGGCGCCGGCGGCCAGATTGCAGTCGGACAGCTCCGCGATCAGGTACTCGAGAAATTTCTCGTCGTTGAGCGACGTGCCCGACAGATTGACCGCGATGGTGTATGGCTTGATGCCGGAGCCGTTTCGATGCACCACCCGGTCCAGCGCCTGGCCGACCACCCAGCGATCGATGGACGGCATTACATTGTAGCGCTCCGCCGCCGGTATGAATTCAGCCGGCGTCACCAGCACCCCGGATTCGTCGCGCAGGCGCAGGACCATCTCGAAATGCTCGCGCTCGTGCACGGTGGAGCCGATCGGGATGATCGGCTGATAATAGAGCTCGAATCGGCTCTCGTCGCAGGCGCGGGTGAGCTTGGATATCCAGTGCATTTCGCGATGCCGCTCCGGCACGTCGTCCGGCTTGTACAGCTGCACCCGGTTGCGGCCCTGATCCTTCGCCGCGTAGCAGGCGACGTCCGCGGCGCTCATCACATTGGCCACCGTCGGAGTCTCCTTGGTGATCTCGACGATGCCGATGCTCACACCCACCGCCAGCACCCCGTCCTGCCAGATGAAGCGATAGTCGCGGATCGACTGGCGCAGCGCGTCCGCTATCCGCATCGCCTGATCGAGCGAGCAATCCTGCAGCAGGATGCCGAATTCATCGCCCCCCAGGCGCGCCAGCGTGTCGCCGTCGCGCACCCGTGACTGCAGCACGCCGGTCACCTGCTTGAGCAGCTGGTCGCCGGCGGGATGCCCGCAGGTGTCGTTGACCAGCTTGAATTGATCGAGATCGAGATACAGCAGCACGTAGCCGCCGCCCGGCTCCTGGCGCTTGGCATCCAGCCGCACCGCTTCGACCGCGGCGGTGAGGCGATTTTCGAATTCACGCCGGTTGATCAGTCCGGTGAGCGCGTCGTGGCTCGCCTGATAATGCAGGGCGCGGTGCAGGCGGCGCTCCTTGCTGACGTCGTGGAACACCATGACGGCGCCGATCAGATTGCCGGCGCGGTCGCGGATCGGCGCGGCTGAGTCCTGGATCGCGATTTCCTGGCCGCGCCGGTTCACCAGCACGGTATGTTCGGCGAGCCCGAGCACCTGGCCCTCACGCAGGCAGCGCATCACGGGGCTCTCGGTGGCCTGGCGCGAGGTCTCATCGACCACCGTCAGCACATCGCCGATCAGCCGCGCATGCGCCTCGCGGCTCTCCCAGCCGGTGAGGCTTTCGGCGACCGGATTCATGTAGTCGATTTTGCCTTCGGAATCCGTGGTGATCACCGCGTCGCCGATCGACTGCAGCGTGATCTGCGCGCGCTCCTTGGCCTGGAACACCGCCGTCTCGGCCTTCTTGCGTTCCGTGATGTCGGCGATGGTGCCCTCGTAACCGGTAACGCGGCCCTGCCTGTCACGCACCACTCGGCCGTTGTCGACCACCACCAGCATCGAGCCATCCTTGCGGCGCAAGCTGTATTCGTCGTTGCGCACCTCGCCGTCGCTCTCCATGCGCCTGACGTAGGTGTCGCGGTCTGCGGGATTCCAGTACAGCGAGGCCACGGGAACGCTGCAGATTTCCTCCGCCGATTCGTAGCCCAGCATCTGCACGAACGCGGGGTTGACCGCCAGCAGGCGCCCGTCGCGCGCCACCTGGTACACGCCCTCCATGACGCTTTCGAACAGGCCGCGGAATTTCGCCTCGCTGTTGCGCAATGCGTCCTCGGCGCCGCGTCGCTCCAAGGCGATCCCGGCGATCTGCGCCATGCGCGCGATCAATTCGTGATCCCGCGGCGCAGGCAGTCCGGGTATCCGCCGGTACACCGCAAACGTGCCGATGACCTGGCCCGCGGAGGCGAGGATGGGGAACGACCAGGCGGCGCGCAGGCCCGCCAGCTGCGCGGCGCTGCGCCGGCACTCCCACAGCGCGTTCGCCTCGACGTCGGCTACCAGCACCTCGCGCGCATGAAACGCCGCCGCGGCGCACGAACCGAATCGCGTGCCGACCGGGGCGCCGTCCATGGCCACGACGAACTCGCGCGGCAGATTGGGCGCGACGCCGAAGCTCAGGGTCTGGCGATCCGACTCCAGCAGATTGATGGCACAGAAGCTCTCCGCCATCACCCGCTCGATTGTCTCCGAGATGGCCTCGAGCACCGCCGGCAGCGGCGCATTGGCGGCGATCTTTTCGAACACGCGGCGTTCGCCCGCCGCGATCCCTTCGGCGCGCTTGCGTTCGGTGATGTCGGTGATGCTCGCGCGAATCAGTCTGCGGTTCGAACTCGGCATGCGCACGAAGCGCACCTCGCACGGCATGCTCTGCCCGTTGGCGTCGCAATGCACCCAGTCGAACACCTGGGCGGCGCCGGACAGCGCACCATCGATGTAGCCGCGCGCCACGCCGAACGAAGGCGAGCCGTCGAGCTGGAACGCCGGACTGATGTTCTCCGGCCCGACGGCGAGCAAGGTCGAGCGGTCCATTTTGAAGAAGCGGCAGGCATGGTCGTTGACGTCGACGAATTTCCCCTGATCCACGTCGTACACCACGATGACCTCGGGCGCATGCTCGACCAGGGTTCTGTAGCGGGCCTCGCTTTCGCGCATCAGCTGCTCGGCGAGCTGCCGCTCGGTGGTGTCGCGAATGCACAGGATGTAGCCGTCGCGGCGGTTCAATTTGGCCTTGCTGACCGCAATGTCCACGGCGACGCGATTGCCGTCCTTGGAGATGCCCCAGGTCTGGTGCGCGGCCAGATCGACGTGGGTGTCGTCGATTTTGGTTGCGAGGCGCTCGAGGAACCGGCTGATGCCGTGTGGGTCGACATTGGGCAGCAGGAAATCGAGGGTGCGGCCGAGGATCTCCGCATGCGAATAGCCGAATATGCGCTCGCCGGTCGGATTGAAGGTCTCGATGTGGCCGGCGTCGTCGACCGTGATGATCGCATCCTTGACGTTGTCCAGGATGGCCTGCAGATGGCAGGCCGATTGCTCGCGGATCTCGCGTGTCAGGGCCTGCGCCTCGTCCGACATGATCTGCATGGAGCGCACGATGCCGCGCCGCTCCGAGTCGATACGATCGTAGTGGGCGCTCACCGACCGCAGGAGCATGTCGAAATCCAGCACGGCGCCGCGCCGCCGGGCATCCTCCATCTGACGCTCCAGCAGCCGGTTGAAGCCCTCCGACGGCGGTGGCTCGCTGCGGACTGCGGTCGCGTTATCGCGTGACAAGACCTAAGTTCTCCCACCGTGGCGAGGGCGCCTAAAGCACCGGATTTATGGGGGGATTGTTAGGGGGATGCCACACGGAAGGCGTGACGGGTGTCTCGGTTCGCCCAACATCGGCTGATCGGCCGCACCGCTGGGGCACCACGGGCCGCCCGGCCGGGCGGGGCGACGTGCCCAGCCGGCCATGGGGCGAGGCGCCTGCGCGGGCCGCCCGCCGGCCTTGTCCTTAGGAATCGGCGACTTCGCGTTCGGATCGCTTGCGGTCGCTCTCCCGCAGGTTGCGTTTGCGCAGCCGGATCGAGTTCGGGGTCACCTCGATGAGTTCGTCGTCATCGATGAATTCCATGGCCTGTTCGAGCGAAAAACGGATGGGCGGGGTCAGAACCACGTTCTCGTCCTTGCCGGCCGCCCGCATGTTGGTCAACTTCTTGCCTTTGAGCGGATTGACCACCAGGTCGTTGTCGCGGTTGTTCAGGCCGATGATCATGCCCTCGTACACCTCTTCCCCGGGGCCGATGCACAGGCGGCCGCGCTCTTGCAGACTGAACAGCGAATAGCCGAGGGCGGTGCCCTGGCCGTTCGCGATCAGGACGCCGTTCGGACGCTGGCCGAGCTCGCGCGGGACCACCGGTCCGTAATGATCGAACACGTGATGCAGCAGCCCGGTTCCGCGGGTCATGGTGCGAAATTCGGTTTGAAAGCCGATCAGGCCGCGCGAGGGGACCATGTAGTCCAGCCGCACCCTGCCGCGGCCGTCCGCCTGCATGTCGGTAAGCTCGGCGCCGCGGCTGCCGAGGGCCGACATGATGTCGCCCTGCGCCTCGCTGTCCGCGTCCACCGTTACCTGTTCGTACGGTTCATGGGCCTGCCCGTCGATTTGCTTGATGACGACGCGCGGCCGGGAAACCGCCATTTCGTATCCCTCGCGGCGCATGTTCTCCAGCAACACCCCCAGATGCAGCTCGCCGCGGCCGAACACGACGAATTTGTCCGGATCGGCGGTGGGCTCGACCCGCAGCGCCACATTGTGGATCGCCTCACGCTCCAGGCGCTCGCGAATCTGGCGGCTNNTTGACCTCGAAGGTCATGCTGATCGTCGGCTCATCCACCGTCAGGTTGGGCAGCGGCTCGACGTGCGCGGGATCGCACAGGGTCTCCGACACCTTTGGCTCGGGGATTCCCGCAAAGGCGACGATGTCGCCGGCGCCCGCCGACTCGACCTCGACGCGGGTCAGCCCGTGGAAGCCGAGAATCTGGGTGATGCGCTCGGTCCGCGGCTTGCCGGCGCGATCGACCACCGTGACCGACATGCCGCGCTTGAGGGTGCCGCGCTTGATGCGTCCGATGCCTATGGCGCCGACGTAGCTGGAATAATCCAGAAGCGTCACTTGCAGCTGCAGGGGGCCTTCGGCATCGACGTCGGGCGGCGGGCAGTGCGCAACGATGGTCTCGAACAGGGGCTGCATGTTGCCGTCGCGCACGGTGGAATCGAGACCCGCGAATCCGCGCAGTGCCGAGGCGTACACCACCGGGAAATCCAGCTGCTCGTCGGTCGCACCGAGGCGGTCGAACAGATCGAAGGTCTGGTCGAGCACCCAGCCCGGTCGCGCCTCGTCGCGGTCGATCTTGTTGATGACGACGATGGGGCGCAGCCCGTGCTTGAAGGCCTTCTGCGTGACGAACCGCGTCTGCGGCATGGGTCCGTCGACCGCATCCACCAGCAGCAACACGCAATCGACCATCGCCAGCACGCGTTCCACCTCGCCGCCGAAATCTGCGTGACCGGGCGTGTCGACGATGTTGATCCGGTATTCGCCCCAGTTGATGGCGGTGTTCTTGGCGAGAATCGTGATGCCACGTTCGCGCTCCAGAACGTTGGAATCCATGACGCGCTCCTGCAGATCCTTGCGGGCGTCGAGGGTCCCGGACTGGCGCAGTAGCTGATCGACGAGCGTGGTCTTGCCGTGGTCGACGTGTGCGATGATGGCGATGTTGCGAAGTTTCTGCGTCACGGTGAGGCCCCGGGGAAACCGCTCAGTATAGTGATTTCCTCCGCGCCGGTGCGCACTTTCCGTGCGGCGCCCTCAGGGGGTCAAATTGGCGGAAACTTCGCGCTTGGATTCGACGATGATGGGGATAGAGAAAGTGCGCGATTCGACCAGCTCATCGTGCGTCAGCGTCACCGTCAAGCCGAGAAACAGCACGCCCTCCGCGGTGGGCTTCACGCTGACCTTGTGGTGATACACCTGATCGGGCTCGACCGCCAGGAACGCGAATTCATTGACGCCTCCGGCAGCCAGATCCAGACCGTCGATGGAAGTCAGCTGGATGGTGGCCGCGCTCGCCGGAATCTGCGGCAGCACGGCAATGTCGATATCGAGCATCTGACCGAGCATCGGGCGGGCCAGCAGATCGAATTTGATTTCCACCGGCACACCGGACTTGCCGAGGCTGGCCGCCTGCACCATGCCGGCGGTCTGCTCCTGCGGCGAGGGGCCTCTCTTGACCGCCGCGGCCGCCCTGACGTTGGAGGCGGTATTGGCGCCCGGAGATCCGCCGTCGCCGCACGCCGCCATGGCCGCAAGCGCGCACAGCGCCAAGGCTCTGCCGTAAATCATGTGCTAATGATCCTTAATTGCACGGCCAATCACAACTCGAGCGGCGGCGCGACCACGGCGCCGAGTTGCTCCTCGAGCGCGCGATAGTGCTCCTCCCAATAACGCGGTTCGGCAAACCAGGGGAAAGCTTTAGGAAAAGCCGGGTCATGCCAGCGGCGCGCCAGCCAGGCGCTGTAATGGATCATGCGCAGGGCGCGCAACGGCTCGATGAGCGCCAGTTCACGCCGGTCGAATGCCAGGAACTGCTCGTAACCGGCCAGCAGGTCGCGCATTTCGACGCGCATTTCCTGCTGGCTGCCCGCCAACAGCATCCACAGGTCCTGGATCGCCGGGCCGGTGAGGCAATCGTCCAGATCGACGAAGTGCGGTCCGGCATCAGTCCACAGGATGTTGCCGCGATGGCAGTCGCCGAGAATCCGGCCGAGGCGCGCCCCGCCCCACTGCCCCGCCCGCGCCTCGACCTCGGCCAGCAGCTCGTCGGTCAGATCCGCGTACTTGGTGGCCAGATAATCGGGCATCCAGTCGCCGTCGAGGATGTCATCGCGCGCCCTCCGCCCGAGATCCTCGACGCTCAGCCGGCCTCGATGCAGGAACTGGCCGGCGCGTCCGACGCCATGAATGCGGCCGAGAAAGCGTCCCACCCATTCGCGCTCCTCGGTGGTGCCGAGTTCGGGCCAGCGCCCGCCACGGCGCGGGAAAATGGCGTAACGGAAGCCGTCGTGCATATGTAAAGAACTGCCCCCCGAGACCAGCGGCGCGACGACCGGGATCTCGGCGGCCGCGAGTTCGAGCGCAAAGGCGTGTTCCTCGAGAATGGCGGCGTCGCTCCAACGGCCCGGCCGATAGAATTTGACGATCAGCGGCGCATGATCCTCGATTCCGATCTGGTAAACCCGGTTTTCATAGCTATTGAGCGCTAGCACATGGCCGTCGCAGCGATGTCCGGCGGCCTCCAACGCGTCCACCACGATCTTGGGGGAAAGCCGGGAATAGGGCGTTTCGCTGTCCATGCGCGCAGTTTCGCTGTCCATGCGCGGAAGTGTACAGGTAGGATGGCATCGCGCCTTTGCCGGCGGCACGCTGTTAGAATGTCAAGACATGCATCTGCCCCGACCCAAGTCATTGAGCGGCCTCATGCTCATCGGTTTCACCATCGTGGCGGCACCCCTGCTGTTCGCCACGATCAACGCCGCGGTGCAAATGAACCGGCTGTCGAACCGCAGCGAGCAGTTGGTGGTGCACGGCATGAAGGGGACCCGCAACAATCAGATGATGTTCGAGGAAATCGGCTCCCTCGAGCGCACCGCGCGGCTCTACCAGATCATCGGCAACGCCGATCTGCTCGAGGTGTACTCGCGCCTCAACGATCGCCTGAGCGCCACCTCGAACGAGCTGCTCGCCCTGCCGCTCGACGCAACGGCGTGGAACGACGTGCGGGCGCTGCACGCCGAGGCCAACCGGCTGTGGCTCGAGGTGAAGAAAACGCCGCCGAATTCGCCGCACATGGCCGAAGTGGTGGATGCGTTTCCGCATCTGTCCGAGCTGGCCTCACAGGTGTCGAACCGCATCAGTGGCCAAATCGACCGGGAGTTGACCGGCCTGCAGCTGGCGGCCCAGACGGCGCAGCGCAACCTATTCTGGCAGACGCTCCTGCTGATGCCGCTGACGCTCGCGGTGGTCGGTGTCTTCACCTATTTGTTCGGACGCCCCATCCGCGCCATCGACCGGGCCATCAGCGAGTTGGGGCGGGGCACGTTCTCGCGCCCGATTTCCATCCGCGGGCCGGCCGACCTGGAACGCCTGGCCTCCCAGCTCGAATGGCTGCGCAGCCGGCTGCTCGACCTCGCCCAGGAGAAGAACCGGTTCCTGCGCCACATGTCGCACGAATTGAAGACGCCGCTCGCGAATATCCGCGAGGGAACCGAACTTTTGATGGATGGCGCGGTCGGCGAACTACAAAGCGGTCAACGCGAGGTCACCGCCATCCTGCGCGAGAACGGCATGAAGCTGCAGCGCCTGATCGAGAATCTGCTGTCCTTCAGCGCCTGGCAGGCCAAGAGCGTCGGCCTGGAGATTTCCGAATTCAAGCTGCGGCCGCTGATCAAGAGCGTGCTGGAGAACCAGCAGCTCACGCTGGTCGCGCAACGCGTGCGCCTCGACGTGCAGGTCGAGGATCTCTCGCCGGTCGCCGATCGCGCCAAGGTTCGTCTGATTCTCGACAATCTGCTGTCGAACGCGGTCAAGTTCACGCCTCGCGGCGGAACCATATCGATCCAGGCGCATGCCGAGCGCGATCAGCTGCGGCTCGACGTGATGGATAGCGGACCCGGCATTCCGGTCGATGAGCGCAAGCGCATATTCGAGGCCTTTTATCAGGGCAAGACGCCGCAAGGCGGCCACGTCAAAGGCACCGGCATCGGCCTGTCGGTGGTCACCGAATTCGTCAATGCGCACGGCGGCAGCGTCGAGATCCTTGAGTCCAAGTCGGGCGGCGCCCACTTCCGGGTGCGTCTGCCCATGCGCCAGGCGCTGCCGGCACGTGAAAAGGCCCATGCAGCGTAGCCTCGCGGGTGCGCCGGCTGCCTGCCTGCTGTTGGCGGCCGGTCTGGCCGGCTGCAGCCTCACCGGCGCGTTCACGAGGCACGAGCCGGCCACGGTGGTTCCGGATCGCCCGCCGCCGGAAATCGCCGCCATCACGCCGCTGCTCGACATGATGAGCTCCCTGCCGCAGGGCGACCCGGCGCATCAGGCCGAGGTGTTTCAATCCGCCAAGGATGCGGCCGAATCGACGCCCACCACCAGCAACCGGCTCAAGTACGCCCTGGCCCTGGCCACGCCCGGCCACAGCGGCAGCGATCCCGTCGCCGCCCAGCGACAGCTGGCGGATCTTTTGGCGAGCCCCCAGACTCTGCTGCCTGTGGAACGTCTGCTCGCCCTGGTGGAACTCAAACAGGTGGAGCAGACACTAGTCCTGCAGGCCGAAAACACGCGGTTGCGCACGGAAGAGCCGCGCGATTATCGTGATAAACTGGCTGCGGTAAACCGCCGATTGTCGGCGGAAACCGATGAAAATGTGCATTTGCGCAAGGCGTTGGAAGAGGCCCGGGCCAAGCTGGAGGCGGTCACGCACATCGAGCGCTCGATAAACGACCGCAGTACGCCAAAGAAGCCATGATTACGCTACCGGAGAATTCACCGTGAACGCCTATTCAGTTGCCGTCACCGCCCCCTTGTCTTCCGGGCTGCAGCCCAGCTCGCGCGACGTGGCGGCGACTCAAAAGCGCAAGGCGCGGATATTGGTGGTTGACGACGATCCGGGGCTGCTGCGGCTGTTGACGATTCGGCTGCGGGCGGAGAGTTACGAGGTGGAAGCCGTGGAAAGCGCGGCGGCGGCGCTGTCGGCGTGCGTCAGATTCAGGCCCGATCTCGTGATCACGGACCTGCGCATGGATGAGATGGACGGCATCGGTCTGCTCAAGGAGCTGCAAAGCCGTTGGCCCGGGCTGCGCGTCATCATCCTGACGGCCCATGGCACCATCCCGGATGCGGTACACGCGACCCAGAGCGGCGCGTTCGGCTTCCTGACCAAGCCGGTGGACAAGCAGGAACTGCTGGATCACGTGCAAAAGGCGCTCAAGGTGTCCGGATTCGCCCATGTGGACGAGGACTGGCGCGCCAGTGTCATTACCCGCAGCCAGATCATGGAGGACAAGCTGGCGCAGGCGAACATGGTCGCGGGCACCGATGCCCGCGTGCTGCTGACCGGCGAGAGCGGCACCGGCAAGGAGCTGCTCGCGCGCGCGATTCACGAAGCCAGTCCGCGGCGCAATAAGCCCTTCGTGGCGGTCAATTGCAGTGCGATGGCCGAGGATCTGCTGGAGTCGGAGCTGTTCGGCAGCGCCGGCACGGCCGGCGGCACGCGGCCGCAAAAGGGCGCCTTTCAGGCAGCCGACGGCGGCACGCTGCTGCTCGACGAGGTGGGCGACATGCCGATGCGCCTGCAGGTCAAGCTGCTGCGCGTGCTGCAGGAGAATCAGATCCGTCCCGCCGGCGATGCGCAAGCCGTGGCGGTCAACGTCCGGGTGATTTGCGCGACTCACCGCGACCTGCATCAAATGATGGTGAGCGGCCAGTTCCGCGAGGACTTGTACTACCGGCTGAACGTCGTGCACATCGAAATGCCCTCCCTCGGCCGGCGCCGCGAGGACATTCCGCTGCTGGTGGCGCATTTCCTGGAGCGCATCGCCAAGGAAAGCGGCCAGCGAAAAATCTATGCGCCGGAAGCGGTGGAGCTGCTCGCCACGGCGGAATGGCCGGGCAACGTGCGCCAGCTGTACAACGTGGTGCGGCAAAATGTCGCGCTCTCGCATGGCGCGATCATCACGGCCGAGCTCGTGCAGCAGTCCCTGGGAGGCAGCACCACGCGGCTGCCATCCTTCGACGAGGCGCGCGATGAATTCACGCGCAATTACTTATCCCAGATCCTGCAGATCACCACCGGCAACGTCAGCCAGGCGGCGCGCCTGGCGAAGCGCAACCGCACCGACTTCTACAAGCTGCTCTCCCGCCACCAGCTGCTACCGGATGATTTCAAGAAGGCCTGAGGCGGCGCGAGGTCTGAGGCGGCGGCCCGATCAGGCGTAGAAGCTCACGACGCTCGAGACCACGTACGCCAGCTGCGATGGTTCGAGCTCCGGATAGACGGGTAGCGCCAGCGTTTCCCCGGCGGCGCGCTCCGCTTCGGGGAAATCGCCGGTCTTGTAGCCCAGATATTCAAAGCACTTCTGCAGATGCAGCGGCACCGGATAGTAGATTTCCGTGCCGATGCCCTGTTCTGCCAGGTGCGCCCGGAGTCCGTCGCGATCTCGCGCCCGCACCACGTATTGGTTGAAGATGTGCCGGCCGCCGGGAACGCTGTACGGCGTCACGAGATTGGCACCCAGGTTTGCGGCGGCGAAGGCCGCATCGTAGTGGGCGGCATTGCGCCGGCGCCCCTGGGTCCAGCCGTCGAGATACCTGAGCTTCACGCGCAGCACCGCCGCCTGCAGCTCATCGATGCGGAAGTTTCCGCCGATGAGCGCGTGGAAATACTTCGGTTTGCCGCCGTGCACACGCATCACACGCAGGGTCTCCGCAAGATCGGCGTCATTGGTGGTGCACAGTCCGGCGTCGCCGAACGCGCCCAGATTCTTGCTCGGGAAGAACGAGAAGCAGCCGATGTCGCCGATCGAACCGACCCGCATGCCGTCGCGGTACTCCGTGCCGATCGCCTGGGCCGCGTCCTCGATGATCCTCAGGTTGTGGTGGCGCGCAAGGGCCATCAGCGGATCCATGTCGGCGGACTGACCGTACAAGTGAACCGGCATCAGGGCCCGTATCCGGCCGCCGGTGTGCCGGTTGATCAGCTTCCCATCCTGCACCCGGCACTGCCGGTCGACGAAGGCCTGCACGGCGCTCGGCGACACATTGAAGGTGTCGGCATCGATGTCGCAGAATATCGGACGGGCGCCCATGCGGGCCACCGATCCGGCGGTCGCAAAGAACGTGAAGGGCGAGGTGATGACCTCGTCATTGGCACCGATGCCGAGCGCCATCAGGGCCAGCAACAGCGCGTCCGTACCCGAGGAGACGCCGATGCCCTGTGCGACGCCGCAGTACGCGGCGATCTCCGACTCCAGGGCGCGTACCTGCTCCCCCAGGATGAAATTCTGGCCGGCGCACACCTGGTCGATGGCCGGCATCACTTCGGCGCGGATTTGCGCGAATTGGGCCTTCAGGTCGAGCAATGGAACCTTGATCATGGGCGCGTAGATTACCACCGCCCAAGGCGCCGCATGCGGCCTACCCCGCCGGCAAATGTGCCCTTTGGAGAGCCAGTTCACGCTAGCAGGCCGTCAGTTGGTGAATAATGACGGCGGTATTATGTCGCGCTCGAGGCAGCCCCCCAAAGAGCATGGCGAACATCGATCGTGGCAGAACGGATGCGAGATGACCCAACCGGTCCTGGTCAAGCAAAGTATTTTGATTGCGCTATTGACCGCGCTGCAGGCCATTACGCCGGCGCTCGCGGCGGTGGCGTCCCTGTATGCGACCATCGACGTTTTCGGCATCGTCTTCGACTCATCCTCGACCGCCGTGGTCATCGTGGCGGTGCTTTGCCTGGTGCTGGTGCAGCCGCCGCGCGAGGTCAGCACTCAGCTCACCTCGCAGCGCGCGGCCGCCGTCGCCGACGTGATTTTCCGCTGGCTCCTGTTGCTGGGCGTGCTGCTGATGATCGGCTACGTCACCAAGACCATGACCGCCTTTCCGCGCCGCGTTTTTCTCACCTGGGCGGCGATCACCCCGGTGGCGCTCATCATCGTGACGCTCGGCATGCAGGAGCTCATGCGGCGCTTTCTGATGAGCGCCTTCGACAACCGCAGCGCCATCATCGCCGGCTACAATTCCAGCAGCCTGGAACTCGCGCGCCGCCTCGATCGAAATCCCGGCATGCGCCTGCAGGTGGCCGGATTCTTCGATGACCGCAGCCTCGACCGGCTGGGCATAGAATCCGACGTCAAGCTGATGGGAACGCTGGCCGACGTCGGCAAATACGTCAAGGAAAACCGTACCGACGTCATATTCATCGCCCTGCCGATCCGCCACGTGCAGCGCGTGATGAATCTGCTCGATGACCTGCGCGACACCACCGCTTCCATCTACTACGTTCCGGACATCTTCGTATTCGACCTGATTCAGGCCCGCTCCGGCGAGATCCACGGCATTCCGGTGGTCGCCATGTGCGAGACCCCGTTTTACGGATACCGCGGGGTGGCGAAGCGCCTCACCGACATCCTGCTTTCCATGGTGATCCTGTTGTCGGCGCTGCCGCTGTTCGTGATCGTCGGCATCCTGGTCAAATTGTCCTCGCCCGGGCCCATCATATTCAAACAGCGACGCTACGGGCTGGACGGCCATGAGATCGCCGTCTACAAGTTCCGCACCATGAAGGTGACCGAGGACGGCGCGCAGATCCGCCAGGCGTCCAAGACCGACAGCCGCATCACACCCATCGGGCGGTTCCTGCGGCGCTCGTCGCTCGATGAAATACCCCAGCTGATCAACGTGCTGCAGGGCCGGATGAGCCTGGTGGGTCCGCGTCCGCACGCGGTGGCGCACAACGAAGAGTATCGCAAGCTGATCAAGGGCTACATGGTGCGCCACAAGGTGTTGCCCGGCATCACCGGACTCGCGCAGGTCAACGGCTGCCGGGGCGAGACCTCGCAGCTCGAGGAGATGCAGGCGCGCGTGAATTTCGATCTGGACTATCTGCGGCATTGGACTCCGATGCTCGACATCAAGATCCTGCTCATGACGGTGGTCAAGGTGTTCCGGGACGAAAAGGCCTATTGAATCAATGCCGCCGGCACGGCGACCCCGGCCGAGGCGAAATTCTCGTGCAGGCGGAAGCGGCCCGGCGCCGGCATGGCGATGCGCGGATCGAGCCCGAGCGCCCGCACCGCGTGCACCCGGAATGCACCCTCGCCGCCCCACTGCAGCGGCTCGACGCGCAGGTCATGCAAACCGAGCCGTGCGCCGGACAGCGGAAATTGGCATTTGTAGAAGGCTTCCTTGGCCGTGAAGATCATGGCGGCGGCGGCGGCCGCTTCGTCCGCGGACAGCGATTCGAGCCAGGCGATCTCGCGCACACCGCATATCCTGTGCCACAAGCCGCGCTTGACCTCGCCGACCACCTCGCTGTCCAAGCCGAGCGAGGCAAAGCGGCCGCGCTCGGCAACGACCGCCGCGCACAGGCCCTCGGTATGGGTGATGCTGCCGACCATCGCGTCCGGCCACAGCACCATCCGGTCGGCACCCACCCGCAAGCTGAAATCACGGACGCCAAATTCGGCGAGCGCCCGTCGCGCGCACAAGCGGCCGCCGGTGTACTCGGCAACGCGCTGCGGGGACGCCCCGCGCAGGCAGGCGGCCTCCTCCGGCAGCAGCAGCGAGGCATCCGCCGGTTCGCGCAAATCGCAGGCCGCCACCCCGGCGGGAAACAGCGCCGCCAATGCCGCCGACAGGCGCGCGGGATTGCGGTGATTCATGCGCGAGGACCGGACGCGGTCTGCGGCTATTCGGTCAGCTCGCTGCCGAGCAGCTTCACGAGAAGCGCCCGCGGCTCGCTTTGGCTGAAAATGTGGTCGGCGCCGTCGATGGTGTAGACCCGGCAGCGATCGCCGATGGCCTTGACCGCGGCGCCGCCCTGGATCTTCAGGAGATCCTGGCCGATGTCGCCGCGGGCGAACAGGAAAACCAGGCGCACGCCGCGCCCCGCGATCGACTCCAGATCCCAGCGCAGGTCGTACGGCAGCCGGATGCGCAGGCGATGACTCAGATCCCGCAGACTGGATTCGATGACCAGCCAGCCGCGGCGCACGTAGACCATCCCCACCCGCCACAGATTGACCCGGCCGCGCAGCAGCTTCAGCCAATACTTGCCCGACATGACGCGCTCGCTGTAGATGCCGGGATTGCGCACCACTTCGGACATCTGCAGATCGTTCATGGTGTTGCCCTGCTTCCAGAAGAAAGTCAGCGGATTGACCATGAGCAGCCGGTTGACCGGCAGGCCGGCGACCGCGGCGCGCAACGCGTGATAGGCGCCGGCGCACAGACCGGCCAGGGTCATGTCCTTGACCCGGTATTGGCGGATCAGGAAGTCGACCGCCACGCCCACGTCATCGACTCCGGCCGGCGGGTAGGCGAGGTTCTCCTCGTCGCCCGGCCGGGTGGCGCTGTCGCCCAGTCCGGCCAGATCGAGCCGCAGCACCACATGGCCGCGGGCGGCCCAATTGCGGGCGAGCGACACGTACATGCGATTCGGACCGATGTGGCTGGTCGCGCCGGCATTGAGCAGCACCACGCCGCGGCGGCCACCGCCCGGCACGCCCGGTGCCGTTTCGGCCGCCTCGACCCCGGCAGCCCGGGTGACGATGGCAAACAGCGTCCGCTGCTCATCGATGAACAGCGCGCGCTCCTCCACCGCCGTGCCGTCATCGGCGAATACGCTGGCGCGCGCGGTCGGCATCCGCGGCCCGGGTGCGGATGCCGCCACCGGGCCGGCCGGCAGGGCGAGTTTCAGGCGCTCCAGCCATAGGGTGGTGGCGGCAATCATCTGCCGCGGCACGACCGCCGCGTGCGGCGTCGACATCATGTCGGTGAATCCCGGCAGGCTTTGGTACTCGACCTCGGCGCCCTGGCTGCGCATCGCGTCGGCCCAGGGCTTGGCGGTCGGCAGATCGCTGCGGTCGATCACCAGAACGTGGCGCGCCGGCGCCGTCGCGGAGGTCATCAAATCGGTCTGCGCCAGGGTCTGCGCGGAGGCCGCAGCCACGCGAAAGCCGGCCACCTCGAGATCGCCGTTGGCCTGCGCGGCCGTGCTGTCCTTCACCGCAGCAGCCTGAAAGGCGCGCAGCTCGCGCAAGTAGCGCCGTCCATTGATGAGCGGCGCGATGGCGATCAGTCCGCAAATCGCCTCGCCGCCGGCGGCCGCTCTCGCCGCCAGCAGCGCACCGAGACCCAGGCCGAGCAGACAGACGCGCGTGGCGCCGGATTCGCGCCGCAGCGTCTGTGCGGCCGCCAGGATGTCCGCCGACCAGGCGGCGATCTGATCGGTGTCGGCATCCGGATCGCTCGAATCCCCGGTACCCGCATAGTCGAAGCGCAGCACCGGCAGGCCGATCGCCGCGCTCGCCGCAGCGAACGCGCGCAGACTGCGGTGCGAACACACCGCGTCATAACCGAAGGGCTTGCACACCACCAGGCCGACGTCGATCCGCCGCTCGCGCGCAGGCATGTGTATCCAGCCGAATAGGGTCTGCCCGCCCGAGGTGAAGTAAAGCGGTGTTTCCTCGGCATTCATCGGCCGATCACCACCCGGCACGGCGACGCCGCGTTGAGTGCGTACACCATCGCCTGCGGCGGCGTGACTCCGGCCGACCGGCGCGGCCGGATTTCAAGCATACGGGTCGATTTGGGCGCCATATGAAAGTATTGATCGTCGGCCACGTAACCGGGCATCTCCACATGCACCGACTGCGCAAACCGGTTGCTTTGAATGCTGAGCTGATACCGCTGCTGACCGAGCGGCGCCGCGCTGGCCGACAATACCACGTCGCCTTCGACGCGGTTCGGCAAACCCAGCGGCAAATGGAATGCATGCGCCAGAATCGCGCCGTCTTCACGAATCAAACCGGCGGATAACAAGTCGTAGGGCGCAGGCCCGAAACGATAAGCATACGACAGATCGATGAAGCCGTCGAAGAGTTCCGTCGCATTCAGTTCGATCGCGCAAGCGGGGCCGACCTCGATATCCCGGGAGGCCGGCTGCCCCACGGGCTCGGAAAATCGGAACAGCCGCAATTCCAGCCGGGCCCGCACGCTGACGGGCTGGTCGTTGACGACATGAAGGGACAGGCCGTTATTGCCTTCGTCCGAGACGAACAGCGCGAGCGGCTGCAGCGCCCGTTTGAGGTGATAGTAGGCGGCCTTGGGCAATCCCGTCGAATCGATCACGCCCCAGCCCGCGCCCGGCCACAGGTCGCGCAGGAACAATACCAGGGCACCGCGGCAAAGCGAACGCGACCGCCGCCATTCCCCGTAGCTTGCCACCATCACCTCGCCGCTGATCACGCGTGCCTGCCTCAGATACCGATCGTGATCGGCATAGCGCAGCGCGGCGGGATCCAGGGCGAACAGTTCCCGGTGATAGTGTTCGCGCACGTCGTCGAAATCCCACCCTGCGCCCAGATCGCGCGGCACGCGCTCCTTCCAGCGCGGATGGTGGCAGCGCACGGCGCCGCCGTCGGACAACAATGCGAGCGTCTCGGCCTCCGGCACATTCGCAAATGCGAGGCATTCCGATGCAAAACGCACCTGCGAACGGCGCGCATCGGTCAACGGCAGCATGTAGGCGCCGACGCCGTAATACGACGTCACGCCGCAGCTCGGCTGATGCGGGAAGTCGCCGCCATGGGTGCTCGAGGGGCAGTACGGAACGTCGGCGCAAGCCTCCTGCGCGAGCCCCTTAAGGTCGGTCTCGAACAGCGGCGGAGCCCAGCATTCGCGGCCGGCGCCGGACATCGCCGCCTGCTGCGCAGCCTCGCTGTTGCCGCATACTACGGCAAGCGAGGGCCGGCCTTGCAGCCGCGCCAGTTGCTGCCGCGCTTCAAGCCGCACGCTGTCCATGAACGCCGCATCACCCGCGGGATAGTCCATGTTGGCGAACATGAAGTCCTGCCACAGGAGTATGCCGCCGGCATCGCACAGATCGAGAAACTGGTCGCTCTCATAGACGAGCGATCCGGCGACCCTCAGCATGTTCATCCCGGCCGAGCGCACTTGATCGAGCGCCTCGATGCGCTCGTCCTCGCTGCCCTGCAGCCCCACCGCATCGAGCGGCATCCAGCATGCGCCGCGGCAGAACACCGGCACGCCATTCACGCGAAGCGCAAAGTCGCGGGCGTTGCGATCGAGATGCAGTTCGCGAAAGCCGGTGTGGCCGAGATCGACGTCGACGGTCTGCGCGCCGTGCTGCGTATCGGCCAGGACGACTTCCAGACGCAGTGCGTACAATGCCGGCTCGCCGTGCGTATGCGGCCACCACAGCTCGGCAGCATCGATGCGCAGTTCGCCGCCGAGGCTGGCCGCTCCCGGCACGATGCCCAGAGCGGTTTCATGCCGCCGTCCCGCGCGCTCGGCGACCAGCCGTGCGGACTCGAGCACCGCCCCGCCGAGTGCGGATGCCTCGCAGCGCACGGCGATGTGGCCGCTGCGGTCGGCGACGCGGGTCTGCAGCCGCAGATTGCCGATGTCCAGCAGGCGCCTGCGCTCGAGCCATACGGGGCGCCACGGCCCCACCGCTGCGGCCGGCGGCGACCAGCCCGGTGTTCGCCCCAGCAGCGTGGTGCGGGCCCAGCGCAGTTGCTGCTGGCGCACCATGGGAGTGCGCCAGCGCGGCCGCGGTCTTTTCGCCTGCAAATGCACATCGAGCGAGGCGAAGCGCACGAGCAGCTCATTCTGCCCGGCCAGCAGCGCGCCGACGTCGCAGCGGTGTTCGATGAACATGTTGTCCGATAGCAGCAGGGGCGCGCCGTTCAGCCATACCTGCGCGAGCGTCGCCAGACCGTCGAACCCGAGGATCACCCGTTCGCCGGCCGCCGCCGGCGCCGCCGTGAAGCGGCAGCGGTACCACCAATCGGTGGCATCGAAATTGCGCTGGGCCGAGTCGAGGCTCCAGCCGCCGCTGTCGCGCAGACTGGACGCCGCGGTGCCCGGGACCGTCGCGCGCGACCAGTCGAGCGCGTCCGGAGCGGCGGTGGGTGCGGCGTCGCGGGCGGCCGGCGGTGCGGCTGCCAGCTGCCAGTCTTCGAGGGATACGCGCCGATGACTGGAGCATCGGCGGATCCGCCCGCTCATTGTGCCTCGCGCAGAGCCGCGGTCGCGCGATCCCAGGCCGCGGCCATCGGCTCGAAGCTCTCCGACGTGTCGAGGGCCCTCTTGGCGTTGACGGCGCGCGCGGCCTTGAGGATGAAGGCCTTGCTGAGGTTTGAAATCTGCGTGAACGCCTCGATGGCCGAATCGATGCGGGCGTCCGCCCCGGGTTCGAGCCAGCGCAGGTACAGCGCCGAGAGTTCAGCTGCGGCGCCCAGCTGACGCAGCGTGCCGAAGGCCCATATGTGGTACACGGACAGGCCCTGCTCGGCAAGCCACGGCAGATCGCGCTCGAGGCGGCTGCGAAATTTGCGTACCGGATTGGCCGCGGGCCGGCGCAGCATCTCCCGGCGCAGCAATTCGCGCGAGGCCGCGCGCAGCTGCACGGGGTCGCGCCGCGCGGCGTGATCGTGGCGCACCAGCTCCGCAAACAGCGGCATGTAGGCCGGATCCGGCGCGGCATCGAGGCGAAACAGCTTCACGAAGTCCTCACCCTCGAGGAAATGATAGCTGGCATTGTGGAAATAGCACAGCCGCTGCGCATCCGCGTCAATCTCGCCGAGAATGATGGTGGTCTTGGTGTGCTGGCGCCGATAATCCGTACCGGCCGTGTCGGGCAGCCAAAAAGCGTCCGCCTCGGTGCTGATGAACTTGCCCGCCGCGAGGTGCTCGAGCGCATGATCGATCAGCGGGCGCCAGACATACATTTCCTGAACATCCACGCCGTACAAGGAGCGTAGATCCTCGTGCGGCGGCTTGAAGAAGGTCCACTGATCGCCCTCGAAATCGATCGCGACCGTGAACGGCAGCATCGCCAGCGGCTCGAGTCCGAGCGCGTGGATGAGCTCTATCCACACATCGATGTAGCAGTTCTTCTCGACCCAGATGCGCTCGGGCGCGTGCAGCTCGTGGCGCCGGTAATCTGCGGGCTCGAGGCCGGACAATGCCGCCGCGCGGCGCAC
The DNA here is from genome assembly GCA_003137095.1 of Gammaproteobacteria bacterium. Classification (GTDB taxonomy): domain Bacteria; phylum Pseudomonadota; class Gammaproteobacteria; order Steroidobacterales; family Steroidobacteraceae; genus Bog-1198. Next base: position 31,669 of record PLET01000024.1, read on the forward strand.
CGGGGTGGCCATGTTCAGGGCCAGAGTCGTTGTCTTACGGCGTCCGGCCAGAGGGCGGTTTTGAACCCGTGAGCTTTGAACAGCGCCATGACCACGCGTTCCAGCCCGAAACCGAGACACGCCGTGTAGGCGGCCTGTCCGTCCGGCGTGAGGATGCCGAACGTCGAACCGAAGTGCTGCTGGTGAAAATTGAAGGAGCATACCGCGGTGGGTTTGTCGCCGGTGTTGACCGGCACCAGCACTTCGTACTTGAGCTTCTGCTCCAATTGATTGCCCGCGAGCATCTTGCCGGCGCGTCCGAAGAACGGGTCGGAGGCCACATCGGGCTGCGCGGCGAGGCCGAGCGAGCGCAGCAGATCGACGCCGCGCCCCAGCCACATGTCGCGCCATGCGATCACATCGTCCTGGTTGCCGACGCGCACGAATTCGCGCACCCGGAAGGACTGCATGCGGGTCGGCTGCGGCGAGGGTTCGTGCCGGAACACCCAGTTGAGCATGGTGACGAGCCGGCCGCCTTGAGCCTGGGTGCCGGTCAACGTCGGGTACAGCGGATAACAGGCCGCCGGGTTGAGCACCACCTGCGTCATGCCGAGCGCGCCGCCCCAGGGTTCGCCCGCATGAATCTTCTCCGACAGCGCCCGCGCCTCGCGTTCGTTGCCGAAGAAGCTGCACACCGCGCCGCACAGATCCGGAAAATTATCCATGTAATCGACGCGTTCGATGATGCGCCGGTCGATGACCGGGGGAAAGGTGCAAAACTCCGCGCCGTCACCGGCGGAGATGCGCGACACCAGCGCGTTGAAGGCCTCCAGCACCTTCTCGAATTCGGCTCCGCGGCCGAAGGCGCCCTGTACGCCGCCCGGGATGATGAGCCGGTGCTTGACCAGATCGTTATAGAAATCAGCGGCTTCTGAACCTGCCGCAGCATCAGCACGGGCGTTCATCGTATCTCCCTAAACGGCCGCCTGATCGGCTTTGAAGACCATCAGCATTGCCGCACTCTTGGCGGCGATGCGCTCGTTGGATACCATGAGCGACGCGGACAGTACATCCCGGTAATGGCGGCCAACGCTCACCGGGGAATCATTTTTATAGCCGAGAATGCCGGTGATCTGCAGTGCCTGGTGCACGATTTGCACCACGCTATCGGAAACGCTCATCTTGAGGTTGTTGAGCTTCAGGGCCCAGCCGAGACCGAGCAGCTCCTGCATGGCGTTCTCGGATACCTGCAGCGCGTCGAATTCCTCGGCCACTGCCTGCCAGTTGTGGCGCACCGCCTGCAGCTGAGCCATCACCTTCGCCAGATTCGCAGCCGAGGGCGGCACGGTCCCCGGCTTCTTGCGCGCCTCGCTGCGCACCTGGCTCGCCGCCCGGGCCACCGCCCCACCGGCAATGCCCTGCCACAGCGATGCCCACAGAATGTGCGAGTAAGGCACCATGGTCTGCGCCGAAGAGTCGGCGTACGAACCCGGCAGGATTTGTTCGACGGGCCCGCTCGAGCGCACGTTGAATCCCGGACTGCAGGTGCCGCGCATGCCGAGCGTGTTCCAGTTGGTGGTTTGTTCCAGGGTGTAGTCGCCCTTTTGCAGCAGCACGAGCACCTGGTCGCTCGCGGCTGAGTCGGCGGCCCGCCGGCAGGTGACCAGCAGCGCATCCGCCGACGCACCGTAGGAGATCGTAGTGGCGTCCTTGTTGAGCTCGAAACGCGCGCCCTTGCGCTCCACCGCGCAGATGCTCGAGCGTGTATCCCCGAAGGTGCCCACCTCGGAGGTCACCGACGCGATCAGCAGCTGATCCTGCGCCAGCCGCTGTAGATAATCGCGGAAGAACGCCGATTCCAGGCCGTGGCGTGCCATGCAGGCCACCTGAATGTGATGCATGGCGAGAATCATGCCGCTCGCGCTGCAGACCTGCGCCAGCGCGGAGCACTGCGCCGCCAGCTCGCGCATGCCGCAACCCTGGCCGCCCAGATCACGCGGTACCGCGGCGGACAGCGCCCGCGCCGCCTTCAGCGCCGCGAAGGTCTCATGCGGAAAACGCGCCGCCTCGTCCACGTCGGCCGCGTGCTGCGCGGCGATGCCGGCTACGACGGTGCGTATTGCCTCGAGTATTTCCATGGAGCCACTCGCATTGCCCGGGGGCTCCGACGGCAGTTCACGGCGTCGACCGGACGCTGCTCCATCAGGCGCCATTTAACTGCTTCACGGCAGCGCCGATCGCTGCGATGCTCGAAAACACCGATCGGTTGAGCATCTGATCGGGAAACTCGATGTTGAATTCGCCCTCGAGCGCGAGCATGACGTTGACGCTGGCGAGCGAGCTCATGCCCGCTTCGTACAGATCGGCGTCCTCCGCCAGCTCGAATGCGCTGGTGCTGAGGCGTCCGTGATTCTGGAGCACCTGACGGATGCGGAATGCGTCATGGCCGCCCGTAAATGCCCCCTGGATCTTGCGGATCGCGGAGTCTGAAGTAGCCGTCTGCATGGATTTGTTGTCCTTTTGCACGATGAACTTGATCTGTTTGTACCTTACTAGATTTCACGACGCACGCGAGGTTCGAATACCGGGCATTTCTCGATAATGTGACCGAGATCAACATCTTGGCTCCGATACACCGGGACCCGGCCATCGCCGAGGGATGTTGATGCGAAATCGATCCGAGCGGCGCCACCGGAGTTCTATTATTGACCATAAATTGCCCCAATGGATTCCCTTTCATTCACGGCCTCTTATACTTTACATATTCGGTATTCCGGCACTGAGAACTGGTTGGCAAAATGAATGTCAGGCTCGAAACACCGCAGGCCGCGCCGGCCTGCCGATTCTGCGGCACGCGGATCGCGACCACGTTCGTCGATCTTGGCATGTCGCCGTTCTGCAATACCCTGGTCGAACCGCAGCGGCTGAACGCGATGGAACCGTTCTTTCCGCTGCACGCCCGGGTCTGTCATGCGTGTTTCCTGGTGCAGCTAGAGGAGTTCGCCGCGCCGGCGGAGATCTTCAGCGAGTACGCCTACTTCTCGTCCTACGCCGACAGCTGGGTAGAGCATGCGCGGCGCTATGCCGCGGCGATGTGCGAGCGGTTCCGGATCGGCGCGCACAGCCTGGTGGTGGAGATCGCCAGCAACGACGGCTATCTGTTGCAGCACTTCACCGGCGGCGGCGTCCCGGTGCTCGGCATCGAGCCGGCGGCCAACATCGCCAAGGTGGCGCGCGAGCGCGGCGTCCGTTGCGATGTGTCCTTCCACGGACGCAGCAACGCGACCCGCATCGTCGCGCAATACGGCCGCGCCGACCTGGTGCTCGGCAACAACGTTCTGGCGCATGTGCCGGATTTGAACGATTTCGTCGCCGGCATGAAGATCCTGCTCAAGCCGGACGGGGTCATCACCATGGAATTTCCGCATCTGCTGCGGCTCATGGAGCACAATCAATTCGACACCATTTACCACGAGCACTTCAGCTACTTCTCCCTCATGACGGCCGACAAGGTGTTCACCGCGCACGGCTTGGTGCTGTTCGACGTGGAGGAACTGCCGACCCACGGCGGCTCGATCAGGATTTATGCGCGGCACGCCGAGGATGCCTCCAAGCCGCGGGGCGCGCGGGTCGGCGAACTGCTCGCGCGCGAGCTGGCACTGGGCTTCGACAGAATCGACACCTACCGCCGGTTCGACGAACAGGTCAGGCAGACCAAGCGCAACATCCTGGCCTTTCTCATCGACTTGAAGCGGGCGGGCAATCAGATCGTCGGCTATGGCGCTCCGGGCAAGGGCAATACGCTGCTCAATTACTGCGGCATTCGCACGGATTTTCTCGACTACACCGTGGATCGCAATCCCTACAAGCAGGGCAAGTTCACGCCCGGGACGCATATTCCCATCCACGATCCGGCCCGGATCCGCGTCACCAAACCGGACTATATCTTCATCCTGCCGTGGAATTTGCGCGCCGAGATCACCGAGCAGATGGCGCATGTGCGCGATTGGGGCTGCCGATTCATCATTCCCATCCCCTCGCCGGAAATTTTGCCGTGAGCACGGCCGGCCCCAATATTAAAATTGGCCAAATCCGGGGGACTGAGATAGTACTATGTCGAGTGGGTCTCGCTTGGTTAAACGCGGAGCGGGCACAATGGAATCAATGACTACGGAGGATAGGAGCGTGTTGTTCCGGCGATCGAACTGGCTGCCCAGCTGCTGCATGATGGTATTGGCGCTTGCCTCGTTGACACAGGGCCATCAGGCAGTGGCTGCGGCGCAGCAGCCACTGCCCGCCGCGGCCGCCAAGCCGGCCGATGCCCAGCAGCCCGCCGCGGCTGTGCGCCGCTTGCCGCAGTTGGGTCCCGGCGACAGCGTGTCGCTGCAGGTGTTCGGGCAGCCGGACATGACCTCGACGCTGGATGTGGCCGAGGATGGCACCATCGCGGTGCCGCTGGTGGGTAATGTCCAGGTCAATGGGCTGACGCCGGCGGCTGCCGCGCGGGCCACCGAAAAGGCGCTGGCCGACGGTAAATACCTGATCGACCCGCACGTCACCATCACCATCACGCAATCCCGCAACCAAAAGGTCTCGGTGTTGGGCGAAGTGGGTACGCCGGGGCGTTATCCGATTGATTCGAATACCACCATCTTCGACCTGCTGGCCCTGGCGGGTGGCGCCCGAGAGACCAGTTCGGATGTTGTTTTTTTGCTACGGCCGGATGCGGACGGCAAGATCAACCGGTACCCGATCAGTCTGAAGGGCTTGGGCGACGGCACCAGCGCCATGCCCACCCAATCGCTGCAGGGCGGCGATTCGATATTCGTGCCGCGGGCCCCGCAATTCTATATTTTCGGCGAGGTGGCCCAGCCGAACATGTACCGCATCGAGCCCGGCATGACCATCGTGCAGGCCATTGCCCGGGCGGGCGGCGTGACGGTGCGCGGCAGCCGCAATCGATTTGAAGTCAAACGCAAGGATCCCAACGGCGTGGAGCACGTCGTGAAGTCCAAGCTGTCGGATCTGGTCCAGCCGAACGATGTGATTCGCGTCAAAGAGAGCATCTTTTGAGATATCAACGCAATTTGCCGGTCCTGTCGGTGGCGGTCCCGACCGAATCGGTGGAATACGAATCCGCACCGCAGCGTGAAGAGCCCCTGGGGCTGTCCTTGCAGCAGATCTATGCCATGGTCTGGGCGCATCGCCGGCTCACCCTGATCATCATGCTGGCCGTGGTGCTGCCGACCGCGCTCGCGGTGAAGTTCCTGCTGCACAAGACCTATACGGCCACCGCCACGTTGATGGTCAACACCGAGATCACCAATCCGCTGGCGGGCCGGGACACCAACGATGCGCTGCTCGCCAATTACATGTCGACCCGCGTGCAGCTCATGAAGAGCTCCGAAGTGCTGATGCCGGTCATCCAGAAGTTGAAGCTCACCCAGGACAAGGACTATCTGGCCGGCTTCAACGGCGAACCCAATGCGTTGCCGGATTATGTCAAGGATGGCTTGGCCGACAACCTGGTCATCGAGCAAGGTGCGCTCGGCAGCCAGTTGCTCAACGTGACCGCGTCGGCGCGCGATCCGGTCAAGGCCGCGCAAATCGCCAATACGGTGTCGGAAATCTATGCCGATCAGGAGCTGCGCCGCCAATCCGGGCCGGCCACCGAACGGGCGATGCGCTACTCGCAGGAGCTGGCTGAACTCAAGGCCAAGGTGAGCGCCGCCCAGGAACAGGTCACCGCGTTCCGCCAGCGTACGGGCGTCACCACGGATTTCACGGCGCAAAACAGCAATCAGAACGATGTCGAAGCGGCGCTGCTCGCCACCATGGAGCAGCGCTACCAGGACACCCAGAGTCAGCGTCGCGCCGCGGAGGTCAAGGCGGTGGCGGACCAGTCGGTCAACAACGGCTACATGTCCTCCGGCACGGTCAACACCCTGAAGGCGAATCTGGCCTCGCTCGAATCGCAGCTGGCTCAATTGAGCACCACCCTCGGGCCGCAGCACCCGAAGGTCATCGAACTGAAATCACAGATCGCGGCGACCAGAAAATCCCTCGCCATCGAAATGCAGAGCTATGCCTCCAGCGCCAACTCGGACTTGAGTTCGCTGCGTCAGCTCGAGGCCAAGCTGAAGGGTGCGGTCGAGGAGCAGCGCCAGAAGGTGCTGAACATGCGTCGTCTGCAGGATGAAGGCGCCAAGTACGTCGTGGAGCTCGAATCGGCGCAATCGGTGTACAAGCGTGCATTGGACGGCTACGACGAGATCATGTTTGCCGCCGGCGGCCACACCACCAACGTCACCTTCGTCAGTCGCGCGGTGCCCCCGCTCAAGGCCGCCAAACCCAACAAGGTCGCCATCTTCCTGATGAGCATCGTCGGCGGTCTAGGCCTCGGGCTCGTGCTGCCCACGCTCTATGAGCTGTTCTTCCAGCGGCGCGTGCGCTGCGCCGACGATCTGGAGCGCGCCTTCGCCATTCCGGTTCTGGTCGAGCTCAGTGAGATCCCGTCGCTGTCGGGTGCCGTGTGAACGCCGAAGCCATGAATAAGGAAGTTCAACACAACGACACCGAATTGCGGGCGGCGCTGGTCTCGCAATGCCGCCTCTCGCCGGCGGCGCTCGAGACCATCGCCGAGTCCATGCGCAATTCCACGATGTCGTTCGCCGAAAGCGCGCTCGAGCTCGGATTCGTCACGCAGGAGGATGTCGAGGCCACCCGCGCCTGGTTGAAGAACTCGAATTCCGACGACAAGGCCGGTCTGGTGGAGTCCGCGATCCGCCGGCTGTCGGAGAACCAGAAGAGCCAATTCGTGGTGCCCTTGGGGGACTCGGTCCGACCGGGTCCGCAGCTGCTGCTGGCGCGCGATTCCTACAATTCGCGCGACGAGGCGATCCGCGCCCTGCGCACCGAGCTGCTGCTGCGCAATGAGGCGGGCCGCGCCAACGTCATCTGTCTGGTCAGCCCCTCGAGCGGCGAGGGCCGCTCGCAGCTGTCGGCCGAGCTCGCGATCGCATTTGCGCAGCTCGGCCGCCGCACCATCCTGGTCGATGCGGACCTGCGGCGCCCGCAACAACACATCCTGTTTCCGGCCGGCAATGAACGCGGTCTCGGCGATGCGTTGATGCGCGGCGAAAGACCCCATCAGTACCGGGTCGACGGCTTTCCGCAGATGTCGCTGCTGACCGCGGGCATCGTGCCCACCAATCCCCTGGAATTGCTGTCGAGCGGACGCTTCGAGCGGTTGTTGACGGATTGGCGCAACAACAACGAGTTCGTGGTCATCGACACGCCGCCGGTCACGCAATACGCCGACGCGCTGGCCGTGGCCACCCTCACCGGCCGGGTTCTGGTTGTCACCCGCGCGGAGAAGACCTCCTACAAGGACACCAAGGAAATGCTGCGAAGACTGGCGACCACGCGCGCGCAGATCCTCGGCGCCGTGATCAGTTATTTTTGAATAACGAGCGCCGATCGCTCATGCAATTCAGCATTTGCATCGCGACCTACCGTCGGCCCGAACGGCTTCGTTCACTGCTCGACGACCTCCTTCAGCAGCAATGCCGGCCCGCGGAAGTCATCGTGGTCGACAATGATGCCGCCGGCAGTGCACGCGCCGTCGTGCAGTCCAGGCTGGAAGCGGGCACATCCTTCCCCATTCATTATGCGATTCAGCCGGAGCGCAACATCGCCCTGACGCGCAACCGCACGGTGGAGCTGTGCAGCGGCGAGTGGATCGCCTTCATCGATGACGACGAACGCGCGCCGCCGCCGTGGCTGCGGCAGCTGGCCGAGGCCGCCGCGGCGCACGGCGCGGACGGTGTGCTCGGTCCGGTGGTGCCGGAGGTGCCGGGCGATGCGCCCGCCTGGATCCGCCGCGGCCGCTTCTACGATTTCCCGCGCCTGTCGACCGGCGAGGTCGTGCCCTTGAACCGGATGCGCTTTGGCAACGTGCTGCTGCGCGGCGAGCGGCTGCGCGCCGAGCCGGGGCCGTTCGACGTCGGCTACGGGCTGACGACGGGCGAGGACGCCGATCTGCTGATCCGCCTGGTGCACAAGGGGGCGCGCATCGTGTGGTGCGACGAGGCCGTGGTGATCGAGCCGGTCGAGCCGGCCCGGTTGTCGCTGCGCTGGCTGCTGCAGCGTGCGGTGAGCGGTGGACAGGAGTTCGCCCGCAAGACGGTGTCCGGCCGTTACGGCCCGATCAGCGCCAGCGGACGCCTGAGTCTGATTGCACGCGCACTGGCGCAGCTCGCCGTGGCCTTGTCGCTCGCCGCGCTGTCCTGGCCGCTCGGCCGCCAGCATGCGGCGAAGTGGCTGGTCAAGGCCTCCGCCAATCTCGGCAAGCTGTCCATCTTCTGGGGCTGGCGTTACAGCGAATATGCGTAGCATCCGATGACCGCAGCCTGGATCGCGATCCTCGTGGTGTTGGCTGTGCCCGCCGTGGGCGCCTGCGCCTATCTGCTGCTGGCGACGCTGCTGTCCGCGAAGCTCAGGCCACCGGCGGGATCCTCGCGCAGCCTGCGCTTCGATGTGATCATTCCGGCGCACAACGAGGTGTCGATCATCCAGCGTTCCGTGACCAGCGCCCGCCGTGTCGACTGGCCCGCCGACCGGTTCAATGTGATGGTGGTCGCCGACAATTGCACCGACGCCACGGCCGCGGTGGCGCGCGCCGCCGGCGCCGAGGTGATCGAGCGCTTCAACCTCGAGCAGCGCGGCAAGGGCTACGCGCTCGACTTCGCGTTCCGCAAGAGCCGCGAAAAGGGCTGGTCCGACGCGGTCGTCGTCATCGATGCGGATGCCGAGGTGTCCGCGAATCTGCTGGAGGCCTTCGCCGCACGCATCGAGAAGGGTGCGCAGGCCGTGCAGGCGCATTACGGCGTGCTCAATCCCATGACCTCGTGGCGCACGCGCCTGATCACCATCGCCAAGGCGGCCGTCCATATCGTGCGCTCGCGCGCGCGCGAGCGGCTGCGCGTGTCGTGCGGCATCCGCGGCAACGGCTGGTGCCTCACCCATCAGATGCTGCTGCGCGTGCCGTACCGGGCGTTTTCGCTCACCGAGGATCTGGAATACGGCATCGACCTCGGATTGGCCGGCTGCCGCGTCGAATATGCGGACGAGGCGCACTCGGATGCGGACATGGTCTCCGGCGAGCAGGCCGCCGGAAAGCAGCGCCAGCGATGGGAGGACGGCCGCTTTCAGCTGATCCGATCCAAGAGCCTGCCGCTGCTGGCGGCGGCGGTACGCCAGCGCTCCCGAATCTGCCTCGATCTGGCGCTCGACCTGCTGGTGCTGCCGCTGTCGTATGTGGCGCTCAACGTCGTGCTGTTCGTGCTGGCGGCGGCTCTGGCCGCGCACTGGAACCACTCCCTGCAGTACTGGCTGTGGATCGCGCTCGCTTGCACCGCGAGCTTGGTGCTGTACGTGATGCGCGGCTGGCAGCTCAGCGGGGTCGGTGCGCAGGGGCTGCTCGACCTGGGGCGGGCTCCGGGGTTCCTGATCTGGAAAATCATGCTGATGCTCCGCCGCGGCAAAGCCGGCGAATGGGTCCGCACCGATCGCGAGAAGTCCTAGTGGGGCCCGGTTTGGGCCGTGGCGCGGCGTTCGTCCGCCTGTTCAGCAGCGCCATCATCATGCAGGGCCTGCTGTCGGCCGCCAATCTGTTCGTCGGCCTGGTGCTCATCCGGCGCACCAACGACGTCGAATACGGCAGCTACGTGCTGGTGACGAACGCACTGGCATTGATCACCCTGATGCAGGGGGCCTACATCCAGCCGCCGATGGTCAGCCGCATGTCGCAGGCGGACCGCGCCGGACGCTCCGATCTGATCGGCGGCCTGTATCGGGAGCAGCGCCGCATCCTGCCCATTCTGGCGGTTACCCTGATTCTCGCCGCCGCGGTGCTCTGGGGCAGCGGGCTGCTGACGGGCCGTATGATTCTGGTGGTGCTCGCCGCGATCGCGGCGTCGCTGTGCACGCTGTACCGCGAGTTCTTCCGTCTCGTGCTGCTCGCCTACCGGCGGCCGTTCGACGTGCTCAAGTCCGATTCTCTGTACGTCGTGATGCTGTGCGCCGGCGTGATGCTCGCCACCCTCTCGCCCTGGCCTGCGGCAACCGCGGTGCTCGGACTCGCCCTCGCGGCACTCGTCGCCGGCACCATTTCCTCCCGGGTGCTGTGGCGCCACGAGGCGTGGAATCCGCAGGGCGCACCCGGAGTGTTCCGCGCCATTGCGCATGTCGGCGGCTGGTCGCTCGCCGGCGCGGCGACCCACTGGGCCTTCAGCCAGGGATACAATTACCTGGTGGCCGGAACGCTCGACGTCGCGGCCGTCGCGGCCATTGCGGCCACCCGGCTGCTGATGATGCCCGTCAATCTGGTCTCGACGGGCATCGGCACCATGATACTGCCGACCGCCTCGGGCTGGCTGCAGAAGCACAGCCCCACCAAGGTGCTGCGCCGGATGGTGCTGTTCTCCTCGGCCCTGGCGCTGTTTTCCCTGTGCTACTTCTTCGTGGTCTGGCTGCTGCGCGACTGGATATTCACGGTCGTCCTCAAGAAGAGTTTCGCGCAGCGCGACGTGCTGCTCATTCTTTGGTCGGCGGTTTTCATCGTGGTCGTGTTCCGCGACCAGATGGTGAATTTCGTCGTCGCCCGCGGCCGGCTGCGGGCCCTGTCCAGCCTGACGGCCGCCAGCGCACTGATATCGCTGCTGGTGAGCTATCTGGCCATGCTTCGGATGGGTGTCACCGGTGCCCTGTGCGGCGTGCTGACGGGCGAGACATGCAACCTCGCCGGCATCATCTTTCTCGCCCTGCGGGAGCGCGACTCCACCACGCCGGCAGCGGGTGCGCAGACCGCAAAACCGTAACGCGAACCAGGTCAAGGTCGCCCCGGCCGCCGCTCTGACATAATCCACGCATGATCCTGGACGTCACCGATTTCTCCGACGGACACGTGCTGCAGTCCGATGTATGCATCGTCGGCGCCGGCGCCGCCGGCATCGCCATGGCGCTCGAGCTCATCGATTCCGGGATCGACGTGCTGCTGCTGGAGTCCGGGGGTCTGGGCGCCGAGCCTGACGCCCAGGCGCTTTACCAGGGAACGGTGCAGAACGAGCAGCTGCACAGCCCGCCGGATCGCTACCGCCAGCGCCGCTTCGGCGGAACCACCACCATCTGGGGCGGCCGCTGCATGCCGTTCGACCCCATCGACTTCGAGGCCCGCGACTATGTGCCGCACAGCGGCTGGCCGTTCGGGATCGAGGAGCTGTCCCCGTTCTACCCGAAGGCCAACAGGCTGGTCGAAGCGGGGGCGTTCGCGTATACGGCCGAGGAGGCATTCGACCGGCCCTCGCGGCCGATGATCGCCGGCTGGTCCCCCGCACACTACACCAGCAACACCCTCGAGCGTTTCAGCTGCCCCACGGATTTCGGCACGCGCTATGGTCACAAGCTGCGGGCGGCCTCGAATATCCGGGTCGTTCTGCACGCCAACGTGACGGGTCTGCACCTGAACGCGGCGGGCACGCATCTCGATTCACTCAGCGTCCGTTCGCTCAAGGGACGGAGCCTGTCGGTGCGCGCGTCGCGCTACGTGCTGGCCGCGGGCGGCCTGGAGAATGCGCGGCTGCTGCTCGCCAACCGCGACGTGCACGCCCAGGGCATCGGCAACCCGCACGATGTGCTCGGCCGGTACTACATGTGCCACATTGCGGGCACCGTCGGTGCGCTCAAGATCGACCGGCCGCTCGATGACGTCTGGCACGGCTATGACATGACGGACGACGGCATCTATGTGCGGCGCCGCCTCGCGCTGCGGCCGGAGGTGCAGCGCGCATCCGGGATCGGCAATTTCATCGTGCGGCTGCATCATCCGCGCATCACCGACCCGGCGCATCGCAATGCAATCCTGTCGCTGCTGTTTCTCGCCAAGCTGATCATCCCCTACGAATACGGCAAGCGCCTGCACGGCGGCGAGAGTGCGGACCTGCAGACCTGGTTCCGGCACATGGGCAACGTCGCCTCGGGCCCGCTGGACGCCGCCGCATTCGCCTGGCACATGTTCACGCAGCGTGCGCTCGCCGCGCGCAAATTTCCCTCCATCATCATCAAATCCAAGGCGAATCTGTTCAGCCTGGATTTTCACTCCGAACAGCAGCCGAACCCTCAGAGCCGTGTATCCCTGACCGGCGATCGCGACGCGCTCGGCATGCCGCGCCTGAAGGTGGATTGGCGCTATACGTCCGGCGACGTGGACACCGTGAGCCGCGCGATTGCGCTGTTGAGCGGGGATATCAACGAAACCAAGGTGGGGCGGCTGGATTACGACGCGTCGCAGCTCGAGATGGAGATGACCCGGTACGGCGCTTACGGCGGTCATCACCTCGGCACCGCACGCATGGGCACCGACCCGCGCAGCAGCGTGGTGAACGCCCGATGCCGCGTGCACGGCATCGACAATCTGTTCCTTGCCGGCGCGGCGACCTTCCCGACGTCGAGCCAGGCGAACCCGACGTTGACCCTCATCGCCCTGGCGCTGCGGCTTGCGAATGATCTGAAGGAAGGACGGGCCTAGCCATCAGCACCCGACAGCGCATTCTGGTCTTGGGCGCGGCCGGATTCATCGGCCGCCGCGTGGTCGCAGCGCTCAGCGCATCCGATTGGGCGGCTGCGGTGGCCGCGAGCCGCCGCACGGGCGGCGCTGCCGATGCCGTGGTCGTGGATGCCACGGATGAGGCCTCCCTCGGTGCGGCATTCTCAGGAATCGACGGCATCGTCAATTGCGTGGCGGGCGACGGGGACACCATCCGCAGGAACGCGGATGCCGTGTTCGGTGCGGCTTCGCGCCTGAACCAGCCGCCTCGCATCGTGCATCTCGGCAGCATGGCCGCCTACGGATCCGCCGTCGGCCGCGTGGATGAGACCGCGCCGCTGCTTGGGGATCTGGATGAATATTCCAAGGCCAAGGCCGCGGCCGACGTGCGCGCCCTCGCCTATCCGGCCGCCGTGATCCTGCGGCCCGGCATCGTCTACGGTCCGCAGAGCCCCTGGTGGAGCGATCGCATCGCGCGACTTCTGATGGCGCACCGGCTCGGAGACCTCGGCGCCCGCGGCGATGGTTACTGCAATCTCGTTCACGTCGACGATGTCGCGCGCTCCGTTCTGCTGGCCTTGCGCACCCCGGCCGCGGGCCAGGCATTCAACGTCGCGATGCCCTCGCCGCCCACCTGGAATGAGTATTTTCAGCGGTATGCCCGCGCGCTTCGCGCCGTGCCGCTACGGCGGATATCGGCGCGGCGACTCGCCGTGGAGCTCAGAATCGTCGCCCCGGCGTGCAAATTGCTGGAAATCGGCGCGCGGCTGGCAGGCGCGCGCAGCGCCGCGTTGCCGCCGCCGATCCGGCCGTGGCTGCTCAAATTGTGCGCCCACGAAATCATTCTCGACGTCGCGAAGGCGCAGACGGTTCTCGGCATGCAATGGATGCCCCTCGATGCCGGCTTGCAGAGCGCGGCCGACTGGTTCAGGGGCGGCGGAAGAACCTAGACCAAGGGAGTTGACGAGATGCGCGTGGCCATCGTCGGTTGCGGATATGTGGCGGACTACTACATGCAGTCCCTGCCCCTGTACAAGGCACTCGAGTTGGTCGCCGCCACCGATCGGGACGCCGGCCGCGCCGCGGCCTTCGTCGCCTGTCACGGCCTCAGCTGCCTCAGAGCCTCGCTGGAGGAGGTGCTGGCAGATCCGGGCATCGAACTGGTTCTGAATCTGACCGATCCCGCCAGCCATTACGAGGTCTCCAAGGCCTGCCTCGAGGCGGGCAAGCACGTGTACAGTGAAATGCCGCTCGCCATGCAGATGAGCGACGCGCAGGCGCTCGTCGAGCTCGCCGAATCCAAGGGACTTCAGATCGCCTCGGCGCCCTGCAGTATTCTCGGCGAGACCGCCCAATCGCTGTGGAAAGCCCTGCGCGAGCAGCGCGTCGGGCCGGTCAAACTCGCCTACGCGGAGATGGACTACGGCTTCATGCATCTCATGCCGTATCGCAAGTGGTACAGCAAATCCGGCCGTCAGTGGCCGTACGAGCACGAATTCGAGGCAGGCTGCACCGTGGAGCACGCCGGCTATTACGTCAACTGGCTCACGGCGTTTTTCGGGCCCGCATTGTCCGTCACGGCGTTCTCCTCCTGCCTGTATCCCGACAAGCGCACGGATGTTCCGCTGGCGGGCGCCGGGCCGGATTTCTCGGTGGCGAGCATCCGCTTCGTATCGGGTGCGGTGGCGCGCCTGACCTGCAGCAACATCGCGCCGGCGGACCAGCATTTACGGCTGTTCGGCGATCGTGGAATCCTGCAGGTGCAATTCGCGCTGGATTACAAGGCGCCGGTCTTCATCAGGCGCATGTTCAACATCCGCCGCAAGATGATCATCTCGCCGTGGCGGCAGAAGGTTCGGCTTGCCGCAATGCCGGATGCCCTGCCGCTGCCGCGCAAGGCCACCAATCGGATGGAATTCTGCCGCGGACCGGCGGAAATGGCCATCGCCCTGCGCGAGCACCGCCGCTCCGCGCTGCCGGCGGATTACTGCCTGCACAACAATGAGATCGTGCTGGCCATTCAACGGGCCGCGCAAAGGAGCGACACCTACCGGATGACCACCTCGTTCGCGCCGCTCGAACCACGTCCCTGGAGCGCGTGAACCGCGTGCCGCTCGCCCGTTCGGCGCGCCGTCAGAGTGGGGGTGCACCGTCTCAGTGGAAGGTGGCGAGCACCTTGACGCCCTCGCCCAGCCCGCTGAACGTGAATTGATCCACGGTCGAGCTGCGGTCGAGGTATTTCACGAACGGCTTGACCGACAGCCATCGCAGCGGCTCCCAATCGAGATTCAAAGCGGCCGTGGTGTAGCGGTCGGTTCGATTGCCGCCCACCGCCGTCAACAAACCCGGCACCGTCTCCTGCTGATAATCGCTGTGCGTCAAGCCGAGCATCAGATCCACACCCAGCTTCGGCGTCGCCTGCCAGGTCACGTCGGCGCTGATGATGGAATCGAGTTCGGAGCCGCCGTCGACGACGTAATTGTTGATCACCCGCGAATACTGCAGATTGATGCTGGTCTTGCCGGTCAGCTTGCGCCGGTAGCCGAAGGCGCCGGACGGATCATGGACCGACCCGGCGGTGCCCGCCTGACTGCGCGTGGTCTCGCCCAAGGAGGCGTTGAATGCCGTCAAATCGCTGACGTTGTAGATCATGTCGAACTGGTAGGTGTTCTGGTTGTAGTTGGCGTCGGCGGGATTGCCGCTGAACCGGCCGTCGAGGTGCTGGCCGCTGATGCCGTAGACCAGGGCGCCGAGACCCAGGTATCGCAGTCCGATCAGCGTGGTGGTCTGATGCAGACCCAGGTCGGGCAGATTCGGCTGCGGATACTGCTGTTCCAGGATGGAAAATCCGCCGTTCAAGGCCCAGTCATTCGCGAACACCAGGCGGGCGGTCCCCCCGGTGGTCTGCTGCTTCTCGATCTCCAGACTGGTGATGGCGAGGTTGGCGAACGGAATGATGAACGCCTCCTGGCGGTAATCGACCGTGCCGCTGAGCGGGGTGCCGATCTTCCATGCCAGGCTGCCGGTCATCAGGTACTCGTTGTGGTTCAAGTCGGTGAAATGCTCGTAATCGACCCTCCGGCCCTCGATGGTGGCGGTGAATTGCTGCAGGCTCCAGAGATAGGTCCCTTTGACGCCGGCGAGGTAGGTGTAGAAGGTGTCGCCCGGTGTGGGATTTTGTCCCGGCGGAAATATCGACAGATAGTGTGACGCGTCGAAAAGGTTCGAATCGTGTTCCACATCCAGCCCCACGTAGGGCTGCAGATCGGCCCCGGCCACGCTGACGCCGGCAAACGTCAGACCCCCGGCCCATGCCAGCATCCGGGCGGTGAGTCTCCTGTACCGTCCCCGCCATGCCTCGCGATTATCCATCCGCCCCCCTCATGTGACATAACCCTTGCTGCCCGGCGGCAATTGTACACCGGGGTCTGATGGGTATGAGGGGCTGCGGGCGTCCAAAAGCCGCTATTGTGAACTGACGCACGGGCCCGCCGGCCCGCTACCCGCCTTCGTTGATCGAGACCGAGGCCTGCGGCGTGAGCGTGATGGTCGAGCTGCCGTCGCTGGTTTCGTACTGGCAGGAGATGGTGACCGTGTACGGGAACACCGGCGGAACCATTATCGACGTGGAGCCGGACGTGGGTTGATAAGCGAAAGACGTCTCGGCATTGTCGGTGAGCGCGCATGGCAATCCGCCGTTGATACTCGTTCCGCTGACATTGCCACTCGGCACGCCCATCGTGGTCCAGCTGTAGACGATGTTGTCGCCGCTGCTGTAGGTCGTCTCCGGGTTGACCGGCTGGCCGTCGAACGTCGCCGTGAAGGTCACGGTGGGCTCCAGCGTGTAGGAGTACAGCGCGTTGTACGGGGTGCTCGCCTCTGGCTGGGCAGGAGCTCCCGAGGCTTGGTAGACGTTCAGCGTGCTGCTCTGCGAGTCCGCCACGAACAAGTACAGCGTGTCCGGCGCCGGGGGCATGCCCGCACTCGTGTAATCCACCACCGTGACGGCGCTGGCCGTCTGCTGCCCCGGATTCGGCAGGCTTTGCGTACCCGTTCCGGCGGTCAGCTGCAGATCAATGGGATTGCCGGACGCATCGAATTGCGCCACCCCGATCTGCACCGACTCATCGGAGTAATTGTTGTACGACGCAAAGATATCGCCGAAGTTCGGTGATCCCACGCTGGTGTCCACCGAGATGCCGGAGGGCGCCGCCGGCACCGGGAAGGGGGCCAGCGCCGGCGTCAGCATTGCATCCGAGTCCGTAAGCTCGGAGAAGGGATAGGCGATCACCGCATTGCTGTCGCACCCACCCCCGTAATTCAAGCCCGCGAGGAGATTGTTGCCGTCCGCCGACACCGCCAGCGCACCTGTACCGCAAAAGCTATTGGCGCTGTCGCCAGACCAGGCCGCCAGCTCCGAAGACGACCCCCCCAGCGGGCTCGAATAGACCATTATCTGCGCCGAGCCTTCCGTTTCGACCGCCACATACACATTGCCGTTCGAATCGACCGCGATACCGGTCGGGTATTCCGGTATGGAGAAGGGCGTCCCGACGGGCTGACCCGACGAATTGAACACAGCCACGGTCGCACCCGATCCATTGCCCGCGTCGGCCACATAGATGTTGCCGGCATTATCCGCCGCCAGCGCCTGCGGCTGGGCGAGGCCGGCGCTCAAGGTCTGCAGCGGCAGCTGCGTGAACTGGCCATTGCTGCCCGCGGCGCCATACGCATAGGCGAGCACCTGGCCGCTGCCCGCATTGGCGACGTAGAGGACGCCGTTGGAGAACAGCGTTGCGCTCGGATTGTTGACGGGATTCGGCACCACGACGTTGACCGAAACCTGCTGCGCGGCGGGAGTAGTCACGGTCACTCCGCCGCCCGTGCAGCTCAGGCCGAGGCTGTTGCTGCCGGCCAGGGTCAGGGGGACGACGTAGGACGCACCGGTCGTTCCCGTTGTGGGCCCCGCGACACCATTCACCGTGATTTCACATTGGTTGCCGGTGGCGCTCCAGTTCAAGAGGGCGGCATTACCCACCGTGACGGTGGGCGTGGTCGTGGTGAACGACGCAATCGCCGCCGTCGGGCCATCCGAGACGTCCAGATTCACCGTGGCGCCGCCCGCCACGATGCTGCCCGCCGGCGGATTCTCGTCGATGACGAAATTGTTCGGCACGGTGCCGCTGGCCTCGACCTTGAGGGTGCCCAAGGTCAACCCGGCACCGATGATCTGGCTCTCAGGCGTGCCTGAACTGTTGAGCGGCAGCGCATACTCGCCGGCCACATTCGGCACGATCACGCCGCTGAACACCAGGTTCACGGGCGTGGGATTGGCCAGCGTGCCGGTGAAGGTGCTGCCGGCCGCGGGGCTCTGGCTGATGACCTCGCCCACGGGCACCGGGGGCACGGCGGTCGAGATCATGGCCGTGATGGATCCCACCTTGAGGCCGGGGACGGATTGTATGGTTGACGTCGCCGATGCCTGAGTGGCGGCGACCACGTTCGGCACGGTGGGCGGCGGCGGACCGGTGGAGATCACCAACGCCACCGCCGAGCCGGCGAGCACGCTGGTGCCGGCGACCGGGTTCTCGCTGATCACCTTACCCGCCGCCACGGTCGCGCTCGAGGCGTTGGTCACGGTACCGGCCACGAGTCCGGCCGTGGTGAGCGCCGTACCCGCCGCCGCCTGGGTGTCGCCGACCACATTCGGCACGGCCACGTGGATGGCCGCGGCCACCACGATGCTCGCCATCGCCATGCCGCTCGCGCCGGGACCGGGGCAGGTCAGATCATAGGTGTGGGTGCCGGTGGTCAGAATCCCGGTGGAGGCCGTGGCGGTGGGCGCCACCGGCAGGTTGTTGAAATGCCCGTCCGAGCTCGACAGCGCGCACAGGGAGCCGGCAGGCACGCCGTTGGCCACCCAGCTCAAGGTCGCGGCGGCACCCGCCGTCGCGGTGGCCGGCGCCGTCAGGGTCACGCAGGCGGGAATGTTGTTCGCCGGCCAGGTGGTGTTCGGCGCGTTGCCGGCAACGCGCGTGTTGATGGTCAGGTACAGGTTCGCGAGGCGCCCGTCGATATCGCCCGCCGGATTCGGATTGCCGCCTGCGGGATGCAGATTGCTCGAGAAAGCGCCGCCGGTGTTGGCGCGCACATAGGCATCGCAGACGGCAGCTTGATAGGCCGCGCAGGAGAAGCCGTTGACGGCGCCGCCCACTCCGCTGTTGAAATCCGCCTCGCTGGTGCTGATGCAGGATTGCAGCGTGGTGGCCACCGTGGCGTTGATCGCCGCCGCACCCACCGTGGCCTGCAAATTGGTGTACTTGGCGGTCACGTAGGCCGGCAGGCCCCCCGGCAAACCGCTTGCGGACTTGTTCAGCCCCATGCCGAGCGCATACATCGACAGACCGCGCAGATTCGAGCCGCCGTCATCGCAGAAGCCGGTCATGTCGACGAAGAACGGCGAGAGCGCGTCCTCCGGAATGGTGCCCTCGATCCCGACCAGATCCGGGCGCGGCGCCCAGGCGAGCACCGGCACCTGCGGGCAGGTCAGGTTCAACGGCCCCGGCAGGAGCGTGGCGATGCTCGCCTGGGTCTTGATGAAGCTGTTGTTGTCCACCGGATCGATGCCATCGGCGGTCGCCTTGACCACCGCAAAGCCGGCGCCCGTGGGTCCGGAGTGGCCGCACATCGAACCCGGGATGATGGTGTGCGGGTAGCCGGGGCACAGCGTCGCCACATCGAGGGTCTCGCTGCCATTGCAGGTCCACACCCCGCTCAGGAAACTCACCCGCGGATCGGTCGGCACCACGCAGCTTTGCTCGAGCACCACGCCGCCGACGTTCGCCGCGCCGGGGCCTGAGATCTGATGGGTGAGCAGTCCGCCGAGAAAATCGCAGGTGTTCGGCGCCACGCAGGAAGCCGCCTGGCCGGATCCCGCCGAACTGGTCAACGCGAGTCCGACGGGGTTGTCCACGCCTTTGGAGATGCTGGCAATCACCGCGTTGGCGCCGCTCGCCGGCGGTGCACCGAACTCCAGTATCCGGCCGCCGTTGCCCTGCGATTGCGCCACGAAGGCATAGGGCGCATTGGCGAGGCTGCCGACCTTGAGCTTGTGCAGCCCCGGCCCCAAGCCGCCCGCAAACGGCGTGATGAAGCCGGAGTTGCTGGTTTCGAAGCGCAGAATCCGCCCGTCGATGGTGGGAAACAACAGACTCACGCCGTGGCTTGCGTCCGCCGGCCACACATCCATGCCCATCGGCACAGCAAGGTTCTCGAGGAATTGGTACCACTGCACCGCGGTCGAAGTCGGACCGCTCAAGGGTTTGGCCGGATTGGCGAGCACGCCGGCAATCGCCTGATGCGAGTACACGATCACGCGCGCATCGAAAGTATCCCCGACCAGCACCAGGAGGTCACCCGTGTTCCACAAATTGGTGGTGCCGCCCGCGACCACGGTCTCGGCGAGCTTGAGCGTCAGCAATCCGCCGAAGCTGTGGTCGATGAGCACCGGCGATCCATATCCGCCAGCCGGATTGACCGGCAGCACCCACAGCGAGGGTACGCTGTCGAAGCCGCAGCTCGAGGAGATGACATAGAGGTTGCCCGCGGCATCCACCGACAGGCCGTCGGGCTGCGCCGGGCCATGGCCGAGCCCCGACCAGCTGTAAATCGTCGTCGAGGCGCCGTAGTTCGGACCCGCGTAGCGCACGATCTGCTGTTTGCTCGCGTCGGCCACGATTAAATCCAGGCTCCCGGCGCCGTTCGCCACCCACACCAAAGAATCAAAGCTGCCGTGCTTGGCCGCATCGGTGTTGAGGTTCAAGGTGCCGCTCACGAGGGCGGTGCCGCTCGTGGCGCGCGTCAGCTCATAGATCGCATCGCCCTGCGAGTTCGCTGCCGCCACCAGCAGCTGACCCGCCTGGACGGCCGCAGCGCACAGCAGCGATGCCGCACCGGCCACGACAGTCATCGCGAGCCGGCGCATCATCGCCGTATCGGGCTTCGCGGGCTGATCGCTCATCGGCGGCGCAAGATCCCTTGCGTCAATCTTCTGGTTCTCATAATCCAGGTCGTGTTTCGTGAAGCAATGCTCACCAACGAATTATGAATCGAGATTAGCACGGCGCTGTCGCGTTCAACTACCGCAGACGCGTGAATAAGCAAGCGTTATGTCATGTGATCGTCGGTCTTAACATGATTTTTTCTTCCCCCTTGGGTCAAAAGTGGTCCCGGGATCAATAGCTGTAGCGCACGCCAATGGTCGGATTGATGTTGGTCGTGTCGTACAGATAGCCGTTGGCCAGGCCGTTCGACACGCTGCTGTACATCAAGCCGGCATAGGCGTCGAAGCGCTTCGTGAATCGATAGTCGGCATCGAGCGAATACGCCTGGAAGGTTCCGCTGCAGACCGCGTAGGCCGCGGTGGAGCAGCCCGCTTCGGCGCCGCTGCCGTAGGCATTCTGCCGATAGCCATAGTAGGCCGCTATGAGGTCGAGACGGGGCAGCACGCTGTAGCGCACGCCGGCCCAATACACATCGAGCTTCTTGTCGTTGGCGTAGGCCGCGTTGTTCACATAGGCCAGGATGTAGCCGCCCAGTCCGCTGGTGCCCGCCGCCACGTCGGTCGCCGGATTCGCATACTGGATGTGTTCGTAGCCTGCATAGAATTTCACCGGGAGCGGGTCTGCCTGGTACGACGCCATGAGGGCGACCGTGGTGTTGTCGGAGATCGTGGCCGAGACGGAGTTGCCCGGCGAGTCGCCGAGCTTGGCCAATCCGGCCACCTGTGCCGCGCTGAGCGCGGACGCCGACACGGCATCATGGATCTTCGAATAATAGGCATCCACCGACAGGCCCTGAATCCTGGTGCCGACGTCTGCCTGGAATGCCGTGCCGCCGGCGGACCCATTGGAGTTGTTGAATTTGAACAAGGCCTGGAGATGCAGCGCATTGGCGGGGCTCAGGGCGTATTTCAAGATCGAATCCAGACGCTTATCCTCGGTGGTGCCGGCCCCCGCATAGGCTCCGGACGCGCCGAGCAGCGAATAGGCCGGGGCGGCCAGGTTCGGATCGTAGAGGTTGATGCCGTCCGCCACGAGCTGCACCTGGCGGCCGAAGGTCAGCGTGCCGAATGCCGGCGAGCTGACGCCCACGTAGGCGATTTGCAGCAACTGACCGGCGCTGGCGCCGTCGTTGTTGGTGCTTTGCTGGCCCGCGGTGAGGCCATTGTTCACCGTCAGTGATTTCAGCGAATCGCTGAGCTGACCCGATTGCGGATTGAAGTAAGTCTCCAGTGCGAACACACCGGACCAATCCGCGGCCAGCGGCTCGAGGCCTCGCAGGCCGATTTTGGACTGCCCCATATTGGAGCTGGTCGCCCCGAGAATCGACTCGCGGCTGTCCTTTTGCACGATGTTCGTGCTGCCGGGAGTGTAGAAATCGCTGAACGGCGCGCCATGCTCCTCAAATTGCAGGCCGATGTCGACCGTGCCGTAGAGGCGGATGCCGTGCCAGGTGAGGGTGTCGTCGGCGGCCGGTACCGGCGCGGCGGTTTGCGCCTGCCCCAGCGCGGCGGTGCAGAACAGGGCCGCCGCGAGACCCGATCTGAGGCTGCCGGGCATGCGTCGCACCAAGGCCGCGGCCGGTGGCGGGGCCGCGGCCGGTGGCATCGCCGCAGAAGGGGTCATTCTTTTGTCATCGCTCACAGTCATATCTCCGGTCAGCGCTGGATGTTTGCAATCAATCGATGGATGTCATCGGAGACGGCAGATTGTCACGCGCGTCTGGCAGGCGGAAATGCGCTCTTGTCATATGCTTATTACCGCTGAGACCGCGGTCCCAGCGTGCGAAACGCGCGATGCCGCTTCGGGCCCATGATGCCCAATTAAGTTAACTAGCAGCCCCGGGGCTGGATCCGCGCTCTAATATGATTGCATTACGCCTTCGGTTCGCTCGTTTGCGTTTTTTTAGGAGCAGTCCGGCAATGAAATCGACATCGGTTCGCGGCCTATTCATCACGGGTGCCATGCTGCTCCTGTCGGTTGCCGCCCCCCGCGTGCAGGCACAGACCTGTTCCGTCACGGCGGCGAATCTGCATGGCTGGTACGGCATGCTCGTCTCCGGCGGCTCCACCGCGAGTCCCCCGGCGGCGAAGTACTTGGTCGGCGCCGTGCAGTTCGACGGCGTCGGCACCTTCTCCGGCAGCAACATCTTCGGCGCCGCCGCGGGCCCCAGCGCCGTCACGGGAAGCTTCGTCGCCAATGCGGATTGCACCTTCACGCTGACGATGACTGTCGGCACGGCGCCAGCGTCCGTGTTCACTGTGGCCCTCGAAGGCACCGGCGAGGCGTCCGGCATCGAAGTGGATCCGACCGCCGTCGCGACCATCACCTTGAAACCCCAGTACGCGACCTATACCACCGGATTGAATTTCACGAGCAGCAGCCTCAACGGCACGTTCGCCGGGAATTGCATCGGCCCGCTCGGCGGCTACAGCGACACGAACCTCGCGACGTATCTCAATGGCGCGATCTCGGGAACGGATCCGTTCAACAATGCCGGCGCATTCCAGGTGGCCAACAACCCGTACACGGGCACCTATACCGTGAACACGGACGGCACGATCAGCGGCGGCGGCACGGTCGACGGCGTGTCGATCAATGTCTACGGCGTTATTTCGACGTCGAACACCAGCTTCGACTACATCTACGTGAATCCGGCGCTGGCAGCCGGTCCGTTCGAATCCTGCAGCGCCGATTTGGCGTCGACCACCGCGGTCACGCCGGCGCCGTCATTCAGTCTCGCGCCGACGTCCGCCACTCTGTCGGTGGCTCAGGGCGGCAGCGGCAGCGATGCGATCACCGTCACCCCGGCGGGCGGCTTCACCGGGTCGGTCGGTTTCACCGTCGCGGGCCTGCCCACCGGCGCGAGTGCGACCTTCAGCCCGGCCAGTTCGACCAGCGGCAGCACACTCTCCGTGACGGTCGGTTCCAGCACCCCGACCGGCGGCGCGAAGTTGACCATCACCGGGACGTCCGGAACGGTGACGGCATCGACCTCGGTGGCGCTCACGGTCACCGGTACCGGTACCGGCACCGGCCAGGTCACTGATGTGAACCTCGCCGCCGCCGACAATCTATATGGCATTGCGAACAATGGCACCGGCAATGGCGGGCTCGGCGGCTCCGGCTATTCCTACTCGTCGAATCTGCTCGGCACCTCGCTGAGCTGGGCGGGTCAGACTTTCGAACTCGGCAGCGCGAGCGCGCCAAGCGCGGCATCGAGCACCACCATCACCCTGCCGGCGGGCCAGTTCACCACCCTGAGCCTGCTCGGGACGGGGATTTACGGCAGCCAGTTGAACCAGGTGTTCACCGTGACCTATACGGATGGGACCACCAGCACCTATCAACAGAGTCTGAGCGACTGGGGTGCGCCGCAGAAGTTCACAGGCGAGTCGATCGCCGCGACCATGGCGTACCGGGTGCTGCCCTCGGGCGCCACCCAGGCGGGCCCTTGGTATCTGTACGGCTACTCGTTCGCGCTCAACGGCGCCAAGACGGTCAAGAGCCTGACCCTGCCCAAGAATGCGAATGTCGAGCTGCTCGCTGTCAACGTGTCCGGCGGCACGGGCCTCAACGGGCTGACGCCGGTCAGTCTCACCCCGGCCTACAACACAGACGCCGTGGTCACCAACGGCACACCGGTCGCCAAGGGCGGCTTCGACGGCTCCGGCAACGCCTATTCATCCACCCTGCTCGGCAGCAGCGTCACCTGGAACGGCATCACGTTTGCGATCGGCCCGGCCAACGCGGCGGATGCCGTGAAGAATACGACCATCATGCTGCCGGCGGGCAACTACTCGACGTTGAACGTCCTCGCTGCCGCGAGCTTCGGACCGCGCACCGGCACCTGGGTCGTGACCTACAGCGACGGCAGCACGTCGAGTTTCGCGCAGAGCTTCAGCGATTGGGGTGTGCCGAAGAATTATCCGGACGAGGCGATTGCCTCGACCATGGCCTACCGGGTGACCGTCTCCGGTGGCAGCCAGAACGGACCGTGGTATCTCTACGGTTACAGCTACCCGCTGAACACCGCCAAAACGGTCAAGAGCCTGACGCTGCCGGCCAGCGCCAATATCGTGGTGCTGGGGGTCGCGGTCTCCAAATAGGTTGACGGCGGCCCGCCCGGGCCGGCCTGGCGCTCGCGCTGGTGCAGCACGTCCATGTAGTGGTCCGTGAGCGTTCTGAACGCCGGCGGCGCGCCGCTCCCCTTGCTCAGGATTCCCTGGCCGCGGGTAAGCAGCTTCTCAGCCTCCGCATAGCGGCCGAGCCCGGTGAGCGCGGCGCCCTGGGTGCTGTCGGCGACCGCCGTGCGCCAATGGGTGGCGGATAGCGCGGCGGTGTAGATATCGGCCGCGCCGCGCGCCGAATCGAGAGCTTCCTGGTACTTGCGCTGCTGCACCTCGAGTATCGCCAAAGCGATCAGGCTCGACGCCACGTTCGGATTGCGCTCGCCGAACAGGCGGCGCCGCATCGCCAGCGCGTCGTGGATGTCGCGGTCGGCTTCCGGGTACTGACCGGCCATGGTCAGCCAGAAACCGATGCCGTTCAGCAATTGCGCCACCGCCGGATGATCGTTCGGAAACGCCTTGCGGTAGATCGCCAGCGCGTCGCGCTCGGTGGCGAGCGCACCCCGCGTGTCGCCGCGGTCGTACTGCAGGGAGGCGAGATTGTGCAGAATGCCGCCGACCTTGGGATTGTCCTCGCCGAGCAGCTCGCGCTGCATGGCGAGCGCTTCACGATAGGTTTGTTCGGCATGCTGAAGATCGCCCTTGTCCTGCAGCGCCGAGGCAAGATTCTCCAGGCCGTTGGCGATTTCCGGGTGCTTGTCCCCGAGCAGCTTGCGGTTCATGGCAATCGACTCGCGAAAATAGGTCTCCGATGCATCGTAATCGCCGCGCCGCCAGAGCAGCATCGCCAGATCGTTCATTGCCTCGGCGACATCCGGATGCGGCTCGGGTCCGCGCAGCTTGCGCTGCATGGCGAGCGCGCTTTGCATCATGGGAATGGCGGTGTTCAGATCGCCGCCGTCGGCGAGCGCCCGCGACAGGTTCTTGAGCGTACGGGCGATGTCCGGGTGCGCCTCGCCGTACAGCGCCTTTTGCAGCGAGAGCGCTTTGCGAAAGGAGTCCACCGCATCCGGATAACGCCCCTCCTGGGCGAGCAGCATGCCGAGGCCGTGCAGCGAAGTCGCCAGTTCAGCCTGGCTGAGCGGATCCTTCGGCCGCGCGGACTCGATGCGGATGGCCTCGCGGTAGGCCGCTTCGGCGGCGGCGAAATCCGCCTGCAGGTACAGCACATCGCCGAGATGGCTCAGCGAATCCGACAGGGCCAGCGGATCGGCGCCCACCGTGATGCGCCGTGTCGCCACCGCGCGGTCGAGAAGCGGCCGCGCCTGACGATACAGACCCAGCCCGACATAGACCGTGCCGAGGGTGTCCATGAGCGTCGCCTGGATCGCCGGCTGCCGGGCGAGCTCCTGGTCGACGCGGGCCGCGCCCTTGTCGAGCATCTCGCGCGCCGTCACCGTGTTGCCGCGTGCCTCACCGGGGTCGGAGATCTTGAACAAATCGACCAGAAATTTGGTGGTCTCCTTGGCGGTCTGCGTCTCCGCCTCGGCACGCAACGTCTGGCGCTGTGCCGCCGCACGCTGGATCAGCGCATACGCGGCCAGCCCGCTGGTGAGCACCATGCCGCCGGTGGCGCCGCAGGTGACGATGAACAGACGCCGGTTGCGCCGCTGCTGTTCGCGCCGGCGCAGGGAGTCGAAGCCGACGCCGAGTAGTCCCGCGATCAGCTTGAGCTTGGCATTCTGTTTGCCGTCCTTGCCCTGGCGGGCATCGGCCGCAATCGGTTCGGTGCGCAGGTCGCTCAGATTGCCGTCGGGACCGAGCTTGTAGCGCAGTGCCGGCGGGAAGCATTCCTCGTCCTCGCGCCCGGGGATGTCGCTGGCATTGGGTTCCCCGCCGATGATCAGGCAGAACACCCGGTCCTCGCGGCCGAGCCGCTTGAAGGTGAGAATCTCCTCGTTGACCCAGCGCGACTTGGCAGACTGCGGCGAACAGATGATGATCTGGCTCCGGGATGTTTCCAGCGCCTCGTTGAGCAGCCGGCCGAGGTCGGTGGCGCTCGGCAGCTCCTCGCGATCGCGGAACACCGGACTCAGGCGCTTCGGCACCACGCCCCGCGGCCCCATGGTGCCCACCAGCTCCTTCGGCGGACGGTAGGATTCGAGCGACTTGTGCAGCCAGTCGGCCCACCGGGTGTCGCGGTGGCTGTAGCTGATGAATGCCCAGTATTTCATCGGGTCCACGCCTTGGACTCTAATGCAACGGCCGGGTGCGCGAAAGCCGGAATGTCGGGTCGCCCGCGCGCGGGACGGGTTGCCAGCCCGGGCCGCGGCCGTCAATATGCCCGCACGTGACAATGCAGCTGCGCGGACTTGGCTACCAACAGACTGACTGGCAATTCTCCGTTCAACGTCGGCGTTTCAGGCCACCGGGATCTGAATCCCGACGACGCCCGGCTGCTGCGCGGGGTGGTGACCGAATTCCTGAGTCAACTGAAATCCCAGCTGCCGGACACGGCGGTGCGGATCATCGTCGGCATGGCCGAGGGCGCGGATCTGCTGGTGGCCGGTATCGCCCTCGATCTCGGCCTGCAGGTCGAGGCGGTGCTGCCCATGGCGCTCGATCAATACAGCCAGGATTTCGACCCGCAGAACCTGGCGCTGCTCAGGAATCTGCTGGCGAGGCCGGGCGTACACCGCACCGAACTTTCGCCGGGGCATCCGGCCGAGGCGCACGCGGGCGCCGGCGCGCAGCGTGACGCCCTCTATGAAAATCTCACCCACGCCCTGATCCGCCGCAGCAGCCTGATGCTCGCGCTGTGGGACGGCAATGCCTCGCGCCTGCGCGGGGGCACCGCCGACACTGTGCTGCGCTATCTCGCGGTGCGGACCGACGGCGCGCACGAGGACATCGCCATATCCTTTGTTCAGGCCGGCGCCGACATGGACGCGGCCGACCGGCTGGTGTACTGGGTGCCCGTGTCGCGCGTCAGCGCGGCGCCGGCGGCGCCCGCCGCTGCGCCGTGCTATCTGCGCGGAGTCGGCGACAATGCCTTGGAAATGCAGCGCGAGATGCCGGCGGCAATGCGCCAGCAGCTGTCCGCCCTCAATCACTACAACCGGGAATACGAGCAACTGCGCGACGCGGGCCGCCTCGGGACGCTGGATTCGATGCTGGCAGCGCTGCCGACCGACACGCCGCTCGGCGAGGACCTGATGCTCGCGGACATCGACCAGCAATACGGCAAGGCGGACTCCCTGGCGGTTTACTATCAGCGCCGCTCGGATCGTCTGTTCATACTGTTCGGCATCATGACCTTCATGATGGCCGCCACGCTGCTCGTTTATGAACACATCAGCGAATCCCGGGTGGTGCTGTTCGGCTACATGCTGATCCTGCTGAGCAGCCTGTCGGTGTATTACGTGCTGCGCGGCCAGCACTGGTTCGCCAAGCATCTGACCTACCGCGCCATCGCCGAAACCATGCGCGCGAAGTTCTTTCTGCGCCTGGCCGGCATCGATCATCGGGTGGACGCCGCGGAGGTGCTGGGCCTGTGGGGCATCGACCGGTTCCGCGGCTTCAGCTGGATAAGCTATGTGCTCAAGGGGGTCGAGGTGCCCGACGTGCATGCGGGCGTACCGCACGACATCCATGCGTGGCGCTCACGCTGCGTGGAGCAGACCTGGATCGACAGCCAGTACCGTTATTTCACCGTCAAGGTCGCCAAGCTCGAGAGAAGCGCCCGCCGCATCAAATACCTGGCAAGAACCGTGTTCGTGGTCATCCTGCTGGTCATGGCGAGCCTGATCCTGTTCGGGGAGCACATCCCCGAGGACGTCGGCATCGGCATACGATCGCACAGTCTGCTCACTTTCCTGATGGAGATCCTCGCGGTCCTGCTCGGCGCCTGGAAACTCCACCAGGACAAGATGGCGACCCGCGAGCTGCTGTGGCAATACCGCAATCAGCTGGTTCACTTCACGCGCGCGCGCCGCAAGCTGGCGTGCATCACCTCGCAACGGCGGCGCAACGACGTGCTGGTGGAACTCGGCAAGGATTCGCTGATGGAGAGCTACCTGTGGACCATTCATCGGTATCATCGTGAACACGAACCACCCACCAGCTGAGGTCACGGTGCGGTCGGCGGCGAGTGCTCGCGGTGATAGCGGTGGATCGCCCAGAGGTAGATTTCCATGAGCGAATTAGATCCCAATTCGACCAGCAGATCCTCGCGCCGCGCACGGCTGGGCTTGCGCTGCAATTGCACCCTCGCCCGCTCGAACTGGCTCAATTGGCTGCGGTATTGCCACAGCAGCTCGCGGGTCGCCATTTTGTTGTGGCGCAATTCCCAGACGCCGAGCAGCACGGCGAGAAAGCCGCTGCAGAATTCCACCACGTTTTTCACCGGCATACCGATGCGTGCATCGACCCGGCTGAGCGCATCGCCGAAGACGAACATGACCGAGATGTCGACCAGTATGGCCAGGAACATGACTGTCTTCAGACGGCTCACCCGCCGGCTCTCCTTCTCCATCTGCGCAACCTTGCGCCCGTAGTACCGGTACTGGTTCTCGACCCACGCCTGTTCCACCAGCCGTGCGCGATCCAGATAGATCTCGCCCGTGGGGCGGGCTTCGGCAGCCACCGGTTCGATGGTGTGCAGAACGTAGCTGATCCAGCTGAAGCCGTGAAATTTGTCGATCCCGGTGAGCGCGATCAGATCCTGGGTCTGCATGCGCCGATCCACCCCGGCGAGCGCCAGGTAGAAACGCACCCGCAGGGTTTCGGCCAGCGCCCGGTAAGACAGGTGTTTGCCGAACCAACGTTTGCCCTGGAACAGGTAGTACGCGAGCACGCCGGCGAACAGCAGGATCATGTACACGATCAACAGCAGCCGCGACTCGGTCACCTTATCGTACAGCAGATAGGCGAATCCCATGGCGAAGGTCATGACGCCGAACAGGCTGAACAGGCGGTCGGAGCGCCACTGCATGTGGCCTGCGAGCGCGTCGGCCTTGGTGTACTGCTGATCGATGGCGGCCAGCAGCGGCGCATCGCCGCCCGCCGTCTGCGCCGGCAGATCGCGCAGCAGCGATTCGCTGGGCGTAAGCCTGCCGTCGGCACGAAAGCGCGCGTACTCGCAATTGAATTCGTTCAAGTCGGCGAGACGCCCGAGCAGCGAGGGCGGTATGCCGCCGTGCACGTCGAGCACGTTGTCCCCCGCGGCGAGCAGATATCCCGGCTGCGCGTGCCCGCAGGGCGCCGCGCCGCTGCGCACGGCGGGCACCCAGTACACCAGCCGCACGCCGACATCCAGATCGGGGGAGGCCGCAATCTCGATGGTCCGCACGCTCTCGTTGCGGTCCACCCGAACCCCGAGAAAGCGGAATACCCGATCGGCCGTGTCGTCGTGCTCGCGCGAGGCGGTTCCGTCCCACAACGCCAGCAGCAGGCTGCTGCGCCGGATCAGCACGTCGGCGGCCGCCGCCGGCGCCACCTCGATGCACCGCAAGCGCGCATCACTCGTCAGATCCGCGCGCGCGCCTGCGCCGCTCAGCGCATCGACGGAGACGCCGAGCGCCAGCGCGGCGCGTGCTATGCCGAGCGCCGCATCGCCGCACGGCTCGACCATCAGCCTCAGGTCGGTGTCCGGCAGATGCGCCTTGAGATCGCGCAGAAAATCGGCCGCCGACCCGACCAACCGGGCGAGTCCGGCGGGATCGATGTCCGGGTGGCTCGACAGCCCGACGATGAACGGCGTATTGTCAGACGCGCGGACGTTGAGCATCAGGCGGGATGCGGCCGCACCGCTGAAAATCGCTCCGGCCGGTAAGGCTCCAATATGTCGGCCCTGGAGCCGCGCAGCACCTCATCGCGGGTCAGACGGCCGAGGATGGGCGCCAGGGTGACGCCGCTGTGCGTGACGGCCACGTGCACGTCGGGCGCATTCGGCAGCACGCCGACCACGGGCATTTCGTCGGTGGGTATCGGCCGAAATCCCAGTGTCAGACGCTGCAAACCAACGCCGCGCGCGGCCGGCAAATACACGCCGATCTTCGAGAGGATGCGATTGCCGTGCTGCGCGCGCAGCGCCTCGTCGGGAAACGGGATGGCTTGCTTCCGGATCGCCTGATGTACGGGCGTATCCGGCGGCTCGGCGGCGTCGGTGCCGACCACCGAGCCGTCCATCATCTGCTTGAACGATAATCCGCCCGGCCCGTCGTAGATGGTCGGCGTCAGCGGCGCGAGCGGCAGGCTGTGCGCGAGGATGCCCGGCGCGTGTTTCAGGGCGAGGGCGAAGTCCGCCATCGCCAGGATTCGCGGCGTGTCGACGCCGGCCGCAACCACCAGCCGATCGACGGCGACCTCGCCGCGGCTGGTGCGCACCGCCGCCAGACGGGCGCCGCGGAACGTGAGGCCCTGAACTTCGCAGGGAAACTTCAGCGCCGCTCCCGCCGCCGCCGCGTGCGCGAAGAATTGGCGCGTCACGAACACCGGATCCAGATGCCCGTCGACGGCGGAGAAGAACGCGGCGCTCATCTCGCCGGGGCTCAAGGCCGGGTTGAGCATCGCCAATTCCGCGGCGTTGAGCGTGCGCACGGCGTACGGCGTATCGGCCAGTTGTGCGGCGTTCTCCTGCACCGTCCGCGCTTCGGCGGCGGTGGCGCCCCAGTTGACGTAGCCGCCCCAGGTCATCAGCAGGCCAAGCGGCCGGTCCAGCTCGCGATAAGCCAACAGACTCTCGATGCGCAGCGACCGATAATGCGTGTCCGGGACGAAGGCATTGACCCAGGCAAAAGAATTCTGTGTCGCGCCCTGCGCCGGCCCGGCCTTCTCGAACAAGGTGACTTTCGCACCGGCCCGCGCCAGATGCAGGGCTATCGAGGCTCCGACGATGCCTCCGCCGACCACTCCCACGCGCAGCGCTCGCGCACGGGCGAAGGAGCGCGTGGCCCCCCAGGCCGCAACCGCAGCGGCCCCGCCCAATAACTCTCTGCGGCGCATGGCACGGATCGTACGGCAACCGCACCCGAATTGAAATTGGCGCGGGCGGTCGGCGATATACTGCGGTCAACCGGGAATCGATCGATGATTGACCGACAAATGACATACGGCCGCACCCTCGCGACGCTCGGTGTGCTGACCCTGCAGCCGGGTCAGGTGTATCGGCTGCGCATCCGACCCTTCGACACGGCGAACGTCTTCAAAAAAGGCCACCGCATCCGGCTGGACATCTCCAGCAGCAATTTCCCGCGCTTCGACGTGAACCCGAACACCGGTGAAGCGCTGGGGGCGAATCGCCGCTGGCAGGCGGTCGACAACACCGTCTACCATGGATCCGAGCAGCCCTCGGCACTGACTCTTTGGCTGCTGCCGGCCCGTTGAATCAGCACCCGGACGTCGCACCCGCGATTACCAACGGATCTTTGCTTATGCGCGAAGGGCATCATGACCGGCCCCGGCGCCCGGGTACACTCGCCCTCAGATGTCGATTCCCCTGCTCTACGCCCTCTGCGGTTTGCTCGTCGGCGCTCTGGTGGGTCTCACCGGCGTCGGTGGCGGATCCTTGATGACGCCCATCCTGGTGCTTGGCTTCGGACAGCCGCCCGCCGTGGCCGTGGGCACCGATCTGGTGTTTTCCGCCAGCACGAAACTCGTCGCCACCGCCTCCTTCGGCTTCAGCCGCAGGGTCGATTGGCGCATCGTTGCGCGACTGGTGGTCGGGAGCGTTCCGGCAGCCGCCGCGGTGATTCTCTGGTTCTGGCTCGACCATCGACCACCCGGAGTCGTCGATCACCTGATCTCCCGGTGCCTTGCCGTCATCCTGGCGCTCGCCGCCGTGGCACTGCTATTGCAAAATTCCTTGCGGCGTTGGGGCCTCAAGTTCACGGCCGCCTGGTTCACCGGCACCGAGCGCCATAAGGTGCTGCTCACCGTGGCCGCCGGGGCCTTGCTGGGAATGGGCGTTGCAATGACCTCGGTGGGTGCCGGTGCCCTGGGGGTTGCGGCGCTGGTGGCGCTCTACCCGCTTCGACTGCCGTCGGATCGCCTGGTGGCCACCGACATCGCCCATGCACTGCCGATCACGGCCATGGCAGCGGCGGGACACGCCCTGCTGGGCCACATCGACCTGCGCGTGCTGGCCTGTTTGCTCGTGGGATCCATCCCGGGCGTCCTGCTCGCCACGCGGGCGACCATACGGTTTCCGCCGCAGTTCACGCGAACGCTCATGGCCATCATGCTCGTGCTGGTGAGCGAGCGCTTGTTCCTCGCGTAATCGCCTCACTCTTCGTGCAGGCCGCACTCGCGCTTCAAGCCGAAGAATCTCAATTCCTCCATGCTGTCCACCTCGGCCAGCGAGCGCGTGGTGTGCCAGTCGCCGATCGACAGATAGCCCTTTTCCCACAACGGGTGGTAGGGAAGCGCATGCTGCTTCAAATAGTGACCCACATCGCGGTCGGTCCAATCAAAGAGCGGATGCACCTTGTAGCGCCCGCGCTTGAACTCGATCGGCGTAATTTGAGAGCGGGTCTCGGCTTGGACTCTGCGCAGACCCGCGAACCACGTCTGCGCTCCGAGTTCCCGCAGCGCCCTCTCCAGGGGCTCCTGCTTGTTGATCCGGTTGTATTTCTCGATGCCCTGCAACCCCTGGTCCCAAAGCTTGCCGAAACGGGATTCCTGCCACGCCGGGGACGCATCGGAGCGAACCACCTTCAGATTGAGATTGAGCCTCCCGGTCAGATCGTCCACAAATCGATAGGTCTCGGGAAACAGGTAGCCGGTATCAATGAAGACCACTGGTATCCTCGGGACCACCTGATTGACCAGATGCAGCATGACGGCGGCCTGCGCGCCAAAGCTCGACGTGAGCACATGTTCACCGGGTAGAAGCTCCATCGCCTGCGCGACCCGTTGTTCGGCCTGGAAGGACACGAACGCGCGATTGATTTTATGAAGGGCGGCGCGGTCTGCAGTCTCGCTGCCGTCCGTCAGCCATCGACTGAGCGTCGATTTTAGGGACATGATTCACTCTGTTTTAAACCGGCGAGGGCCTCACACCGGCGGCCCGCAACCCATCATATCGCGCGGTGCCGCAGCTCCTTAGGCCCAAGCGCCATGAGCTCATAACCAATGCTTTCAATGGGGCACATCCCCTGGGGCGCCGGTCCTTGTCGCCTTACTATGCGGCGATCATCACCTACTGGAACCTGGCGCTCGCCTTCGGCATGGTCCTGGTGATAGCCGTGATTTCCGGCTACACGGGGGTGCGCAAGGTCTTCACGATCGAACCACGGCGGCACGAGGTCTCGTCAGTCATGGATTGAGTGTCGTACCGCACAGACCCGGGGGATCCGATGGGCGCACCCTCCTGCGGGTCTCGCTACCGGTGCGCGCTTCGGATTCGATCGCGCTGCAAAGGATTGCACAGCTGCATGAGTCGCCATGGCTCCTTGAATCATGTGTTTCGTCTTATCTGGAGTCATGCGTTGAATCGCTGGATTCCGGTTGCAGAGACGATGTGCGGCAAAGGCCGGCGATCCACCCGCCCGCTCATCGCCGCATCCCTGTCACTTACCGCAAGCGTCGTCGCAGCCGGGCCGCTCGGCGGCCAAGTGATCACCGGCACCGGCACCATCACCCAATCCGGCGCGACGACGACCATCCTGCAGGCGAGTCAAACCCTGTCCCTGAACTGGAAGAGCTTCAACATCGCGCCGCAGGAGACCGTGGACTTCGTGCAGCCGTCGGTGACGTCCATCGCCGTCAACCGCATCTTCGACGTCAACGGCACGCAGATCCTGGGACACTTGGACGCCAATGGACTGGTGTACCTCATCAATCCCAATGGCATCGTGTTCGGCAGAGGTGCGCAGGTGGACGTCGGGGGCCTGGTCGCCTCGACGCTCGACTTGAACGACCCGACCCTGGGTGGCGACACAAAAACCTTCAGCGGATCCGGGTCGGGCAGCATCGTCAATGACGGCACCCTCACCGCCGGCAGCGGCGGCTATGTGGCTCTGCTCGCCAACAAGGTGAGCAACCAGGGCACGATCAGCGCGCAACTGGGCAGCGTCGCGGTGGGCGCCGGCAGTGCCGCCACCCTCACCTTCGCCGGCAGCCGTCTGGTGCATATGCAGGTGGACCAGGGTGTACTCAACGCTCTTGCCGAGAACAGTGGCGTGATCCGGGCCGACGGCGGTCAGGTATTGATGACCGCCGGGGCGCAGGACGCCTTGCTCGCGAGCGTGGTGAACAACACCGGCCTCATCGAGGCCAATACGGTGGAGAACCATGGCGGCAGCATCGCCCTGATGGGCGGCCAGGCTGGGCAAGTCGTCGTCAAGGGTACGCTCGATGCGTCGTCGGCAACGGGCCAGGGCGGCGAGATCGTGGCGAGCGGCGAGACGGTGTCGGTGGGTGACGATGCTCGGGTTACCGCAACCGGCGCCACCGGTGGCGGCGGCATCTCGATCGGCGGCGGATGGCAAGGCGGTGGCGGCATTGCGCAGGCGACGTCAGTCTACGTCTCGAACACGGCCACGCTCGATGCGAGCGCCACGGGTCATGGAAACGGCGGCGAGGTGGTCGTGCGCTCGGATGTGAATGACCCCGCTTCCGCGACCCGCGTGTACGGCACGCTGCTCGCCCGAGGGGGACCCGGTGGCGGCGATGGCGGCCGGATCGAAACTTCCGGTCATTGGCTGGATGTGACCGGCATCGCGGCCGACGCGTCGGCAGCCTCTGGTGCAGCCGGCGAGTGGTTGCTTGATCCGTACAACGTCATCATCGGCAGTCCCGTGACCGGTACCGGCTACACCCCGCCGAATTTCACCCCCTCGGCCAACTCGACGATTCTCGCATCCGCCATCAACACGGCGCTCACCGCCGGCACCAGCGTCACCATCAACACGGGAACCTATGGTTCAGGCAGTTCGCTGGGCGACATCACCGTCAATACCGCAATCTCGAAGACCGGGGGCGGCACCGCAACACTGACGCTTCAGGCGGCCGACTCCATCATCATCAACCAGCCCATCACGAGCACCTCGGGGGCGCTCAACGTGAATCTCTGGGCGGACAATGACGGCGGGGTCCACAACGGAGTCGGCGTGGTGCTCCTCTACAACAGCATCACCACCAATGGGGGTGCCATCGCGTTCGGCACCAATTCGACGATGGCGATAAACGGAGTGACCACTCTGGTCGGCGGCGACGTGTACGTCGGCGGCACATCGGCGGTCGCTTTGTCAACGAGTGGCGGCGCGATCAACCTCTATGGACAGTTGATCATCGCCAACACGGGCGGATTCAACCTCAATTCGGCCAATGGCAGTGTGATGTTCGCGGGCCTGGTGGACTCCGGCGACACCTATGCCTTTGTCAGCAGCTCGGGCATTACCTGGACCAACGCGCTGACCTCGGCGAAGTCCGGTCTCGGCGCCAATGTGGGCGACACGTATCTGGCCACCATCACGTCGCGGCTCGAAAATGCGGTGGCCGGTGCGGTCGCCGGCTATGCGTCGTCCTGGCTGGGCGCGTCGAGAGTGACGGGCATCGGGACCGATGCAGTCTGGCGGTGGGTGACGGGTCCCGAAGGCCTGACAAACAACGGGCAGGGCCTCCCGTTTTTTACGCAGAACGGCTCTGCAACCACGAATGGGAACGGAGGCACCGCGATTGGCGTCTCCTACACGAACTGGAACAACGGGGAGCCCAATAATAGCGGCGGCACAAATCTGACGCAAAGCGGACGGGGCGAGTGGGTGATGCAGTTCACCGGCAGTCAGGGTCAATGGAACGATCTTAGCCCGACAAATTCGTCCGGGATCCTCGGCTACGTACAGGAAACCAACCTGGCTCCGTCGGCGCTGTACGTCAATGCCGGCACCGGCCTGGTGACATTCGCTGCCGCGATCGGCAGCAACAAGTCCCTGTCGACGCTCAACGTCACCGGGGGCACGATCGCGTTGCCCAGCCCATTGACGGTGAATACCACCGGAGCGCAGACGTTCACGGGTCAGGTTACCGTGGGAGGAAACCCCGTAAACGTGCTCACCGTGTCGGCGCCCAACCTGAGTACGACCTATGGCCTGGGCGTGCCAACATTGGGCACTCCCACCTACAGTGGATTCGTGAATGGCAACACGATTGCATCGCTCACGACGGCGTCGACCGAATCAACCACGGCGACGGCCCAACCGAACGCAGGCAGCTACCCCATTAGTCTCTCGGTCGCGGTCGATCCGAATTACTACATCCTCTACAATCCGGGCACTCTGATCGTCAATCTGGCCACGCTCAGCATCACGGCCAGCAGCAGCACCAAGACGTATCGCGCGGCGAATCCCGCGTTAACAGTGGCCTACTCCGGCCTTCAGTACAGCGACACCACGACGTCGATTCTCACCACACTGCCGACGGCCACCACCGCCGCGACCACAGCGTCGAATGCGGGCACTTATGCCACTACGGCCGCGGGTGCCGTGCTCTCGAGCAGCAACTACACGATTGCGTACGTCCCGGGCGCGCTGACCGTCACTCCGGCGCCGCTGACGGTGACCGGACTTTCCGGCACCGCGCGCCCCTACAACGGCCTCACTTCGGATACCTTGACCGGCACGGGCGTGCTGTCCGGCCTGCAGAACGGCGAGACGCTGACGCTGAGTAATGCCACCAACGGCACGCTCGCCAGTGCCAACGCCGGCAGCGAGGGCGTGACGACCGCGCTCACGCTGGTGGCCGGCACAGGTTCGATCAGCAACTACACGTTGACGCAGCCGACACTGGCCAACGTCCTCATCGGGCAGGCG
>PLET01000090.1 GCA_003137095.1 Gammaproteobacteria bacterium
CAGGCGGCACTGTTGCAGGCGGCGCAGCGGCCGCGGCGGTTTGGGCGACCGCCGTGGCACCGGCGACCAGGCCGGCCGCGCCGGCGGCGGTACTCACCAGAAATTCGCGACGGCCCAATGGCGGGTTGGAATCAGGCACCTTTATTCTCCCATGCGCGCGACTATGCTCCCATGCGCGCGGCCTCGCTCGTGCGGTGATCGTTTGATTCCAGCCTTGACACCGCCGCGCGCAAGTCGCACGCTATTATGAGCCATACACATACGTATGGATAGATAACTAGAACGTTGACGGGGGAGACCATGCGGCCTGAACAGGATTCTCGATTCGCGGGCGGCCTGCGTGGCGCCGTCATTGCGGCTATTTTATTGTGCGGCCTGCCGTTCTCGCCGTGGCCGGCGGCCGCGGCGGCAGTGGGCGCCGGTGCTGGCGCTGGCGCGAATCGGGTCACCGCCGGTGCGTTTTATGTGGAACGCCCCACGCTCGAGAATCTCGGCTTCGAATGGCGTGTGTCCGGGGACGCCAATCGCAACGCATCCGTGCAGGTGGCCTATCGGCGCAAGGGCACGAGCGCCTGGAAAGCCGGTCTGCCGCTGCTGCGCCTGAATGGCGAAGACACCCACTCGGCCGGCTGCGCGCCACCCGGCGGCGCTCCGCCCGGCGGCGCTGCGCCCGCTGGTGGCCCGCCCGGTGGCGGCCCGACCGGTGACGGCCCACCCGGGGCCGCCACTTCGGGCCCGGCACCGGCCGCGAGGGGCCTCCCCATCTGCTTCACCGGGGCATTCACCTACGTGGCCCCGAACATGTTCGCCGGCAGCCTATTCGACCTGCAGCCGGACACCGAATACGAGGCCCGCTTCACGCTCACGGATCCCGACGGCGTGTCCGGTGAGCGGGTCAAGACGGTGACCGTGCGTACGCGGGCGGAACCCATGCCCGCCAAGGATGGCAACGTCTATCATGTGTATCCATTCGGCTATACCGGGCCCCGGCAGGAGCCCTCCTTCACCGGTCTGCTGCAGGCCTATTACACGAACTCCGTCGGCGGCGATTGGTACAACGCATTTCCGCCGCGCGTGAAGCCCGGTGACGTCATCCTGGTGCATGCCGGGGTGTACAAGGACGATCGCTTCCGTTACGGGCATGAGCTGTTCACCGGATTTCGCCAATGCTGCAACACCACGGGTGATGGCACCTATTACCTCATCGCCAAAGGCACGCCGCAGCGTCCCATCGTCATCAAGGCCGCCGGCGACGGCGAGGTGATCTTCGACGGCGATGGGAATGCCAACCTGTTCAACGTCGAGGCCGCGGACTACAACTACTTCGAAGGTCTGACGATTCGCGGTACGGGGGTGGCGTTCGAGGCGGGTATCAAGGGGATCGTCGGTTCCCGCGGCCTGACCATCAAGCATTGCAAATTCGAGGACATCTATGTCGGGGTGCACACCGACTTCGAGGGCTCTCAGGATTTTTACATCGCGGACAACAGCTTCACCGGGCGGCACAATCCCACGGAACTGTGGAGCTGGGTCGGACCGTGGACGAAACTTCCGGGCTTCGCGACCGACGGCCGGCTGTTGTCGCAATTCGCGGTCAAGGTCTACGGTTCCGGCCACGTCGTCGCCTACAACCGGGTGCGCAATTTCCACGACGGCATCGACCACGCGACCTACGGCGACCCGGCGGGCTGGCCCGCCACACCGCCCTCAGGGATGCCCTCGTCCAATGACTTCATCGGCAATGACATTTCCAACATGCACGACAATTGCATCGAGGCCGATGGCGGGGCCCAGAACATGCGGGTGATCGGCAATCTATGCGTCAACTCCGCGCAGGAAGCCTACAGCCTGCAGCCGCTCATGGGAGGCCCGGCGTATTTCATCCGCAACGTTCTATACAACGGGCCCGGGACCGGAGGCATCAAATTCGACGAATACCCGGCGGGCGGGGTGTTCTACAACAACACCTGGTTCTCGAATTTCGCCCCCGGCGCGAACCGGGGCAGCGTCGATCGGTCCGAGGGCTCGAACATGCACCTCCTGAACAACCTGTTCCTGCGTCAGATCGACGCCAAACCGGTCATGGGCATGGTCACCTGGACGAATTACACGACGAGCGACTACAACGGCTTTTATCCCGGTACCGCGCCCGACCCGTTCAATTGGACCTCGCCGGCTTTCTCGGCGGCGCCGGGCACCACCAAGGCGCCGCTGGTGGCGCGCGCTTTTCAGACGTTGGGCGACTATCAGGCCGCGACCGGCCAGGACACGCACAGCATTCTGATCAGCTATGCGGATTTCGTGGACGTGAAGCCGCCCGATCCCAAGGCGCCGCTCACCGCCCTGTATGACGGTGGCATTCTCGATTTCAGGCTGAAACCGGGCGCTCCGGAGATCGGCAGGGGTATTGTCATTCCCAACGTCACCGAGGGCAGGAACGGCAATCCGCCCGATCTGGGTGCGGTGCAATTCGGCGATCCGCTGCCGCACTATGGCCCGCGGACCGACATGCCCCATTAGCTGCGCAGTGGTGCCCGGCCCCACAGGTTGAGCGATCGCTCGGCGTGCGGCCACACACCGGCGGGCTGCTGTTCGAGAACGGTTTCGAGTTCCGCGGAGATCTCGATCCAGTTATCGTCGGGATCATGGATGAAAATGAACAAATTGTTGCCGGGTCCATGGCGCCCCGGACCCCACTTCAGAATGATGCCCTCTTCGCTGAAGTGATCCGCCCAGTCGCGAATCAGGTTCCAATTGGTGGTCTCATGGCAAAAATGATCCAGCCTGCAGCTGTCCGCCTGGAATACGGCCAGGCTGTGATGCTCGCGGTTGGTCCGCATGAACGTGGTGCGCAGCTGATGCTGTTCGTCGAGCACGCGGTCGGAGATCCGCATGCCGACCACCTCCGTGTAAAAGCGCGTCATGCGTTCGGCGTCGGTGCTGGCCACCACCACGTGTTGCAGCCTCGCCGGCAGGCTCTCCGCGGCCGGGTTGCGATGCACGGGTCGACCGAAGCACAGGCAATTACCGTCGGGATCGCGGAAAGTAACCGCGTCGGCTTCGAAGAAATTCAGCGGCGCCGCCTCGAGGGCGACGCCGTGATGAACCAACCGCTGTTTCAGCGCCGCGAGCTTTTCCGGCTCGGCAACGGCGTAGCCGGCGGACAGCAGCGAGCGGACGGGTCCGGGCGAGTACACGAGCATGCGGTCCGGCGCGCAGCAAATCCAGTCGGCGCCGGATTGATGCACCGTCATCTGCAGCGCGGAGTACGCAAAATGCGCCAGCCGTTCCGGATGCGGCGAGCCGATTTGCAGATAGTGCAGATGGCCCCAGAGTGCGCCAGGGTTGTTCTTCGCCATCACCAAACTCCTCGCAGGTCCCGATCGTCCGCCAGCAGCAGGACCCTTCCCGGGCGCCTGAGAACGATAATCAGTCCGCTCGTTACAAATTCTCATAATATAGTAATTCTGTCAACGAATGGCCTAGGACGCCCCATGTTGGGCCATTTTGCCGTGCAGCAGATCCCCGCATGAGCACCTCCGACCGGCTCCTGCGCGTGCTGGGTTTGTTCAGCATCGAGCGC
Source organism: Gammaproteobacteria bacterium (assembly GCA_003137095.1). Lineage (GTDB taxonomy): Bacteria > Pseudomonadota > Gammaproteobacteria > Steroidobacterales > Steroidobacteraceae > Bog-1198. Next base: position 3,584 of record PLET01000090.1, read on the forward strand.
CCGCAATGGAGCGTCGAGGAGGCGGCGGCCGAACTGGGCCTCGCCGTGAGCACTGCCTATCGATATGTCCGCACCCTGTGCGAGGCCGATCTGCTCACGAGTTTCGCCAACGGGCGCTATGTGCTGGGGCCCGCCATCATCAAATTCGACCGGCAGATGCGGCTGCTCGATCCCCTGATCAGCGTGTCCGCACCGGTCATGAAGCAGCTCGCGCCCATCCTGCCGGCCAACTGCCTGCTGCTGCTTTGCCGCCTGTATCGCGATCAGGTCATGTGCGTGCATCAGGAATATGCGGTAATGCCCACCTTTGCCGTGAGCTACGAACGCGGCCGGCCGATGCCGCTGTCGCGCGGCGCGGCCTCCAAGGTCATTCTGGCCAACATGCCCGGACGCTTCCTGAAGGCCTTTCACGCGCGGCATGCCGAGGAGTTGCGCGAGCGGCTCGGCGCCGACTATCCCGAGGTGCGCGGCAGACTGCGGGAAATCCGCTCTCAAGGTGTGCACGTGACCCAGTCCGAACTCGACCCCGGCATGATGGGCATCGCCGCGCCGCTGTTCGAACCCGGCGGTTCGGTGGTGGGCAGCATCTCCATCGTGCTGCCCGCCCGCCTCGGCACGCCGAACGTGGTGGAGCGCGCCTCGACGCTGATTCGCGCCGCCGGCGCACAGATCGGCGTGTCGCTGGCGGGGCTCGCGGGTGCTGCCGCCCAGCCGGCCGAGGCCGGCGCCGAAATCGTTCAGACGTAGCTGCGGCTGACGAACCAGAACAGGCCGACCGACATCAGCAGCATCGCCACCACATCCGCCACCATCCGCCGCGGCACCAACACGCCCGAGCGCACCACCAGCGAAACCACGCCGAGAACCACCAACACCAGGGTGACCTGGCCCATTTCCACGCCCAGGTTGAATCCAAACAGCAGCTCGGCCAGGTTCTGCGCCGGCAGGCGCATCTCGAGCAGGCCGGCTGCGAAACCGAAGCCATGAATCAGGCCGAACACCACGGTCACCGCCACCCGCAGTTGGACGGCATCGTGCACGCGGCCGGAAATCATCAGGTAACTCGAGGCCGCGAGACCCGCTCCGGCCAGCAGCAGCGCGGGCAGTCCACCGGCGCCCGCCAATGATCCGCCGGCCATGAGCGCGAGCAGGCATGCCAGCCCCAGCGCGATGAATCCCGGCCGTCCGGAATTGCGCGCGGCGATCTCGCTGCCGACCAGCGCAATGGTGAGGCCGATCAGGGCGTCGATGTATTCACCATGCGGCCGCAGCACGCCGGTGAAGGCCAGCGCCAGCGTCAGGCTGTGGCCCACCGTGAAGCCCGTGATGACGAAAACCAGATCCTTCAGTCTGCGCGACAGCATGATCAGGCCGATGAGAAACGCCTGGTGGTCGACGCCGGTGAAGATGTGCTGGATGCCGAGGCGCACGTAGCTGAGGAATCCGGCGCTCTCGAGCTCACGCCCGGAAACCTGCGTGACGTCGAGCACCTGCCGATCCCGTGTGATCAGCTGTTCCACGTAGTCGCCCGCGGCGGTCTGAATCTGGGCGTAGTTGGTGTGCGACGGGACGAGTTCGAAGAATGCCGATGAGCCGAGTTCGAAATTCCGGTCGGCCGCACATTGAAAGGTGAACTCGAACCGGTGCATGCCCGGCGTGGCGCTAAGACTCTCCGGCGGCTGCTGCAGGACGCAATCGGTCCCGTTCGAACGGACCTGCACATGCCGCTCAAGATAGGTGCCGATGGCATTCTCGCCGGGCATCGGCTCCCCCGGCGCGGCCAGGCGCCGGGCTTCCGCATCCGGCACGGTGAAGGTGAGATGCACGATGCGCCCATCGATGCGCCAGTTCGAATGCGATTCACTCAGGGTGTGTGACGAGGCCGCCATCGGCATGAGCAGCAGCAGCCATATCCCGCGCGGCCGGCGGCGCGTCATGGCTGGTAGGCGCGATTGATGTGAATGTCCGCCTTGTCCTCGAGGTATTTGAATTCACGGTCCCCGATGCGCAGCAGCAGCTCGTGCCGGTAATCCCCGTAAACCTGGTTGCGTGCCAGCGCGAAATCGCGCGGCAGCGGCGGATGATTCGCGATCATGTACAGCAAATGAAAGCGCCCGTCCTGCGCCCGGATGGGCGCCGAGACCTGTCCGTTCTGCAGCGTACGGGCGGCCTCGAACAGCGTGTCGCCCAGGTGCAGCTTGGCGGCGAAGTACACCTGTTCGCCGGCAAGCAGACCGGATTCGGCCACGCCGAATTGCGCCAGCACGGCGGGGAGCGGGCGCCCGGCGCGCAATGCCACCCCGGCGGCGGCCAGCGCCTCGGCCCCCTTCGCCCCGGACGGGTCGCCCGGCGCGATCAGATCGGCAGCCAGCAGGTATCCGATGCTCGAGTAGCGCTCCAGGTGCTGCCGGTAAAACGCGGCAAGCTCGGCCTCGGTCGGGGTCTGCGACGTGGCGTCCACGGCGATCTGTGATTGCACCGCGGCCACCAGCGCATTGCGCACGTCCGGATCGATGCCGGGTTCATCCAGTTCCAGGCCGCGCCGCACGAACAATTCCTCGCGAATCATGTCGTCCAGCACTTTGCGGCGCTGCTCAACGCTCGCCGTTTCCATGGTCACGTTGAATTGCGCCTGCAGCTGATCGAGGTAGTCGCTCAGGTACACGGGACGCTGATTCACCGTGGCGATGTACTCCGGCGGCACGGTACTCGTGGCCGTGCCCTTGGCGGTGAACAGAGCGAATCCCGCGGCGCCCAACCCGATCAGGGCGCCGGCGGCCCACAGCAGCAGCGACAGCCGGCCGCTCTCGGGCCATCGTGAAACCCTCATGAGGCTCCCGAGCGAACGTGCAGATAGATGGCGATGGCCCGGATCGTGGCCGGCGGCAGGCGGCCGCTCCAGGACGGACAGATCCCGCTGCGGCCGTAGGCAATCACGTCGCTGATCTGCTCGGCTCCCGCCCCGTACAGCCAGGCATGGCGCCGCAAACTTGGTGCGCCGATTGCCGGATCGCCCTGCGCACTCGCGGTGTGGCAGTCGTAGCACAGGGCGCTGCCGTAGAGCGCCTGCCCGCGCGCGGCTGCCGCCGAATCCGCCGGCAGGCGGCCGTTCATTTGCAGGATGAACGCCGCCAGATCGCGTATCTCAGACGGCTTCAGGGATGCGATGCGATAGCGGCGGTAGGGATTTTGCAGCACGAAGCCCGGCATGTCGGCAAGATCGCGGGAGCGGTGATCTCCGGAGCGGATGCCGTGGCTGATGGTCTGCTCGATGTCGGCCACCCGGCCCTCGCCATACAGCCACTCTCCATCGATCAGGTCGGGAGCGCCGTGTGTTGGATCACCGTGCAGATCGCCGCCATGGCAGCCTGCACAATGACTCGCGAGCGCCGGTGCGGCCAGCGAGCCTGCGAATCTCACCAATTCGGGATCCAGCGCGGCCGTTTCCGGCCAGGTCGAGAGGATCCGATCCTCCAAGTGCCGGCGTTGGGCGGCACGCACGCCCAGCACCACGAGGCTGAACAGCATCAACAGGGCGACGAATCGAAGAGCCTGCACTTGCGATGAAATACCGGAAATCTCACTGGAATGCCACGATCATCCGGCCGGCGACGATCACGCCGAACCACAGCGTCAGCGAGATCGCCGCGCTGATCCTGACCTTGAGCGCCAGGGTGGCTCCGGCCGGCAAATGGGCCACTTCCCGATGTTCGGCCAAGGTGAACCACAGGGCATTGAGGCCCGCCAGCAACACCAGCAGCATCTTGACCTGAAAGGCCGGATTCAGACCGAAGCGTTCCGGATCGAAGCAGAAGAACATCACGCCGGTGAGCAGATTCAGCACGAAGCCGAGAATCGCGACCGGCAGCAGCTTCAGGGCGGCACCGGGCGGGATGGTGCGCGCGAATCCGAGCAGCGTGATGTCGATGAGCAGAATGGCTCCCATGAGCAGCGCGAGTCCCGTGAAATGCACGATGAGTCCGATCGTGTAGATGTAAGGATTGGAACGCGCGAACACCCCGAGCCAGGTGTCGTGCGCCGCGGTGAACAGATCCGCGAGATGCATCAGCCGCCTCCGTGCAAGATGGCATGATCCATGACGTAGGCGATCACCCGGCCGAACAGGATCGCACCGAACCAAACCAGCAGCGAGATGACGGCGATGATCCGGGCGTTGCGGGTGATGGTGAAGGTCGCCGGCTCACCGCGGCCGTTTGCCGCGGCCGCATGGCCGGTGAGGGAGCGCCACAGCAGCCAGCTGACGATCCCGCCGAGAACCACGGCGGACATCTTCAGAATGAACGCCCAGTTGGTCACCAGGCGGGTCGCATTCGCCATGAACAGCAGAATGCCGGACAGGGCATTGATGGCGAATCCCCACCAGGCCACGGGCATCAGCCGCGACAAGGCCGCGATGGGTATGCCCTCGGCGAGACCGAGAACCCTGAGGTCGAGCACGACCATCATGCCGACCACGCCGGCGAGGCCGATGGAATGCGCCGCCAGCAACAGCGGGAAGCCGTAGTCCGACGTCTGCACCCATTCGCTGAGCGGCAGCGCCTGTAGCCAAGCCACGAAATCCACGTATGTGCCCGCGCCGGATGCGCAACGCCTAGCGCAAATTCAGCTTGATGTGGTCGGCATCACGCTCGGAGCACGGCGGCAGTTCGCTGATGTTGGCATCCGGATTCAGGTTCAGGAACAGCACTTTGCGCCGCACCCACGGCTGGGTCAGGACCTCCGGATCCTCGACGGTGACTTCGTACAACAAGCGGTTGCCGGCATAGCGGGTCAGGCGCTCGATCACGTGCAGATCGGCGGTATGAAACATTCCGCCGCGATTCAGCCAGGTGACGTCGTTGAACCCCCGGCTGTCGAGCACCAGGGTGTCTCCCTCCCATTTCCCGACGCCGTCGCCGTAGTAGGAGCCGACCAGCAGATCATCCGGATTGTGGTCGCGCCCGGTGGTCGGAATGATCCTGAACCAATTGGCACCGAGGATGAAGGTGTTGAACAGGATGATTTCGTTGGCCTCTTCGACGATCTTGACCGGTGCGCCCATGCGCGGCACGCCCGGCGTGACGCAGGAAAATGCCGGATCCGCCTTGTAGGAATTCTGGTCGAGTTCATTGACCTTCTGCCAATACTGCGGCTTGTACTGCGGAATATCGTCGGTTGCGCCCGCCATCAGGCGGTTGTCCTGCTCCGCGAAGGAGATATCCCCGTGGCGCCCGGGGAACACCGCGAGTCCGGGATTCGCGGCGTCCGGCGTGTTGTCGCCGCCGGGATCGCGGCCGTCAGGCAGCCCGTTCCACATTCCGGTCAGATCGGGGTGCCCGTTGGCGAGGCGCGGAACCGGGCCCGCGCCCGCGAGCAGCGGCGAGTCGGTGACCTTCATGCCGGGCTGCAGAGGCATGCCCACGGGGAACTGCGCGTACACGATCGTGGGCAGCGCCCCGAGCAGCATCGCCGAGGCAATCACCGCGCCAAAAGGTTTCGATTTCATGAGGGCCCCCTTCGTTCCGATCACTGCGGCGGCTGAGGCGCCTGCGGCGCCAGGCCGAGATCCTTGGCGGTGGAGAATCCGATTTTTCTGCCGTCCGGCAAGATCCACACCACGACCAGCCCGGTGCGCGTGCCATCGCGCGACGGATGCACCGACATCTTGTAGGTTTCGCCGATCTTGAAGGCGTCCTTGCTGGCGATACCCGCATGGCGCAATGCCGCGGGTGCACCGGTCTCGAAGGACCATTCCTCGTACTCGCCCTTGTCGTTCTTGACGTCCATGTGCAGATAGGAATGCGGATTGATCAGTTCGAATTTCCTGAGCACGCCGGTCATCTCCACCAGCTTGTCCGGCTCGAACTGCGCATTGACGGCGTGATGTGCCGATGCCGGCACGGCGGCCGCGATCACGAAAAGCACTGCGGACACCATCGATCCGGCAAAAAGCGCGCTGTACTTGTTCACAGAAATCTCCGCGGGTTCGAATTCGGGTTGGATCATGGCGTCACCGGCCGGCCTTGGCCGCCAGCTTCACGATCGGGTCCGGCTTGGGAAACAAAAAATGGGTCTTCCGGCAATCGAGTGG
>PLET01000041.1:0-227 GCA_003137095.1 Gammaproteobacteria bacterium
ACGGCGTGACGCCCCGGCGCTGGATGGCCCTCAGCAATCCGAAGCTCTCGCAGCTGATCACGGAGCATATCGGTGATGGCTGGGTGAAGGATCTTTCGCTGCTCAAATTGCTCGAGCCGCTGGCCGGCGACGCGGGGTTCCGGACCCGCTGGCGGGAAATCAAGCAGCACAATAAGCGCGAGCTGGCGGCGCTCGCACTGCAGCGCACCGGCATCGCCGTCGATCCG
>PLET01000041.1:328-101310 GCA_003137095.1 Gammaproteobacteria bacterium
CGAACAGATCTCCACCGCCGGCAAGGAGGCCTCCGGGACCGGCAACATGAAGTTCTCCATGAACGGGGCACTCACCATAGGCACGCTGGACGGCGCCAACATAGAAATCCGCGACCAGGTCGGCGCGGAGAATTTCTTCTTGTTCGGACTGAGCACTCCGCAGGTTTATGCGCTCAAGGCGGCCGGCTACCGGCCGTTGGACTTCTACCAGGCCAACAGCCAGCTTCGCGACGTCATCGACCTGATCCGCAGCGGCTTCTTCTCGCGGGGCGACACCGAATTGTTTCGCCCGCTCGTGGACGGCCTGCTGTACCACGACCCCTACATGCTGCTGGCGGATTTCCAGTCCTATGTCGACTGTCAGACCAAGGTGGCCGAGACCTATCGGGACACGGAAAGATGGACGCGGATGTCGATACTCAATACGGCCCGCTCGGGGAAATTTTCATCGGACCGCACGATTCGCGAATATTGCAGCGACATCTGGCACATCGAGCCGGTGCCCATCCAGGTCCTCACGCAGGCGGATGTGCGCGCCGGCCTCATCCAGTGAGTCTACCCAGCAGGAACAGCATCGTGCGGCGCAACGGTTCGGCCGCCCCCCACAGCAGCTGATCGCCCACGGTGAACGCGGACAGGTAATCCCCGCCCATGGACAGCTTGCGAAGGCGCCCCACCGGTATGTGCAGATGCCCGCTGACCGCCGCGGGCGAGAGTTCACGCAGCGTGGCCTCGCGCTCGTTGCGCACCACGCGCACCCAGGGATTGCCCCGCGCAATCAGATCCTCCACCTCAGCCATGGGTACATCGCGCGTCAGCTTGATGGTCAACGCCTGGCTGTGACAGCGCATCGCGCCGACGCGAACGCAGATGCCCTCGACCGGCACCGGATGCGCTTCGGTGCCCATGATCTTGTTGGCCTCCACACCGGCCTTCCACTCCTCGCGGCTTTGTCCGTTGCCCAAATCCTTGTCGATCCAGGCAATCAGGCTGCCCGCCAGCGGCACGCCGAAATGTTCTACGGGAAAATCGCCGGCGTGCAGCGCGGCTCCCACGGCGCGATCGAGCTCGAGAATAGCCGCCGCCGGATTCTGCAGCAACGCCGCAGCGGCCCGGTGGATCGCGCCCATCTGCTGTACGAGTTCACGCATGTGCTGTGCGCCCGCACCGGATGCCGACTGGTAGGTCATCGCCGTGATCCATTCGACCAGGTTGGCGCGCAGCAGGCCGCCGACGGCCATCAGCATGAGGGAAACCGTGCAATTGCCGCCGATGAAGTCCTTCAAGCCGCGCCGCTGCGCCGCCTGCATGACCGCCAGATTGACCGGGTCGAGCACCAGCACCGAATCCTCGTGCAGGCGCAGGGTCGACGCGGCATCGATCCAATAACCCTGCCACCCGGCGGCGCGCAGCTGCGGATGAACCGCCTGGGTGTAATCGCCGCCCTGCGCGCTGATCAGCATGGGCAGTTTGGCCAGCAGCGCGATGTCGTTGGCATCTTGCACCGCTCCGGCCGCACCGGTATTCGCCGGCGCGGCGGCACCGATCTGGGAAGTGCTGAAGAACGTCGGCTGCACGACCTCGAAATCCCCCTCCGCGCGCATGCGGTCGAGCAGCACCGATCCGACCATGCCGCGCCAACCGATGATGCCGACCTGATTCATTTCTCGCCTCTCGCCCCATGAAATACGCTATTGGATGAAGAATTCGGGCGCCGGGGCCCGCAGATTGTAGCTCGATGCCATGGCGCGCCCATAGGCACCGGCGGTCGCCAGCAGCAGCACGTCGCCTTCACGGGTCGGCGGCAGCCACCGGTCGATGCCGAACACGTCGGCCGATTCGCAGATCGGCCCGACCACGGTGACCAATTCGGTGGCCGGGTCATCCAGACGCGTGAGGTTGACGATCTCATGATGCGCCCCGTAGAGCGCCGGCCGGATAAGCGAATTCATGCCGGTCGCCACACCCACGAATCGAACCTCGCCCTTGCTTTTCAACTGGGTGACCTGCGCCACCAAAACCCCGGCGTCCGCCACCAGGAAGCGGCCGGGCTCCATCCAGATGCTCACTCCCGGGATCTTCTCCTTGAGTGCGGCCACTCCACGGTCCAGCGCGCACAGATCCAATCCGCCGTGACCGGCGTGATCAGGCACGCCCAGACCGCCCCCCAGATCGATCACCCTGACGTCCGGAAAGCGCGCGGTCAGGCCACACAGCAGCTCTCCCGTCTCGATCCAGTTCGCGACGTTAAAAATACCGCTGCCGGTGTGTGCATGCAGCCCGGTCACGCTCACTCCCGCGCGCCGCGCCAATTCCACCAGCTGATCCGCATCGCCCAAGGGAATGCCGAACTTGGAATGCGCACCGGCGGTGCGCACGTGGTGATGATGGCCGCGCCCCACACCGGGATCGATGCGCACGAAGATACTGCGCCCGCGAAACAGCTCCGGCCACGCCTGCAACGGATACAGGTTGTCCAGCGTCACCTGCACGCCCTGCTTGAAGCCGAATTCATATTCGCCGCGCGGTGCGAAATTGGGCGTGAACAGCACCCGCTGCGGATCGATGCCGGCGACGGCGTCGAAGGCGGCCAGGATCTCCCCCTGCGAGACGCATTCGAGCATCAGGCCGGCGGCATGAAATCGCCGCAGTATCTGCGGATGCCAGTTGGCCTTCATCGCATAGGCCCAACGGTCGACCGCCTTGACCTTGAGGACGGCCGCAACCGCGCCGTCGAGGGCGGCAACGTCGTACACGAAGGCTGCGGCCTCGCGCGCCGCGATCTCGATCAGCCGTCGACGCCTGTCGCCATGCCGCCACCATTCGGGTTGCGCGGCCACGGCCGGCGCGGCGGAAAACAGCTCCTGCCACGTGGGACCGAGCACCTTGTCGGAGCCGATGCGCTGAATCAGCCGTTCGTGCAGCTGCTGAACCAGCCGATCGCCCTGTGACTCGTCGATCACAAAGGTGAAATTCAGGTCGTTTGCGGCCTGGCTGACCAGATAGATTTTCTGGTCCTGGAACAACTCGAAGGCATCGCCGAGTTCATGGAGGATGCCTCGGATGTTGTGGCCCAGCAGGCTCAGCGATGCGCAGGGCCCCAAAATCTGCACCCGGCAGAGCGCCGTGAGCGCCGCAGTGAGCCGATCGATCACCCGGGCATCGAGGGTGTTGGCTGTCGGGTCCAGCGACACGGTGACGTTCGTCTCGGAGGTGGATATCAGGTCAACCGACAGGCCGTGCTGCTTGAACACCTGGAACGCATCCGCCAGAAAGCCGACCTGGTGCCACATGCCCGGGCTTTCCATCGATACCAGCGTGATCCCCTTTTTGATGGCGATGGCCTTGACCTGCGCGGCGCTATCCGCAACGCTCGCGGAGATGACGGTGCCCTCCAGGCCCGGTGCCTGTGTGGCGTAGACGTGCAGCGGAATCCGGTATTGGCGCACCGGCAGCACGCAGCGGGGATGCAGGACCTTGGCGCCATTGCTCGCAATTTCCTGCGCCTCGTCATAGTGCAGCGCACGCAGCAACCGGGCGGTGGGCACGGCCCGGGGATTGGCGCTGAACATGCCGGGAACATCCGTCCAAATTTCCAGACGCGCGGCGCCGAGCTTGGCGGCGATATAGGCCGCCGAGGTATCCGACCCGCCGCGTCCGAGCAGCACCGTCTCGCCGGCCTCGTTGGAGGCGATGAATCCCTGGGTAATGACGACCTCGTCGAGCGCACCCCACTCGGTCCGCAGCGGCGCGTCGGGTGAAAAATCACAGGTCGCCGACAACAAACCGGATTTGGTGGTCGCATTGTCGCGCTGCTGCGCGCGCAGCACGCGGCGCGCATCGACCCAGGTGGTGGCGATTCCGCGCGCATTGAGATACACGGCGCCGAGGCTCGTGGCGAGGAGCTCGCCCATGGCCATGACCCGCGCGCGAATCGCGTCGCCGCACTCCGGGGCACCCGCGAGCGAATCGGCCAGCTGCCGCAGTTCCTGCATGAAGGCGGCGAAGCGCGCACCCGGATCGACGCCCAGGTCTGCGGCCAGTTCGCGGTGCGCGGCTTCGATCCGCTCGAGGATCGGAGAATGCTGCCGGGAAAGCGCGGCGCACAACAGTCCCTCGAGCCGGTCCGTAATCCCGGAAAGAGCCGAATGCACGACCACCGGGCGCATGCCGCCGGCCATTCGATCCTTCAGCACGGCCGCAATGTTGTGCCAATTGTCGGCAGTTGAGACGCTGGTGCCGCCGAATTTGAGGACGACCCAGACTTGGTTGCTGTCTGACATGGAATTGACTGGATGGGCGATTGCGGGACCGCAAGCCCGGCAGGCCCGCGGTATGAATCAACTATTCGTCTTCGAAAATGTCGCGCAACTCTTTTTCCAACTGACGTTCCGCGAGCACATCCTCGACCCGGCTCCACGCCGCCTTACCGCGTTTGCCCGCCGCGGCCGCTTTGGGTCGACGTTCCGTGCGCTCCAACAGTGGATCGAAATCATGAGATTCTTCGGCTTCGCCAAGAAATTCATCATCGATATCGAAATGTTCGTCTTCGCGTTCGCTCATTTTTCGAGAAAAGCCCTTGAAATCAATAGGATCGACCGGCCCCGGGGCATGAAGTTGCGCACTATATCGGATTCTGCCCCGCATTCAAGGGCTGGCAATCGGTCAGGTGCCGGTCCTCGCCTTCTCGGCCCGGGCCGGCAAGGCTGCTTGCGCCACGGCGCGGTTGACTGCCGATAACACGGCCAGCAGCGATGCCGTGATGATATTGGGGTGCATGCCGGCGCCGAACAAGGTGCGTCGGGAGCGTGTGGTGATTTCGATGTAAGAAACAGCCTGCGCGGCGCTGCCCTGCCCGCGCGAGTGCTCCTCATAGGACAGCACATCGAATTCCAGTCCAAGGGCCTTGACCACCGCGTCGATGGGACCGGAACCCTGGCCATGAAGCGTCTCCAACCGGCCGTCGTGCTCCACCTGTAGGGACAGCCGTTCGCTGTCAGCCCCGTCGGTGGACGCCGCGAGCTGATGCGAGCGGTAGACGAAGGGCGCCCGGGGGCGCAAATACTCGCTGGAAAAAAGCTCCCATAATTCTTTTGAAGTCAATTCCTTGCCAGAAATATCTGCGGCAGTTTGTACAACCTGGCTGAATTCTATTTGCAGGCGCCTGGGCATCACCAACTGGTAGTCGCGCTCCAATAAATAGGCCACACCGCCCTTGCCGGACTGGCTGTTGACCCGAATGATGGAATCGTAGGATCGGCCCAGATCCGTCGGGTCGACGGGCAGATAGGGCACATCCCACAGGTCATTATCCGCGCGCGCCGCGAGACCCTTTTTGATTGCGTCTTGATGCGAGCCGGAAAATGCCGTGAACACCAGATCGCCGACATAGGGGTGACGCGGGTGGATAGGCAGCTGGTTGCAGGCCTCCGCGCAACGTGCGACTTCGTTGATATTGGAGAAATCCAGTTTTGGATCAATACCTTGCGAATATAAGTTAAGGGCCAATGTCACTACGTCCACATTGCCGGTGCGCTCCCCGTTACCGAACAGGGTGCCTTCCACGCGCTCAGCGCCAGCCATCACCGCAAGTTCAGCTGCCGCCACGGCCGTGCCGCGGTCATTGTGCGGATGCACACTGATCACCAGGCTGTCGCGACGATCGACGTTGCGCGAGAACCATTCGATCTGGTCCGCGTAAACATTGGGTGTGGCCATCTCCACCGTGGCCGGCAGATTGAGAATCGACTTGTGGTTCGGGGTCGGCTCCCACACCGCATTGACTGCATTGCAAATCTCCACGGCGAAATCCAGTTCGGTACCCGTGAAGCTTTCGGGACTGTATTCAAAAACCCATTCGGTGCCGGCGTCCCGCAGCGCGAATTCGCGTACCGCAGTCGCGCCGCGCACTGCGATATCGATGATGCCGGCGCGGTCCAGGCGAAATACCACCCGCCGCTGGGCCACCGAGGTCGAGTTGTACACATGCACGATCGCCCGCCGTGCACCCTTCAACGATTCATAGGTGCGGGCGATCAGTTCGGGCCGCGCCTGGGTCAATACCTGGATGGTCACATCGTCCGGAACGAGCCGCTGATCGATGATTTCCCGCACAAAATCGAAATCGGTCTGTGAGGCAGCCGGAAATCCGACCTCGATTTCCTTGAAGCCGGTCTTGACCAGCATGTCGAACATACGGCGCTTGCGGATGGCATCCATGGGCTCGATCAGTGCCTGGTTGCCGTCCCGCAGATCGACGCTGCACCACAGCGGCGGGGCGCTGATCACTCGATTGGGCCAGGTTCGATCGGTCAAGCCGACCGGGGTGAATGCACGATACTTGGTCGATGGATTACGCAACATGGTGATTTCTCATTCGCACTGCGCGACGAAAGCGGTCCGTTTTTTGGTTTTGAGGATGTTTGCGGTCTTGTAAGCGCCGACCGATAGCGCGATAGGTGGCGCCTAGCGGCGCAGAGGCAGCGCAAACGCCCGCAGCGACACCAGGCCGCGGGGGCTACCGATCGATATGCATCCGTGCGAACACATGGGCTTGGAATCTAGCACCGGCCCGTATCCCTGGCAAGACCCGGTCGCGGACCCCGGGGAGGGGCTCTAGATCCAGCCCTGAAGGTGGGTCTTGATGATGGCGCCGAGCAGTTCGGAGTGCCGATCCGTGTCGTTCAGCGCCGGCACCAGGCCGAATTGCTCGCCCCCCAGTTCGAGGAATTTGTGCCGGTATTCAATGGCCACTTCCTCCAAGGTCTCCAGGCAATCGACCGCGAACGACGGCGACACGATGGTCAGCTTGCGCACCCCGCGTGCGGCCAGGGACTTGAGCACATCTTCCGTATAAGGCTGCAGCCAGACCACCGACCCGAAGCGGGATTGGTAACAGTGGGAAAATTCACCGGCTCCCAGACCGAGCCGCTCGACCAGCAGCCGCGTCGTGCTTTCGGCCTGGAAGCGGTAAGGATCGCCCTCCGCGACGTAGACCGCGGGAATGCCGTGATACGACAGCAACAGATGCGAGCGTTCACCCGCCGCCGCCCAGTGATCCTGGATCTGGGCCGTCAGCGCATCGATGTAGCCGGAGTCGTCGAAGTAGTCGTTGACGAAGCGTGTCTCCGGCAGCCAGCGCCAGCGCTGCAGGGCCTGACTGGTCCGGTCGAACACCGAGCCGGTGGTCGAGGAGCAGTATTGAGGATACAGGGGCAGCACCAGCAGGCGCCTGACGTTCTGCTCGGCGAGGGACTGGATTGCGCCGGCGATGCTGGGATTGCCGTAGGTCATGGCGAGTTCGACACGCACCCGGTCACCGTAACTGGTGCGCAGCAGCGCCGCGATTTTCTCGGTCAGGCCGCGGGAATACACGGCCAGCGGCGAACCGTCGCGCATCCAGATCTTGCGATAATTGCGCGTGGTGCGGATCGGCCGAAAAGGCAGCACGACGCCGTACAGAAGCGGCAGCCAGATCAGCCGCGAGGTGTCGATGACGCGCCGATCGCCCAGAAAGTCGCGCAGATAGCGCTGAACCGCCAAATAGGACGGAGAATCCGGCGTGCCCAGATTGACGACCAAAACACCGATCCGTTCAGGTGTCGACGCCGGCGCTTGCGCCACGGCGCGATAATAGGGCATTGATCACATCCTCGAGGACTCTCGCCCACGCAGTATACTGCCTGCCGGATGAAGCCCTGCACCGCCCTGTAGATTGCCCCTCATGAACTGGTTGAGCCCCGGCGAGAGCGAAGCCCTGCAATTGAGCCTGATCGTCGCAACACGCGGCGTATTGGCGGCACTGCCGTTCGCGGTTCTGCTCGCCTGGATGCTCAGCCGGCACCGCTTCGTCGGCAGCATCGTGCTCGATGCATTGGTGCATCTGCCGTTGGTGCTGCCGCCGGTGGTGACCGGCTATTTGCTGCTGCTGACCTTCGGAACACGCGGCGCCATCGGCGGCTGGCTCGACCGCACTTTGGACATACGGCTGATATTCACGCGCAACGGCGCTGCGCTCGCCACCGCCGTGATGACCTTTCCGTTCATGGTGCGCGCCATGCGGCTGTCGCTCGAAAACGTGGACCGCGGCCTCGAGGATGCGGCCCGAACCCTGGGTGCGGGTCCCCTCGATCGGTTCGCGACGGTCACCCTGCCGCTGATGCTCCCCGGCATCCTCGCCGGCGTCATCACGGCATTTTCCGCCGGCTTGGGAGAATTCGGCGCGGTCATCACGTTTGTATCCAATATTCCCGGCGAAACCCGCACCCTGCCGCTGGCCTTGTATACGGCGTTGCAGTCGCCGGGGGGGGACGCTGCCGCAGCGCGCCTTGCAGGCATGTCGCTGACCCTTGGAGTATGCGGGCTCGTGCTCGCGGAGTGGCTCGGCCGCCGCACGCGCCGCATGCTGGGGCGGTGATGCTGCGCGTTGCCGTGCAAAAACGCCGCGGGTCCTTCGAGCTCGATGCACGCTTCGAAATGCCCACGCCCGGCGTGGTCGCGCTGTTCGGGCGCTCCGGCTGCGGCAAGAGCACGCTCGTCGAAATCATCGCCGGACTGCTCGAGGCGGACTCGGGGCTGGTGCAGCTCGATGACGAGGTGCTGCTCGACACCCGGCGGCGGCTCGACGTGCCGCCGGAGCGCCGTCGCATCGGCTATGTGTTCCAGGATGCGCGGCTCTTTCCGCATTTGAACGTCGAATCGAATCTGCGCTATGCGCAGAAAAGAGCCGTCGGCGCGTCCTTCGTGAGCTTCGAGTCCACCATTGACCTGCTCGGGCTGGCGCCGCTGCTGGCGCGCAGAACGCACCAGCTGTCCGGCGGCGAACGGCAGCGCGTGGCGATCGCCCGGGCGCTGCTCACCCAACCGCGATTGCTGTTGCTGGACGAACCGCTGGCATCGTTGGACGCCGCCAAGAGCGCGGAGTTGCTGCCGTACCTGGAGAGTTTGCGCGACCGGCTGGCCATACCCATGGTGTACGTGAGCCACGACTTCGAAGAGGTGCTGCGCCTCGCCACGCACATCGTGCTGATCGAACGCGGCCTGGTGGTCGCGCAGGGCGGCATCGGCGAGATGAACCTGCGTCAGGAGCTGCGCGCCATCATCGGCGCCGACGCCGTCGGTGCAATCGTGGACGGGCAGGTGCTCGGCATCGATGCAGCGGGATTGACCCGCGTCAGGGTGGGCTTCGGCGAACTGCGGCTGCGCGCCCCCGGAGCCGCGATCGGCGCCACACTGCGGATTCAAATCCTGGCGCGTGACGTCATCGTCGCCTCGCAAGCTCCGCAGAATCTGAGCGTGCGCAATGTGCTGGAAGCAACCGTCGGGGCGGTCACCGACGACGACGACGAAGCCGACTTGATTTCCCTCGACATCGGAGCCACGCCTATTCTGGCGCGAATCACCAAGGCCGCGACCCGCGAACTGTCGCTGCGGCCGGGGATGCCGGCGTGGGCCCTGATCAAGGCGGTTTCCCTGCGCGGGCGATCATTCACTTCACCCGCGTTCCCAGATGCATGATACCCACGATGTGGTCGTCAGGCCGTAGCCCAACTGCGGCCTTGACGCCGGGATCATAGGCGGCGGGCCCGGTTTTCCACATGACACCGTAGCCGAGCGCGTGCGCCGCCAGAAACAGGTTCTCCGCGGCTGCGCCCACCGCAACGACCTGCTCGATCTCCGGCACCTTGGGGTTGTCGCGCTGCACGCTGCAGCCGACCACGACCATCGCCGGCGATCGCCAGACCTTGTCGCGCTCCAATGTCAGCTGTTCGGGGGTCGGAGCCGGCGGCCGAGCCACGCGCGCGGCCACCACTGCATCGGCGAAGCGCCCGCGGGAATCGCCATCGAGCACGATCAAACGCCACGGCTTCAGACGGCCGTGGTCCGGCGCCCGTTCAGCCGCTTCGATGATCCTGAGCAGTTCCTCCGGTGTGGGACCCGGCTCGGCGAGCTGGCCGGCGGAGGCGCGCGTAGCAAGGGCGGTGAACAGTTCCATGGACTACCTCGATCAGTACCATCGGTTGCGGTGATATAACGATTAATTAAGAAGAAATCGGTTGAATTCGGCTATTATCCGCACCCGAGGTGGCCGGGTGCCATGGCCGTCGCGGGATGGCGAATCCGGCTCAGTATACTTCCCCGCATCTTCCAAGGAGCCCTCAATGAATCGAATTGTATTGGCGACTATCGCCGCCTTTGCGAGCGCCGGCGTGTTTGCCGCGCCGGTAACCTACGTGCTCGATCCGAACCACACCTATCCGAGCTTCGAAGCCGACCACAAGGGCGGGCTGTCGGTTTGGCGCGGCAAGTTCGACACGAGTTCCGGAACGGTGGTGCTGGACCGGGACGCGAAGGCCGGAACCATCGAGGTCACGGTGGACGTCAGCTCGATTGACTTCGGCATGCCGAAGCTGAATGAGCACGCGAAATCCGCGGACATCTTCGACGTGGCGAAATACCCGACCGCCACCTTCAAGGGCAAGTTCACGAAGTTCAGCGGCACGTCTCCGACGCAGGCCGAGGGAACGTTCACGCTGCACGGCGTGACCAAGCCGCTCACGCTCAACATCGACAAGTTTCTGTGCAAGCCGGATCCGATGAGCAAGAAGGAAGTCTGCGGTGCAGACGCCACGGCCACACTGAATCGCGCCGATTACGGAGTGAACTTCGGCGACAAATACGGCTTCAATATGGCCGTGAAGCTGCAGATCCAGGTCGAGGGCAGCCCCGCGGGCTGATCCTCGGAAGCCGCGTCCGCCCGCGATTGGCGCGGGCGGCGCGGCGGCGGGTTGGCAGCCGGCGGATTGGCAGCCAGCGGGTTGCCGGCTAGAGCGGGTTGTAGCGCAGCGTGCGCGAGAAATTGATGTAGCTCAGGCTGATTCCCTGGCGCCATCCCACCCCGAATCGAACCGGCGCCAGCGCAACCCCATCCCGTTGCAGATAATTCACGCCGAATCCGCCGACGAAATACAGACTGCCCTCCACGCCGGGAAAACGCTTGAAAAGCGCATCGGCCGTGGGTAGATCATAGACCAGGATGAACGCCTTGACGGCGTTGGCGCCGGCGTCGAATCCGATCGAGGGGCCCTGCCAATACACCTTGCGCCCCGGGGCACCCTTGAAAATGAGCTCGCCCCGGCCGTAGCGCACACCGACGCCGAGCGCACCACCGGCCTCCTCGCCGCGAATGATGGCCACCGGATGCCCCTTCTCCTTCAATACCTTGGCGAGCACATCCGACAAATCCTTGGCACCCGTGCTGAAGAACTCCGACGCCGCCTTGGCGACCTCATCGTCGCTGTACTGGGCGTTCGCAGCGGCTGCCAGGACAGGCTCAAGCGGAGCGGCCGCCAGAGTCAGGGCAATCAGCGCGGCGTGGCGCGCGAAAATCGATCTCATGGCCTCTCCGTTAAGACGCGTAAATTCGGCGGACAACAATAACCCAACGCCCTCGCTGATGCTGGGCTTCATCGCCCGGCTGACACGATCCCCGCCGGTATTCCAGACGCCTTCTTCGTGCCCTTAAGTACGTTAGCAGACAGTGCCTGCGGTCGTGGACGCTTACGATCAAGCCCATATCGCGATGGACGCGGTAAACGACCCCTGCGCTCGTCAAGAGCGCAAACCCCGGCCTGTCATCCCCAAGCCGGGACTTGCTACCTCGGTGGACCACCGCAAGTGGCCATCGAGGTTTTTTTGATCTTGATAGGAAACAACGTATGAATCCGAATAGGTTTGTCAGCTGCAAGCCCCGGCGCCGTTTCCGTCTTGCCGCTGCCGCTGTGTTTCTGTCCGGTATCGCGGCGCTGGCCGCCTGTCAAACTCAGCAGCAAATCGTCATCCGACACGAAGACAACCTGGCCGCCGCGGGCTTCATCATTCGACCGGCCAATACTCCCGAGAGAAAAGCGATGCTCAGTCGCTTGCCGCCAAACCACTTTGTCAAGCGCGAGAACGGCGACACCATTCACTACATCTATGCCGATCCGCTGGTTTGTGGTTGTCTGTATGTGGGAACGCAGCAAGCCTACGGTCAATACAGGCAGGACCAGCAGAAACGACAGCTCGCCGATGAACAGCGGATGACCGCCGATTCCTACTCGGATGCCGAGTGGAATTGGAACGCGTGGGGACCTTGGGGTCCCGGGTATGGGCTTGGTTACGGAGGCCGGTTTGGTTGGTAACGGTGGACGGACGGGCATCGCCCGAGCATTCACGGCTCGTGGAAGGTACCCGCCTTCTTGGCGATCGCTTGCGCCGTCGGATAAAACTGCACGAACGTCGTGTCGACGGCGCCGTGTTGCAGATGGCACGAGTAGCAATCGGCGGCGTACGGGACCTGCTGCGCTGGTGCCACGCCGTCGGTCACCCAGAATGCCCAGCCACCCTTGAAGCGGCCTTCGTCGCGGACGTGCATCTCGATGGTCATCCGCTCGTCGGTCTGATATTTGCCGCGCTTGTTGATCGATCCACGGGTGGTCGCGCCGCGTAACTCCATTACGAGCATAGTACGATCCGGCCAATGACCCGTCGCCTTGAACCGCTGCCAGGACCCGCGATCCACGAATACGTTATCGAACATCGAGTGCCCGACCATTGCCGGTGCGTCGGAGTAGCTCATGTCCAGGCCGGCGCTCAGAAAAACCCACTCCCTGTAATCCTCGGGAACGATCAATCTACCATCGGACGTGTACCGCGGACCGCCAGCCTCGTCCGAGGCCGCTATCTGCACCAGTAGAAGTGGCACAATCCATAGATGAGCGTTCGTGCGCGTCATATTCCGCCCTTACTTTCCCCATGACGGGTGCCACGTTACGTGCCTGACAATGTCAGGCCGCCGCAGTTTTTTGGAGCTAACTCTATGTTTTCATTGGTGGGACGGCTGGGACTCGAACCCAGGACCAAAGCCTTAAAAGGGCCTTGCTCTACCAACTGAGCTACCGTCCCGTTTGCAGGCGCGCATGATAGCCGAACTTAAGCGCTGGATCATTGATAACGCGTGGGATCGGCGACGCCCGCCTCCGCGAATCCGGCGGCTCGCAGCCGGCAGGAATCGCATTTGCCGCAGGCTCTACCGCCGGCGTCGGCCTGGTAGCACGATACCGTCGTGCCGTAGTCGATACCGAGTTCGAGGCCCGTGCGTATGATGTCGGCCTTCGACAGCGCGATCAGGGGCGCGTGGATGGTCAGCGGGGATCCCTCTACGCCTGCCTTGGTGGCCAACCTGGCCAGCCGCTCGAAGGCGGCGACGAATTCCGGCCTGCAATCGGGATACCCGGAGTAGTCGACCGCATTGACCCCGATGAACAGGTCGCGCGCCTCCAGCACCTCCGCCCAAGCGAGGGCCAGCGACAGCAGCAGGGTGTTACGCGCGGGTACATAGGTGACTGGTATGCCGGCGGACGGCGACTGGGGGACCGCAATGCCGTCGTCGGTCAGCGCCGAACCCCCGATACCGGCCAGGTCGACCGCCATCAGCCGATGCTCGCGTGCCCCGAGCCGAGCCGCAATCAGGCCGGCTGCGGCCAGTTCCGCGCTGTGGCGCTGGCCATAGTGGACACTGAGTGCGTAACAATCGAAATTCCGCGCGCTCGCCAGGGCGAGCACGGTGGCCGAGTCAAGACCGCCCGACAGCAGCACCACGGCGCGCTTCTCCGGGTTCACCGCGCCTTACTTGCCCGGTACGTCGCCCCACAAAACCTTGTGGAGCTGTAATTGAAAGCGCACCGCCAGCCGGTCCGCCAGGATCCACTCCGCCAACTGAGCCGCGGGCACCTCGGTGTAGCTCGGCGAGAACAGGATCTGGCAGCGCCCATGCAGCGCGTGTTGATCGAGGAACCCACGGCTCCAATCGTAGTCGTCACGGGAACAGATCACGAACTTGAGCTGATCGGTGGTCCGGATCAGGCCGAAATTCTCGATTCGATTGCGATGTGATTCGTGCGAACCCGGTGTCTTGACGTCGATCACCCGCGCCACGCGCGAATCGACTCCCGCGATGTCCAGCGCGCCGCTCGTCTCCAGCGATACGCGGAATCCTGCGTCGCACAATCGGCGGAGCAGCGGCAGGCAATTCGGCTGTGCCAGCGGTTCGCCGCCGGTGACGCATACATGCGACGCACCGTAACCTGCGACCTTTTCCAGGATTGCGTCGATGTCGGTCCAGTCGCCGGCGTGAAACGCATATTCGGTGTCGCAATATTGGCAGCGCAACGGACAGCCGGTCAGCCGCACGAACACCGTGGGGTGGCCGACAGCATCCGCCTCTCCCTGTATGGAGTGAAATATCTCGTTGACCCGCAGTCGCATTCCAATCAATGCTTCTCGGCCGCCATTTTATCGAGCCGTTGCGCCGCCAGTCGTCCGGCCGGCGTGTCCGAATATTTCGTCGCCACCTGCGCAAGAACTTCCTTCGCCGATTCCCATTGTTTCAACTCGTAGTCGCAGTATCCGATTTTGAGCAGCGCATCCGGGAGCTTGCGCGACTGCGGGTATTTGTCCACGGCTTTCTGAAATGCGCCGAGCGCCTCCGGAAAGGCCTTGTTCACGTAATACGCCTCGCCCAGCCAGTATTGCGCGTTTTCCGCCAGGGAACTGTCCGGGAAGGAGGCCAGAAATTGCTCAAACGCGGGGATTGCCTTGTCGTATTGACTGTCGCGCAAGAGCGCAAAGGCTGCCTGATAGTTGGCTCGGTCGGAGCCATCCGGCACCGGCAACGCCGCGCCGCCCGAGTCTGCGGTCGCTGGCGCCGGTGCACCGCTGGAGCCGGGCACTCCGCCCGGCGTGCCGCCGGGCGGAACCGGGCTGGACGCGCCGCGTGCTTCCAGTGCCTTCAGGCGATGGTCCAGATCGGAGTACAAGTCGCGCTGTTGCTTGCGATTGGCTTCGAGACTGTTGCTCAGGACATCGACATCGTTGTGCAAGGCGCGCACGTCGCTGCGCAGGGCCTCGATCTCGTTCGCCAGGTCGAGCAGACTCTGATTCGCCACCACCCGCTCTATGCGCGCCAGCCGCGTGTCGAGATCATTGAGCTTGATTTGCACCGGGTCTTTTTCAGGGTTCGTCGCGCATGCCGCCAGATTCACGATGGCGAGACACACCAGGGCCATGTCGAGGCGGCGGCTCGTCACGGCGCGTAAACCATCTCGACGCGGCGATTCTGCGCCCATGCCGCCTCGTTGTCGCCATCGACCGCGGGCCGCTCTGCACCGAAGCTGACCGTCGTGATCTGGGATTCGGCGACGCCCTGCAGCATCAGGGCGCGGCGCACTGCCTGCGCCCGCCGCTCGCCCAAGCCGATGTTGTACTCACGCGTACCGCGCTCATCGGTGTTGCCCTCGAGCTTGACCTTCAGTGCGGCGTTCGCGGTCAGATAATGCGCGTGCGCGGTGATGACGTCGGCGAATTCCGGCTTGATCTCCGACTTGTCGAAATCGAAGTAGATAATCTTGCGCCCCAGGGGTCCGCCCTCGGCAATACCCTTGCCGTTGATGCCGGCGTCGGCGCCCAGCGGTCTGGTACTGGTCGACGCTGCGGCTCCGGCCGCGTCGGAGGTGCCGGGTATCCGGCTGCCCGCGGCCGGCGGTTCGACCACGGTCGGCTTCTTCGGGCATCCCGCCAACAGCACGGCGGCCACCAGCAGCAGGGAAATCGATGCTAATCGCTTCATTGATCTTCTCCGTCCGTAGTTTGCATTGAGCCAAGCGTACCCATGAATTCTGCGGTTGTGTACCTTAAGTTTGGGGCATCACGCTCAGAAAGGCCCCCACGCGGGTTCCTGCAACTCACCTTCGCTCGACGCCAGCCGCTCCTGAACCCGGCCATCCGCGCTGACGAGCGCCAACACCCCGCGCCCGCGGTCGCGGGTGGCGTAGATGATGACGGCACCGTTCGGCGCATAGCTTGGCGAGACGTCGAACCGGCCCTTGGTCAGCACCTGAATGTCGCCGCGCGCATGCAGATCCATGGTGGCGATGCGGTAGGCTCCGTCCTCCTGGGTGACGAACGCTAGCTGCGATTCGTCGGGCGAGAGCCGCGGCCTGGCATTGTAATTGCCCTGAAAAGTCAGCCGCCGCGGCCGGTCGTCCTTGCCGAGCCCTATGCGGTAGATCTGCGGACCCCCGGCCCGATCCGAGGTGAAATACAGGCTCTGCCCGTCCTTGGACCACTGCGGCTCCGTGTCGATCGCCGGATCATCGGTGATGCGGGTGAGCGCCGACGTCGCGAGATCCAGCACGTAGATATCCAGATTTCCATCGCGGGTCGACAAGGTGAGCGCAAGCTTCTTGCCATCCGGCGACCAGGCCGGTGCCTGATTGACCCCGGCCCGCGCGGACACCCGGTGCCGCTGGCCGGTCTTCAACGTCTGCACGTACACAGAGGGCAACCGGTCCTCGAATGACACGTACGCCAGACTCAACCCGTCGGGCGACCACGCGGGCGACATCAGGGGCTCATTGGATTGCATCACCACGTGCGGATTCTCGCCATCGGCGTCCGCGACGACCAGCCGGTAGCTCTTGTTCGGGAGGCTTCCCAGCACGGATATGTAGGCGATGCGGGTCGCGAATGCACCGCGCACACCGATGATTTTTTCGAACACCATATCGGCGACCTGATGGCTTGCGAGCCTCAGACCCGCGCGATTCGTGCCGATCTGGTAGCCGAGCAGCCGTTGGCGGGTGAGCACGTTATAGAGCTCGAAGACGATGTTGAAATGATCCGGTCCCTCGGCGCTCATCTGGCCGACGACGATGTAGTCGTTGTTGAGCCTGCGCCAGTCGTCGAACGCGATTGCGGCGCCGGTGTGCGGCTCATCGAATATGTCCCTGCGGTCCATCGTCTTGAAGCGCCCGCTGCGCGCCAGATCGTCGCTGACCAGCTGTGCGACATCGAACGATGCCGCGGCATCCGCGGCCGTGGAGAACGGCACCACCGCGATCGGAATCGCTTCGGCCTGGCCACGCGTTATTTCCACCACGAATTCCGCCCGGGCTTGCCGGCACAGAACCAGGGTCGCGATCACGGCGAAACAGGTCAGCTTTTTATTCATTGGGGTTTGAACTCGAATACGAAGGTTCTGTGGAACAGGGCGGGATCGGGGGGTTCGGGCAGCGGCGATGCGCGATAGACCGCATTTTCGATCGACTGGCGGACGGAGGCATCGCCGTTGCATTGCGTCACGCGCGCGCCGACCACCTCTCCGCCCGGAACCTGCGTCACTTCGACGCGGCAATCGATACCGAGTCGGGCCGATGGGGGCTTCAGCCACGCATGGATGATGCGATTCTCGAGACTCAGGCGGTATTGATCGGCCAAGGGTCCGGACTCCACTGCGCTGACATGCTCTTCCTCCGCCATCTGACGGCGAAGCTCCGCCTCGCGTTCCGACCGAGCGTGCTGCTCGGCGGCACGTCTGGCCTCGGCAGCCGCCTGCGCGTCAGCGGCGCTTTTGGCTGCCGCCGCCCGCCGTGCCTCCTCGGCGCGCCGGGCGTCCTGCTGGGCGCGCGCCTTCTCGGCGGCCTGGCGTCGCGCCGTCTCCTCGGCGGCCTGTGTTGCGGCCTCTGCCGCCGCGGCGCTGGCCTTGGCGTCAGCAGCGGCCTTGGCGTCGGCCGCGGCCTGGGCATCGGCCGCCGCTGTCGCGTCGGCTGCGGCCCTCTCCTCGGCCGCCGCGGCTTGCGCGGCGCGTGCCTCCTCTGCAACCTTGGCTTCTGCTGCCGCGCGAGCCTGGGCGGCAGCGGCTGCCCTGGCTTCATCGGCGGCATGCAGCACGCGGGAATCGACCAACACGGCATCGATCGGCGGCGACGCGAGGCCCGCATGCGGTGCGTCGGTCGAGAAATGCATCAGCGCGGCCAGGATGAACGCGGCCGCGATCATGCCGTGCAACAGCAAGGACAGAAACAGCGAGCCCGAATATTCACGCAGGCCGCCGGACATCTACTGCGCCCCTGCGGCGGAGCCGCTCTGTTCCTTGCGTGCCGGCGGCAACGCGCGCTCCGGATCGGTGAGAAAGCCGAGTTTGGTCGCGCCGGCGCGCTGCATCAGCGTCATGGCACGCATCACCACTCCATAGGGAACCGCGGTGTCGGCCCGGACCAGCACCGGCGTCTGCGGTTCACGGCGCAGGACCGCCGCCGTCCGCGAACTCACGGTGGCCTCCGACACGGGCTGGTCGGGATTGCGGCCGATGTTGATGTACAAACTGCCGCGCGCGTCGATGGTCAGGATCAGGGGATCGTGTTTCGCCAGCAGGGCCGGATCGATGGGCTGTGCTCCGGTTTCCGGCAGTTCGACCTTGACACCCTCCTTGAGCAGCGGCGCCGTGATCATAAAGATCACCAGCAGCACCAGCATGACGTCGATGTAGGGTACGACGTTGATCTCACCCATCAATTTCCGCCGGCGGGTATTCAAAGGCATGCAGCTACCCCGGCACCGTTCGATTCGGCCCGTAGCGCTGCAATATGGTGGAGAACTCCTCCATGAAGGTATCGAAACGCAATTCCAGGCGGCTCACCTGATCCGCGAACCGGTTGTATGCCACCACCGCCGGAATCGCCGCAAACAGTCCCATGGCCGTGGCGATCAGCGCCTCGGAGATGCCGGGCGCCACCGCGGTCAATGTGGCTTGCTGCACGTTGCCGAGGTTGTGGAAGGAACTCATGATGCCCCACACCGTCCCGAACAATCCGACGTACGGGCTGATGGAACCGACGGTGGCGAGCATGGCCAGGTTGTGCTCCAGCCGGTCGATTTCGCGCATTTGCGCCACGCGCATCGTGCGCCTCGCGCCCTCGAGCAGCAGATCGGCGGGAGTCGCCTGCTGCCGGAGGCGGCTGAACTCGCCGAAGCCGGACTCGAAAATGCTTTGCATTCCGGTGCCGGCCCGTCCCTTGGTTTCTATGCTGCGGTAAAGTGTGCCGAGATCGCCGCCCGACCAGAACGCCGTTTCGAATTGATCGGCCTGCCGGCGCGACTGTGAGATGACGCGGCTCTTGCGCAATATGACGGCCCATGAGGATATGGATGCGAACACCAGCAGCAGCATCACGCCCTGCACGACCGGACTGGCGTCCAGCAGCACCAGCATCCAAACCGACAGGTCATTCGGCATTACGCCACTCCGAAAACAGATCCTTGGGGATCGCGCGCGGCTTCAGTGTCGCGGAATCAAGACAGGCGACCCGCGTGTCGGCATCGATCAGCTGTACGTCTCCGCGCCATATTTCCTGGCGGAACGCGATGGTAGCGCCGCCGAGGCGCTCCAAAGCTGCGGTGACGGTAATTTCATCATCCAGCACCGCCGGCCGCAGAAAATCCACCGTCAGGTCGACCACGGCGAACTGCAGCCGGCGCTCGATCCGCATGCGCTGCTGATCTATCCCCAGCGCCCGAAGCCATTCGGTCCGGCAGCGCTCCATGAATTTCAGGTAATTTGCGTAATACACCACGCCGCCCGCATCCGTATCCTCCCAATATATTCTTAGGTCTATTTCGTGCGAAAAGTTCGCGGCAATCGTCATTTACCGTCGCTCCTCATGTCCGCGGTTCGTCCTTGAACAGCGACAAATTGAGCTCCCGCTCCGCCGCCGGATCCTTCGCCGGCGGTGCCAATCCGAAATGCAGATAGGCGGCGCGCGCGGCGACGCGGCCACGCGCCGTGCGCATCAGAAATCCCTGCTGGATGAGGAACGGCTCGATCACGTCCTCGATGGTGCCGCGCTCTTCGCTCATGGCGGCCGCCAGGCTGTCCACCCCGACCGGTCCGCCGTCGAATCTCTCGATGATGGTGAGCAGCAGCTTGCGGTCCAGCATATCGAATCCCAGAGGATCCACCTCCAACATGTCGAGCGCCGCCAGGGCCACATCGGCGCTGATCAGCCCTGACGCCTTCACTTCCGCGAAATCACGCACCCGGCGCAGCAGCCGGTTGGCGATGCGCGGCGTTCCCCGGGAGCGTTCGGCGATGCGCACCGCACCGTCGGGCTGCAATCGAAGCTTCAGTATGGAGGCGCTGCGGGTGACGATGTCAGTCAGATCCGCGGTGGAGTAGAACTCCAGCCTCTGAACGATGCCAAAGCGGTCGCGCAGGGGCGAGGTGAGCAAGCCCGCACGCGTGGTCGCACCCACCAGGGTGAACGGCGGCAGGTCGAGCTTGATCGAGCGCGCCCCGGGTCCCTCGCCGATCATCAAGTCCAGCTGGTAATCCTCCATGGCCGGGTACAGCACCTCCTCGACCACCGGGCTCAACCGGTGGATCTCATCCACGAACAGCACATCGCGCGGCTCCAGGTTGGTGAGCAGCGCCGCCAGATCGCCGGGCCTTTCGAGGACCGGTCCGGACGTCTGGCGCAGATTGACCTGGAGTTCGTTGGCGATGATGTGCGCCAGCGTCGTTTTTCCGAGTCCCGGGGGGCCGAAGATGAGCACGTGATCCAGGGCTTCGCCGCGATTGCGGGCGGCCTGGATGAAGATGCCCATCTGGGTCCTGACGTTGGCCTGGCCCACATAATCGGCGAGAGTTTTCGGACGGACGGCACGATCCACGACGTCGTCGTCGCGGCCGCCGGTGCCTGCAATGATCCGATCCGTTTCGATGCCCATCCGTTCAGGCCTTGGCGGCGGTCTTGAGCGCCCGCCGGATCAACTCCGTGGTCGACAGCCCCGGTTCATCCGTCGCCTTCAGCAGGCGGGTCACTTCCGGCGGCTTGTAACCGAGCGCCACCAGCGCCGCATAGGCCTCGCTGTGCGGCGAGACGGCGGCGAACGCCGGCAGGCTGTCGCTCGCGACCGGCGACACCGCGAACTTCTGCACGTTGTCGCGCATCTCGATGATCACCCGCTCGGCGGTCTTGCGCCCGATTCCGGGGATGCGCGTGAGCATGGTGACATCCTCCGCTTCGATGATGCGCAGAAAATCCTCGACGCTCGCGCCGGATAGGATGCCGAGAGCAATCTTGGGACCGACGCCGGAGATCTTGAGCAGGCCGCGAAACAGCCGGCGTTCGCCTTCCGTGCTGAAGCCGAACAGCACGTGCGCGTCCTCGCGCACGACCAGGTGAGTGTACAAGGCGACCGGTTCGCCCGCCGCCGGCAGCACATAGAACGTGGACATGGGCGCCTCTATTTCGTAACCGACGCCGTTGACGTCGATCAACAGGGACGGCGGCTGTTTGGCGGCCAGCCGGCCCTTCAGATAGCCGATCATGCGCGACTCGCCGCGCGCAGGATGGAAGCCCGCACGCGCCCTTGCAGCGCATGGCAAACGGCGGCGGCCAATGCGTCGGCGGCATCGCTCGCGACCGGGCCCTGGAGCTTCAGAATGCTCTTCATCATCATTTGCACCTGGTTCTTCTCGGCGCTGCCGGAGCCGACCACCGCCAATTTGATCTGACGCGGCGCGTATTCGAAGACTCCGGCGTTCGATTCGGCCGTTCCGCAGATGGCGGCGCCGCGCGCCTGGCCGAGCTTCAAGGCGCTGTCGACGTTGCGATTCACGAAAATCCGCTCGATGGCGATTTCCTGAGGCTGATATTGCGCCACCACGCCCTGCATGCAGCGGTAAATTTCGCGCAAGCGCACCGCAAAATCCCCGTCCTGCGTGCGGATGACGCCGCTGGCCACATAGGTCAACCGGGGTCCGGCCGCATCCAGTATTCCGAAGCCCGTGCGCTGCGAGCCCGGATCGATTCCCAGCACCCGCACTTTGATGTCTGTCATTGCTAGTATGATACCGTCAATAGGCGCTTAAACCCACCGCCGACGCGGCGCGACTCACGTGGAAACGACCCCATCAATCCGAGAATCGGCGAGCGAACGGGTGCGCGCGGCCGCGGACTCGCTGCGTGCGCTAGATTTGCCACCAGCCTCCGGGACGCTGCGCGACGCCGCGCTCGAAGTGGCCGAAATCGTGCGCAATCTCGACGCCGACGACGACGTGGTGATCGCAGCCATGCTGCGGCCGCTGCTCGATGCGAAGATCATCGAGCGTGAATCGGCGGAGAAGCGATTCGGCGCCGCAGCCGCCGGACTCACCCGCGAACTGCAGCAGCTGGGCCAGTTCGGTCTGCCGGCCGATTGGGTCCCCGAGCGCGGCCTGGAGCCCGGCCAGGCGGAAGCCCTGCGCAAGATGCTGCTGGCGGTCATCGGCGACGTGCGCCTGGTCGTGGTACGCCTGGCGGAACAGCTGTACCGACTGCGCTCTGCAAAGTCGCTCGACGGCATGCAGCAGCGCAAGCTCGCAATCGAGGCCCGCGAGGTGTACGCGCCTCTCGCCAATCGACTCGGTGTGTGGCAGATCAAATGGGAGCTGGAGGATCTGGCGTTTCGATACCTGCAGCCGCTCGATTACAAGCGCATCGCCGGCGCCCTGAAGACCCGCCGCTCCGAGCGGGAACACTACATCGAGGCGCTGAAATCCAAGCTGGAGGCCGCGCTGCAGGGGGCGGGCGTCGCGGCGGCCATCCACGGGCGGCCAAAGCACATCTACAGCATCTGGCGCAAGATGCAGGCCAAACAGCTGGCGTTTGATCAGCTGATGGACATCCGGGCGGCGCGCGTGCTGGTCGGCAGCGTCCCGGAATGCTACGCCGCTCTCGGGATCGTGCATTCCTTGTGGCAGTTCATTCCCGGCGAATTCGACGATTACATCGCGACGCCGAAGGACAATCTATACCGGTCCATACATACCGCGGTGATCGGGCCGGGCGGCGAACCGGTCGAGATCCAGATCCGGACTCACGACATGCATGCCGATTCCGAACGCGGCGTGGCGGCGCACTGGCGCTACAAGGAGGGCGGCCGCGGCGACCTCGCGTACGAGCGCAAGATCAACCAGTTGCGATCGCTGCTGGCGCCCGCCGACGGCGGCGAGACGGCCCGGGATTTCCTGGATCGCGTGCGGGTGGATCTGTTCCAGGATCGCATCTATGTGCTGTCGCCAAAGGGCGAGATCGTCGATGTGCCGGTGGCCGGCACGCCGCTGGACTTCGCCTATCAGGTGCATACGGATCTCGGCCATCGGACGCGGGGAGCGAAGGTCAACGGTCGCATGGTGGCGCTCGATTACCGGCTGAAGAACGGCGAAACCGTCGAAATCATCGCCGCCAAGACGGCGCAGCCGTCGCGCGATTGGCTGTCGCCGCAAGCCGGCTTCCTCGCCAGTCCGCGCCATCGCAACAAGGTGCGGGCCTGGTTCCGCAAACGCAATGAAACGCAGAACCGGTCGGAAGGCCGGGCGATGTTCGACCGCGAGATACAGCGTCTCGGGGAGGGTATGCCGCCGATTCCGGAGCTGCTGGCCGAACTCAAGCAACCGGACACGGAGGCGCTGCATGAAGCCCTGGGGCTGGGTGAAATAAGCGCCGCCCAGGTGGCGGGCGCCATCCAGCGGCTGCTGCACGCGCGCGGCGGCCGGTCCGATCAGGCGCCGCGCCCGCGGCCGTCCGCCGGACGCGAGCCGGAGGTCGAGGTGCAGGGAATCGGCGACCTGTTGTCCAGCTATGCGCGCTGCTGCAAGCCGGTTCCGCCCGAAGCCATCGTCGGTTACATTACCGTCGGGCGCGGCGTCAGCATCCACAGCCGCAGTTGCGCCAACCTGGCACGCCTCGGTGCCAGGTCCCCCGCCCGGCTGCTCGCGGTCAACTGGGGCGGAATCGGCGCGGGCGAGTTCCCGGTGGACATCGAGGTCAGTGCATTCGACCGCCGCGGACTGGTGAGGGACGTCAGCGCCGCGCTCGCCGACGAGAAGATCAGCATTCAGGGCATGAACACCGTCACCGACCGGCGGGACCACGTCGCCCACATGCAGATCGGAATATCCATAACCGGCCTGCCGCAGCTCTCGAAGGTGCTCGCACGCATCGCGCAGCTGCCCAACATTCTGAGCGTCAAGCGCAGGAAGTGAGGCTATCGATTGATGGCGTCGATGGCCCGCTTGTCGACCGCCAGCGCCGCCTCATGGATGGCCTCGGACAGGGTGGGATGCGCGTGAATCGTCCGCTGCAGATCCTCTGTGCTCGCCGAATATTCCATCGCCAGCACCGCTTCCGCGATCAATTCACCGGCCATCGGCCCGATCACGTGAACGCCCAGCACCTCGTCGTCGTCCACGGCGGAGATCACCTTCGCCATGCCCTGCGCGGCCTCCATGGCGCGTGCACGGCCACTCGCGGCGAACGGAAAGCTGCCCACCTTATACGCCCGGCCGCTGGCCTTGACCTGCTCCTCGGTCTGGCCAACCCACGCGATCTCCGGCGCCGTATAGATCACCGAGGGGATGATCTGGTAATTGACCTCCCCGTACCTGCCCGCGATCAGGTCGGCCACCATGATGCCTTCCTCCTTGCCCTTGTGCGCGAGCATGGGGCCGCGTACCACGTCGCCGATCGCCCACACATCCGGCAGGTTGGTGCGGCAGTGATCATCGACCTGGATGAAGCCGCGCGGGTCCATCTCGAGATTGACGCCATCGCCCACGAGACCTTCGGTGAACGGCCGGCGCCCGACGGCGACCACGAGCCTGTCGACCTGCAGGGAGTGCTCGCCCTGCGCGTCCGCATACGCCACGTTGACCGCTCCGCCCACCACCTTCGCGCCCGTCACCCGTGCGCCGAGTTCGATGATCAGGCCTTGTTTCTTGAAGTGGCGCTGGGCTTCGCGGGCGATGGTCTGGTCGGCGATGGGCAGGAACTGGTCCACGGCCTCCAATATCGTCACGACGCTTCCCAGACGCCGCCACACGCTGCCGAGTTCGAGCCCGATGACACCCGCGCCGATGATGCCGAGACGCTTCGGGACCGCATCGAACTCCAGTGCATTCCACGAATCGACGATGAGCTTGCCATCGTGCGGCACGCTCTTCAGGCGCACCGGCACCGAACCGGAGGCCAAAACGACGTGCCGGGTCTTGAGGATGCTCTTGGAACCGTCGGGGCCGGTCGACTCGACCGTGTTGTCGGCGAGCAGCTTTCCATGGCCCTGATAAGCGGTGATGCCGTTGGCCTTGAACAGGGCCACGATGCCACCGGTCATGGTCCTGACGATGGATGCGCGCCGCTTCTGCATGGCGGCGAGATCGAGTTTGATGTCCCCCAGATTGATGCCGTGGATGGAGAACTCCTCCTTCGCCCGCTGGTACAACTCGGATGACTCGAGCAGGGCCTTCGACGGGATGCAGCCGGCGTTCAGGCAGGTGCCACCGAAGGCGTAGCTGCCGTCCGTATTCCTCCATTCATCGATGCAGGCAACCTTGAGCTTGTTTTGTGCGGCACGAATGGCCGCCGGGTAGCCGGCCGGTCCCGCGCCGATCACCACCACGTCGAACTGCCCGGTCATACCCCGAGAACCAGACGCGCGGGATCTTCCAGAATTTGCTTGACGGTCACCAGGAACTGCACGGCCTCGCGTCCGTCGATGATGCGGTGGTCGTACGTGAGGGCGATGTACATCATGGGTCGTACCACGATCTGGCCATCGACCACGACCGGCCGATCCTGGATCTTGTGCATGCCGAGGATGGCGCTTTGCGGGGAATTCACGATCGGCGTCGACAGCAGCGAGCCGAACACTCCGCCATTGGTGATGGTGAACGTGCCGCCGGTGAGCTCCTCCATCGTGATGGATCCGGCCCGGGCTCGGGCGGCGAAATTACCGATCGATTTCTCGATGTCGGCAAAGCTCTGGGCATCGGCATCACGCAGTATCGGCACGATCAGGCCGCGATCGGTGGAGACCGCGACGCCGACGTCGAAGTACCCGTGGTAAACGATGTCATTTCCCTCGACGGACGCGTTCACGGCGGGAAATCTGCGCAGAGCCTCGACGCAGGCTTTCGTGAAAAACGACATGAAACCGAGTTTCACGCCGTGCTGTTTCTCGAACTGATCCTTGTAACGGCTGCGCAATTCGTTGACCGCCTTCAGATCGACCTCGTTGAACGAGGTCAACAGCGCCTGGCTGGCCTGCGCCTGGATCATGCGCTCGGCAATGCGCGCGCGCAGACGCGTCATGGGCACGCGCTGTTCCGCTCGTGCGCCGCGCAATGCCGGGGCCGGAGCCGGCGGCACCGCTGGCGGCGCCGCCTTGGCTGCGGGCGTCGCTTTGGCCGCGGGCGCCGGTGCCGCGGTCAGATGATTGACGACGTCGGACTTCGACACCCGGCCGTCGCGTCCGGTTCCGGCCACCGCCGCGGGATCGACCTTGTTCTCCTCGACCACGCGCTTCGCGGCCGGGCTCAATTTCCCCGCCGCGGCTTCGGCCTTGGCGGGGGCCGAAGCCGCGGCGGGTGCCTTGGCGGCCGCAGGCTGTGCCTGGGCACCCTCGGCGATCACGGCGAGCACCTGTCCGCTGGTCACCGTCGTGCCGTTCGCAAACCTGATTTCGGTCAGCACTCCAGCCGCCGGCGCCGGTACCTCGAGCACCACCTTGTCGGTCTCGAGGTCGACGAGATTCTCATCGCGTGCGACGGCATCACCGGGCTGCTTGTGCCACGACACGAGCGTGGCGTCGGCCACCGACTCCGGCAGCTGCGGCACGCGCACTTCGATGGTCATGAACCCGTCCTGGTTTGTATCACCGGCAGGCGCATCGTTTGCCGGGAACTCTCCTCCGGCGGAAGACCTTGCAGCGCCGCCGTGACGAGATTCCGCTGCTGCAGTTCGTGGAGCGCGGCGATCCCGGTGGCGGGCGCCGCCGCGCCGGCTCGGCCCGCGTACAGCAGTTCATCCTTCGGACCGAGTTTGGCTTGCAGCCGGTGACGAATCTGATACCAGGCGCCCTGATTCTGCGGCTCTTCCTGGCACCAGACGACTTCGTGTGCATTCGGATATTTTCGCAGGATGGCCTCATATTCGTCGGACGGGAAGGGGTAGAGCTGTTCGAGGCGGATGATCGCCACCGTGTCCACCTTGGCCTCGCGGCGCGCCTTGAGAAGATCAAAATACACCTTGCCGCTGCAAAGCACGATGCGCGACACCGCCGCCGGCCGGGTGTCGTCGATCTCATCGATGACATTGCGAAATCCGCCGCCGGCAAGCTCCTCGAGCTGCGACACGGACAGGGGATGCCGCAGCAGACTCTTCGGCGTCATGATGATCAGCGGCTTGCGCAAGGCGCGCACCATTTGGCGCCGCAGCATGTGGAACATCTGCGCGGGAGTCGACGGCACGCACACCTGCATGTTGTACTCGGCGCACAATTGCAGGAAGCGCTCCAGACGCGCCGATGAATGCTCGGCTCCCTGGCCCTCATAGCCGTGAGGCAGGAACAGGGTCAGGCCGGACAGGCGACCCCACTTGGCCTCGCCGGAGCTGATGAATTGATCGATGATCACCTGCGCGCCGTTGCAGAAATCGCCGAACTGGCCCTCCCAGATCGTCAGGCAATGCGGCTCCGTGGTCGAGAAGCCGTATTCGAATCCCATCACCGCCTCCTCCGACAGCACGGAGTCGGTGACGGTGAACCTCGGCTGATTGGCCGACAAATGCTGCAGGGGCACATAACGACGCCCCGTTAACTGGTCATGCAGCACCGCATGCCGATGAAAAAACGTACCGCGGCCGCTGTCCTGACCGGTGAGTCTCACGGGATAGCCTTCCTGGATCAGGCTGGCATAGGCCAGATTTTCCGCGCAGCCCCAGTCGAGCGCCTGATCCCCAGCCACCATTTTTTCGCGTGCTTGCATGATCGCCAGCACCCGCGGGTGCAAATTCCATTCCTTCGGGTAGGTGGTGATGGCTTTTCCGAGCGAGCGCAGCCGCGGCATGTCGACCGCGGTTTTCACCGGTTCGCCCCAATCCGCACCCAGGTATTCGCTCCAATCCACCGTGTACTTGTTGCCGATCAAACCCAGCGCGGCGCGTGCCTGGGGCGTTCCCTGGTCGAGGCCATCGCGATACTGGTCCATCATTGCCGCCGCATCGGCTTCGGTGAGCACGGCCTCGGCCGCAAGCTTCCTGGCGTATATCTGCCGCACCGTGGGCTTCTTGCGGATCACCTGATACATCAGCGGCTGGGTGGCGGCGGGTTCGTCGGCCTCGTTGTGACCGTGCCGGCGGTAGCACACCAGGTCGATCACCACGTCCTTGTGAAACCTCATCCGATAGTCGAGTGCGAAGCGCGTGACGAAGCACACCGCCTCGGGATCATCGGCGTTGACGTGAAAAATGGGGGCCTCGACCATCTTGGCGACGTCCGAGCAATACAGCGTCGAGCGCGCATCCTGCGGATCGCTGGTGGTGAAGCCCACCTGATTGTTGATGATGACGTGGATGGAGCCGCCGGTGTAGAAACCCCGGGCCTGCGACAGCTGCAGGGTCTCCATGACGACGCCCTGGCCGGAAAACGCCGCGTCGCCGTGAATCTGCACCGGCAGCACTTTGTCGCCCCGGGCGTCGCCGCGGCGCTCCTGGCGCGCCCGGACCGATCCCTCCACCACCGGGTTCACCACCTCGAGGTGCGAAGGGTTGAATGCCAACGCCACGTGCACATTACCGGATTCGGTCTTCAGATCCGACGAGAATCCCTTGTGATACTTGACATCCCCGGAGCCGCGCAGCTTCGACAGGTCGTATTGGCCCTCGAATTCATTGAACAGGTCCGTCGGCGACTTGCCCAGCAGATTCACCAGCACGTTCAGACGGCCGCGGTGCGCCATGCCGATGATGGTCTCTTCGATGCCGGCCCTGCCGCCCCGCTGCACCAGATCATCCAGCAGGGCTATCAGGCTGTCTGCGCCTTCCAGCGAGAAGCGCTTCTGGCCGACGTACTTGGTGTGCAGATAGCGCTCCAAACCCTCCGCCGCCGTCAACTGCCAGAGGATATTCTTCTTCTCCTCCGCCGAGAACCGCTGCGTCATGCGCGCCAGCTGAAAATTGTCCTGCAGCCACAGCCGCTCTTCGGTATCCGACACGTGTGCGAATTCGGCGCCGATGGTGTCGGTATAGATCCGCTTGAGCAGTCCGAGTATGTCGTTGAGCTTCGCCCGTTTCGGCACCGCTTCATTGCGGCTGCCGGTGTAGAACTCGGTGTCCAGGTCCGCCTCGGTCAGGCCGAAATACTCCAGGCCCAGCACATACGGTTGGGCGCGTTCCTGCAGCCCCAATGGGTCGAGATCGGCGATCAGATGGCCGCGATTCGCGTACACCTGAATGAGGCGCGATACCGCGCCTTGTTTGGCGGCCGTTTCGTTCAAGTCCGCCGGCCCCACAGCCGCTGTCTGTGCAGGCGCTGTCTGCGCAGCCGCCGGCCTGCCGAACTCCGTCAGCAGCCGTTCGCGACCGGGAATGGGTGCCACCTCGGCCGAGTTGCCGGCGAGTTGTGTGAAATATTCGCGCCAGGCCGGATCGACCGCCGCGGGGTCCTTGAGGAAGAGCTCATACAATTCTTCAATGAAGCCGGCGTTGCCGCCGTTCAGCGCGGTGGTGGCAATTTGATCGGCAAGTGATTGGTTCATAAAGAGCGGGATCGCAAACGGGTGCGTCAGTTTAGCCGAAGGCGGCACAATATGGAATGTGACGCAATCGGCGCATTCGGCGCAATCAGCCGAATATGCGCACTACAATAGGGTCGGTTCGCCGATTTTCGAGACCAGCCACAATTCGTAACCAATCAAGGTCAGGTAGCCGGCGAGAACAGCATACAGCGCCATCTCCACTCGAATGAGGCGCATGAATCGGTAGCGCGCCAGAAACACCATGAGCACGACTCCGACGCCCGTCATCGCCATTTTCAACGAGGTGAAGAAGGTGACGCTGCGATAAACCACCGTTGCCATGATCGGATTGACCTCCTGCGCGCCGTCCGACAACAGCACCAGGGTCATGAACGCATCGGCGCAGCACAGCAGCAGGATGCCGATGGCGACGGCCATCAAATGCGAGGCGTGCCAATCGAGCGAGTGAAAGCCGCCGTCGTCGCCGCGGCGCGCGGGCCGCCGTCGGCGCGGATTGAAGCTGCCGTACACGACGGACCACCACAGCCGCATCCGCCGGTCCGGCCGGTCGCGGCGCTCATTCAGCACACCCGGCGACGCCTGCGGGTGGCCGCGCAGCAGGTGCACCACCGGGTCATTGGCGGGTTTCGCATCGTCGGGGACAGCCGTGCCTTCGGGGACAGTGCTGGCGCAGGGAATTTTCATCGCCGACACTATCCGAACCGGGTGGCCATATCGGCAAGCGCGATGCGTCATAATGCGACCCGTTCACCCGTTATATTTGTCATTTGAGAGACATGCCCACATCTGTCACCAAGCCCACCGAAGCGGCGCTCGCGCCCGAAGAGGCGGAAGCGGCGGGTTTTTCAGCTTCGAGGTTGCAGCGACTGACCCACAGCTTCAGCGCGGATGTCGACGCCGGCGTCATCCCGGGAGCGGTGGTGATGATCTTGCGAGACGGCCGTCCGGCCTATCGGGCGGCGTTCGGCTTTCGCGATCGGCAAAGCCGCAGCCCGATGCATTTGGACAGCATATTCCGCGTTGCGTCCATGACCAAGCCGATCACCGTCGCGGCGGCGATGATGCTGCTCGAACGGGGCCGGTTGACGCTCGCCGACCCGATATCGCGCCATCTCCCGGAATTCGCGGATCTGCAGGTAGGCGTCGAGTTGACGCAGTCCGCGAACCGGGAGCGCACGCTGGCCACCGAAGCCGCCCGCCGCGCCGCGACGGTGCATGACCTGATGCGGCACACCGCCGGATTCACCTACGGGCCTTACGGCGACTCGCTGGTACAGCGCGCCTATCGCGGCGCGAAGCTCATCGACGACCAGCAGAGCAACGCCGAACTGATCACCAAACTGGCCGCTCTACCCCTCGCCTATCAACCGGGAACGCGGTTCGAGTACGGCATGTCCACCGATGTGCTGGGCCGCATCGTCGAAGTCGTTTCCGACAGCGCCTTGGATCGGTATTTCGCCGACAATATTCTGGGACCCCTCGGGATGCGCAGCACCGGCTTCGGGGTGGCGCCGGCGGATCTGCCGCGGCTGGCCGAAGCCCAGCCCGACGCGGCCCCCGGTCCCCGGCCGGCGGTCGTCCCCTACGATCCGGCCCGCCCGGTCAAGTGGTACTCGGGCGGCGCCGGACTGATGTCCACTGCGGGCGATTACCAGCGGTTTTGCCAAATGCTGCTGAACGGCGGAATCCTGGACGGCGTGCGCCTGCTTTCGCGCAAATCAGTGGAATGCATGACCAGCAATCAACTGCCGCCGTCGATCGGCTACGGACCGAACCCGGCGAATCTGGGAATCGCCGCGCCGCTCCCGGAGTTGGGCCAGGGTTACGGCCTGGGGCTGGGCGTGCGCCTGGCGCGAGGCCTCTCACCCGTGCCGGGGTCGGTCGGCGATTATTACTGGGGCGGCGCGACCGGCCCGTATTTTTGGGTCGACCCGCGCGAAAAGCTGATCGCGGTGCTGATGCTGCAGGAACTCAATGCGCAGCGCAGAACGCGTTACCGGTCGCTGTTGCGCGACCTGGTGTATCAGGCGCTCGATTAGCCGGGTTCCCGGCGCCGTGTGCTCACCCGCAGGCTCTCCCAGCTCGCATCGGCGATCCAACCGCCGTCCACCGGCAGGCTGACGCCATTGATGAATCCGCTGTGGGAGCCGTCGGCCAGAAACGCGATCGCCTGCGCCACATCCTCCGGGCTCGCGAAGCGCGCCATCGGCACGCGATCGACGATGTCCGCATCGACATAGGCGCCGCTGCCCTGGTCCGCCGCATCCATCTCGGTCTTGATCCATCCCGGACACACGGCGTTGACCCGCACGCCCCGTCCACCCCACTCCGCAGCCAGGGTTCGGGTGAGACCGATCAATCCATGCTTCGAGGCGTTGTACGCACTGCGATGGCTGACGCCGGCGAGGCCGGCCACCGAGGCGACGTTGATGATGCTGCCCACGCCGCGCGCGAGCATCTGCGCTCCGAGGTGCCTGCACAGCAGAAACGGCGCGAACAGATTGACGTCGATGACCCGCCGCCACTGCGCCGCCGTGGTGTCCTCGGCGCGGGCGATGCAGCTGATGCCCGCGTTGTTCACCAGCACATCGAGCGCGGCATGTTCGCGGCCGATCTGCAGCGCCAGATCCTGCACGAAGGACTCGCTGGACACATCGCCGCATAGGCTTGTCGCCTGCGCACCGTGTTGCCGCAATTTATCGACCTGGGCATCGAGGGGCTGAATGTCGAGCAGAATCACCCGGTAACCCAGCCGTGACAGCAGCGCGGCCGCGGCCAGCCCGACGCCCTGTGCCGCACCGGTGACGGCGGCCGTTTTCGACTCATGCTGCTCCATCAATCCTCGCTGCCGCACGTGGTGCCCCGGGCCGGAATCGAACCGGCGACCTAACGCTTAGGAGGCATTCGCTCTATCCACTGAGCTACCGGGGCATGACGGCCATGATATGCGCGGCCGCTGCGTGGATGCTCATTCCCTGAGCCAAACTCGCATTTCTGCGGATTTATCGGAAAAATCTGGTGGAGGAGAAGGGGATCGAACCCTCGACCTTCGCATTGCGAACGCGACGCTCTCCCAACTGAGCTACTCCCCCGGAAAGGGCGGAGAATACTACCAGCAAAGCGCCATAAGCCAAAGTGCGCCCTAAAAGCTCAGGCGCAGCAGGTTGGCGTGTCCTATCCTCGGCACGGTGACCACATACAGGGTGCCGTATTCTTGATCGCCGATCCGGGGAATATCGTCGCGACCGCTCAGAGCCTTGACGAGCGCCGGAATGGTGTCCGCATGCCCCACGACCAGAACTCTCCCGCCGCCGTGTTCCCGCAGAATACGGCGGATGAGCTCGCGCGGGTCGTCGTCGGGCGCAACCTGGGGCGTCAAGCCGAGACGCGCCGCCAGCGGCGCGGCCGTGAGACGGCTGCGCAGCGTCGAGGTCACGTAGATGGCGTCGATGTGCCCCGGCGAACGGGCGTCACCGAACATGCGCGCCAGTTGTTCCGCGCGCGCCTCTCCAGCCGCGCTCAGCGGCGGATCGGCGATGCTCGCAAGCTCCTTCTCGGCGTGACGGACGATGATGACCGTGGTTGAGTCGGCGGTGCTCCAAAGCCAGGTTGCGAAACTCGCCACCACGACTCCCGCGATGGCAGCCAGCCAGATCGGCGTCAAAAAGGGCCTGCGCTGCAGACTGACATGGTCCTTTTTCATGTCAACATGATACCAATGAATGCCGCCGCGAGTCCCAGACTGCAGATCGTGGTGCTGGCCGCAGGCATGTCCCGGAGATTGGGAAGGCCGAAAGCGCTGGCGCGAGTGCGCGGTACCAGTTTGCTGCTGAGAACCGTCGCGCAGTTGGCCCCGCTGGCAGGCCCCAGAATCCTCGTCGTGGCGCCGCCGCGCTCCACGCGATACCAGGCCGAGCTTCGCGGACAGCCCGTGGCGCTGATCGCAAACCCGCGTCGCGGACGCGGCCTGTCGAGCTCGGTCCGGCTCGCGCTGGCGCATGCGCGGTATTGCGCGGCCATGCTGCTGGTGCCCGTCGATCTGGTCGAATTGCGCCGCGACGAGATGGCGAAACTGATCCGCCGCTGGAAATCCTCACCGAGGCGCGTCGTCGCCCGGCGCATCGAAGGCCGGGGGCGGACACCGATGATCGTGCCGAAATGGCTGTTTTCGGCGGCGGCTGAAATCACCGGCGATCGGGGTCTTCGGGAATGGGTCGACCGGCTGCCCGCCGGTCAGGCAGTGCTCATCGAGGTTCCGTCGGCGGCCCGCGACGTCGACACCCGGGAGGATCTGGAACGTGCGCGGCGCGGGCCCCCGCGCAGCCATCAGACCGCGGATTGCACCAGCCGGTAGCCGACCGCCGTCTCGGTCAAAATGTGCTTCGGCTGTGCCGGATCGTCCTCGAGCTTCTGGCGCAAATGCCCCATGTAAACCCGCACATAGTGACCGTCCTCGGCATGTGAGGGTCCCCAGACCTCCCGTAGGATCTGCCGGTGAGTCATCACCTTGCCGGCATTCGCAACCAAAAGCGTGAGCAGGCGGTATTCAATCGGCGTCAAATGAACCGGACTGCCCTTCTTGTGCACGCTGCGCAGGTTCAGATCGATCCTGACGTCGCCGAATTCGAACGTGGTTCCGCGCGATGCGCCGTCCTGCATCCGGCGGCGCGATCCGGCCCGTACCCGCGCCAGCAGTTCCCCCACCCCGAACGGCTTGGTCAGGTAATCGTCGGCACCCGCGTCCAGCGCGGCAATCTTGTCCTGTTCGCCGACTCGCGCCGACAGCACGATGACGGGAACCTTGGACCAGCTGCGCAGATCCCGCAGAAAATCGATGCCATCTCCGTCCGGCAGACCCAGATCCAGAATGATCAAATCGGGCTTGCGAGTGGCGGCATCCGACAGCCCCTGCCGCAACGTCTCGGCCTCGTGCACGGTCCAGCCCTCGGTTTCGAGCGCCGTGCGCACGAAGCGCCGAATCTGGCGCTCGTCCTCGATGAGTATGGCAACGATGCCGGGCTCAGCCATTGGCGACTTCGGCCTCGAGCGCGGCCGGCGGCGTGCCCAACGGCAGTGTGAACGTGAAAATCGCGCCGCCGCCGGGTCGATTACTCGCCGTGATCCGGCCCTCGTGCGCCTCGACGATCGCCCGGCAGATGGCAAGACCGAGCCCGACACCCGGCGTCGCCGACTCCCGTTCCCCGCGTGTGAACTTCTGAAACACCGCCTCCTCCCGACCAACCGGAAGTCCGGGTCCATCGTCCGCCACCGACACGCTGAGACGGTCCGCGATGACCTCGGCCGACAGGATAACCGTACTTCCCGGCGGCGTGTACTTCGAGGCGTTTTCGAGCAGATTGACCAGCACCCTCTCGATCAGCATGGCGTCGAAGCGCACCAACGGCAGATCGCGCGCCAACCTCACGATGATCCGATGCTGCTTGAGCATGGCGCGGGCCCCCGTGAGGGCCGATCCCACGACCTCCTCCAAGGATTGCCATTCAAGGTTCAACTTGACGTCGCCGCTCTCGATCCGGGCCATGTCGAGCAGGTTGCCGACCAGGGTGCTCATGCGCCGCGCCTCGTCCTGAATTGCGCCGACGACTTCGTGCTGCTGGGCCGACAGTGGCGGCTTGGTCAGGGACATCGAATCCGCCAGCCCGACCAGTACGGTCAAAGGCGTTCGCAAATCGTGCGACAGCGCGGCCAGCAGGGAATTTCGCAGCCGTTCGGATTCCATCCGAACCAGCGCATCCTGTGCCACGCCGACATAGTGGACGCGCTCCAACGCGATGGCGATCAGCGCCGCGAACGTGTCGAGCAGCTGACGCTGCTCCGGGATGCGCAGCAGCCGGCGGTTTTGGGCCTTGACCGCCAGCACGCCGCGGGCGTGAATCGGGGCTCGCAGCGGAATGTAGAGCACCTCGCTGCCCGGCAGCGTGTCGGTGCCGAAGCCCGCGGGCTCGCCTTTGTCGAATGCCCACTGTGCGATGCCCATGTCCGCGGCCGGTGGAGACCCTTCGCCGGTGACGTTCAGGATCAGTTTGCCGGACGGGTCCGGGAGCAGCAGCGCCGCACTCGCGCGAAACGTGCGTCCGATGGATTCGTCGCTGATCTTGACCACCTGCTCGATTTGCACCGCTCCGGACAGATCACGCGCAATTTCGTACAAGGCGCCGGCCCGCTCCTCCCGATGCGAGGCAACCCGCGCCTGAAAGCGCAAGCCGGCGGTCAACTGTCCGGTGATCAATCCGACGGCCAGCATAACGGCGAACGTCAGCAGGTATTGAACGTCGCTGACCGCGAAGGAGAAACGCGGCGGAACGAAGAAGAAATCGAACGATCCCACGCCGAGGACGGCCGCAAGGGCGGCCGGACCCCGGCCGAAGCGGACCGCGATCAGCACCACGGTGAGCAGGAATATGGCGACGATGTTGGCGTTGTCGAAATGCGCCACCAGCGGAAACGACGCCAGTGTCACCGCCGCCACGGCGATCGTGGCCCATAGGTAGCGCAGGCGTTTCGCCTTGCGCCGCTCGTTCGACTCTGCAGCCGTTACGGCCGGCAGACGCACGACGCCCGCGACGCCGTTCCGGGCGGCGCCCTCGGCGCGCCCGATCTCGACCAGGTCGATATCCGGCGCAAGCTGCGCGAGGCGCTGGCCGCTCGATCGCTGCCAGGGCCAGAGGCGACGTGCGGGATCCCGACCGATGACGATCTTGGAAAGATTGTGGCTGCGGGCGTACTGGATCACGCTTTGCGCAACGTCGGGATTCGCCAGAACCGCGGTCCTGGCGCCGAGTTCCTGCGCCAGATTGAGCGTGGCGAGGATCCGTTCGCGGCGCGCAGCCGGCAGCCGCTGCAGCCCTGGGGTCTCGACATAGATGGCGTGCCAGTCGGCGTTCAACTGACTGGCGAGACGTGCTGCGCCGCGCACCACGCGTTCGGCTCCGGGATCCGGACCGACGCAGGTGAGCAGCGCCGCGGCGGTTTTCCAAACCGAGCCGATGGACTTGTCGACCCGGTAGGCCTGTACGTCACCTTCCACCCGATCCGCCGTACGGCGCAGCGCGAGTTCGCGCAGCGCCATGAGATTGCCCTTGCGGAAGAAATTGCTGGCTGCGCGATCCGCCTGCACCGGCACGTAGACCTTGCCGGCTTTCAATCGCGCCAGAAGTTCGTCCGCCGGAATGTCCACGAGCACGACTTCATCGGCCTGGTCGAATACGGTGTCCGGTATCGTCTCCCAGACGCGCACGTTGGTGATGCCCCCCACCACGTCATTGAGGCTGTCCAGATGCTGCACGTTGAGGGTCGTGAACACGTCGATTCCCGCCGACAACAGCTCCTCGACGTCCTGCCAGCGCTTCGGGTGACGCGCGCCCTGCACGTTGGAGTGGGCCAGTTCATCGACCAGAATGAGCGCCGGGCGGCGCCGGATGGCGGCATCGAGATCGAACTCGGTGAGTTCTTTGCCGCGATACGGCATCACGCGCGGCGCCAGCAACTCGAGATCATCGATCAGCGCGGCCGTCTCCGCGCGCCCGTGGGTTTCGACCACCCCGACCACGACGTCGCGCCCTTCGCCCTTGAGTTTGCGGGCAGCCGCCAGCATCGCATAGGTCTTGCCCACACCCGCGGACGAGCCGAAATAAATCCGCAGCCGGCCGCGCTGCGCCTGTGCCTCCTGCTGCTTGACCTTCGCCAGCAGCACGTCGGGGTCAGGCCGTTGTTCGCTCGATGTCGGCATCTGCCGCTATTGTGCGCGATCCACGGCCAGATTGAGCAGCAAAACATTGACGCGCGTCTCGCCGAACACGCCCCATTGAGGCGGCTCGGTTTGCGATTGCACCAGCAAGCGCAGCTTCGCGGCATCCATGTGCCGCGTTCGTGCCACACGCGACACCTGATAAAGCGCGGCTGCCGGACTGATGTGGGGATCGAGACCGCTCGCCGAGGCGGTCACCAGATCCACCGGTATCGGCAGGGCATTACCGGGGTCGGCCGCTCGCAGTGCATCGATCCGTCCGCGCACCGCCTCCACCAAGGCCGGATTGGTCGGCCCCAGATTCGAACCCGTCGAACCGGCGCCGTTGTTCGGCATCGGCGAAGTCGCGGAGAGGCGCCCCCAAAAATATTGGGGATCCTGAAAGGACTGGCTGATCAGCTCGGAACCGACGACTTTGCCGTCGCGCATCACCAGGCTGCCTGCGGCCTGCCGCGCAAACGCGAGCTTGCCGATGCCGGTCACCAGCAGCGGGTACGCCACTCCGGTCAGCAGGGTGAGGAGGGCGAATAGCACCAGCAGGGGACGCAGCACCACAGACACGGTCATTTCTCCCTTACACCAGGTGCAGCGCGGACAGGGTCATGTCGATCAGCTTGATGCCCGCAAACGGCACCAGCAGCCCACCCACGCCATAGATCAACAGATTGCGCCGCAACAACGAGGCCGCGCCCAACGCGCGGTATTTCACACCCTTCAGCGCCAGCGGGATCAGCATGACGATGATCAAGGCATTGAAGATGACGGCGGACAGGATCGCCGAGTTCGAGCCGGCAAGACGCATCACATCGAGGACTTGCAGCTGCGGATACGTGGTGGCAAAGGCCGCCGGAATGATGGCGAAGTATTTCGCCACATCATTGGCGATCGAGAAGGTCGTCAACGATCCGCGCGTGATCAGAAGCTGTTTGCCGACCTCGACGATTTCGATCAGTTTGGTCGGATTCGAATCGAGATCGACCATGTTGCCGGCCTCNNCCGGCCTCCTTCGCGGCCTGGGTCCCGGAGTTCATGGCGACGGCGACGTCCGCCTGGGCGAGTGCCGGCGCATCATTGGTGCCATCTCCCGTCATGGCTACCAAGCGGCCCTCGCTCTGGTACCGGCGAATGAGCTTGAGCTTCGCCTCGGGCGTCGCCTCGGCGAGAAAATCATCGACACCCGCTTCGGCAGCGATGGCCGCCGCAGTCAGCCGATTGTCGCCCGTGATCAT
This sequence comes from Gammaproteobacteria bacterium, assembly GCA_003137095.1. Lineage (GTDB taxonomy): Bacteria > Pseudomonadota > Gammaproteobacteria > Steroidobacterales > Steroidobacteraceae > Bog-1198. The sequence goes on from PLET01000041.1 coordinate 38,778, forward strand.
CACGGTCTTGATTCCCATGCGTCGCAGCTCGCCGAACCGCTCCTTGATCCCCCCTTTGACGATGTCCTTGAGCTCCACCACCCCGAGGACGTGCCCTGCCTCCGCCACCACGAGCGGGGTGCTGCCCTTGCGCGCCACCTCCTCGACCGCCTGTGTCACGCGCGGCGGAAAGGTGAAGCCGAGCGCCTCGACGTGGGCCTTGATGGCGTCCGCGGCACCTTTGCGCAGTTCGCGCGTACCGATGTTCACGCCGCTCATGCGGGATTGCGCGGAAAACGGCACAAAGGTCGCCTCCAGCTGAGCAAAATTCCGTTCGCGCAGATTGAAGCGCTGCTTGGCCAAGATGACGATACTGCGGCCCTCGGGGGTTTCGTCGGCGAGCGAACTCAATTGGGCGATGTCGGCCAGCTGCTGCTCGGTCACCCCCTCCGCCGGAACGAATACGGCCGCCTGCCGATTGCCGAGCGTGATGGTGCCGGTCTTGTCCAGCAGCANNAGCAGCAGCACGTCGACGTCGCCCGCCGCCTCGACGGCGCGGCCGGATGTGGCAATGACATTCGAAGCCATCATGCGGCTCATGCCCGCCACCCCGATGGCGGACAGCAGCCCCCCGATGGTGGTGGGGATGAGGCACACCAGCAGTGCGACCAGCGCGGTGATCGTGACCGGCGCGCCGAGCTTGGCCATATCCACGCTGAACAGCGAGAACGGCAACAGGGTGGCGGTCGCCAGCAGGAACACCAGGGTCAGCGCAATCAGCAGAATGGTCAGCGCGATCTCGTTCGGCGTCTTTTGGCGCCGGGCGCCCTCGACCATGGCGATCATCCGATCGATGAACGCCTCGCCGGGATTCACCGCCACCCGCACCACCAGCCAGTCCGAGAGCACCCGCGTGCCGCCTGTCACGGCGGAAAAATCGCCGCCGGACTCGCGCACGACGGGCGCGGACTCTCCCGTGATGGCGCTCTCGTCGACGGAGGCGACTCCGTCCACGATGTCGCCGTCCGCGGGTATGATGTCCCCGGTTTCCACCAAAAACACGTCGCCCTTGCGCAGCTCACTGGCAGGAGTCGCGGTCCAATGCGGGCCGAATTTCGGCTGACTGAGCTTCTTGGCGCTCACCGAGCGCTTCAGTCCGCGTAGCGAGGCCGCCTGCGCCTTGCTGCGCCCTTCGGCGAGTGCCTCGGCGAAATTTGCGAACAGCACGGTGAACCACAGCCACGCGGTCACCGCCAGGATGAATCCGGCCGGGGCCTCGCCCCTGCCGCGCACGGCCTGGACGAGCAGGATCGTCGTCAGAATGCTCCCCACATAAACGACGAACATCACCGGATTTCGTATCTGAACGGCCGGCGACAGCTTGCGGAACGAATCGGCGACCGCCGGACCGATCAGCGCAGAATCGAAGAGCGTCAATGTCTTTCGGTCCACGTCGCCGTCCTCAGTGAATCGCGAGCAGCTGCAAATGTTCGATCACGGGCCCGAGCGCGAGCGCCGGCACGTAGGTCAACGCCCCGACCAGCACGACCGTGCCGACGAGCAGAGCGATGAACAGCGGTCCATGCGTCGGCAGCGTGCCCGCCGTGACTTCGATGCGCTTCTTGCCGGCGAGTGAGCCGGCAATGGCGAGCACCGGCACGATGAAGGCGAACCGCCCGAACCACATCACCACCGCCAGCAGCATATTGTAAAAGGGCGTATTCGCCCCGAGGCCGGCGAAGGCGCTGCCGTTGTTGTTGGCGGCCGATGACAGCGCATAGAGGATTTCCGAAAAGCCGTGGGATCCCGGGTTGAAAATGCCGGCCCTGCCCTGCTCTGTCATCACCGCGACCGCGGTTCCGACCAGCACCAGCAGCGGCGTCACCAGGATGACGATGGAGGTCATTTTGATTTCGAAGGACTGGATCTTCTTGCCCACGTATTCCGGCGTGCGGCCGATCATCAGACCCGCAACGAACACCGCCATGATGGCGAATATCAGCATCCCGTACAGCCCGGAACCGACGCCGCCGAAGACCACCTCGCCCAGCTGGATGAGCCACATCGGCACGAGACCGCCGAGCGGCATGAACGAATCATGCATCGCGTTGACGGCGCCGCAGGATGCCGAGGTTGTGATCGTCGCAAACAATGCCGATGCGGTTATGCCGAAGCGCGTCTCCTTGCCCTCCATGTTGCCGCCCGCCTGCAGGATGCCATGCGTCTGATCGACGCCCATGCGGACGAGAAGCGGGTTGGCCTGCTGTTCGGCCCACAGCGCGAGGATCGCCATGCCGACGAAGATGACCGTCATCGCGCCGTATACGGCCCAGCCCTGGCGTGTATCACCGAGCATGCGACCGAAGACGAAGCACAGCGCGGCCGGTATGAGAAACATCGATATCATCTGCACGAAATTCGTCAGCGGCGTCGGATTCTCGTACGGGTGCGCCGAATTGGCATTGAAGAATCCGCCGCCGTTGGTCCCGAGCATCTTGATCGCTTCCTGCGAGGCCACCGGACCCATGGCGAGCGTCTGGGTCCGGGTCGTGACGCTCTCAGTGACCGGATCGCCCTTCGCATCCTTGAGCGGCATGCCCGCCGCGTCGACCTTCGGCTGTGCATAAGTCAGACTCTCCAGGGTCCGCACCTGCTTGTAATCGTCGAAATTCTGAATGGCACCCTGGGCCATGAACAGCACCGCGACCAGCAGCGACAGCGGCAGCAGCAGGTACAGCGTGCAGCGGGTCAGATCGACCCAGAAATTACCGATGCCCGCAGCCGATCGGCGCGCAAAGCCGCGTATCAGGGCGAACGCGACCGAGATGCCAGTTGCCGCCGACAGGAAATTCTGCACGGCAAGGGCGAGCATTTGCGTGAAATAGCTCATCGTCGACTCGCCCGCGTACCCCTGCCAGTTGGTGTTCGTGACGAAGCTCACCGCAGTGTCGAAGGCGGAATCCCCGGAGACGTTCGCCAGGTGCTGATAGTTGAGCGGCAGCCACAGCTGCAGGCGCTGGACCAGATAGACGACGACCACACCGAGGGCGTTGAACAGCAGCAGGCAGATGGCATAGCGGGTCCAGGTCATGTCCTTCGAATCGACCCCGGCCACACGGTAGATCGCGTGCTCGATACTGCCCGCGATGCCGCCGATCGGCAGCGGATCGGCGATGCGCGAGATATAGATCGACAGCGGATACGCGAGCGCAGTCAGTACCGCGAGAAAGATCAACAGCGCGAGCCACGCCTGGGCCGTCATCACAGATCCTCGGCCCAGATCAGCGCAATCAACAGATACACGAGCAAGGCGAGCGCCAGGAGACCGCTCAGCAGATAGGACAGGTTCACTTTCGCCGCTCCAGAGCGGCGCAGCCCTTGATCAGGGCAATCGTCGCCAGCAGCAACAGCGCCAGCACCGCCGGATACAGCAAATCCATGGACCGCCTCACGTAACTGTCGCGGATACTCTAAAACCGGCAAACAAAAAGCCGCGCAGAGATTAGCGCCGGCCGCGTAAAGGAAATGTAAAGATGCGATCCGCGCCGGCGCTAGGATGCCCGATCGAAATACTCGCCGAAGGCCTGCACGATCTCCTGTACACCCTGCCGCGACACGTCCAGATGGGTCACCAGACGGGTGCGCTCGCCGATCGACGCCAGGATGCCTCGCTGCGCCAGATGCTGCTGCAGCCCGTTCACATGCCGCGCTGGAATGGCGGCAAACACGATGTTGGTCTGCACGGGTTCGACCTGGACGCCCGAATTGCGCAGTCCGGCGGCGAGCAGCTCCGCGTTGGCATGATCCTCCGCCAGACGCGCCACATGATGCTTCAGCGCATACAACCCCGCGGCGGCGAGAACGCCGGCCTGCCGCAGGCCGCCGCCCAGCGCCTTGCGCCAGCGATGCGCCACGGCGATGAAATCCTTGGACCCGAGCAGCAGGGTGCCGGCGGGCGCGCCGAGGCCCTTTGACAGGCAAACCGACACGGAATCGAATCCCGCCACCGCCTCGCGCTCGGCGACCTCGAGCTTGATGATGGCGTTGAACACGCGCGCACCGTCCAGGTGGGTGGCGAGGGAATGCTCGTGCGCGAACTCGGTGGCCTCGCGCTGATAGTCGAGCGGCAGGACACTGCCGTGTATGGTGTTCTCCAGGGTGAGCAGCCGGGTCTTCGCGAAATGCACATCCTGCGGCTTGATGGCGCGCGCAATGCGCCCGAGGGTGATCGTGCCGTCGGGCTCGTTCTCCAGGGGTTGCGGCTGAATGCTGCCGAGCACGGCTGCGCCGCCCTGCTCGTATTTGTAGGTGTGCGCGTCCTGGCCAACCAGGTATTCGTCGCCGCGGGCGCAATGTGCCATCAACGCCGAAAGATTGCTCTGGGTTCCGGTCACGAAGAACAGCGCGCGCTCGAAGCCGAAGCGTTCAGCGGCGACCGCCTGCAGGCGGTTGACCGTCGGATCATCACCATAGACATCGTCGCCGACCTCCGCCGCAGCCATCGCCGCGCGCATTGCGGAGGTCGGGCGGGTCACTGTGTCGCTGCGCAGGTCGATATCGATGGCGGCTGCGTCGCTAGTGAATCGGAATGAAGCCGTACTTCTTGAACACCGCATCGCCCGCCGGCCCGGCAAGGTAACCGATGAAACGGGCCGCTTCGGTACGCGCCGCGACCGTCATTGCAATGGGATAGATGATCGGCGGGTGGCTGTCCTCGGGGAACGTATCCACGACACGCACCTTGCCGTCGACCAACGCGTCGCTCGCATAGACGATTCCGAGTGGTACCTCGCCGCGTGCGACCAGGGCCAATGCGGCGCGCACGTTATCGGCCCGCACCAGTTTATTCTCGATCTGCGGCCAGACTCCCAGCGACGTCAACGCCGCACGCGCGTAACGTCCTACCGGCACGGCATCCGGATCGCCGGTCGCCAATCGCTCGCCACCCAGGGTTGCGGACAGCGGAAACCGCGGGAAGATCTTCAAGTTGACGCCGCTTGCGGCCGGCGCGATCAACACCAGCTTATTGCCGACCAGATCCCTGCGCGTCGACTCCTTGATCAAGTGGCGGCTCTGCAGATAATCCATCCAATCCACATCGGCGGAGAAGAACACGTCGGCCGGTGCACCACCCTCGATCTGCCGCGCCAGCGCAGAACTGGCGGCGAACGAGGTATGCACGGGAATCGACGTGGACCTGGTGAAGTCCTCTGCGAGCTCCTGCAACGCGTCGGTCAGTGAGGCCGCGGCGAACACGGTGATCCCGTGATTGGCGTCATCCGCGGCACGTCCCGGCATCGCCCACAGCACCAGCAGCGTGATGACGACCGGCCGTATGATGCGAGATCCCATGCGCAGCCATTCTAGTACAAGGGCGAGTCGGTGCGAAACGGCGGCGCCGGCAGACCTTCGGCATCGTACAGATTGCCGTCGGGTGTGTTGCTCCAGTCATAGCGCACGGCCGCCGGATGTCTGATGCCGGCGCCGGATACGACGGCCTCTTCGCCTTCGAGCCGCGCATCGGCCCAGATGAACTTCCCGGGGTCGGATGCGATGGCGAAGCCGCGCAGAGCTCCGCCGTTGCCCATCACGCGAAGCCCGCCACCCGCGCCGGAAAACGTAATGCGAATTTCATCACCATCGACGCGCATCGACCGGTACGTCGGGCCGGAAGCGACTGCGCCATCATGGTACGCAACGCCGGCCGCGGCCAAAGCCAGCCGGTGCGCAACCTCCTGCTTGTTTCGGGGATGGATGTCTGCGGCGTCGCCGACGTCGATCGCGGTGACCATGCCGGTGCCGGGAAGCGCCAGCGCCATGCCTTGCGCCTCGCGTAATTCGGCTCTGGCCGATTCGGCCGGCTCGCGGCTGTCGGAACCGAACCCGGCGAGCTGCACGAACAGGAACGGCATCTCGTATCCCCATTGCCGGCGCCAATCGCGGATCAAGGCCGGAAACAGCGACCGGTACTGTGCGGCGCGGCCGACATTGCTCTCGCCCTGGTACCAGATCACGCCCTTCAGCCGGTAACCCGTCAACGGCGCGATCATGCCGTTGAACAGCACGGACGGCATCTGCGGGAATCTGGATTCGACCATCGCGTACGGCGGCACCTCGGGCAGCCCGGTCAAATCGGCTCCCGTCTGAAACCGCCAGGTACCTGCAAGCGCAACGCGCGTGCCGCCGACCTGCAGGTACATGTCGTCGGCCACGCCGTTCATGCCCACATAGCCATCCCCATCGCGGTACTGACCCACAAGCCGCACCACGATGACGTTGCGCCCGGGCCTGAGGTGCCGGGCGGGCACGAGGTAGTCCCTGTCGCGCGCGTCGCCAGTGGTTTCGCCGACGATCTCGCCATTGAAATACGTGGTGTCGGCCTGCAGCATCTTCGACAGATGCAACCGGCCGTCCACCTGGTCCTGCGCGGGCGGCAGGTCGAACTCCTTTCGATACCACATCGTACCGTCGAAGTCCTTGGCGGCCTTGCCGGGCCAGTGCTGCGGCACCTGCAGCTGCGGCCAGTCCGAGGCGTCGAATTCGGGCGCCGACCAGATGTCGCGGCCATCGACACGGCCGCGATCCTGCCTGCCGTGCAATGCATACCACCGGTTTTTGACCGCCGCGTAGGACCTGAATTCGGCGACCGCGCGCGCATCGAAGCGCGAGAGGTCGCTGATCGCCCGCTCGAATTCCGGAAACCCGGACAGCCCGGCGGCGCTGGTCCAGACTTCGGCAGGCGTGCCGCCCCAATCCGATTCGATCAGGCCGACGGCCACGCCATATCGCCGGTACAATTCGCGCCCGAATAAATAAGCGACGGCGGAGAAGTCGCTGACGGTCGCGGGGGCGGCCGCCCGCCAGCCGTCCGAGCGCACGTCGGTCCGCGGCGCGAGCGCCGTCTCACGGCCGACCGCAAACAGCCTGATCCGTGGATAGTTCGCGGCAGCAACCTCGCCGGCGGCGTCGACCACGCCGCCGAATCCGCCATGGGCCTGGAGCGGAAATTCCATGTTTGACTGTCCGGACGCGAGCCACACATCGCCGACGTAGACGTCGCGGATGGTCAGGGTGTTCCCGGCCTTGAAGGTCATCTCGTAGGGGCCTCCCGCGGGCCGCGGCGGCAGGTTGCAGAACCAGCGTCCGTCCGAGTCCGCCCGGGTCGCGGTCGACTGGCCGCGGAACGTGATGCGCACGCGTTCGCCCCGGTCCGCCCGGCCCCACAGCCGCAGCGGCGCGTCCCGCTGCAGCACCATGCCATCGCTGAGCAGCCGCGGCAATGTGACCACCGCCCCTGATCGGCCGGCGAACAGCAGCAGCCAGACCGCGAGCAGCCAGCGCCGCTTCCGCTCAGTCAACGGCGATCTCGCGCGGCTCCACATTCCAGCCGCGCAGCGCGATCCGTGCGCATCGCGCCGAGCCCGCCGGGCATCGCAATTCGATATGCCGCGTCTCGCCGGGCAGCAGGCTGACGTAGTTGTCGCTGTAGTAAACCGGCAGCACGCGAGAGCCGTGCTCGTCGAGCGCGGTGATCTTCGCCGTGAGCGCCGGCGAGCCGCCATTGTTTCTGAGCTCCACGTCGAGCAGCGTACCATCGGGCCGCCGCGCGTGCGCCGTCAATCCGATGGGCTGCGGCTTCAAGTCATTCAAGCGTTGCTGGCTGGCGGCATCGCTCCCCTGCCAGTAGAGGTTGTCCGACAACGTCGCACCGGCTGGATCGGCCAAGGTCAGCTTCACCAGGACCAGCCGTTCGCGTGCCAGCAGGGGCGCCAGATCCAAGACGGGCAGCGTTGCCACCGCGTCCGCAGGCGCGTCCACCGTGTCGGTCCGTTCCATGAGCAGCCGATTGTCGAGCGACAGGACGCGGCTTCTGAGGACCAGGCCCCGCCGATCGACCCGGGTGGTATTGACGATCGAGAGCTGATAATCGGGCAGATCGAGCTGCGCATGCAGCGGTTCACAGGCCTTCTTGACGCCGTAGTAGGCGGCGGCGGTGTCGTAGTCCGAACTGTAGATCTGCCAGGTGTTGCTCGGCCAGGACGGGTGCGTCATCCACAGCAGCCGGCCGCTGTTTCCGGACCAAAGATGCGCCTGGAAACCCTCGAAGATCGCCCGATAGGAGACGTAGTCCATCAGCTGCGCCTTGCGTTCGAAGTCCGCGAGATCGGCGCCCGCGCCGTATTGTTCCGCCATCGCCGCCATGAAGGTCGCCACATCGCCGTTGCCGCCGAAATGCCAGTCGTGGTAGGCGTAGGTATCGCCGATCGGCCAGCGGTCGGCCTCCGGAATCGACGCACGCAGCGATTCCAGCGTCGACAAGGACGGCGTACCCACCTCGACCGAAAAACCCTGCGCGAGTTCGGTGAAATACTGTTCCGGGGGGCGGTAATTGTAAGGCCCGCTGCCCTGCAAATTCACCGAGTTCGAACTGCCGGTGTAATAACGGCTGCCGTCGAGCGTCGCCACCAGCTCGGCGAGTCCTTCGTTGATGATCGGCTGGGGCACGCCCTCGTTGCGGCCGAACCACACCGCAATCGACGGGTGATTGCGATAGCGGCTGATCACGTCGCGCGCATTGGCGAGGAACAGCGCCGGATCCTGCGGTTCGAGCTGGAAATCCTGGGTCGAAATCCAGAAGTCGTTGAGGACCAGCAGACCGTACTCATCCGCCAGATCGTAGAACACCTCCTCCGTGTTCTGGCCGAGCCAATTGCGGATGATGTTGAGATTCGCCGCGCGATGCAGCTGGAAGTACGGCTCCAGATGCGCACGCGAGATGCGTTTGCGCGAATCATCCATGCCCCAGCTTCCGCCGCGCGCCGCGATCGGCACGCCGTTGACGTGGATGGCCAGATACGGCGTCAGCGATTCGGTGGGAACCGGCCGCACCGCGGGCGAAGTCTCGCCGGCCGCCGTCAAGGACTCCGCCCAACCCTTGGGCGTGCGCTTGATGGCCTCATGTCGGACGTCGATGAGGCGTTCGCCGCGGGCGCTGCCGGCGGTGGGATCCACCTCGACGCGCCGCAGCCGTCCCTGCGCATCGAACAGCGACAGCTCGTAGGTCAACTGCCGGATGCCGAATCGGATCGAGGTGGCATCGGAGAGCCGGCCTGCGACCTCCACGGCAAGCCGCAGGGTGTACAGATTGGCCGGCCCATAGCCGTTCGGCCACCAGAGCGCCGGGTCTGCCACGTGCAACTGCGGAAACTCGTCCGGGCGCAGCGCCACCTCGGTGACACCCGGGGCGAGCGTCAGAGTCTTGCGCACGCTGATCGCCCCGAAGCCGGCGGTCAGGACAGCGGCGACCGGCTGCGAAGCGCGATTCTCCACAGGTACCACGATGCTGACGTCGGCGCTCGTGGTTCGCGGCAGCGGCAATTGTGTGAGCACGTGTGCATCGAGCAGGCGCACCGTCCCAGCCGCCTTCAGTTCCACGCTCTGCCACAAGCCGGTGTTGCGGTCGCGAATGCCGGGAATCCAATCCCAACCTTCGGTGGCGATGAAGGTCGGACCATCGATCGCCAGGGCACCGCCGTTCATGCCGGGTCCGGCCGCCATCGATTGCTCGTGTGGAATGCCGGGATGCGGCGGCGGCGAGATGCGCACCGCGACGGCGTTCATGCGCTGCGCCCGCAGCGTCCCACTGACGTCGAAAATACCGCGGATGAAGGCACCCTTGATCGTCCCGAGACGGGTGCCGTTCAGCCACACCTCGGCGGCATAGTTGATGCCGTTGAAGGTCAGCGTCACCTGGCGGTTGCCGACTTCCGCCGGCCCCATGAATTCCGTCCGATACCAGTAGTCCTGCCGGCTGAGCGATTCCGGAATGGCGAGATTGTTGAGGCCGTAGTCCGGGTCAGGATATAGCCCGCGTGCAATCAAGGTGCTCAACACCGTGCCCGGCACGACGGCCGGGTACCAGTCCGCGTCGCCGTAGCCGGCGCGGGACAGCGGCCCGCCGGCGTCGCGTGTCGTGGCGGCGTGCAGATGCCAGGCCTCGAGGGTCCAGGTCGATGGCCCGCTCGGCCGCAGCGGCACGGGCGCAGCCGGCGCGGCGGCCTGCGGCGCACCCGGCGCGCTCACGGCGTGCGGCAGCGTCCACGGATCCTGCGGCTCCAGCAAACCCCGCCAGGCGTGTTCCTGCAACGGCCAACCGACGCCGATCGGATCGAACGTGATCAGCGAAAAATCCGGCCGCCGGTCGGCGAGCGACCGCACCGCGGCAGCGTCGATTGCGGTTGGCCACAACGTAAACAATGCCAAGTCGCCGCCGAAGTGGGGCCGCGCAGAAGGCGGCGCGGCGGAATCCGCCGGCGCGAGCTGCAGGCGCGCTGCCACCCGCGCGGTGGGTGCCGCCATCGCAGCCAGCTCGCGGCCATCGACATACAGGCGCGCCGTCGACCCATCGTAGGTTGCGGCGATCGCGTACCAGCGACCGGCGTCGAGGCGCGCGGCAGCAGCCTCGACGTCGCGGCCCGGCGCGAGCACCAGAGCCAGCCTGTCGTCCCGCAATTCCAGACGGCGCCATGCCGGCAATTCGCCAATGGCCGCAATGATCACCGCATCGGACCGAACGCGCGCGATCCGCAGCCAACCGCTGAACGACCAGGGCGCACCCGGCGCCAGCGGCACGGCATCCTGCGCGAGCGGCCGCGAGAGGCCGATGCCGCCCTCGAGAATGGACACGTTGTACGGACCCAGATTCTCATCGGGCCCCGGCGCCGCCGCGGTGGCGCAGGCACCCGCCGCCAGCCACATCAGGGCCAGCAGGCCGGTCAATCGTTTGAACATAAGGCCACTCCCCGGTAGTGTCTCTCGCGTCCGCGTTCGTGGGCACGGATGACATCGCTGACATAAGTATAGTCCTTGGCGCACGGGGGAGCGTGCATCAACGGACCGGGCCCGATGGGCTTTGCGGTTGACGGAGCAGAAGGCTCCTCCCCCGCCCTGATCTGCGGGGACACACCCGGCCATCGTGGCCGAAACGGCACGCCAAGTGGCCTGCGTTTGCCGTTCGGGGATTGGTATTTGCGGCGCCGCATCCGCCAGCCGATGACTGCGGGACTGCGATGATTAAAAGCAACGAAGCCATTTAATCGTTGACGCGGGCCACTGACAGCGCTAGCCTTCCTACAACATCCGCTCGGGGACAATACCCCGGCGATGCGGGGAATACGCGCAGGACCATCAGGACTGGTAGAAGCGGCCGAAGCATGCCGCCAGCCTGATTAAAGCCTGCGTTCATTGTCGAACAAGGCAACACTCGGGGGATCACGTACCATGTCGCATCGTAGGGAGAAGCGCGCCCGCCAGGCCGCACGTTTTGCATTGATGACAGCGGTGTCAATCGAAGCCACGCTGGTAGGTCACACCGCCCTCGCAGATCCACAGGCACAATCCAGCACCGAGAGCTCGGCCAAGGCCGACGACCTGACGGAAATCGTGGTCACGGGATTTCGGGCATCCCTGCAATCCGCGTTGGACGCCAAACGATTGTCCGATCTGCCGATCGAATCGGTAGCCCCCGAAGACATCGGCAAGATGCCCGACACCAACGTGGCCGAGGCATTGCAGCGTCTGCCCGGAATCCAGATCGACCGCGGCCAGGCCGGCCAGGGCACCGCCGTGTTGATCGACGGATTGCGCCAGAACCTGACCACCCTGAATGGCGATTTGTTCCTGACCGGCAAGGAGTTCTACGTGTCGGGCGAAGCGTCGGGCGGTGGCTCGGGTTCAAACTCGCAGTACTCTTCGCTCGAGGGCATACCGAGCGAGCTGGTGAGCGGCATCGACGTTATCAAGAACCCCGAGGCCTCGATGACCGAAGGCGGTCTCGGCGGCACGATCAATCTTAAGACGGCCGATCCGCTGTCCATGCCCGAGGGGCTGAGCCTCGGCGGCAATTTCCGCGAGTCGAAAGCGGAAAGCACCAACAGCGCGACGCCCGACGGCGTGTTGGTCGGATCGTACAAGGTGAACGATCGCCTGGCCTTCTCGGCCAGCCTGACCTTCGACAACGAGGACACCCACACCAAGGAGTTCCAGGATCAAAATCGCGCAACCTGGCTCATCACCAATGCGGCAACCGGCCCCTATGTGGGGGCCCTGACACCGGCCGGCATCACCACGCTGCCCAACAACCAGTTCTACATCGAGCCACAGCTGGGCTACTTCACCGATGTGCTCGATTATCGCGACGATCGCGGTGCGTCCTTCGGCATTGCCGCCAAAGTGACGGACAGCATCAAGACCAGCCTCAACTGGTTTTTTTCGCGCGAGGATGACACCAGCTACAGCTACACGGACAAGTTGTGGTTCAACGGCCAGGGCGCATCGCCGGGTACGCCCACGGCTCCGGGCACGGCGATTCCGGGCATCGACCCGACGATGGCCTATTCGATCGACGCCAACGGCGTCGTGCAGAACGCCACGTTCAACGCCAACGGCGCGGAAACCGCCTCGCTGTTCCAGGAGAACATCTCCGAGGCCAACAATCTGCAATGGGTGACCAAATTCGACGACGGCGGTCCGCTGCGCGGCATCTTCGATGCGTCATTTGCGCACGCCACCTCGAATCTGCAGGCCGCTCAGGCCGACGTCGAACACGGGCTGTACACAACCAGCGCCGGCGTGGCCACCTCGCCGGCGGCGCCCGGCTGCAACAACGGCTCCTCGACCTGCACCAATGCGACGGGCAGCCACGGCTATGAATTCACCTATGCCAACGGCGGCACGTCGGGGCTTCCGTCGGTCAGCTATCTGGCGCCCTACGGCAATATCCTGAGCAATCCGGCGTACACCACCTTCAAGTCCAACTGGGCGTGGGCGAACTACACCGACAACAAGCAATGGGCGGTCAAGGCCGATCTGCAGTGGGATCCCGCCTTCGTCAAGGATGTGCCGACGACCCTGTCGGCGGGTCTGCGCTACGCCGGCAGAGACGTCGACCAAACCTTCGGCCGCTATTTGATCAACGGCACGCTCGCCAACGGCCAGATCGCCGGCAACGCCAACGGACCCACTCCCACCAACCCGGGCACCGGCTTCGGACCGTACCTTTACTACCAGGATCCGGGTTACGGCACGCCGAACATCCCCTATTCGACGGCGGTGAGCAATCCCGGCCTCGTGGGCACGTATCCGAACTTCGCGGTGGGCAACATCATCGTGAAGAATCCGACCACCGGCGGATTGAACCATCCAGCCACGTATTTGAATACCGTTTGGGCAGGCGCGGGCGTGACCAACAACACCGAACAGTTCTTCGTCGACAACCTCAGCTCCTTCAGCGTCGAGGAAAGGACGACCGCGCCGTACATCATGTTCGACCTGGGCGGCCCTGCGAACCGGATACATGTGAATTTCGGCGTACGTCTGGTCAACACCGATCTGACGATCAACGGCGGACAATCGGCGCCAAACCCCACCTACTACGGCACGGCATCGTGGAACGGTGTGGATTCAAACGTGGTCCCGGTGACCACCAAGCGCAATTACACGGACGTGCTGCCGTCGTTCAACCTGGTGCTCGACGTGACGGACACCCAGAAGATCCGCTTCGGCGCGGCCCGAGTCGTCTCGCCGCAGGATCTGTTCGAACTGGGTCTGGGCAATTCGTTCAACTTCACGCGCAACAGCACCCGCGTGCAGCCGAACGGCACGGTGGGCGGATTCGAATTCGTCAACGGAGCGTCCGGAAATCCGAACCTCGATCCTTACCGCGCGACCCAGTTCGTTCTGGCGTATGAGAACTATTTCGCGCCGGGCGGCCTGGCAAGCATTTCCACCTTCTACAAACAGGTCGACAGCTTCATCGAAATCCAGACCATTCCGACCTTCGTGAAGGATGATTTCGGCGGCGATACCGGCGACATCACCGAGCCGGTCAACGCCGGCCAGGGACGGATCTACGGCCTGGAATTGGGCGGACAATATGCGCTGGGCGACAACATAGACTGGCTGAAGGGTTTCGGTGTGGCAGCCAATTACACCTTCTCCCAATCGACCACGGACAGCCAGACCACGAGCTTCTCGTATGATTCGGGCATTCCCGGTGTGGCCAAGAACGCGTTCACCGGCACGCTGTACTACGAGCGCTTCGGCTTTTCGGCGCGCATGTCGTACTCCTGGCGCGACAAGGCGGTCAACGACTCCCTGGTCGGCGCGACGTTCACCTTCCCGAACCAGTATGGTGTGGAGAAGACCTATCAGGTGTTCGCCGCACCCTACGGCCAGCTGGACGGCCAGATCGGATACGACTTCAATCGTCATGTGGGGGTGTTCGTCTCGTTCCAGAACATCACCGACGAGGCCCAACATACCTACCTGCAGTATCCGAACCTGCCGTTCACGTATGATGACGCCGGGCGACGCTTCTTCCTGGGCGTCAAGGGCAGGCTCTGAGGGTCAGGGGATCGCGGCGCCGACTCCGGTCGGCGCCGCGGTGCGCTTGACGGCGTCGGGCGTCCCGGTACGCTTGACGACATCGGGTGTCGCGGGTGCAGGACATTCATGATGCAGACCGAACAGTCCAGGCGGTCCGATCGAGCGGGCGACCGACGCATCGACCACATCGCGATCGTCGGCGGAGGGACCGCCGGGTGGATCGCCGCCAGCGTGCTGGCGCGCGCCCTGCCCGGCTCCCGCTGCGTCATCACCGTCATCGAATCACCCGAGATCGGCACGATCGGCGTCGGCGAGGCCACCATTCCGCCGATCATCGATCTGCTGCGCTTCCTGGACATCAATCATGGCGACTTCGTCAAACACACGCAGTCGACCTTCAAGCTCGGAATCAAGTTCACCGACTGGTCCCGGTTGGGACACAGTTATTGGCATCCGTTCGGCACGTTTGGAAGCGCCATCAACCGCCGCCCGTTTCATCATGCCTGGCACAAGGCGAAAGCGGCCGGATTTGCGCCGAAGTTCAACGATTACAGCCTGTGCGCCGCGCTCGGCGACCAGGGTCGGTTCCGATTTCCCGACGCCTCGGCGCAGGGACCGGTGGCGGGCCTGCGCTATGCCCTGCACTTCGATGCGGCACTGGTGGCGAGATACCTGCGCGCCTATGCCGAGCGGCTGGGGGTCACGCGGCTCGAGCGCACGGTATCGGGGGCCACGCAGCGCGAGGACGGATTCATCGATGAATTGGCGTTTGCCGACGGCACGCGTCTCGCTGCCGACCTGTTCGTCGACTGCAGCGGCTTTCGCGGCATTCTGATCGAGCAGACTCTCAAGACCGGTTATATCGACTGGGGCGACGTGTTGCCGTGCGACCGGGCCGTCGCGATCCAAACCCACCTGACGGGTGCACGCCCGCCGTACACGGCGGCCTTCGCGCGGGCTGCCGGCTGGCGCTGGCGCATTCCGCTGCAACAGCGGGCGGGCAACGGCTATGTATACGCCAGCGCACACGTCAGCGACACCGAAGCGCTGGATGACTTGATGGCCGCGGTCGGTGAGAAGCCGCTGGTGGACCCGCGTTTTCTGCGCTTCGTCACAGGTCGGCGCAGGCTGTTCTGGAAACGCAACTGCGTCGCCGTCGGGCTTGCCTCGGGATTCATCGAACCGCTCGAGTCGACCAGCATCCACCTGGCTCTGAGCGGCGTGTACAACCTGCTCGAACACTTTCCCGACAAGTCGTTCGATCAATCGAATATCGACGCTTACAACGAGGAGCTCACCACCGAAATCGAACGGATCCGAGATTTCATCGTGCTGCACTACTGCCTGACGCAGCGCGAGGACACGCCGCTGTGGGCCCGATGCCGCGCCATGAGGATTCCGGACAGCCTCTCGCAGCGCATCGAGACGTACCGGAGAACCGGCCGCATACGTCCCAAGGCGGGCGAACTGTTCACCGATCTGAGCTGGTTCTATATCTTCGAGGGCATGGGCGTGCAGCCGGAGAGCTACGATCCGTTGATGGACATCGTCAAGACCGACCAGTTGCGCGACATCCTCGCTCAGTTCGCCCAGGCAACCGCCGCCGCGCTCAAGTCGGCGCCGACTCACGACAGCCACTTCGCCGAGCGCCCCAAGCCGCTGAGCGTGCAGGCTCCCGAATTCACCGCCCGATGACGGGCTGAGGGATGGAAAACCAGACCGCGCCGCGGGCGACGCTTGCCGCACTGAACACCCGGCTGGTCGATTGGCTCGCCGGGGATGCGTATCCCGTCTGGTCGACCCGGGGCATCGATCCGCGGCGCGGCGGCTTCGTCGAATCGATCGGCCAGAACGGCGTGGCGCTGCCCGAGCCGCGCCGTGCGCGCGTACAGCCGCGGCAGGTGTATGCATTCGCGCAGGCACCGCTGTTTCATTGGCGCGGCGATGCGGCGCGGATCGTGCGCGACGGCATCGATTATTTCACCGCGCACTACCGCCGAGAGGACGGCCTGTACCGCACGCTTGCCGATGCCGACGGCGCGGTGCTCGATGAGCGTGCACTGCTGTATGACCAGTCGTTCGCATTGCTGGGTTATGCCGCGGCCGCGCTGGCGCTCGATGCCCGCAAGGAATTCGAGCGCCGGGCGCTCGGACTTCGGCATCGCATCGAGTCGCATCTGGCAGCGGCCGACGGCGCATTCCTCTCGAGCGACTCGGCCGGAGACTGCCATCGCGAATCGAATCCACACATGCATCTGCTCGAGGCCTGTTTGGCCTGGGCCGAGACCGGCAACGATCCCGGCTGGATCTCGTGGGCCATGAGCCTCGTCGATCTGGCGCTGTCGCGGTTCATCAATCCCGCCACCGGCGCCCTGGGCGAGGTGTTCACCGACTCGTGGCAAGCCGCAGCAGGTCAACGCGGTCATGTGATCGAGCCGGGACACCAATACGAATGGGCGTGGCTGCTCCTGCGCTGCGAGCGGCGACATCCGGCGCCGCTGCGCAAAACGGCGCAGCGAATGATCGGCAACGCGGAACGATTCGGCGTGCGCGGCGGCGTCGCGGTCAACGCCCTGCTCAATGACTTCGCCGTCGAAGACCCGGCTGCGCGGCTCTGGCCGCAAACGGAGCGCCTGAAGGCCGCCTTGCTGGCGGCGACGCTCACCGGCGATGCGCAATACTGGACCATGGCGCAGGCCGCCGCGCAGAGCCTTCTGCCGTACCTCGACACGCCGATTGCGGGACTGTGGCGGGACACCCTGTTGACGAGCGGTGAGTTCGTCGACGCGCCGGCGCCGGCAAGCACCTTCTATCACCTGGTCGCCGCCGTGACTGCGCTCGGCGATGCCCTCTCGCGCGAGGCTAACGCGCAATAGGCCGTGCGGTTGAATTGCGGATGACGAGCTTGTGCTCGAGAAGATGCCGCGGCACGGGCTCCGGCCAACTGCGGCGACGCGGGGCGTGTTGAATGATCAAATCCGCCGCCACTCTCGCCATCTCCGCCACCGGCTGACGGACCGTGGTCAGTTCGGGCCATATCATCGTGGCGACGGGTGCGTCGTCGAAACCGGTGACCGACAGCTGCCCGGGCAGATTCAGGCCGAATTTGCGCGCCATGGATATGGCCGCCGCCGCCATGTCGTCATTGCTGGCAAATATGGCGGTCGGCGGCGAGGCGGCGCGCAGCATGCGCTCCGCGCAGACCAGGCCGTCGCCGAACGCGAAATTCCCGGTCTGCACCAGATCGAAGTCGACGGGCACGTCGCGGGCACGCATTTCATCGATGAAACCGAGGTAGCGCTGTTCGGTTGCGCCGTGCTCCGGCTGACCCAGCATGAAGCCGATGCGCCGATGGCCGAGGTTCAACAGATGGGCCGCCACCTGCCGTGCCGCCGCATAGTCATCGATCCCGATCGAGGGCGATGCGCTGAGGCTGTGCTTCGGTGCAATCCGCACGATGGGTATCGCCGCATCGCGCAGCTTGTTGAGAATCGTCTCGTTATCGCTCAAGGGCGGCAGCAGGATGACTCCCTCCAGCCGCAGCTGCCCGAGAAGCGTGTCCACCTGCCGCTGGATGTCGGGGTTGTGCACGTCCCAGGGTTCGACCATCAGGTGAAAATCCGATTCCCGGCAGCGCGCGACGGCGCCCGCCTGAAAATCGCTCAGATAGTCGCCGGGCTTGTCGCAGAACAGCCCGATGAGGAAGGATCGGTTGGACGCCAAACCGCGTGCGTTCAAATTCGGCCGGTAGTTGAGCTGCTCGATGGCCTTCAAAATCCTGACTCGCGTGTCGGCGCGCACCAACGGCTCGTTGTTGATCACCCGCGATACCGTCTTGGGTGAAACCTTCGCGAGGTCGGCGACATCTTGAATGGTGACGAACGGCGGCACTTGACTCATACGGGCGCTATATTAGCGATTCGCCCGGAAGATCGGCCAGTGATTACGGGCAGGCGGCCGCAGTTGCGCGGCTTTCCCTCTTGATTCTGACATCGGCGAGCGTGAGGCCGAATTGGCCCGCGGTGGCCACTGCAAACGGCGCCTCCACGTTCCCGAGTTTCGCTCCGGTCTTCGCGAAACATGACACCGGCACGGACAGGGTCCTCCAGATGCCGGGTGGAGCGGCCTTGAACGCCTTGGTGTAATCGAGGAAAGCACCGTCAGGCACACCGCAACGCGGTCCCACGGGAGGCGCGCACAACATGCCAATCCTGACGGTCTGCTGAGGCGTGTGCTCGACGCGGTAGCGCACCTCGATCGTGCCGCCTTGGCCGGCGAGGTTGCGCACGTCATCGGCGCGCCCCGATATGCTGATCATACCCGTCTGACCGCCGCTCCAGACGGCCGCAGCACCGGTCTCGTCCACGGACACGGAGACCGCGCCGTGCGGACTTTGCTGTCGCGGCGTCGTCAAATGCACCTGCTCGCCGCCGTCGGCGATGAAGAGGGACCAAGGTGCCGTGGGATGACCCTGGTGAAACAGGCTGCCCAGCGGGGCGCGCCAGTGCGGCGGGATGTGCGGATCCTCGGACAATCGAGGCTGGGAGGACGTGTCGGAGTAACCGAGACCCGCTCCCCGTGGAAACAGCACACCGACGGCTTCGCCGCCCGCGCGAAAGCTCACCGGCATGGCGGAGTCGGGCCAGGAGAAACTCAGGCGGCCGGTGAAATTGTAGGGTGTACTGCCATCGGCGGCGCGGAACAGCACGTCGGCGACGCCTTCACCTTCGCTGCCGGGCAGCCACGCCGCGACAAACGCGTCGGACGCGTTGATTTCGGGATTCACCCATAGCGGCCTGCCCGACAGGAAGACGGACACCACCGGAATCCGCATGGCATGCAGCCTTCCCAACAGGCGCAAGATGCTCCTGTCCTGCGGCGAGAATTCGAGCGTTTCGCGATCGCCTTCGAACTCCGCATAGGGCGTCTCGCCGTATACGACCACCGCGGCATCCGGCCTCTCGGTGAATCGGCCGTCGCGGCTCAGGAGCACGGTGCCTCCGGCCGCAGTGACCCGCGCCTTGATGCCGCCGAAGATGGACGTGGCACCGGGAAAATCCGCGTTGCTGTTGCGGTCCCCCTGCCAGTCGATGGTCCAGCCGCCCGACTGGATGCCGATGTCGTCCGCGGCGGCACCGGCCACCAGTATCCGGGCACGAGGACTCAGCGGCAGCGTGCCACGTTGGTTCTTGAGCAGGACCATCGATTTGCGCACCGCCTCGCGCGCAATCGAGCGATGCGCCGCACTGCCGAGCAGTTCGAAATGCCCGGCAAAGCCGCCCGCCGCGCCCGCGGAGTGCTCGAATTGTCCTGCAACGGCCTTGACCCGGAGGATCCTGCGGACGGCATCATCGACGCGCGCCTGCGGAATCTCACCCGATTCGACCTGCAAAATCAGGTTCCGATACAGTTCCTTCCAGCTGTCGGGCGCCATCAGCATGTCGACGCCCGCGAGAATCGCCGTCGCGCAGCTGAACTTGGTGCACCCGGGAATCTGCTCGTGGGCGTTCCAGTCGCCCACGATGAAGCCATCGAATCCCAGCCGGCCCTTCAGTATGTCGGTGAGCAGATAACGGTTCGCATGCAGCTTCACGCCGTTCCAGCTGTTGTAGGAGGCCATCACGATCATGGCACCCGCCGCGATGGCCGCCGGATAGCCGGCGCCATGCACGCCGCTGAGTTCGGCCTCCGGAATGAACGTATCGCCCTGATCCCGTCCCGCGGCAGTGCCGCCGTCGCCCACGAAATGCTTCACCGACGACAGAGTGTGGCCGGGCGCCATGAACTGCGCCGTGCCCACCTCGCCCTGCAGTCCGGTAACCATCGCAGCCGCATATTCGGCAACCAGCGCCGGATCCTCGGAGTAGCTTTCGTAGGATCGACCCCACCTGACGTCGCGAGCCACGGCGACGGTCGGCGCAAATGTCCAATCGATGCCCGTGACCGCGACTTCCTCGGCGGTCGCAGCACCGATCCGCCGCACCAGATCGGCATCATGCGCGGCGCCGAGCGCGATGTTATGGGGAAAAATCGTCGCGCCGACGATTTTCGCGTGGCCGTGAACGGCATCGATCCCGAACAGGAGCGGTATCGGCGCATGTGAGCCGGCACCGCCCGCCAACGCAGCCGCGTGATACTCGTCCGTGAGTGCCAGCCACGCTTGCGGGGTGGCGCGCACGTCATCGCCGGGTGCGGCGCCGCCGCCCGCCAGAATGGAACCGAGCTTGTACGTGCGCAGGTCCGCCGGCTGTATCGATGCGATATCGGCCTGGATCATCTGGCCGATTTTTTCCTCGAGGGTCATGCTGGTGAGCAGCGTTTCGACGAATGCGTCCTTTGCGCCGTGGTCGGGTGATGCGTGAGGAGCGGACGGCCATACCTGCGGATGTACACTGGCTGCTTCTGGGGAGACGGAGGATGCTTGCTCGGGAGAAGCCGCCGCTCCGGCGAGCAGGCAGAGCGCGGTGCCGCAGGTCATGACGGATGCGCGAACACGAGCGGACACGGGAACTCTCCTGGGCGACTTCCCTGTGCCGAACAATTTGGGTAGCGCTAACATATCAGAGAATTGCGCCAAAATAAGACCATAAGGCATTGTTAAAGTTATGAAATATCGGATTCCCGGCTCATCCAGCAAGCCCCAACGAGCGATTTTCGATTTGTCGCTTCAGCACAGATGTTACAGGAAAAGCCGCACGATGTCAGCGCTGTCAAACCGGCGCGAGCGGCAGCCCGGCCCGCTCTGATGGCCGCCCCCCATCTGGGTCTGCTCGGCTACTTCGACTGGCTGGTGGTGATGCTGTACGCCGGCGGCCTGGTGGTGTTCGGCATGCTGATGTCGCGCCGGCACGTCGGGCCGGTGGATTATTTTCTGGCGTCGCGAGCCACACTGTGGCCGGTCATCGGCCTGGCGCTGCTCGCATCCAATATGTCGTCCACCGCCCTGGTGGGATTGGCCGGCGGCGCCTACTCGATCGGAATATCCGTGTACGACTACGAATGGTCGGCGGTGGTCATTCTGGTTTTTTTCTGTCTATTCATGCTGCCGTTCATCATTCGCGGGCAGATCTACACCATGCCCGAGTTCCTGGAGCGGCGCTACGATCGGCGTGTCCGGCTGCAGTTCGCGCTGCTGACGCTGCTGCTCAATATATTCGTGGATTCGGCGGGCGTGCTCTACAGCGGATCGTTGGTGTGCCAGCTGCTGTTTCCGACGTGGCCCCTGTGGCTGATCGTCGCCGTGCTGGCGGGCGCCGCCGGATTGTACACCACGCTCGGCGGACTGCGTTCCGTGATCTACACGGAGGCCATCCAAGCCGTCGTGCTGCTTTGCGGCTCGCTCATGATTTCACTCGGCGCATTTCATCGCGCCGGCGGCTGGCACGCGGTCATGAGCGGCGTTGCGCCGGCGGCGGTTTCGTTGATCAGGCCGATCGGGGACCCGGGCGTGCCGTGGCCCGGGTTGCTGCTCGGCATACCGCTGCTCGGGTTTTATTACTGGTGCACCAATCAATCCATGGTGCAGAGAATGCTGTCCGCCAAGGACATCGATCACGCGCGCTGGGGCGCCCTGTTCGCCGCACTGCTCAAGCTGCCGATTCTGTTCGTGATCGTGCTGCCGGGCACGTGTGCGCTATTGTTGTTTCCACGGCTCGCCAAGTCCGACATGGTGTATCCGCGGCTGATCCTCGAACTGCTGCCGCCGGGGCTGATCGGCCTGGTGGTTGCGGGATTCATTGCGGCGACGATGGTGTCGATCGCCTCCATGCTCAACTCGGCCTCCACGCTGATCACCATGGACGTCATCAAACAATTCAGGCGGGATTTGTCCGACCCGCAGGTCGTGCTCATCGGGCGCTGGAGCACGGCGGCCCTGTTGGTGGTGGCGGTGGCCTGGGCGCCGCAGCTGCAGCTGTTTCCATCGCTGTGGCAGTATCTGCAGGCGGTGCTGGCTTATGCCGTACCGCCGGTGGTCGCGATTTTCATCGTCGGCCTGTTTTGGCGCGGCGCCAACGGCAATGGCGCCTCGGCGGCCATGCTGCTCGGGTCGGTTTGCGGCCTGGCGCTGTTTCTGATCAATGTCGCATTCCATTGGACGAATTTTCATTTTCTCTACGCCGCGCCCATCCTCACCGGCATCGACGCCGCGATCCTGGTGGCCGTGAGTCTGTGGCGGCCGCTGCCCTCGACGGCCGCCAGCGATTCGACCATGTGGAGGCCGGCCTTCAGCCGCGCCGAGCAGCTGCGTCTGCGCCTGGTGCCCGTGTGGCGTGACTATCGCTATCAGGCGGGCGCTCTGCTGGCATTGACCGCGGGCCTGGTGTACACCTTTCGTTGACCACCCGCCCATGCCGCGGCCGCCCATTCGGTGATACGCTTGCGGGCTGGCGGGAGACCCATCGATGGCGGGCTTCGAGTACGATCTACTGGTGATTGGATCCGGTCCGGCCGGCCAGCGGGCGGCCATCCAGGCGGCGAAGCTCGGCAAGCGAACCTTGCTGGTGGAGAGCAAGGGCGTCGTCGGCGGGGTCTGCATCAATACGGGCACCATACCCTCCAAGACCCTGCGTCAGGCGGTCATGCATCTCTCGGGATATCGGGAGCGCGGGATCTACGGTGCTTCGTACGCGGTCAAGCAGCACATCACCATGAAGGATCTACACTTCCGGACCGAGCACGTCATCCGCCACGAAATCGACGTCACCCGACACCAATTGCAGCGCAATCACGTGGAGATGGCGGCCGCCACCGCCAGTTTCGTCGATGATCACAGCGTGAATCTGGCGTTCATCGACGGCCGCGGACAGCAGACGGTCACCGCCGACCGGGTGGTCATTGCGAGCGGCACGCATGCGACGCGGGACCGGAAAATCCCCTTCGACGGCCAGCGCATATTGATCAGCGACGACATTCTGGCGCTGGAATCCCTGCCGCGAAGCATGGCGATCGTCGGCGCCGGAGTCATCGGCATCGAATACGCGACCATGTTCGCGGCGCTCGGCGTGCGCATCACCCTGATCGACAAGCGCGATCGCCTGCTGCCTTTCATCGACCGGGAGATCACCGATAGTCTCGCCTACCACATGCATCAGAATCGCGTCACCTTGCGCCTGGGCGAGGAGGTCGGCGGTATCGAACCGATGTCGGACGACAAGGGCGAGCGGGTCCGGATCACGCTCGCGAGCGGCAAGCAAATCGTCTCCGAAAAGGCGCTGTATTCGATCGGCCGCACCGGCGCCACGGAGGAATTGAATCTCGACGCCGCCGGCGTACAGACCGAGGGCCGCGGCCGAGTGAAGGTCGACAAGTTCTATCAGACCTCCACGCCGACCATCTATGCGGTCGGCGACGTCATCGGATTTCCGAGTCTCGCCTCGACCTCCATGGAGCAGGGGCGGCTCGCCGCGTGCCACGCCTTCGGCGTCAAGGCATTCAGCGTGCCGGAATTGTTCCCCTATGGGATCTACACGATTCCCGAAATTTCCACGGTCGGCCGTACCGAGGAGCAACTCACGCAGGAGGGGGTGCCCTATGAAATCGGCAAAGCCAATTATCGGGAGATTGCACGCGGCCAGATCCTCGGCGACACCAGCGGCCTGCTGAAGCTCGTATTTCACATGGATTCGCGTAAATTACTGGGCGTGCACATCATCGGCGAAGGAGCGAGCGAATTGGTCCACATCGGCCAGGCCGTCATGGCGCATCACGGTTCCATCGACTACTTCGTCAATACCGTGTTCAATTACCCGACCCTCGCCGAGTGTTACAAGACCGCGGCGTTCGACGGCATCAACCGGCTGGGATAGTCGCGGTGGGGCTGCGTACGGTGTGCTTCGCAGCGGCGCTGTTCGCCGCCGCAGCCGATGCGCAGGGTCCGGGCCAACCGGCACCGGCGGCGTATCCGGACGCGAGGCGCGGCCCGCAATACGACTCGTACCACGGCGTCAGCGTTGCGGACCCGTACCGCTGGATGGAGGACATCGATTCGCCGGAGACCCGCACCTGGGTGCAAGCCGAGGCGGCTATGAGCAGCGCTTACCTGGCGGCGATTCCGGGACGCGGACGCATCGAGGAGCGGCTCCGAAGACTGTGGAACTACGGCCGCTGGAGCGCGCCGGACAAGCACGGCAGCAACTGGTTTTACACCCACAACGACGGCCTGCAGAACCAGTCCCTGCTGTTCACCACGACGGACCCCGACGCTGCCTCCAGGGTGCTGCTCGATCCCAATGGCCTGTCGCAGGACGGCACCGTGGCCTTCAAGGGCGCCGGCTACAGCGACGACGGCCGGCTGATGGCATACGCCCTGTCGGAGGCGGGATCGGACTGGGAAATCTGGCGGGTGCGCGACGTGGCCTCCGGCCAGGACCTCCCGGATGAGATTCGCTGGGCAAAAAATACCGCCGCCCACTGGCGCAAGGATGGCAGCGGCTTCTATTACTCCGGCTACGAGCCACCCAAGTCAGAGGCGCAGGGATCGGATGCGCCGGGCTCCGATGCGCTCAAGGCCGTCAATCAATATCAAAAGCTGTATTTTCACACGCTCGGCACGCCGCAGGCGCAGGATCAGCTGATCTATGCCCGCCGCGATGACGGCGATTGGTTCGTCGACGGCAATGTGACCGACGACGGGCACTATCTGATCATCACCGCCAGTCACGGTGACGACGTGAGAAACACCTTGTTGGTGCAGGACCTCACCGCCGCCGACGCGCCGATCCGGCCCGTGATCGCCGAGCCGACGGCAAACTACACCTTCGTCGGCAGCCTGGGTTCCACGCTGTATCTGCAGACCGACGCCGGCGCACCGCGCTACCGCATCGTCGCGGTTGACCTCGCCGCTCCCGACCCGGTTCACTTAAGAACCGTGGTGGGTGAAAGCCCCGACACCCTGGACAGCGCCACCCTGGTCGGCCACCAGCTCATCGTTCAATACCTCAAGGATGCCCACAGCGCGGTACGGCGCTTTTCGCCAACCGGCAAGCCGCTGGGCGAAGTGCGGCTTCCCGGCATCGGCACGGTATTCGGCTTCGCCGGACACGCCGACGACACGGTCACGTACTTTGGGTATGCAAGCTTCACCACGCCGACGTCCATCTTCCGGATGAATCTGCAAACCGGCGCCATCCGTCCGTGGCGCGCGCCGCAACTGGACGGTTTCGATCCGCGGCAATACCGCACCACCCAGGTGTTCTTCGCCGGCAAGGACGGCACCCGGGTGCCGATGTTCGTGACGGCGCGGGCCGGCATCAAACTGGACGGCACCAACCCCACGATCCTGTACGGCTACGGCGGTTTCAACATTCCGGAACAACCCTTCTTCTCGCCCGCCGTCGCGGCCTGGCTGGAGATGGGCGGTGTCTACGCGGTCGCCACCCTGCGCGGCGGCAGCGAATACGGCCGTGCCTGGCACGAAGCCGGCATGAAAACCCGCAAGCAGAACGTATTCGACGATTTCATCGCAGCCGCCGAATACCTGATCGCCAGGAAATGGACCAATCCGCGACGGCTGGCGATCAGAGGAGCTTCCAACGGCGGCCTGCTGGTCGGAGCGGTGCTGGAACAGCGGCCGGATCTGTTTGCCGCGGCAGTGGCCCAGGTCGGGGTCATGGACATGCTGCGCTTCCGTGAGTTCACCGTGGGCAAGGGCTGGGAGTCCGATTACGGATCGGTGGACGACCCGCAGGAATTCAGGGCGCTGCTGGCCTACTCGCCATACCACAATGTGCGCTCCGGAGTCGATTATCCCGCGACACTCATCCTCACCGGCGACCACGATGACCGGGTGTTTCCGGCGCACAGCTTCAAGTTCGCCGCGGCGATGCAGAATGCCGACGCGCACGGCCGGCCGATCCTGATACGCATCGATTTGCGCGCCGGCCACGGCGCCGGCAAGCCGCTCGGCAAACAGATCGACGAGACCGCGGACATCTACGCGTTCATCCGAAAGTCGATGGGAATCGAGAACTGACGCCAACACCGACGGGGGGGGGAGCATGACGCCGATTCAACGAATGGCTTGTCTGATGATGGCGCTGCTGGTGAGCGGCGCGGCCGCGGCTCAGGAACGAATGCCGCCGATACCGCCGGACAAGATGACGGATGCGCAACAAAAGGTGGTTACCGACGTCGTCTCCGGTCCGCGAGGCCGGCTCTCGCCGCCCTTCGTGCCCATCCTGCGCAGTCCCGAACTGCTCTCGCGGCTGCAGCGGGTCGGGGAGTATCTGATCTACCACAACTCGCTCGATCCGCGCATCTTCGAGCTCGTCGTGATGATGATGGCGCGAAATTGGACCCAGCAGTTCGAATGGCGCCATCACTATCCGCTGGCGCTCAAAGCCGGCGTCAAACAGGAGACCATCGATGCAATCGCGGAGGGACGCCGGCCGGTCAATCTCGCCGAGGATGAAGCGATCGCATACGATTTCGCCGTGGAACTGCTCGCCAACAAGAGCGTGAGCGATCAAACCTACGGGAGATTCGCCGGCAAGTTCGGCGAGCAACGCCTCACCGATTTGGTTGCTACAATGGGCTTTTACACCTCGATCGCGATGGTGACGAACGTGGATCGCACGCCGATCGAGGACGGCACGGCGCCGCTGCTAAAGCCGCTGCCCTGAAGGGCGGCACAAGCCGGACCGGGTTCTGCTTTCTTCACAACCAGAGGAGAATGATTATGGTCTCGATCAAGCAATTGCCGTGGGCCCTGATGGCGACGCTGGCCGCAAGCTGCGCAATTGCGCAACAACGCCTCAGCCCCATCCCGGCCGATCAATACAGCGCCGACCAGAAGAAAGTCGTGGCCGACATCGCCGCCAGCGGCCCGCGCAAGGAGATCTTCGGCCCGCTGCTGCCGATGATGCGCAGTCCCGAACTCGCCTACAGCGCGGAGCGCTTCGGCGAACACGTCTATTACAACTCCGGGCTGGACAAACGCGTCTATGAGCTGGCGGTGATCCTGCTCGCCCGGCAGATGACGCAGCAGTTCGAATGGCGGGTGCATTACCCGAGCGCACTCAAGGCCGGCGTCAAGCAGGCGGACGTCGATGCGATTGCGGCCGGTCGGCGCCCGCGCACGCTGGAGCCAGATGAGGCGGCCGCCTACGATTTCATCGTGGAACTCTACAAAAGGAATGAGGTGAGCGACGCCACCTATGCGCGCGTCGTCGACAAGCTGGGTGAAAGAGGCGTGGTCGAAATCGTCGGTCTGCTCGGCTACTACACCACCATAGCGGATATGATGAACGTCAACCGCACACCGCTCAATCCCGGAACGGCGCCGATGCTCAAGACCCTGGCGAAGCCGCTGCCCTGAGACGGGGTCGGATCGCCGCCGGCAGTTGCGATGGTTTCGCGAGGGGAGTACTAGATGCTGTCAGACATAGAAATCGCGCAACGGGCCCGGCTGCTGCCCATCGTCGACATCGCGCAGCGGCTAGGCATACCCCCGGAGGCGCTCGATCCTTACGGCCGCTACAAGGCAAAGATCTCGCTCGACTACATCGCCGGACTCGCCTCCCGACCCGACGGCAAACTGATCCTCGTGTCCGCCATGAGTCCGACCCCCGCCGGAGAGGGCAAGACCACCACCACGGTCGGCCTCGGGGATTCTCTCAACAGGATCGGCAAGAAGGCGATCATATGCCTGCGCGAGCCGAGCCTCGGGCCGGTGTTCGGCATGAAGGGCGGTGCCGCCGGCGGCGGTCATTCGCAGGTGGTGCCCATGGAGGACATCAATCTGCACTTCACCGGCGATTTCAGCGCGATTGCCACGGCGCATAATCTGCTCTCGGCGCTCATCGACAATCACATCCACCATGGCAATGAACTCGGCATCGAGCCTGACAGCATCACCTGGCGGCGCGTGATGGACATGAACGATCGCGCGCTGCGCAACATCACCAGCGCGGCGGGCGCCGCCGGCAAATCCGCGGCGCGCCGCGACGGTTTCGACATCGTCGTCGCCTCGGAGGTGATGGCGATCATCTGCCTGGCGACGAATCTGCAGGACCTCAAGCAGCGGCTCGGCAACATCGTTATCGGCTACACGCGCGACGGCAAACCGGTGCGGGCGCGCGACCTGAAGGCCGACGGCGCAATGACGGTGTTGCTGCGCGACGCCCTGCGGCCGAACCTCGTGCAGACGCTCGAGAACAATCCGGCCTTCGTCCACGGCGGACCCTTCGCCAATATCGCACATGGCTGCAATTCGGTGCTCGCCACCCGCACCGCCCTCAAGTTGGCCGACTACGTGGTGACCGAGGCGGGCTTCGGCGCGGACCTGGGCGCCGAGAAATTCGTGGACATCAAATGCCGCAAGGCCGGGCTGGTCCCGGCCGCGGTGGTGGTCGTCGCCACGTTGCGTGCGCTCAAATTCCACGGCGGCTGTGAATTGAAGGACGTCGGCCGTGAGGACCTCGGCGCACTCGAAATCGGGATGGCGAACCTCGAGCGGCACGTCGGCAACGTGCGCCACCACTACGGACTGCCGTGCGTGGTTGCGGTGAACCACTTCAGCCACGACACCGACGCGGAGTCCAGGCTGGTCGAGAGGCGGCTGTCGAGCCTGGGGGTGCCGGTCGTCTCGGCCCGCCATTGGGCGCAAGGCTCGGCGGGCGCCGTGGAACTCGCACGCACCGTGGTCGATCTGGCCGAAAATTCCGACAACCAATTCCGCTTTGTGTACGACGCCGGTCTGCCGCTGTGGGACAAGCTGCAGGCGGTGGCGACGAAAATCTACGGCGCCGCGGCGGTCGCGGCCGATCCCGAGGTGCTGGCGAGGATTCAGCGGCTGCAGGATGAGGGATATGGCGGTTTCCCGATCTGCATTGCCAAAACGCAGTACTCTTTTTCGACCGACCCGAAGCTGCGTGGCGCGCCTTCCGGACATGTGGTGACGGTGCGCGAGGTCAGGCTCGCGGCCGGTGCGGAATTCATCGTGATGATATGCGGTGACATCATGACCATGCCCGGACTACCGAAGGCGCCGTCCGCGGCGCGCATAGACATCGACGACCAGGGACGGGTGGTCGGCCTGTCCTGACGTCAAGCGGGACGCACCACGCCGGGAAGCAGCGGCCCGTTCGGACTGCCGAGACCGGTGCACGCATCCCATCCGGGCGCAGCTTCATACGCGCCGTTGTTGCCGCGGGTGATGTCGCGCAGCGCCCTGGGGTTCGCATACAGCAGCGGATTGAGGTAGCCGGCGGATTTGCCGCCCTGGTTGATGCGTGCAATCAGCGCGGCCCACAACGGTGCAACCGCGCTGGTTCCGCCGATCACCGTGTCGGTGCCGTCGATGCGCACCGCGTAGCCGGTTTGCGGATCGGCATCGCCGGCCACGTCCGGCACGCCCCGATTCGACAACGGCGTGCGCCCGCCTGCGGCCCTCACCAGCACATCGGCCGCCTGCCAGGCTGGCTTTGCGAAAAAGCCGCTCATGCCGCCGCCGCTGGCGCCGCCGGCGGCGCCGTCGTTCCACACCACCTCAGCGGTCAGCGCGCCCTGGGCGGCCTGCACGCTGGTGCCCCCGCATGCCAGCGCAAACGGGCTCGATGCCGGAAAATCCACCTGCGTGCCGCCGCCGCTGACGCCGTCGCTCGAGCCGTTGTCGCCGGAGGCAACGCACACGGTGATGCCGAGCGCGGCAGCCGATTGGAACGCCTCGTCCATCACCGTCATGGCCTGTCCGGTCCAGGTCGATTCAGGACCACCCCAGCTGATCGAAATGACCGACGGTGCATTGCCGCTGTCGTGGATTGCGGTGGTGATTGCGTCGAGAAACCCGGCATCGGTGTTGGGCGCAAAATACACCGCGATGCGCGCCTGTGGAGCGATTGCGCCCACGACCTCGATGTCGAGCATCACTTCGCCGTCCGGACCATCGGGGTTCCCGGTCGGACTGTTGGCGGCAGCGTCCACAGAAACCGCGCTGACCGCCGGCGAACCGACGCCGAGCGCCGAAAAGTAGGCCGCGAGATCCGCGGGTCGAAATCCGCCGCCGAGTTCGATGAGGGCGACGCATTCACCCTGGCCGCTGCCCGGCGGGAAGCCGTACAGCGATGCAATCTCGGTCGGCGGGAATGACGTTCCCCGTGCAGCGCCGGCTCGAATCCGAAAGTGCGGCTTTGCCTGCGGCCGGTCATCGAGCCCGAGCACGGCCTCGATGATGCCGTCGAGGTCGGCCGGCAGGCTGATGGCGCCGGTACGTCCCCGGTAATTGCCGCCGGGATGAGCCATCTGCCGCAGTTGAATGGCGAAAGCCGCCTCGAATTGCGCGACCGTGCCGGAGAGCAGCACCGTGCGACGCGCCGCGTGCTCCTCGACCACCGCAAGTCCATGTGCCGCCGCGAAGCCGCCTATCGCGGCCAGATCCGCGGGGTCGGCCCCGTGTCGTTGGGCGAACTCCTCGCGGCTCTGGTAATGGTCGGCGCGGCGCGCGGATCCCGCCGCCGCCACGCGCGTCCGCAGAGACTGGCTGCCACGCCGCCTCACGATGACGCTGACCTGCAGCCGCTGTGCGGGATCGGCCGGCGAGACGACCCGCGCACCGGCCATCGCCGCACGCTCGCTGCCCTTCAGGGATATTCTCTGCACGGCGGGTCTCAATCAGCCAGCGGGTTCGGCCGCATCTGGAAGTGAACGATGAGCGGTTTCGTACCCGCGCCGCCCTCCTTGTGCCACGGCGTGCGGTCGCCGCTGGTCACCCAGAGGCCGCGCCCCTTCCAGCCGCCGGCGGAGTCGTCGATGCGGCCTTCGAGGCCCTTGGCATAGAATCCCAGCGGATAGGGAATGCGCAGGGTGACGAATCGATCGCCGACCAGGGCGTGCACGCCGTCGAACAGATTGCCCGTCGCTATCGGCACATTCGCGCCGAGCCCCAGCGTGTCGAATTGATCCACCCAGGTGTAATAGCTCGATTCGACGCTGGATTGCGGGACATTCACGAATCCGGGTCCCGGCAACTGGTGGAAGCGCCAGCCCTCGGGACAATGGCCGCCGGTCGCCGTCGGACCGTTCAGCTTGCCGCGGCAGAGGCGCCGATCGAAGCTGCCGAGATGTCCGCTCGCCAGGGACACCCAAACCACGCCGTCGCGGTCGATGTCGGCGCCGCGCACGCCGAAGCCGGGCGGCGGCACGTCATAGATCTCGGACAGCTGGGTGCGCGGATCGAAGCGCACGATCGCGCCCGGATAACGGAAGGCCACGGAGCCCCAGACCGTGCCATCCGCCGGATTCGGCATGACGGCATAGAAGCTCACGGACAGCCGCTTGTCGCGGTGGGGATCCAGCGGCTCGCCCGGTTCGACCCAGTCGTCCAGCTTGCCATTGCCGTTGGTGTCGAGCACCAGCGGCGCCCAGCCTTGCGCGCCCGCGGCGTCGCCGGTCTCATCGAACTTGCGCGTGTCGAGCCAGCCCACGACCTCGCGGCCGCCGCTGGTCCACAGGGTGTCGTGCGCGTCGGCCGCAAACTGCAGGTGATGCGTGCCGAAACACGTGTCGACGAACGTGTATTTTGCGGATTTCGGGTCGTACACGGCCAGCTGTCGATCGGCGGATTCCAGCGGATAAAGGCGTGCCGAGGGGTGTGCCGACCCGCGCCTGCAGAAGTCCGGATTGTGCGGCGTGCGGATTCGCGCGGTGTACCAGACGCGGCCGCGGGAATCGAGCATGGGATTGTGCGCAATCGCCCGGCTGTTCCAGATCCTTTCATCGCCCCAATAAGGCGATGGCGCCACCACCGGGTCATCGTGCGTCGTGGGGGTATCGGCGTCGCGCAGCGGCGCCTTGAACGTGGTGGCGACGCCGCTCACCGGATCGAATACCGGAAAATAGTCGCTGCTCAGCTCCGGTGTGCCGTACAGCGCGCCGTTGCCGTTCACCGTCGGATTGCGCCGGTCGGTGCCCGACAGATCGTGCAGGTAGGTCCTGGCATCGGACCAGTCGCGCACCGTCGCGACCACGTTGCGCTCGGCTCCCTGCGGCCGGGCAGGCGTCGGCGGCAATTCGCCCGCCGCGATTCGATCGGTCCAATCCGCCAGGTATTCGAGGGGGGTGCCGCCGAGGGTTGCCAGCGCGATGCCGAGCATCGCGCCGCCGGCCTGCCCCGATTGAATGCGCCGCGTCCACGCCTCCTTGGACGACTTGAACGGGCCGAGGCTCTTCGGAATGGTGCGCGTCGCCAGGTTACCCAATTGATGACAGCCGACGCAGCCCATGTTCTTCATCCACATCAGGTACTCATTACGGCCGCCGTGCAGATAGCCGAGCCGGGATTCCTCGGGAATGCGCATCATCGAGTACCAGTACGCGGCAGGATAGACGCGGGCCGCCGCGGCCGCGTCGGGGGCGATCACGGCGGTCAGATTGACGAGGTGTCCGCGCTGCGCTGTCACCTTCGGAGAATCGACCAGGCCGTAGCCGCGCACCCAGAGACTGTATTTCGCCGGTGGCAGACCGGGAATGACATAGCGGCCCGCCTCATCGGTGACCACGATCTTCGCGAAGCGCGTCGGCAGGTCGGCGGTTTCCGCGATGACCCAGACCCCGGCTTCGGGCCCGTGGGCACTGGCGACCACCCCGCCGATGTCATCGCCATTGATCACGACGTCGGCGGCGCCCGCGCCCGCCGCGAGCAGCACCGTCACGAGCACGCTCCAGGCGAAGGTACGACTACCGGTTCGGTCCATGGCGAAATTCTATCCGAAACCCCGCCGTCTGGCGCCCCGGCCGCCGTCCGGCGGCCGGGGCCCGAAAGCTACATCAGCAGGGCGGCGAAAGCCATGGGATCGTCATTGACGTCAAAGGTGAAATTCACCCCGTTCACGGGCACGGGCGTGGTGTTCGGACCGGCGTCGAACACCTGCTCGGCAAAGGCGGAAAACAGCAGTGTCGTCTGCGCGGGCTGCGCCGGCGGCGGCGTATAAGCGTGGTTGCTGGTGCCGCTGCAGGCCGCCAGCAGCACCGCGCCCATCAGACCCGCCACGGCAATGCGCCATTGGGATGTTGACTGTGTCATGGGCGGCTCCTCAGTTTGCACCGATGGGCGAACCCGGCAGCGGCGTCTTCAGGTAGGGGAAGGTCTGGTCGAAATCCGTCGCGTGCACCGGTGCACCGTCGGTGAATTGCACATTCCCTACCGGCGCGTTCGCAGGCGTGCAATAGCCCAGATTGGTCGGCGCGCCGTTGGTGCCGATCGGCAGCGGGTAGCACAGCGCACCCATCACCACTCTCAAGGCGATGTCGACGACGTCGTCCCCCGGCCGCCGGCCGTTCGGAAAGCCCGCCAGATCGCCGCCCGCCACCCCGAAGGTGCTTTGCGCAGCGGCCGGCGCCGGCGCCACCGCGGTATTCAGGCGCAGCATCTCCGAAGGGGTCACCGTCGCCTGCTGGTTCAATCCGGGAAAGCCGGTGAGGAACGCGGCCACCAGATCCGTGCGCGGGAAATTGTTCGGCGCGAGATTGGTCAGCGTGGTGCCGAGCGTGGCGTTCACCGGCGCCAGAAACAGCGCGTTGAGCAGCGCCGGCAGCGACGGATTGGTCACGTAGGTGGCGAACTGCGCGTCGCCCATCGGTGCGCTGGCATTGAAGTGATCCTTGTCCGGAAGACCGATCACCAGTTCATTCACCAGCGGCGAACCCAGCCGCGAGACCTGTGTCCAGGCGCCGCCGTCAACCTCGGGCTTCGTGAAGGTGGCCGCCGGATTGAGGATGCGCGCCTGGCGCAGGCTCGCCGTGGTCCAGCCGCCGATCACACCATTGCCGGTGCCCTTCAGGCAAGCCGCCGGCAGCTCGAGCGCCAGCGTGGTGATGTTCTTGTTCGCCAGAATGTTGTTTGCCGCACTCTGCGTGATGCCGCCGGGAAACCCCTTGCCGTCGCCGGCCCCAGGTGCGCTGTCGCCTTCGATGGGCACGAAGTCCACGAGATCGAACACCTCACCGAGATTCACCGAGAATCCTTCCTTGCGCTGCCCTACGAACACCCGGCCCGGCGTGTTGCAGCCCGGCACGGTGATGTTGTAGACATACTGCGCCGCATAGGCGGCGTAGCCCGCGTCCGAGCCGAAGGACTTCTGCCCGATGTAATCCATGGGCTTGATGAACGTGGTCGAGCCGTTGGCCGCGTTGGTGACCGCTGCTCCGGTGGCGGTCTGACTGGGGCCGGTGACCACGGTGAGGGTGTAGCTTTCATTGAAATTCAGGTTGGCCGAACTGGACGCGCTGATGGGACCGACGTTTTTGAGCGGAACGGCGACGTTCTGCGTATTGCCGGTCGGACCGATGGGCAGTGCGACGCCCGCACCGCCGTTGGCCAGCGCATTCGTGAACTGGAATTGGAATGTGAGATCCTCGATGCCGTCCCCGTTGTTGTCGATTTTGATCTCGTACCGCGCGGTGGGATCGAGCGCGAAGTAGTTGGGACCCCCGTAGGAATCCTGCAGCGGGATGTAATTGGCCAGGATGGTGACGTATCCGGTACGCCCGGCCTCGTAGCTGTTGAACATGTAGAAATCCGTGCCATCCACCGTGGGCAGGCGCGAGATGTTCGGCGCCTCCCGATGGCTCGACGCATATGCAAGCAGGGGAACCGATAGCGCCGCCGCCACGGCCCAGGGGTATTTGGACATGAATTGCTCCTTACAAACCTACGGGTGCGGCCGATGCCGCTCTGTTCAGGCTTGTATACGCGGGGTCCCGCCGTTTGGATGCAATCCGCGTCCGCCTAGTCGAGCGGCAGCGCCTGCATCTCGGCGGCGGGGAGCCGGACCTTGAGGGCCGCGGCGATGGTTGGGGCGATGCGCCGCATGTCGATTTCGCCGACCGATTTTCCGGCGGCGATGCCGGGGCCGATCATGAAGAAGGATGAGCGCATTTCGGGGCGATCCGACAGGTAGCCGTGCATGCCGAGGTTCGCCGGTGCGCCGCCCGACGGCGGCGTCCAACCCAGCCCGAGTTCGTAGCCGATCTTGAACGACACGAGAAAGGCCGCATCCGGAAAACCGCCGCGCCGCACGATTTCCTGGTGCGTCAACACCTGGTCGATCCCATAGGCGGGATCGCCTGCCAGATCACGCAACAGGCCACCCACGCGCGAGCGCACTGCGTCATCCCCGGGGTCGGCGAGCATCACGGCGGCACTGCCGCCCGCCGGCCACGGCATGGCCTTCCAGCCGGTAATCTTGTTGGCGTCGTCGACGGTGAACAACCCCGCCTTGAGAAACGCCGCATAGAGGTACACATCGTGCGCAACGGCCGCAAAACCATGGTCGGACACCACGCACAGGAAGGCCCGACCACGGGCCGTCCTCGCGCTCGCGGCGCGCAATGATCCGACCAATGCATCGATCCGCTCCAGCACGTCGTTGGCAGCCTTGCTGAAGGGTCCGGACCGGTGCTGCTCGGTGTCGAGCCCGGTGAAATAGACGGTGATGAAATCCGGATGTTTGGATTCGATCAGCCGGACCGCAAAGCGCGCCCGTATCTCATCCTCGGCAACGGTTTCCTCTGCACCCCCGGGATATCGTCCGAGTCCGGCGGACAATTCGCGCTCCAGCCCGGGCGTGCCCAGGGCCCGCTGCAGCTTCAGATCATCGTCGGTACCTGCACGCCAGATCTGCGGAAGATTGTAGGTGATGTTGGCGCCGACGCTGGTTGGCCAGTAGACATTCGCGGTCTTCAGCTGGGCGGCCGCCGCCGCGTCCCAGAGCGTTGCAACCCGCACGTCCTCCGCGTACCAATACCAGCCGCGCTCGTTGCGTCCCAGGGGATCGAAGGTGGTATTCGCATAAATTCCATGGGTCGCCGGCGAGACGCCCGTCAACAGCGTCATGTGGCTGGGATAGGTCAAGGTCGGCAAGACGCCGCGAACCCCGGTCGCATGCACCCCGTCGGCCAGCAGGGCGCGCAGGTTCGGCACCCTCAATTCGTGCCCGTCGGCGTCCAGGATGGCCTCGGGCTTCAATCCGTCCACCGAGATCAGCAGGACGAACGGCCGGTCTACGCCGCCGGCGGCCACGGCCGGGCCGTTTGCGGCCAGCAGGATCCCCAACACAAGGCCCTGCATGAGCGCATCTTTCATTGGCAGGCCTGCGCGTCGCGCATCCCCCGCCCCGGCAGCCGGCAGCGCCGGGCCGATTCGCCGCAGCCGCGGGGTGGATCCGCCCCGCATCCTGACGGGCATCGCGTGGATATTGTGAAGTCGATGCGGACTGGGGTGGTCCTCATGTGCGGTAGGATTCCGAATGGCCGGAGTATAGCGATTCATGGCGGAGCGGTACGACATAATCATCGTGGGCACCGGATTTGCCGGGGCCTTTTTCCTCAAGCGATATCTCGAGCGCGCACCGGCGAACGTGCGGATTCTGGTATTGGAACGCGGCGGCAGCGACACCAAGGCGTGGCAGCTGCAACACGGCCGCACGTCGAGCATCGCGCCGCAGGAAGTGTATGTGAGCTACCCCAACGACAAGGAGTGGTTCACGAGCCCCGGATTCGGCGGAAATTCCAAGTGCTGGGGCGGCGGCGGATCGCGCATGATGCCCGGCGATTTTCAGCTGCGGTCGCGCTACGGCGTGGGCGAGGACTGGCCCATTTCCTACGATGACCTGGAGACCCATTACGGCGTGGTCGAGGAGATCATGTCGATCGCCGGTCCCGCCGACAGCCCCATGCAGCGGTCAAAGCCGTTCCCGCTGCGGCCGCACCGCTTTTCGGATCCGGACGTACTGTTGAAAAAGCGCTTTCCCACCGGCTGGTACGGCACGGCCACGGCCCGTGCGAGCGCCCCCACCGGGCAGCGCGGGGTGTGCTGCGCGACGGGAGCCTGCGAATTCTGCCCGGTCGATGCCAAGTTCACCATCGAGAACGGCCTGAAGGAGATATTCAGCGATCCCAGGGTCACCCTGCAGCTGCATTCGGAGGTGGAGACCATCGAAACCAGCGCCGGCCTCGCGCGGACGGTCAACTATCTGAAGAACGGCGTGCCCGCACATGATTCCGCCGATTTGATCATTCTGGCCGCCAGCGGCATGTTCAATCCGCACATTTTGATGCGCTCGAACATCAACCACCGGCTGCTCGGCAAGCGGCTGACCGACAAATTGACCGTGGACGTGTTCCTGGATTTGCGCGGAGTCAAATGCTACAACGGCAGCACGCTGGTCAGCGGACTGGGTTACCTGTTCTACGAGGGCGAGCATCGGCGCGATCATGCGGCGTGTCTGATCGAGACCACCAATTCCCCTTTCGTCATCGTGCAGGGGGCGTTGCGCGCCGAGCGCGGCCGCTGGACGGAGAGAATGCTCTTGAAATTCCTGTTCGATGACGTTCCACGCGAGGACAATTACGTGACGGTCAATGCCGCCAATCCGCGCATGGCGGAGACGCGCTTCGTCGGCTATTCCGACTATGCCATCCGGGGCGCCGACCAGGTTCCGCGGATGATCGACAAGCTGGCCGAGGCCCTGCCGATCGAGCGGGTCGAGAGCATCTTCCGCGGCAGCAGCAATGCACACATCGAAGGCACCGTGGTGATGGGCAACGATCCTGCAACCAGCATAGTCGACAAACATCTGGTGCATCATCAGGTGAGAAATCTGCTGGTGCTCGGCTCCAGCGCATTCGTCACGGCGAGCCCGTCCCACCCGACCATCACCCTCTCGGCCATGTCGCTGTGGGCCGCCGACGCCCTGTTCGCAGCCAGGGCATAGCATGAAACGGCGTACCTTCGTGCTGCTCGGGATGGTCGCCGCGACCTCGGTGATCGCCTTGGAAGTCGGCGACTCCAGCGACGAGGATGCGATCGCGATGGTGGTACGCAGACGGCTCGACTATCTGAAGCTCGACCCCGAGGGACTGCGGCGCTTTTCGCGCGACCTGGCCGCAAAACACGTCATCTCGAGCGCCAAGTTTCACCTGCTGTCGGGCATCCGCCCGGTTTACACCCGATACCCGCTGTCCTCCGGCAGCAACCGGCTGGCATACCTGCTGCGTCACGGCGAGGACCGCATCGTCTCCAACTATCTCATTTCGACGGATTTTTTCATCAAGGGCAGCGACGAGACGCGCGTGGTGCAGTACTTGGGATTGATCGACTCACGGCGTGCGTGCGGCAACCCGTTCGCGCGGCCGCCGGCCGGCTGAAGTTCCCCGGAGGGCCGATCCGGGGCGCGGCGTCCGGCTCAGCCGCGGCGCACGGGACCGCTGGCAATGCGCTTGGACACGGAAAATGCGATGTTGCGCAGGGGCCGGACCAGGTAATTGTGAACCGGTCCGAACGTCAGCCACAACAGTTTTTTGAAACCGCCCAGCGCGGTGACGGGTTCCTGCAGCTCGGTGTAATGAAATCTGAAAATGGACTTGTGCGCGAGATTGCCGGTCGCCCCGAAGATGCTGTAGACCAGCCCCAGGTCCCCCTGACTGTCGACGATGCGATGCTTGTACCGCTGCAATAGCGGAGCTATCGACTGGGTATAGGCGATCGGCCCGGTGACCCGCAGCACTCCACCTTTGCCGGTGTCATGCAGCAGAGGATTGTATTTCTCGATGTTGTCCCGGACCTTCTCGATCACGGCGCGCAGGAACGGATGGCCGGGGGCCGCGATGACGTGCCACTGCTGAAATTCGTGTCCGCCGAATTGCTTGAGCTGGTTGTGCATGCCCCAGCCTTCATATAATTCGCCCAGCGAGTTGCGCCACCGCGACAGCAGGTAGACGTCATCCGGCAGCAATACCTCATCGAGCGGCCGCTCCAGCGAACTTTTGATGTCGAGGTAGACGCCGCCTTCGTTGTAAATCAGCAGGTACCTGAAGAAATCCGCGCGCGACGCGCCGTATTTGCGGTTGATACTGTCGTACTGGAGGAAAACCTCCGCGCCGTAATGGTCGCGCACGTATTGCGCCATCTGGTCGTCGTCATAGAACCGATATTCCCAACCCGGATTCAACGCCCGGATCTTGTCCACATTGGCCTGGACGATGGGCGGCAGATTCTTCGAGAAATAGACCTGATGGATGACCTTGGGAATCGCGGTTCCGGCGACGACGACCGGCAGCTGCTCCGGGATCACTTGTGGGTCCGTCATAGTCAACACGATACGATCGGGCGCCTTTTTTGCGGAAAGTCTGCACACTGTGCAGGTCTTTTCCACCCAAAGTCTACAGAACTAGTCACACAAATGTGGACGGATTTCACGTTTGGCGCGGTACTTGCCCGATCAGGGCGCAACGGCGAAAACTACCATGCGCCGGCGGCTCGGGCGAGCCCTTCGAATGCGGATGTCGCCACTTTGATACAATCCGCCGTGAGAGCCGCACGAGACGGTTACTCGTGCGTGCGGGGCCAGTTGCCTGGCGGCCGCTTTTGCACCAGACTGCCTGCGGTGCACGTATCCGGCACTTCGCGGGGATGTTCAGTGCGGGTTGCGCCGGGAGTATCGTTGGCATTGTGTTGGGCCTTGGCCGCGGCACCCGCAGCCGCTGAAACACGTATCGCATTGATCATCGGCAACAGCGACTACAGCAACGCAAATATGAAGCTGGCGAACCCGGCAAACGACGCGGCCGCCATGCAACGCGCCTTGAGTGACGCGGGTTTCCAGACCCTCGTCAAGCTCAATGCCAAGCGGCGCGACTTTTACCGCGTCGTCGACGAATTTATCGCGAAAATCGCGCGCGACCCGCATGCGGTCGGCCTGTTCTATTACGCCGGTCACGGCGTGCAGGCGGACGGCACGAACTATCTCATTCCGGTGGACGCGGAGATCGATTCGGATGCCGATCTGGAGGCCAATGCGTTCGACGCCGAACGCGTGTTGCACGGCATGAAAACCGCGCAAAATGAGATGAATATCGTGATTCTCGATGCCTGCCGCGACAATCCGCTGCCGAAGTCGCGCGGCACCGAACGCGGCCTGGCGCGCATGGATGCCCCCAGCGGAACTTTCATTGCCTATGCGGCCGCACCCGGTCAAATCGCCCACGATGGCGCCAAAGGCGCCAATGGCGTGTTCACGGGTGAATTGATCAAAGCCATGGCCGAGCCGGGTGTGCCGCTCGAACAGATGTTCAAGCGGGTGATCACCGGCGTCAAGGCGGACACGCACGGCGGTCAGCAGCCCTGGTCGGAGGCTTCCATCCAGGGTGATTTCTACTTTCACGCGGCCGTGCCGGGATCTGTGCCGTCCCGCGCCGACATCGATCCCAGACAGATCGAACTGGCGTTCTGGGAATCCATGAAGAACAGCCACGACGACGCCGATTTTCAGGCCTATCTGAAAAAGTACCCGCACGGCGAATTCGCCGGGCTCGCCGCCAACCGCATGAAGATGCTCCAATCCAAAAATCCGCCGGTGGCGCAAACCGTGCCCGCCGCGCAGCGTGCTGCGCCGGCCGCCGCCGCGGTTCCCGCAGCCCCGAGGAAGGGGGCAGGCGGACGATGTGACTCCATCCAAGAACGTGCACAGTTAGGAGATTCCCTCAATGAAGAAGAACGCAGCTACGTCAGGGATAATTGCCACTAGACACCTGTGCCTGATGGCGGCCGCCGCAGCCGGCGCCCTCATCGCCGGGTGTGGGGCAACGCCGGCCATGATCGCGGCCTCGCGGCCATCCGTGGCGACCGCCGCCGCAGCACCGACCACGGCGGCCGCGGCCGCACCCGCGGCTGCCCCGGCGCCGGCACCGCCGCCCGTCCTGCCCTTCGACGAGGCGGTCGCCAATGCCGCGCATGCGGTGTTCAGCATGGCGCTCGCGTCCGGTGCCAGCGCCGGCATGGTGGTGATCGATCCGTTGGTCGACGGCATGACCGGTTACCAGTCCAAGGCAACGCAAACCATCCAGGATCGCATCGCCGGCGTGGTGAGGAAGGACTTTCCGCAATACGCCGTTCAGCGCATAACCCCGCAGAGTCTGAAACAGCAACCACGGGTGCTGGTCGGCACGTTTACGCCGGTCAATGCACAGATGAAAACCGCCGGTGCGCGCGAGGCCTATCGTTTCTGCCTGGTGATGGGAGACCTGAGCACCGGCAAGATCGTGGCCAAGGCCGTTGCGCGGGCGCGCATCGAGGATGCCGACGCCACGCCAACCGCCGCCTTCGGCGAAAGCCCTGTCTGGACCCAGGACCCGAGCGTGCAGGCGTATGTGGCCACCTGTCAGGCGAGCAAGGTGGGCGACCCGATCAAGCCGGAATATTTCGATGGTCTGCTGGCCGCTGCACTGGTGAGCGAAGCAATCGACGCCTACAACGACGGCCGCTACGCCGACGCGCTCGACCTGTACAGCACCGCGCGCAAGACGCCTGCCGGCGATCAGCTGCGGGTCTACAACGGCATCTACCTCTCGCAGGTCAAGCTCGGGCACCCTGAACAGGCGGCGGAGGCGTTCAGCGATCTGGTGCAATACGGGCTCCACAAGAAGCAGCTGGCGGTGAAATTCCTGTTTCAACCCGGTTCGGTCCGGTTCGTTTCCGACGCTAAATTGAGCGGCAACTACGGCATGTGGGTGCATCAGATCGCCGCGCAGGCGGCGGCCAACCGGATCTGCCTGCAGATCGTGGGCCACACCAGCCCGAGCGGACCGGCGGCGCTGAATGACAGTTTGTCGCTGCTGCGCGCCGAGTACATCCAGACGCGGCTCGAGGGCGAGGAGGCGCCGCTGAAGAAGCGCACCGTGGCGGCGGGCATGGGATCGCGTGAAAACCTGATCGGCACCGGGCGCGACGATGCGAGCGACGTGCTGGACCGGCGGGTGGAACTCAAGCCGATCGAGCCCTGTGGGTAGGACCGGACCGCCGGGTCAGCTGCCGACCGGATTCGGATCCCGCCAGCCGCGCTCGAACGGCAGCCGCCAGGCATGCGGCGCGACGAGCTGATGGATGGCGTTGGGCCCCCAGGATCCCGGGTCGTAGAAGCGTACCGCCGGCGGTCCCTCGAGCAGCGGCGTCGACACCTCCCATAGGCGCTCGATCCCCTCGGCGGTGGTGAACAGGGTGTGGTCACCGCGCATCGCGTCCAGGATCAACCGTTCATAGGCCTCGAGTACGTCGCCGATATGGCTGGTATCGTGCATGGCGAATTGCATGCTGACCTTGTCGAGCCGCATGCCCGGACCGG
Source organism: Gammaproteobacteria bacterium (assembly GCA_003137095.1). Classification (GTDB taxonomy): domain Bacteria; phylum Pseudomonadota; class Gammaproteobacteria; order Steroidobacterales; family Steroidobacteraceae; genus Bog-1198. Next base: position 81,254 of record PLET01000041.1, read on the forward strand.
GCCTCTTTCCATAAAACGACAGCGACATCTTGGCGGCGTCCGCCAGATCGAACGTCAGGTGGTCCGGACCCTGCGCGCTCACGCCGGAACCGGCGGGGAACATGCTCTTTGGCGGCTCGCGAAACGCAATCGAAATGATGCGCTGGCCCTCGGCCATGCGCTTGCCGGTTCGCAGGTAAAACGGCACGCCGGCCCAGCGCCAATTGTCGATAAAGCACTTCAACGCGATGAAGGTCTCGGTGTCCGAATCGCTATACACCCCCTCCTCGGAGCGGTATCCGGTGTACTGTCCGCGCACCACGTCCGACGGCCGGATCGGCAGCATGCTGCGAAAGACCTTGTTTTTCTCCTCGCTGATCGGCTTCGGCTCCAGGGACGTCGGCGCCTCCATGGCCATGAACCCCAGAATCTGGAAAAGGTGGGTCACGACCATGTCCCGGTACGCGCCGGTCTGCTCGTAGAAACCGGATCGCTTGCCGAGCGCCAGCTTCTCGGGCACGTCGATTTGCACATGGTCGATGAAGTTGCGGTTCCAGATGGGCTCGAACAGTCCGTTGGCGAAGCGAAAGGCCAGGATGTTCTGTGCGGCCTCCTTGCCCAGAAAATGGTCGATGCGGAATATCCGGTCCTCGTCGAAGACCTCGTGCAGCCTGGCGTTCAGCGCGACCGCGCTCGGCAGATCGGTGCCGAAGGGCTTTTCCATGATGATTCGCGAGCGCTCGACCAGGCCGGCCTCACCGAGCAGATGCACCGCCGCCAGCGCCGCATTAGGCGGCACGCTCAGATAATGCAGCCTCATGCTCTCGCCGTTGAACGCGCGCTCGGCTTCCAGCACCGCCGCCTTGAGCACTTCGGGACCGGCGGACAGCGAGGTGTACTGCAGGCAGCCCGCGAAGGCGGCCCAATCCGCGTCCGCAACCTTGCGCGCTGAGAATTCAGCGACCGCCGCGCGCGCGATGTTGCGAAAGCCGTCCGCGTCGATGTCGTCGAGCGAGACGCCGATGATGCGGCAACCGGGGATGAAGCCCGAGCTCGACAAATGAAACAACCCGGGCAGCAATTTGCGGCGGGCGAGATCACCCGTTGCACCGACCAGCACCACCACCTGCGGGTGCTGCGGACCGACGCCCGCAGGAATTCTTCCGGCCATTTAAGTCCCCTTCGAAGCCAATGTTGCCTACTTGTGCACCGGGATATCCAGATAGCTGTCTCCATACCAGCGAATAATGAGCGCGCTCCCGGCGTTCGCGATCGATTCTGCACTCACGTCCTCCCCGCTGCCATAGTTGATCTCGCGATCCGGACGTTTGTTGATGCCGAGCACCATCACCAGCCGGCTGCCGGCCTGCAACCGCCGGCTGGTCAAACGCTCGCTGGTGAACGCCAACTGCTGGCGTTCACCGGATTTCAGCAGGTGGCGATGAATCCGGTCGCGCGCATAACTTGCGCGAATCTCGCAGGCCGGCTCGAACAGGCGCAGGTAATCGCCGTTCGCCAGCCGCTCGTATAACGCGATGTTCAGATCCACGTCCATCTTGTTTACCGTGAAATCCAGCCTTCCCGAAAACAGGCCGCTCAATTCCACCGGCTTGGCCAGCGGCTCGCTCACGAACTGCAATGCGTTGTGGAGGTCCGCGCTTCTTCCGACGAGATCGATCGGCGCCGTCCAGCCGGCATCCGAGCGCTCCCGAAAATCCAGTTCCTGTGCGACCGGCGCGGCGCGGCGATCCGGCGTGGCCGACAGCCGCTGCGCATCGCCGCCCGCGGCACCCTGCAGATGAAACCGGATCGAGCCGCCGGCCACGACCGGGAGCGATGCGGCGTGACGCCATTCGTTGGCGCCCATGACCTCATAATTGACCGGCTCCTGCAGCAGCGGCGGCAGCGCCGCGGCGCGGAACACGTGGTCGAACCAGCGATACCGCAGCTCGCGCAGGTCGATGAGTGCGGCGGCATCCACGTGGTACCCGTTGAGCACGGCGGAAGGCCCGTTCTGCATCACGCCGTCGTCGTACGGACCCATGAGCAGGGTGTGGCTGGCGTGCGGATTGTACCGATGATGCTCGCTGAAATAGTAAAGTGCGCCGGCCTCTGCGGCAGCGAAATATCCGGTCATGGTCAGCACCGGAATGTTCAGCCGCGCGAATTGTTCGCGGTTGGGAACCATGCTCTGCCAGAAGCGGTCGTAGCTCGGATGATTGAGCCAGCGGGTGAAGATCGGATCGGGACGACCGGAGAGGTGGCCCAGATCACGATAGGCCCTGCCCGATCGGTACCATTCCTGATCGAGCGAACGCCAGCGGGACGGGTCTTGCGCCGGATCGGGCGCAACCGCGGCGCCGATCAGCTGCGAAGACCAGCGCAACGCCTCATTGCGAAATATGCCGCCGGCCATGGGAAAATCGATTCCCGGGGCGGTGGACGCCGAGGTGGCGATCGCCTTGAGCGCGCGCGGCGGGTGAGTGGCGGCCGCCCAGGGAGTGAAGCCGCTGTAGCCGTCGCCGTACATGCCCACGCGGCCGTCGCTCCACGGCTGCTTGGCAATCCAATCGATGACGGAGCGTGCGTCCTCGCCATCGTGCTGAAATGGCACGATACGGCCGGGGTTCCTGCGACCGCCAAGGTGCACTCCGCGCACGTAGGCCACCACGCCGGCATAGCCGTGGGCGGCGCATTCCCTGGCGTAGCCAGGCGAGTCGTAGATCGTAAACTCGAGCAGCGCGGGCAGCGGCTTGGCGGCGCTTTTCGGGCGGATCACCACGGCGGCGATGGTGGCGCCGTCGCGTGTCCTGACCAGGACCTGATCGTCGGTGACATAGCGGCGGCGGTCATCCGCGGCATCGAGCGGATCGACCAGACTGCCGAAGTCGCGATAGGCCTCGAATGACAGGTATTTCCAGATGAGATCCACCGCCTCCCGCTGACCGATTCGATCGACGGCCCGATCCTGACCGAGCGCCTGCTGCAAGGCGCTTCGCGAGGCCTGCGCTGACCTGTGCATCCAGGTGACGGCCGAGTAGGCATCCTCGTCGGCGAGGCGCGGAACCAGTTCATTGAACGCCGCAGCGAAGGCGTCGGCGAAGGCGAGCCGATAAGCCGCCTGCTTGGCCTTCGCATAGGCATACACGTCGTAGGTCACCTCCCGCCCCACCGGACCGGCATCATCGGCGCCACTGCGCCGGTTGCGCAGCGATTGGCGCGTGCCGTACGCGGCGGCAAAGTCGCCGGCGACGATTTGCAGCGCCGACAGATTGTCCAGGTACAGGTCGGGATCGGGCTCCTGGTAGACCGGAAGAATGCGCTGGGCCAGATCGCGCATGATGGCGGCGGCTGCGGGGTCATCGGGAACCGCGGGCGGGTGAAAATCGAAATCCGCGGCCGCCCCGCGCGGCGCCGCGGCGCACGCGAGGAATGCCAACAGGCCCGCGATGCACCCGGCACGGACCGAACGCCGTCCTGCGATGATGCCCGTCAACGCGGATTCCCCGGCTCTTTGAGCGGCGGCGCATGCTCCAGGACGCGGGGGGCCTTGATCAGATGCACCTCGCTCGAAAACAGCGGCTGCGCCTGGGCCGGCACGCCGATGTGGATGACGCCGGTGCGCTGCAGTTCGTTGCTGAACACGTCGATCACCAGATCGAGCACGTCATCGTCGAGCATGCCGAGCGTGCCGTCGATGAGCAGCCAGGGCGGGGCTTGCAGCAGGATACGGGCGAATACCAGGCACAATTGCTCGTCCTGCCCCAACTCCCGGTCCCAGCGGTGGGTCTCGTCGAGCGAGCGCGCCAGGCGCTCGAGGCCCAGCCGGTAGAGCGCACGCGTGAAGGCATTGTTGGTGAAGCTGTCGGCCCGAAGAGGATAGGCCAGCACTTCGCGCATGGTGCCGCGCGGCAGATACGGCGTGCCGCGCGGCAGATAAAACAGCTGTTCGCCGCGCGGCCGTATGACCTGTCCCGCGCCCCAGGGCCACAGCCCGGCCAGCGCGCGAAACAGCTGGGTTTTGCCCGTTCCCGGCGCCGCCACCACCAACATCCGCTCCCCCGACCTCACCGTCACGCTCGTCTCCTTGAGCATGTCGGCGTTGGCGGAGGACACGATCTCGAGGTTGTCGATGCGAATGGCCCCGGGATCTCCCTCGGAGTAGGTAATGCGGCTCGCGAAACCCCGCGGCTCCTGCGAGCCCACCAGCACGTGCCGGAAGCCCGCCACCCGCAGCAGCGTCGCGCGCCAGTCCGCGATCACGCTGAAATTGTCGATGAACCAGCGCAACGATGATTGCGCCTGGGTGAAGGCGCCGGCCGCCATCATCAGGCCGCCGAATGAAACCTTGCCGGTGAAGTACAGGGGCGCCGCAACCAATATGGGGGCGACGATCGTCACCCAGCCGAACCCCGCGGTGACCCAGATGAGATTCGTGTGCCCGAGCACGATGCGGCGCGTGGCGGCCAGCACATCGGCGAGATGCAATTCGATGCGGCGTCTTTCATGCGCCTCGCCGGCCGCCAGGGATATCTCATCGACATGCTCGTTGACGCGTACCAGGGAGAAGCGCAAGTCCGCCTCGCGCGCGTAGCGCTCGGCATTGCGGTGGATGAGGCTTCGGCCCACCCAGTAGCTGAGCAACGAGCCGGCGCTCGCGTAGATGATCGCGGCCCACAGCATGAATCCCGGAATCGCATAATCCCGGTCCGCCACCCGGAAGCTGAAGTCGCGCGACATCACCCACAGGATTCCGGAAAACGTGCCGAACAGTATCGAGGCCTGCAGCAGCCCGATGCCGAGATCGGCCGACAGCTCGCACAGCTTGCGGGCGTCCTCGTGAATGCGCTGATCGGGATTGACACCCATGGTGCCGGCGTTTGCCAGCCAGAATGCCCGCCGCGGCCGCAGCCAATCATGGAGCAGGCTGCGCACCAGGCCTTCGCGCAGTCTCAACTGCAGGGTCTCCGACAGCCAGCGCTGCAGTACGTTGAGAACCAGGAGAAATCCCGCAATCAGGAAAAACACGCCCAGCTGATACATGAAATCCCGCATGTCGCGTCGGGACAGGGCATCGAAGAACGGCTTGTTCCAGTCATTGAGGCGGATCTGCCCGTATGCCGTGGCGACCACGACGATGACCACCGCCGCCGACAGCAGGATCAGCGTCCTGCCCACCGCGGAGCCGTAGATCACGCGGATCATCATCCGCATTTCGCGTATCAGGCCCAGCTGGCCGCCATCGTCCTCGGATGAGGCGGCGGATGGGGTGGTTTGATCGGTCGACATGCGGGACGCGCTGAACTTCAGTAGGTCGTACACACGACCTGCGCCGGTCCATGCGGCAGCGTCACCGAATCGCGATCGAAACTGGTGCACACCACGCCATCGACCGTCACCGCGCGCAGCGGCGCCGGCAACGGCGGTCGCAGCACCAGCGTGCATCGCGTCGCGCCGTCGATTTCAAATTGCAACGTGCCCGGCCGGCCGCGCTTGAGCGAATAGCTGAGGCTGCCGTGCGCGGTCGGCATCGCATTCACCCGGACCCCCGCGCCGTCGAGCCATTCCGGCGCCAAACCCGCAGCCAGAACCAGCGATCGATCGGCGTCGCGCTCGTAGGCGAACAGGCTGCGGATCGCGAGCACGTATTCGGCGGCTATCCAGGTGTGCGGCAGATCGCCGATGTGCGCCGGCGTCGCGTGGTCGCGCCAGGCGATCTCGGGCCACTGGTTCCAGGGCGGCGGGCGGCGATCGGAGAGGAAGAAATTCAGCAGTTCCAGGGCCGCCTCGCGCCGTCCCAATCGCACGAATGCACCGATGATGCGGATTTCATACGGCGTGTAATTCGTGTAGGGAACCGCCCCGCTGCGCTTGCCGCGCCAATCCGCCAGATACAGGTCGAACGTGCGCTCGACGGCCGTGCGGTCCAGCCCGTCGGGAACATCGAGCAGATACAGGGCATTCGCGGTGGCCGTCGGATCGAAATCCGCCCACTCGACGCTGCCCGGTATGAACTCGAGCTTGCGCGCCGCCCGTGTGGACTCCACCGACGCAAACAGCGAACTAGCGAAGCGTGCCGTCAGCGCTTCCCACTCGAGCGCCAGATCCCCGCGGCCCTGCGCCTGCGCCAGGCCTACCGCATCGCGCAATCCCCGCAGCGCCCAGAAATCATCCCAATAGGAATGCACGGGCTGCGCCAGATAGCCTTCATGGCTAACCGACACCGGCAACAGGCCGGTGGCGTCCAGCAGGCCGGCGATACACGCCACCGCCTTTTCGACGAATCCCCATGATTCACGCAGGAACTGCGCATCTCCGGTGAAGCGGTGATAGTCCGCTATCAGCGCCACCAATTGCCCGTGGCTGTCGTGCTCGACCAGCCAGTCGATGCCGTCACGATCCACGCAGCATGGCACGAAGCCATCCGCACGCTGATGGGGTGCATACCAGCGGATGTACTCGCGGACCTCGTCGGCATGCCCCATGCGCAGCAGGGCCGCACTCATCATCGCACCGTCGCGGATCCAGGAGCGGGTATACCTGCGCGGGCCGGGTTGCAATGCCGGACCCGAGCGCGTCACCAGGATATGCGCGGTCGCCGTCAAGGCCGCCCGCACCGCCTCCGCGATCCAACCGTTACCGGCCCACTGGCTCGTCGGCAGCCGCACCGTCCAGTCGAAAGCGGCCTCGCCGATCGCACGCTCGGCGCCCGGCGGCGCGCAGTTCACCATGTGCTCGCAGGACCCGTGCGCGGGCAACGCCAGCGGGAAATCGATCGCGCCAGAGGCGAATCCGAAGGCATCGTGCACCTGCGGCTCCGCCGGGGGTTTGGCCCGCGCCAGACGGCTTGCAATGCATCCGTCATCGAAGCGCATCGCGCCGAATGTCGCGGCTCCGGCGGGCACGACCAACAAGGCCGCATCGACCCGGACCGCGCCTTGCCGCCACTCGATGTCGTGGATGGGGCGCACGCCGCCCACCTGTCGAAATTTCTGCCACGGGGGTGTCACTTGAAACGGGCGCACCACCACGTACAGGTGCGCGTCGAGCACGCGGTCGGTGAGATTGTCGATGCCGTAGCGCACGCGTACGACACCGCCCGGCGTCGCTTCGGCAAGTATGCGCAGCCGCCAGTCGGCGGTCTCCCAGATGCAGGTCGGCACCGGGATCCAATCCTCCTGCAGCTGCAGCCGCGCGGTCACGTCCGTCCAGGTGAACAGCCGGCCCCCGACCCACATCATCGGCTCGATGGAGCACGAACCCTCGGCCGCCTCCACCATGCCGTCCCCGTTCATGAGCGCGCATTGCGTGCCATGCGACGTGCCGATCGGCGTCCAGACGCTTTGTTCACGATGCAGCCAGCGAGGATGCCAGCCGCGCGGCTCGGCGGCGGCAATGCGGTTCCAGAACGCCTCGATGGAGCGCGAGAACTCGAAGGATTGCAGCCGCAAGGCCGCACCCGCCGAAGCCTCGTTGATTTCCAGACGCAAGAGCCGGCTGCGGGCCGCTGGCAGATAGACGTAGCTGCGATTGCCGCCCGCCGACGCCGCGGTGTAGAGCGTTCGCCAGCGGCGTCCGGTGTTGGAGACGCGCACCCGAAAGCCGCGCGCCGGCGCAGCGCCCAGCCAATCGATGATCAAGCCTCCGAGCGTGCGTTGCTGCATCGAGTCGACGACGATCCATGGCCGGCGATCGTCGGTCCGCGGCTTCCAGCCGCGCGCCGCCAGTCCGTTCTGCGCTTCGTATCCGGGCATGGCGCTGGAGGCTTCGGCCCGCGGCGCCTCCCGGGGTCCGCAGTCCGCGATCTGCAGGTCGGCCAGGTACAGGGTGCCCTTGCCGCCCTCGCCTGCCACCACGGCGAACTCGATCGAACCCAACTGCGAGATGGCGCTGCCGCTCGCGGGTCCCCAGGCGAACTCGAAATCCCGGCTGGTCACCTGCATGCGCTTCCAACGCGCCGGCAGCGGTAAAGCCTTGATGACGTAGCGCCATACATTTTGTCCGCTCGCATCCACCAGCTTTAACTCGAGGTTGTTGAGCGGCCCGCGGCCGCGCAGGCGAAAGCGCACCGCGTATTCCACCGGCATCGCGCGTGCAATCGCGCGCCGCGCAACCACGAAACCTGCGCCATCCTTGAAATCGAAGTCCATCCGCAAGGCCGCAACCCGGCCCGCGGCAGCGGACAGCTGCAGCTGCGCTCGGCCGGAAACCACGGGCTGCCAGGCCGACAGGCGGACGGAATCGGCGGACGTCATTTCCATCAGGAGATCCAGGCGTTGATTGCGATCGGACGCCGCGTTCGGGCGGCATCCCCGTTTGACATATACACAATCCCTGCCAGGGGCCGATAGGCAGCACTGCACAGTCTGAAGCGCACGCTGCGGGTGCCGACGCAGGATGCGTGACCGAACCTTACTGAGTAATTACATTATAATATTTATATATAGTATTGTTATATAACATTTTTTAATTAAAATTATTGACCCGGTCCAAACTTCCAGCGCCGCGCCACCAGGATCATCCAGACGACATTGAATACGGCGATGGCGCCCACCGCACACAGCATGGGCACGAACCAGCGGCTGTGCGGGTCGACGTACATCAGGGGGATGACCACGACCAGCGTCTCGAGGACGGCCCATCCCATCACCAGCGCGAACAACGACCAGCTCCAGGTACCCGCGCGCCGGGCCTGACGAATGCCGGCGACCAGGACGTAGACCTGGAAAGCGAAGATCAAAAGCCATGCCATGACGATGGTCCGATCGTCAGCCAAGCGTCAGCTTGCGCCCGAAGGGCTGCACCGCCGATGCATGTGCCTCCGGCACGGCCCAGATCACCGGCCAGCGCGGCCGGAAATGCGCAGGTCCCTCGAGATCGGTGAGCACGACGGCCACGTCGGGGCGGTGTTTGTCGGCCTCCTGGAGCAGCGGCGTGAAATCCGTGCCGCCCCCGCCGCTGAATTCGATGTCCCGCAAATCCGACCGTCCCGGCTCGAACTCGGTGACCCGGCGCACCTGATCATCGCCGACGATGAGCACCAGAGCTGCTTCCTGGCGGCGCGTGATCGCCTCGATTTCGCGCGCAAATTTCCCCAGGAGCCCATCCTCGATCGATCCGGACACGTCGACGATCACGACCAGATGCGGCGACGGCCTCAACGAACTGAATCCCGGCGTCCAGGGCAGGCGCCGGTGCGGTCCGGCCCGTCCCTGATTCGCGATGTAGGAGCGCGACGGACGCGACCAGGAGATGCCCGGTTTCGGCGCGAGACTGTGCGCCAACTGTGCGCGCAGCACCTGTTCCCAGGGCGTGCGCGTTCGCGGCACGTCGGCGATCAGGGTCCGCAACAGGGAATGCGCGCCATCGCCGGCATGAGCGCGCAGCAGCCGCTCGCTCCAGGTGCGGGCCTCCTCGGCCTCGGTCTCCGGCGCGGCCCGCAGCGGTCCCGGGATGAGATCCGCCAGAGCCTGGCTGCCCATCGCGCGCACCTGCGCGGCCCGGGGGCCGTCCTCGCGGGGTCCCGCACGCTGCGCCTCTTCGGGCGAATCCCGTGCATCCGGGTGCCCCGCGCCGCCGTCCGACGCGCCGGCGCCACCGCCCCGTTCGTGCCGGTTGCTGCGTCGTCCGCCGCGCGCGCCGAGCCGCCGGTCGTCGATGGCGCGGTACAGTCTCTCGACGTCCCATTCCAGCAGCGCCTTCTCGACGCTGTGCTGTTCACCGAGCGCGATGGCCACCAGCGTTTCGAGGAACACCGAAGCGCGCGGCAGCGTCAGCCACGCGAGGTGGCTGAGCGTGGAGTTGACGATTGCATCGGCGCAAATGTTGAACAGGCGCAGGTCCACGTCGCCCACCACTTGTCGCAAATCGAGCAGCCGCTGCGGGTGGCGCAGCGCGATGTGCAGCACCTCGTGCGCGACCAGAGCGGTCTGTTCCGCGAGAGGCAGCAGGTCGAAGTCGGTTCCGTAGTACAGCACGTTGCCGTCGGTGGCGATCGCCGATGCCCCGGCGTCCTGCGGCAGATCCACGTGGCGCACCCACAGCGCCAGACCGCCGGTGGAAGGTGCGAACTCCACCATGCGTTGAATGGCGCGCGTGCCGCGGTGTCGGTACGGGTCGTCCGTGTCAGGCATCCGCGGCGTCCCGGCGGCGCTGCTCCGCATAGCGCCGGTAGGAGGCGCTGTCGAGAATCGCCCCTTCGAGGCCCCCGTCAAGCGCCTTCTGCATGATCATTTCCATCGCCAGCGTCTGCGCCTCGCGGACCGGCAGTGCGGCGCCGGCGCGGATGTCCGGCAACTGTTCGATGATCTCGAGCACCCGCGCCACCCGCGGCTCGTCAGTGCAGGCCGCGAGCAGTCCGTAGATCATGCCGTAAAGTCCGTCGAGCGAGGTTGGCAGCAGCGCGGCAGTCTCCCTGCCGCGCTGCGCGGCGAGCAGGCGTACGACGTCCGCGCCGGCCTGGATCTCACGCAGCACGCCGAAGAATTCCGCCGCGTTCGCCGCACCGATGCGACCCTGCACGAACAGGCGTTTGGCGTTCTCGGATATGCCCGACTTCAGCACATTGGAAATGTCCTCCCATCCGCGCGGACTCGCACCGATCAGGTAGTCGTTGGCGAGCTGCGACGACGTGTCGTCGAGCTTGTCCGGGCGCACCTTGAGGTAGGCCATCACCTCCGGCGCAAATCCGCTCCCCGTGGCGTACGCCAGGAAGGCGTCGATGACGGTCTGCACGTTGAAATGAAACATCCGGTCGGCGAGCGCCGTGCCCATGTCGTGGCTCACCGCGCCGTGAAAACTGGCATTGCCGGCGGCGATGATCTGCCAGCCGTCCGGCAGGCGGTAGTTGCCGACGCGGCGGTCCAGGATCAGCGAATACGCCGAGATTTGCAGGCGCTGATCGGCGGCGGTGAGCTCGTCCAGGAACAGGATGCCCTCGGGAGTGTCGGCCGACGGCAGGAACTCCGGCGGAAACCACACCGTTTTGGACAGCACGTCGTCGGCGTAAATCGCGCCGCGGATGTCCACCGGTTCGATAGTCGTCAGGCGAAGATCGACCAGCGGCACATGAAAATGCCCGGCCACCTGACGCACGATGGATGACTTACCCACGCCGCGCGTCCCCCAGAGCATCGAGGCGCGCCGGCGCAGCGTGGCGTCCGCAAATTGTTCGACCAGCGCGGCCTTGGCCGCGCCGATCGAAATCGGAGGAATGTTCATCGGATTGCCTAGCATGGGCCCGCACCTTCACGCCACGACTGCGCGTCCGAGCGCCGAGGCAACGGCGGGATTTCAACGATGGGGATTTCCCGCAGGCAGAAGAACAGGATCATCAGCAGCGGCGGCGAGTTGAGGATCAACATGCGCAGTCCCGAGCCTGCCGCCAGATGCAGCCTGGGCACCGCGGCGGCGCACAGGATCAACCCGATACAAGCCGCCAGGGGCACCAGCCGGCGACCGAACACCCGCCACCGCGCCGCCGTCCAGCGCTCGTGGAATCGGCCGGGCGGTTCCTTCAGCATCCGGGCCAGATGCGACGCGGCCGTCTCGAGCGCCGCTTCACACTGGCCGCTGCGCCGCGGCTCTCGCGCCGGCAGTCGCAGCTCACCGGCCCATCCATCCCCGGATTCCCGCAGGCGCGACCAGGGGCCGCCCAACACCGCCAGGGCATCTTGCGGCAGGCGCAGTCCATGCCCCGGCGTGCCGGTCAAGGCGACTGCGGCGGGCGCGGCGCGCACCCGCGATGCCTCCAGCCTGAAATTCAGGCCCGCCAGTTGCGCCACGCCATGGGCAAAGATCATCGAACCTGCCTGCGCCATCAGCCGGAAACTCACCGCGATTGCCACTCCATGAGCCGCGCGAAATTGCCGCTGCGCAGGCACCTCCTCGATGCGCTCGAGCAAATCACCGGGCCGCGGTCCGACCACTTCGAGGCTCGCGGCCGGCCCGGCCGGCGGACTCAGAAGACGGGTCAGCCGGTACGAACCCGAACCCAGGTCCTCGAGCGAGAGGGTCTCACGCAGGCCCGGGCAACCGGATGTTCCGGGAATGTCGCGGGATTGAAAGGCGATACGTCGCTGCAGCCGGTCGGTGACCGCCAGGTCGACGTGGCGGCCACGACGCGTGAACGGCCCGATCAGTTCCAAAATCTCGTGATGAGTCAATGGATTCAAAGAATTCCCCCCTGCGCCGGCACGGATCTCCACCATATCATCCCCGCGGTTGAATATTGCGCGCCACCGTTCAATCATGTGTGCATGCCCGCGCTGCCGCTGACGCACCACGAAATCCTGGAACTCGCCGCCCCATTCAACCGTCGCGGGCGGCACGTGGATCTGCCGGCAAGCGACCGCCTGGAACGCCGGCTGCTGTTCAAGTCCGTGGATCACCCCGCCGAAGGCGCCTGTCCCGTGACCCAAGAAACCCTCAAGCTCGAGAGTCTCGGCACCGGCACCTGCCGCCTGACCCGCACGCTTACCCGGTGCGACAGCCCGCCGGCGACATTGACGGCCATGGGGCCGGATCCCGGAGCACTGCTCGCCCTGATGGATTCGGTACCGCCACTGGAACAGTTTCGCGCCGGCCCGGGCTATTTCACCGCGCGCAGTTACTCGATGGAACCGGTGAAAGGCGCATCGGGCGGTGCGCCCGGCTTGCGGCCGGTCATGACCCAGGGCGTGGCGTGGGTCGAGGGTCTGAAGCTCACGCTGGGCGTGCCCTCCACCCGCGGTGTGTCGGCCGACATCCAGCTCACGCCGGCGCCGGGCGAGAGCCTTGAACTGCCCGAGGACCTGCTCGCGGTGCTCGGCTGGGATTGGGCACGGCTGATCCGCAACACGGACGGCTGGAGGAGCAAGCGCCGACTGCGCGGCGGCCCGCTCGGCCGCACCCGCACCGCCGAGGGGGCGCTTGATGAAGCCGCCGCACACCTGGCGAAAACCCTGGCCGCATCCACCTTGCGCTTTCACGAGGAATGGGCCGCGGCCCGCTGGGGCGTGTTCTTTCGTCGCGCGATCCCGGCGCTGACGCTCCTCGTTCTGCTCATCATCGTGGCCACCATTCCGCATTTGTTCGGTAGCCGCAATCCCGCCCTGTTCATGCTGGCCTTCCACGTCCCCACGCTGCTGATCGCGCTCAGCTTCTGCCTGCAGGAGCTGCCGCAGTATGAGATCCCGCCCCTGCCCCGCCCGCCGCGCGCCCCCTATTGGCGCCGGCCGCTGGCGATGAACGTCGAGGGCGCGGGCTCCACCCCGTGATCAATCGGACGAATACGGGGTGACCGCCTCGGCCTTGAGCGTCGGCAATGTGATCACGCTGCGGATCACGGGCAGTCGGCGCGCAACGAGCGCGAGCAGCAGCGCCGTACTGCCCGCGAAGCCGAGCGCAACGCGCAGACCCAGATTCTCGCCCAGCCAGCCGCCGAGCAATGCGCCCGGACCGGCAGGGATCAAGATGAGCCAGCGCATGGTGCTCGTCATGCGGCCGAGCATCGGCGCCGGCGTGACGGACTGACGCAGGGACAGAAAATTGATGAAAATGAATACCGCCCCGACGCCGAACATCATCAGCATCAGCCCATAGGCGATCACGCCGAAGGCATTGAGCGGCGCCAGGGCGAGCAGCAGCCAACCGGTGCCGGAGACCGCAAATCCGAGCACCAGCATGGGTCCGGGGCCGAGGCGCCGCGCCACGCGGTGACCATTCACGCTGGCAAGGACGGTGCCGACACCGAGCGCAACGTAACTCAAACCCACGCCGCGCGCAGTCAGGCCGAGCTGGCGGGTGGCAAACAGGATGTGCACCACCATGGCGGCCTGATTGCACATTTGCCAGATACCGACGCAGGTTCCCATGGTCACGAGCAGCACGTTGCCACGGACGAAATCGAGGCCCTCGCGCATGGCCGCCCAGAAGGGCGTGTGTCTGGCGACGGGATTCTCCCTGACCGGAACACCGCGCAATATGGATGCCGAAATCAGCAACAGCACGGCATCCGCCAGCAGCGCGAACGGCGCGCCCGTCACTTTGATCAGGGCGCCCGCGGCGCCCGGGCCGGCCACCTCCGCCGCCGATGTCGCGAGCGCGTTTTTGGCGTGCGCCTCGACCAAGCGCTCACGGGGCACGATCTGCGTCAGCACGATTTGTGCGGCGCTGCCGGCGGTCGTGTTCACCGTGCCGATCACGAAGCCGACGATGTACAGCCAGCGCATCGACAGCCAGCCGAACCACCATGCCGCCGGCACGGTCGCCACGGTGAGCGCGACCGAGAGTTTACCGACGACATACACGGGCAATTTGCGGATTCGGTCGAGCCACACTCCGGCCGGCAGTGAGAAAAAAACGAACGGCACGATTTCCGCAGCCGTCAGTATTCCCATCTGCGTCGGCGCGGCATGCAGCAGCACCGCGGCGCTCAACGGCAGCGCCAGCAGCGTCACCTGTCCACCGAAGGACGATATCAGAATCGACGTCCACAGCCGCCGATAGGTCGGATCGCGCAGCAGATCGTCGGGCCCGGGCGCGAAACGATGCAGCCACCGACAAGGCAGCCGGCTGCGAAGGAACGCGGCGTTCATCTACGTGAGCCGCTTCCTGAACAACCAGGCCGCGCCGGACAGGGTCAGCAATCCGATCGCGAACAGCGGGATGAAGTCGGACAGCAGATTGTCGAAGCCCGCACCTTCCAGATACACGCGTTTCGTGATGTCGAGGGCGTAACGCAGCGGATTGATGACCATCGCGGTTTGCAGCACATCCGGCATGCTGCTGAACGGCGTGGTGAAGCCGGACAGCAGGACGAAGGGCATCGCCAGCAGGAACGCGTACAGCATCGCCTGCTGCATGGTCTTGGCGATGGATGACACGAACAGGCCGAGGCCGACCGCGGCCATCAGAAACAGACACAGTCCGGCATACAGAACCGCAAAGGATCCGGCGAAGGGAATTCGAAACCATACCTGCGCGACCAGCAATATGGTGGTCGCCTGACCGAGGCCGATGGCGATGTTGGGAATGGCCTTGCCCGCCATGATCTCGGACGGCCGAAAGGGCGTGACCAATAATTGGTCGAATGTCCCCTGCTCGCGTTCGCGGGCCACGGACAGCGCCGTCAGCATCATCGTGCCCATCATCGTCAGCGTGCCGATCAGGCTTGGAATCATGGTCCAACGCGAATCGAGATTCGGGTTGTACCAGGCCCGGTTGACGACCCGGACGACGGGAGGGGTGCCCCCGTGCTCATCGATCCAGTCGGAGTTGAATCCTTGAACCACGCTGCCCAAGTACCCGAGGGCGGTGCCGGCGGTGTTGGAGTTGCGCCCATCGGCGATCACCTCAAGCGGTGTGGCCCGACCGGACAGGAGATTTCGTTCGAAATCCTGATCGATCTGGATCACGAGCAGCGCGCGGCCGCTGTCGATGGAAAGCGCAATATCCTGCGCGCGGGTGAGGTTCGCCCGGCGTTCAAAGACGCCGGAGCCATCCAGGCGGGCGAGCAGCGCCACCGAGGCGGCGCTGTGGTCCTGATCGAGGACGGCGTAGGGAACGGTGTTGAGATCGAAGCTGGCGGCGTAGCCGAAGATCAGACACTGCAGCAGCGGGGGCAGAAAAATGATGAAGCGGCTGCGCGGATCCTTCAACACCGCGAGAAATTCCTTGCGGATCAGCGCGAGGATGCGAATGAGCGACGCGCGCACGTCCGGCCTTCAGGCGAGCCGCTTTCGCGTGGCCAGCCGGGTTGCGAGAATGAGCAGCGCGGCCATGAGCGCCAGCACCCCCGTGTTCAGCCAGATCACGCCATCCACGTCGCCGGCGAGGTACAGGGTTTGCAGCAGCGTGACCGCGTATCGCGCCGGCAGAGCGTAGGTGATGCCGCGGATGACGACAGGCATGCTGCGCAGGTCGTAGATGAATCCGGAGAGCATCATCGCGGGCAGAAAAGTCAGCAACATCGCCAGTTGACTGGCCAGGAACTGGCTCTTGACCAGCGTCGACACCAGAAGCCCTATTCCCAACGCGACGACCAGGTAGACGATGGAGGCCAGGCACAGCAGCAGCATCGAGCCGCGAAGGGGGACATGGAACAGAAATTTACCGGCCAGGAAGCACAACGCGAAGCCGATCATCCCCAACGCAAAGTACGGTATGAACTTGCTGACCAGAAACTCGCCGGGGCGCATCGGCGTGACGAACAGCGCCTCGAGCGTGCCCCGCTCCCATTCCCGTGCGACCACCATGGCCGTGAGAAACGCGCCGATGATGGTCATCACCAACACGATGAGCCCCGGAACCAGGAAATAGTGGCTGTCATCGGCTTCGTTGAACCACAATCGATCCACGACCATGACGGCACCCGACGAGGCCACGGACGGATCCGCTGCGCTCCATGCGGCAACCGGACCGGCGGCATAGGCCTGCATGATGCGCGCCTGATTGGCATCGCTGCCGTTCACGATGATCTGGACGTCGGCCCCGTCCGCGTGCCGGCGCCTGTCGAAGTCGGACGGAATCTGCAGAATCCCGTCCACTTGGCGATCCAGCATGAGCCCGGTGGCCTCGCTCATCGAGCGGGTCGTCCGTACCACGAAATTGGGGGATAGGCGAAACGCTCCGACCAGTGCGGCGCTATCGGAAGAAGCATCGTTGTCGACCACGGCAACCGTCACCCGGGTGACATCCAATGAAATTCCATAGCCGAACAGCAGAATCATCATCAGCGGAAAGACGATGCCGATGGCGACGCTGCTGGGATCGCGCAGGACCTGTCGCGATTCCTTGCGGGTCAGCGCCCATATCCGCCGCCATTTTGCCTGCCAATTACCCACGGCGCCCCTTATGCGGCCGCGCTTGGGGCGGATTTGCGCGCGGAGTCGCTGCGCGAGCCTTCGACGATGGCGATGAAGGCATCTTCCATGGTGGCCGTGCGGCCGGGCTGCACGGGAGCGAGCGCACGCAGCTGTGCAGGCGTGCCTTGGGCGAGCACCTTGCCGTCGTCCAATATCAAGGCGCGATCGCAATACTCCGCTTCCGCCATGAAATGGGTGGTCACGATGACTGTCACGCCGCCGTTGGCCAGCGTCGTGATGCGCTGCCAAAACGCGCGCCGCGCAAAGGGATCGGCCCCGCTGGTGGGTTCGTCCAGAAACAAAATCTCGGGCCGATGCATCAACGCGGCGGCCATCGCCAGGCGCTGTTTGAACCCTCCCGGCAATTGCGCACTCGGCAGGCGCAGGTACGGCTCGAGCTGAAACTGCTGCAGCGCCCAGGCGATGCGCGCGCGCGTCTGGTTGGCATCGAGGCCATAGGCGCGCGCAAAGAATGCCAGGTTTTCGCCCACCGTCAGCTGTCCGTACAGGGAGAACTTCTGCGCGACATAGCCCAGGTGCTGCCGCGCCGAAGCTCGTGCCCGGCGTACATCCACTCCGGCGATCTTCAAGGTGCCCGCCGAGGCGGGCAGCAGCCCGCACAGCATGCGAAATGTGGTGGTTTTTCCGGCGCCATTCGGTCCCAGCAGACCGAATATTTCCCCCCGCTTGACCACGAAACTCGCGCCATTGACCGCGACAAACTTGCCGAAACGGCGCACTAGATCGTGAACCTCGATGACCGTCTCCCCCGCGGAATCCCGGATGGGGGGTTCCTGCTGAGTCAGCGTGCGCGGTCCGGCCTCAGAGTCGCCTCCGGCCCGGTGCAATAGCACCACGAATCCGTCCTCGAACCTTTCCGGAGCCGGGCGGCCGGCAACTACGCAGCCCTCCCGGGTCACCAAACGGACCTGACCGGACTCCGGCACCGCATCGATCACACGGGGATCCGCCAGCAGCCGGGCCTCCAGGTCCCGCAGCCGCATGCCATCCGGGGGCGTTGCGACAAAGGTGCGTCCCAGCGCCAATCGGCTGATTTCCGCAGGCGACGCCAGCATGAGTTTTTTTCCCCCGCTCAGCACCAGGACGCTGTCGCAGGTCTCGGCTTCGTCCGGATCACTGCTGCTGAGAAGGACCGTCAAGCCCTCCTTGATCAGTTGACGAATGATCTCCCAGAGTTCGCGGCGCGACAGCGGATCCACCCCGACCGTCGGTTCGTCCAGGAGCAGCAATTCGGGGGACCTGACCAGCGTGCACGCGAGGCCGAGTTTCTGCTTCATACCGCCGGACAGCTGCCCCGCCAACCGCCTCTGAAAGGGATCGAGACCGGTCATTGACATCAGCCGCGCGTATTGCCGGCGCCGCTCGTCCACCGTGATCCCATGCATGTCCGCGTACAGGTCCAGATTCTCACGAACCGTCAGATCCTCGTAGAGGCCGAATTGTTGGGGCATGTAGGATATCCGCGACTGAATCGCCTGTGGATCCACCGCCGCGTCGATGCCGAGCACATCGACGATCCCGCCGTCGGTGCGCACGAGACCGGCCAGCAGGCGGATCAGCGTAGTCTTGCCCGCACCGTCCGGTCCGACCACCGCCGCGAGTCCGCCACGGCGCAAGGAGAAGGAGATGTCGTCGAGCGCGAGCACGGATTCGCCGGTTTCCCGGCGAAAGGATTTTCGAACCCGGTCCAGCTGCAACGCCGGTGTCGAAGCGGGCGTCATCAAGGCGCCGCCGGTGTCGCAAGCCCCGGCGCCTGCGGCAGCGATTCCCAACCGCCGCCGAGCGCCTTGTACAGTGCGACCAGATCGACGATGACCGCCTGATCACTCAGCGCCAATTGGTCCTCGGAGGTGTACAGCGATCGCCGCGCATCGAGGACGTCCAGAAAATTCACCCGTCCGTACCGGTACATGCTGTCGGCCAGATCGAGCGAGCGGCGGTCATCGGCCACGGCATCGGTGAGTGCCCGGTGACGATTTTGTTCCTGCGCGTAGGCGACGATGGCGTTCTCGGCCTCCTGCAGGGACATCAGCACGGTTTTTTGATACGCCGCCAGCGCCGCCTCCTGGACGGCGGTTTGCGCGCGCACCTGCGCGCGAACACGGCCGAATTCCAGGGCGTTCCATTGCACATTCGGACCGATCGACCAGAATCGGCTGCCGGGCTCGAACCAATTGCCGACGCTGACGCTTTCCGCGCCAGCATCGCCGGTGAGGGAGATTTTGGGAAACCATTCCGACTTGGCCACCCCGATGCGCGCGGTCTCCGCAGCGAGCTGGCGCTCGGCGCGGCGCACATCCGGGCGGCGCCGCAACAAATCGGATGGCAATCCGATCGGCACCTCCGGAGGAGCGGCCGGCACGCCGGCGGATGCCGACAGTTCGCCCACGAGCTCGCCGGGCTGCCGTGCCAACAATACCGCGAGCGCATACATGGCCGCGCGCTCCGCGGTTTCGAGCGGTGGGATCGCCGCCATGACATCCGCAAGCAGCGCCGCGGTCCGCGAGACGTCCAGATCGGTGTCCATGCCGCCCTGCAGGCGCGCACGGGTGAGATCCAGCGCCTCCCGCTGGAGGTCCAGGTTGCGGCGCGCGATGCCCAATCGGCGCTGGGCGCCGCGCAGCTCCACGTAGTTTCGCGCGACCTCGGCCGACAAGCTCACCAGCGCATCATTGCGTGCCTCGATCGCTCCCTGCCAATCCGCCGTGGCGGCCTCGAGCGCGCGGCGCTTGCCGCCGAACAGATCGATTTCCCACGAGGCATCGAAGCCCACTTGATACACGCTGTATTCGAACGAGAAGTCGGGCGGCAGCGGCAGCGCTCCGAGAAGTGGTTGGTTCTTGCTCTGCCGGGCGCGGGCGGCGGAGGCAGAGGCGTCAACCACGGGCGCGAAGTC
Source organism: Gammaproteobacteria bacterium (assembly GCA_003137095.1). GTDB lineage: Bacteria > Pseudomonadota > Gammaproteobacteria > Steroidobacterales > Steroidobacteraceae > Bog-1198. Next base: position 100,994 of record PLET01000041.1, read on the forward strand.
GGCCGCACTGCCTCCGCGGATGGCCCGGGCTTGGCGCATCCGGGCCTCCGCCACGCGTAGGTCAAGATTCGCCTGTACCGCGCGTCCGATCAGCGAGTCGAGTTCGCTGTCGTTGAACGAGGCCCACCAGGATTTCGGCGGTGGGGCCCGGTCCGAAAGGCCTTGGGCCACCGGCGAGTTCCATGCGGCCGGCGACGTCCCGGGAGCCGCATGATAGTCCGGACCGACGGCGCACCCGGCGATGCCCGCCGTGCCGGCCAGCACCGCGCTTCTGATTACTTGCAGCCAGGACATCATCATTGCGGCGCCCCTTCTAG
>PLET01000081.1 GCA_003137095.1 Gammaproteobacteria bacterium
CCCCGGACGGGGCGGCTCATTTAGTCTCGAATCCGCGAAGTTCGGCTAGCGCGTTGCCGGAAGCTGCAAGATGCCAGAGGCCGGGTTTTCACGCAGGTGCTTGAGGGAAGAGGTACCTGGAATGAGCAGGATAGGCGAGCGGTGCAGCAGCCACGCCAGCGCGACCTGCATTGGCCTTGCATCTAGACCCTTGGCGACGCCCGATAGGGTGGATGGATGCAGTGGCGTGAGAGCGTGACGTTACTATGGCCGATTTGGCGGGCGAGACCCTGTTGCTGAAGCTCAGCCAACACCGCTAACGGCGCCTCGAGCGAACCCTCGGTCGGGGCGATGGACGTCGAACATGCCTGTCCAACGCAAAGCCGATGAATGACGGCTCTACGCGTTCGTTGGGTCGACAAGCGCGTGAAAGGTCGAGTAGAGCGGTATCGATTCGCTTCGAACGAGACGCGATGTTCCTGCTCAGTTTTCAGCGCCCCTTCACAATCGGTGTGGGCCAAGCCAACATCGCTATGTCGATCATTCGCTCCAATTCTAATCGACTGGCCCCGGCCTGGGGCAAGTTAAGGACGGCCTGAATGATGCCGACGTAATACCAGGCCAGGCCTTCAACGTCTGCGCCTCGGGCCAACTCGGATCTTTCTGAAGCGTCGCGCAGAATGCAATCGAGAATGGCTTTTTGTTGCTTCAGCCCAACTTTCGCGGCCAACTGGCCTGCTTCCGACAAATTTGCCATTTCCGAGCAGCTCCGCGCCAACAGACACCCGGGAGGGCGCTTGGATTTGCCGTCTCGAGTTACAAACTCTCGTAATAGGGCTTCGACCCGGGCCCGGGCTGTATCGGCCCGTACGCCGTCCATGCGCCGCAATACCCGCTCTGTGTATCTCGTCAGCGCCTCCCGGAATAGGCCGTCTTTGTCCCCGAATCGTTGATACAGGCTAGACCGGGAAATCCCCGTCGCGTCCGTAAGTTCGCTAATGGAAGTAGCCGCGAATCCGAGTCGCCAGAACACACCAATCGCCGCGTCGATCACCGCCGCTTCATCGTATTGCGGCTTGCCGCTCATAAATACCTCACTTGACAATACGGAACGATCGTTCCATGATTGCTTTATGTACCGATCGTTCCATGATAATACCAAGGGGTGCCTCATGTCTGCTTCCCACAGATCGTTATTCGGTCAACCTCGAATCGCCGTAGCAGGCGCTACCGGCCGTGTCGGATCAGCATTGGTCACAAGCCTCGCCAGTGCGCCTGCCGAAGTACTGGCGTTGACTCGCAATCCGGATGCCGGGCAACTGCCATCGGGAACCCAAGCGGTAGGAATCGATTTCGATCAGCCGTCCTCCCTCGAGCGGGCGCTACGCGACGCGGAACGGCTGTTCATTGCCCATGGCACCGCGCCTCGACAGCCCGCCAACGAGATCGCGCTGATCGATGCGGCCGTGCGTGTCGGCGTACGACACATCGTCAAGCTATCCGTGCTCGGGCCGCCGTCACGCTCGCACCCTGCCGACTGGCACATGGAGATCGAAGCGCACCTGGCAAGCAAGGACGTGGGCTACACGGTATTACGTCCATCGGTGTTCGTTGAAGTACTTAGGCGATCAGCAGCCTCTATCGCCGATGGCTCGTGGGGCGGCGCGGCCGGCATCGGGAGGACGAACTTCATTGACACGCGTGACGTCGCCGATGTGGCGCGAGTCGCTTTGCTGGATGCCAAAGGGATCGAATCCCAACGCGCCTATCACTTGACGGGGCCGCGATCGTGGAATATGCAGGAAATCGCCGAAGAACTGTCGCGCCAGCTTGGCCGACGTATCCGCTACGCCGACCGAACCCCCTCGCAACAACGCGCGGTATTGACGGGCGCTGGGCTGAGCGACTTCGTTGCCGAGCTTCTGGTGGGACTTGACCGATTCTTCCGGGATTCCGCATTCGCTGAGACCACTACAACGGTCGAGCAGCTGACGGGCCACGCCCCTCGCCCACTAACAAATTGGCTTGCAGAGAACATCCCGCTGTTTACCCGATAGTCCCCACGTTGGCTGCGCGGTTTGCCCGAGCGCCGGCAAGGCGCCGTTCTGGAAAGGCACACTCACCCAGATCGCAGAGCTACGGAAAATCTTCACTCTGGAACTGCGCGCCGATCACAGCCGCAAACTCGCAGAGCGCGCGCGGCGACGATTCGGGCTCGCCTCGGCAGGTAATTTGGTTGAACACCGACTTCGATCCGATCGCCGGCCATATTCGATACGTCTATGTATTGCCGAAGGTCATGACGACAGTCATCACGTTGCGACTGCGCGAACACCAGGCGACTACCGACGTGCAGGTGCGTATGAGCGTACATCATTGGAAGAGGCCGCCGATGAACGAGTCCGGGAGTTGGCGCGGCACGACGCCCTAGTCGGCCCGGAATGGGCCAGCCAGATCGCAAACTACCTGACTCGTCGAGCCACGCAATGATCTGGGGCGGGCCGAGGAGATCGGGGAAGGTAAAGTGCTCTTCGACGGCGACGCACGCTCACACTCACCACGGAACCTTCCGGCCGATGTAATCCAGATACTGGAGACCTCCTCGGCCGGCCTGCATGTCCAGGGTGTTTGCGAGGTTCGGAATGCTCTCCTCGATGCTCAGCCGCGCCTGGGGACCGCCCATATCGGTCCGTACCCAGCCGGGCGCCATGAGGAGAAGCGTCCGTGGATTGCCGGCATGTCGGGCGGCGAAGCTGCGCATGAACATGTTGAGCGCGGCCTTGCTTCCACGATAGACCTCGTAGTTCCCGCTCTCGTTATTGGCGATGCTGCCCTGTCCGGAGGACATGATCCCGATCGTGCCACTCGGGAGCACGAGATCCTGCAATGTCTCGACGACGCGCATAGGACTTAGCGCGTTGGTGACCATGACACGTATAAATTCTTCGGTCGAAACGTCGGCGATCGTTTCTTGATCCTCGTTCTTGACGCCGGCATTGATGAACAGCATGTCGAATTTTCTGGATGCCAGGCGCGCGCGCAGAGCAGCCACTTGCTCGGGATAGAGGATGTCGACGGTCTCGATTTCGAGTCGGCCGTTGGCAGTCCCCAGAAGATCGTGCAGTTTTGATCGGGTTCCGCGCCGCTCGGTCGCCACGACGTGCCAGCCGCGCTTGAGATACTCCTGCGCCAAAGCGAAGCCGAGCCCGCGGGACGCACCAATGAGGATCAGCTGTTTATGAGACGGTAGATTTGGCATTTTCTAGTCCTCGGACACCCAGAATCGAGAATCTCTTCCTGTATTCCATCGGGCTTAATCCAATGCGTCGTCGAAAGTGATGTCGCAAGGTCATTGCCGTACCCAGGCCGGAACGAGCAGCCACCTGATCAATGGCCAACGATGAACGCTCAAGCAGGTCCTTTGCCAGCTCGATCCTCTGGCGTGTGATCCATTCGCCGGGCGTCATTCCCGTTGTGGCGCGGAATCGGCGCATGAAGGTTCTCTCGCTCATCGAAGCCCATCGCGCCATATCGCTGATCGTGACCGGTTGTTGAATACGCCGTTGCACGCGCTCAAGCACGACAGAGAGTGGTCCTCGCTCGCGCCGATCGACGGGACTGTCGAGAAATTGCGCCTGACCTCCGTCTCGATGAGGAGGAATGACGAGCCGCCGTGCCACCTGATTGGCGATCTCTGCTCCAAAGTCGCGGCGAATCAGATGCAAGCACAGATCAATCCCTGCCGCACTACCCGCTGAGGTCAGAATTTGGCCTTCGTCGACATAGAGCACATCCGGGTCCACACGCACTTGCGGATAACTTCTCTGAAGTTTTTCAGAATATCGCCAGTGCGTGGTAGCCCGTTTTCCATCGAGTAGGCCGGTGGCAGCGAGCACAAAGGAGCCCGAGCAAATGGATAGCAGTCGCGCACGGCGTGCGTGAGCACTCCGCAAAGCGTCCACTATCGCTCTTGGTACGGGCACATCGACGCCCTGCCAGCCCGGGATCACGATCGTCCCCGCCTTGTGCAGCAGCTCCAGTCCACCGCCAACCGACATGCTGGATCCGTATTGACCGCTAATCCGTCGTCCCCCATGCGAGCAGGTCTCGAATCGATACCACCCGGCGCCAAGTTCCGGTCGGGGCAACCCAAACACCTCCGCCGTGCAGGCGAATTCAAACGCACATAGCCCGTCATACGTGAGGGCAACGACCAATGGATTGAATCGTCCGGAGCGGGGCCGAAGGGTTGGCATGATTTGATCGACTCGTGACAGTTCCGCCAATTGTGCCCGCTAACAGCCCTGCGGACAATGTGAACTGATCACCAACTCGGGAGACAAGCCATGACCAATGCCGTAACGACTGTGCCTGCCGCATCCCATGAACAGGCAGCGCGCCACTTCGAAGCACAATTCACCTTCGAGACAGATTGCTGGGACACACAGGAAGCAATCAGCAGCGGAGATGCAGGTTTCGTGCTTCTCGATGTACGAAGCCCGGCACTCTATGAAAAGGGCCACGTCCCCGGGGCTGTGAATCTGCCCCACGGCAAAATCATCGCCTCCAAGCTGACCGCATATGCTCCAGGCACTTTGTTTGTGACTTATTGCAACGGTCCTCACTGCAATGGGGCCGCGCGTGGCGCGCTGCGCGTTGCCCGGCTGGGCTATCCGGTGAAGATCATGGCGGGTGGAATCACTGGCTGGCTGAGTGAGGGGTTCACGCTGGAATCGGGCACATCAAAGTGACGAGCCAGTTTCCTGCACCTGGACTGCCCGTGGACGCGACTTGCACGAGGTGCAGTGGCAAACGCCGGCCTGGCATGTCGACGCATGCCGCTTTTGTCGGCGCCATGGAGCCATCGCGCACCACAAAGTCAGATTCTGTTTATCGATCTAAGGGCGCTCGTGATTCAGCACAGGACTGATAATGCGGATTTTCCCGGCATCGAGTACGCGGCGGCAGGCGGGGAGGAATTCGCATGTCTAACCTGTATATGGTGATCGAGCGCTTTAGGAGTGGCAATGCGATTCCGGTGTATCGCCGCTTCCGCGAATGTGGGCGTTTGGCCCCTGAGGGACTGCACCACGTTTCAAGTTGGGTCGATGAGAATTTCACCATGTGCTACCAGGTCATGGAGACTTCCGATCGCGCACTACTGGACGAATGGATCGGCCATTGGAGCGATATCATCGATTTCAATGTCGTGCCGGTGGTAACGTCGCAGGCGGCGGCTGGGATAATGGCGCCGAGATTGTGAGGCGAAGTCGGCGCCCGTGGATGAGGAGCTCCGACCCCTGACTACAGGAGATACAAGCCGCGCTCGACTGTTCGGCGTGTTTTCTGAGTTGATTAACGGCTCGGCAGCTCTAGCGTCGCATGGGCGGCCAAAAGAGAATCTACGCCTTGCGCTTCGCCGGTGATTTCAACAGCTGGAAATTCTACAGCTTCGTTGATCAATTCAACTCGGCAATGTACAGTCACTAGAAATCAAGGTCAGGACCATGACCCCAGTCTCGAGGGGGAGGCTTGGGTCAGACAACCAGCACCATACGATTGATACCGTACGGCGCGCATCCTTTATATGTGGGTGATTCGCAGTCGGAGCGCGTTGCCGATCACGGAGACGGAGCTCAAGCTCATGGCAGCGGCCGCGATGATGGGGCTTAAGAGTATGCCAAAGGCTGGATACAGCACTCCGGCGGCCACCGGAATCCCGATGACGTTATAGACGAAGGCGAGCACGAGGTTTTCGCGAATATTGCCCATGGTGGCGTGACTCAAGGCACGGGCCCGCGCAATGCCGGCAAGATCGCCCTTGAGGAGCGTGATGCCTGCACTTTGTATGGCGACATCGGTCCCCGTACCCATCGCGATACCGACGTCTGCCTCGGCGAGCGCGGGTGCGTCGTTGACCCCGTCTCCGGCCATCGCGACCACGCGCCCCTCCGTTTTGAGACGTCGAACGATGGCACTTTTCTGATCGGGCAGTACGTCAGCTTCGACTTCGGTGATCCCGAGCTTCGAGGCGACCGCCAGTGCCGTGATTCGGTTGTCGCCCGTTACCATGACGATCCGCAACCCCTCTTTGCGTAAAGCATCGATCGCCGCCATCGTGGTCGCCTTGATCGGATCGGCGACCGCGATGATGCCGACCGGCTTATCGTCGACTGCCACGAAAAGAGCCGTGGCACCGTCCTTGCGCAGGGTGGCGGCGCGAGCCTCGAGGTCGGCGCTCGCCACCCCACGGTCTTTGAGCAGCGCCTCATTGCCGACGGCCACCTGCCGACCTGCGATGGTGCCGGTGACGCCCTTGCCGGTCACGGACGTGAAGTTTGTGAATTCCTGCAGGACCACCTTACGGTCCGCGGCCGCATTCAAGATGGCGGCGGCTAGCGGATGTTCGCTGGATTTCTCAAGACTTGCACCAAATGAGAGGACGGTGGATTCATCGAAACCCGCCGCCGCCACAACCGCCGTGACACGAGGTTTGCCCTCCGTGAGCGTGCCGGTCTTATCCACCACCAGCGTATCAACCTTCTCGAACCGTTCCAGGGCTTCGGCGCTTTTGATGAGGACGCCGGCACCGGCACCTTTGCCGACGCCGACCATGATGGACATCGGGGTGGCGAGTCCTAGCGCACAGGGGCAGGCGATGATGAGCACGGACACAGCGGCAACCACGGCCAGACCTAGTGCTGGAGTCGGCGCCCAGATCATCCAGGCCGCAAATGCCAGCGCCGCCGAGGCCATCACTGCGGGAACGAACCACGCCGCGACCGAGTCGGCCAGTCGCTGGATCGGCGCCCGGCTGCGCTGCGCGTCGGCCACCATGTGCACGATCCTGGACAACATCGTGTCGCCACCGACTTTCTCCGCGGTCATCACCAGCGCGCCCGTGCCGTTGATGGTGCCGCCGATGACCTTGGCCCCCACCTTTTTTGCGACCGGCATCGATTCGCCGGTCACCATCGATTCATCAACGGAACTCGTTCCCTCCGTCACGGACCCGTCTACCGGAACTGCTTCACCTGGGCGCACCCGCATTCGATCGCCCACGTGGACCTGATCGAGGAGCACTTGCTCATCGGTACCATCGGCACGCAGGCGGCGCGCCGACTTGGGTGCTAACTTCAGAAGCGCCCGAATGGCGCCTCCGGTCTTCTCCCTCGCGCGCAATTCAAGCACCTGACCCAGCAGCACGAGGACCGTCACTATGGCAACAGCTTCGTAGTAAACCGGGATCATGCCGCCGTGCTGACGCAGGCTGGCCGGGAACAGCCCAGCTGCGAAGGTGGCGGCCAAACTGTACCCGTAGGAAGCGCCTACCCCTAACGCAATCAACGTGAACATATTGGGCGATCGGTTGAGGACTGACGTCCATGCCCGTTGAAAGAAGGGCGATGCGCACCACAATACGATGGGTGTTGCAAGGCCGAATTGAATCCACACCGACGCCGTGGTCGCGAAGTGCGCCATGCCCATCAGCCCAAGGTGGCCGCCCATTTCCAGGACAAAGATGGGGGTTGCGAGGACCGCACCGATCAGGAAGCGCCGGGTCATATCCTTAAGTTCAGGATTGGTGCCTTCGGCTTCCGGAATGCCCTCCGGTTCGAGCGCCATGCCGCAGATCGGACAACTGCCGGAGGCATTGCGCCGGATCTGCGCATGCATTGGACAGGTGTAGGTATTCGGCGTCATTGACTGTCCTCAGGGATGCTTTGCGGGCGGCATAAGGTAGTCGGGCGACCGAGGTGGGGCTCGAAACTCTAGGGTACCACCAGCGACGTCGTCTGTTGGCTGTCCCACAGAGCGCTGGCGGAGTGTGCCGTTACTCGACCGCTATGATCGACCGGCATAGAGAGTGACACTGATGCATTATTTGATGCTAAGCATCTTAATTGATGCTTCGGAGACGACCGTGAGAACAACTGTGACCATCGACGATGAGCTATTTCAGCGTGCGTTGGAAGTTGCTTACCCCCCGGGGGATGAGGCGTAAACTCCAGCCATGATGGGGAAAGATGCCCCGCGATGCCTCGACGCCGGATCACACCCTAAATAAATTGACGCGGAAGGGACCGTTACTATATTGAAGTATATGCTTCAGTCTCGCCAAGCGGTCCACCATCGCGCGGCCGCCGCCGCCGCTGAAGGCGGCGCCAAAAGCAGACTGCGATAGAAGCCGAAACGGTCGAGGAGCCCCAGGAACCACACGGCGCGAACACGGCAATCATCGGCTAATCTGGCGAGATCCGCGTGAGTGCGGTGAGTCCGCCCGATTCCGCCGATGGCATTTCGAATACAGTGATCGTTGAGACTCAGCTGGCTACAGCGCTCGGCGCGTTGCCGTCTGACGCCCTCTCGGTTTCGATGGGAGTCGAGGGCTCAAGCTGCTCTTCCGCATCTGTGCCACGGTGAAATCCATGAAAGCTTTGACGGCGCGCGGCAACTCGTGGCGGCTCAGATAGACGAAATACACGCCGACCCCGTGCAGCCCATGCCCCGGTAAAACCTGCACCAACCGGCCCGCTTCGAGGTGCGTCCTGGTCATGAGAGTCGGTAAGAAGGCGATGCCGAGTCCGGCGAGCGCGGCATTGAGCTGCACCTGCGCGCTGTTGACATGGAAGCGGCCCGTCACCAAAGCTTGTGATTCGCCCCCTGGTCCGTCCAGGCGCCAGACCATCCGGTCGGCCGGTCCGCTTCGGGCGCCAATGCAGTCGTGCGTGGTTAGTGCCGATGGCGACCCTGGCAACCCGTGCTTGTCGACATAGGCGGGACTCGCGACGAGACGCGAACTCCCGGAGCCGATACGTCGTGCTACGAGATTGGCCTCAACGATTTTCCCGGTCCGCAAGGCGACGTCGATTCCTTCGGCGAGCAGATCCGCACGGGCATCGCTCAAGACGAACTCCAGGGTAACCCGCGGGTGCAGGTTCAGGAATTCGGTCACCAAGTCCATGCTGTACCAATTGAAAAAGTCCGCCGGTGCGCCGACGCGGACCTTGCCCCGCGGTTCGTGCGCGCCCTCGGTCAATGCGCGCACCGATTGCGCCAGGGATTCGACTTGTTGTGCGCACTTCGCGAAAAGCGCCTGCCCCGCGCTCGTTGGCGCCATCCTGCGCGTCGAGCGCTGCAGCAGCCGTTGTCCGATCCGCCGTTCGAATTCTTGGAGCCGCCGACTGATCGTGTTCGCCGGAAGCCCGAGCCGTCGCGCTGCAGCCGCGAAACTACCGGCCCGAACCACCTCAACGAATAGCGCAACGTCATTCAAGTCCAACATCGTTTCGTCCATTAATGGATGAGTAAAACCCAATTCTACCGACTATTGCGGAAGTCGGAACGCCCTTATTCTTCCGTTGCCACTAACTAATTGGAGTGTCTTATGACTCTCACGCCTGCATATTTGAACGTCAGCTGGGGATTGCGCATCCTGCTGGCCGTAGTCTTCTTCGCTGCAGGCGCCGCCAAAATCGCCGGCGTACCCATGATGGTGCAGGTATTCGCACAGATCGGCATCGGCCAATGGTTCCGATTCGTCACGGCAGGCATCGAAATCGCCGGTGCGGCGGCACTCTTGATACCCGGCCTGACCGGCGTCGCCGCAGTGTGGCTCGGCACGACGATGTTCTTCGCGGTCGTCGCGCATCTTTTCATCCTGCGCAGCAACCCTGGCGGCGCCATCGTGCTTTTCGTGATGAGCTCAAGCTTGGCTTGGCTCATGCGTGAGCAATTCCTCATACTGCGGGAACGCTTGCTGTGAGAGCTGACACAGCGCTGGGTAGAATCGTCCATCGGACGTCAGGGGTGCGCCATGGGCCGATCACGCGATTGATGAGCCCGGGCGATCTCGGAGAGCATCTGAAGCCGTTCGTGTTCCTCGATCGAATCAGTGAACCCCCGGAGCGGAACTGCGGGACGGCGGCTTCGGCTGGCATCCGCACTCAGGTATAGCCACCATCACCGTCGCCTATCGAGGCGTCGGATGGTACGAGGACAGCACCGGCAAGTCCGGCACGCTCGACGCCGGGAGCGTCGAGTGGATGCAGGCCGGTGGCGCAGTGTGGCACACGGGCGGACCATTGTTGGAAGCCATTCGCGGGGGTGAACCCGGTCGCGGCGGTATCTCTGGATTCCAGTTGTGGCTCGCGCTTCCGCCTTCGCTCGAATTGTCCGAACCGGAAAGTCCTTATGTCGATGCCGCGGCCGTGCCGCAGGTCGGACCCGCACGTGTGATCTTGGGACGCCACGATTCAGCGACGATTCCCATACCGCCGATCGCGGACCTCAGCAATTTGCAGATCACTCTCGCAGCCGGCGAGCGAATCACCTATCGCCCGCCTTCGGCGCATAGCGTGCTGTGGCTCGTGATCGGTTCCGGCGCGCTCCGCGTCTCGGGCACCTCACTGGGCATGGAACTCGAGGTCTTCGATGAATCAAATGCGCCACTCAGAATCGAGGCCGAGGTCGCCACGGAATTCGTGCTGGGCTCGGCGATGCCGCACCCGCATCCACTCGTACTCGGCCATTATTCGGTGCATACGACTGCGAGCGCACTCGCCGCCGGCGAATCGGGGGTTCGCTTGGTGCGGGAGCGATTGAGGGCAGATGGGCGTTTCTGAGGTGTCTCGCTGTCGAGTCGCATCGCGCGCACGTCGCTCCGAATTATTGCCAGTTTCCCCGACTTGGTGTTCACTGCAGCGGCGAACCGTGCCACACTTGGGAAGCGCGCTGGTCACTTCCGCTCAATGGACGGCATTAGATACCGAATGGGCTCAAATGTCGGGCCCACTCGAAGAATAGCCGCCAGACCTCCGTTGCTTGCGCGCTTTCAAGCCCCTGGCACACCATTGATAGCTCAAGCGTGTTGTCCCGCCGAATATTCACCGATTCGCCCCAGTGCGGATTGCACAGACTGTTGGCGCAGAATTCCACAAACCGTGCGACGAGCAATCGAAACGCCGCATTCGACTTCGCGCCCCCCAGCTTCCGCCGTACCGCCCTTGATTGCCCAGAACAATTCCGGGGGCGTGCATGGATTTGCAGTTCGGGTGACGCCATCGGCAGTGACCATATCCGTTTCCAGGAGTCCGGCCGCGGCCGTACCAAACCCTTTCGACATCGAGCCGAAACCGCCACTTTGGACCAGCCCCGTCACTCCAACGGACGCGCATCCACCGCCCTGGAGCATAACGGCCCGCCTTTGTCGTGACGGCGTCGTAGACATCGATCCACATCGCGCCCGCTCCGACTGTTACGGCGGGCACGGGTTTCCTGCCGTGGCAACCGCTGCCCACGAACCCGTCCTGAATCGTGATTGTATTCATGCGCCGGGACCACAGGAGCAAAGCCAGCCGCAGCGTATGCGCATGTCAGCTTTGCGGCTCCAGTACGAGGCCTCTTTGCCGGGTGAGCCACTTGCGTTCGGCATGCGTTGAAGTTCGCAAGAGAGCCTCATCGTAGGCGCAGCGTGCATCGGCGGCGCGCCCCAATCTGCGAAGTAGGTCGGCGCGTACTGCGTGATACGGTGCAAAGTGTCTCAGCAACCCTCCGTCCAAGGATTCGAGCTCCGACAATGCGGCCTCAATGCCATGGACTTCAGCAACCGCAACAAGCCGGTTGAGCCGCACAATTGGATCGTCGCGCCTCGTCAGTAGGGAATCATAGAGTGACATCACCTGCGGCCACGGCGGAGGCGATTGGAGTGTCCGACGTGAACACCAAGCCGCATGAATTTTTGCCTGGATCACTCTTACTGCATCGGGCCGAAGCGCCGAAGCTCGATTCAAATAGCCGATCGCCTCATCGATGAGAGGGCGCTGCCAACGCTGCGGGTCTTGCTCAGACAGTGGAACCATCAAGCCCCTGCTGTCGATGCGTGCCGGACGCCGAGCTTCGGCCAACCGAACCATCGCGGCCACCGCAGCGGGCTCTGCTTCGTCCGGTATGAGGTGAACCAGGGTGCTGGTCAACTCCAGCATCTCGGCTGCAAAATGAGCGTGTGGCCCGCTCGCCGCCGCGTCTTCGTGCGCCTTGCCGTAGGCAATTTCGATGGTCGCGAGCACCGCGTCGAGCCGCTCGGGCCAAAACCGGGGCGCCGGCAATTCGAAGGGCACTCCCGCATCGGCGATCTTGCTTTTGGCTCGGGTCAGCCGCTGTGCCATTGTGGCCTCGGACACAAGGAAGGCCCGCGCAATTTCCAGCGTCGAGAGCCCGCACACCAGGCGCAGTGTGAGCGCGGCCCGCGCATCGACACCGACAGCCGGATGGCAGCATATGAATATCAGCCGTAATCGCTCGTCAGGGATCACCGCTTCGTCGTCCAAATCCGCTGGGTCAGTGTCGAAATCCGCCGACAATTGGCATTCAAAACGCGCGTGTGTTCGGCGCCGCCGAAGCCCATCCAACGCAGCGCGCGCCGCAACTTGATAGAGCCATGCCGCAGGATCAGTCGGTACGCTCTTTGCCGACCAATCCTCGAGCGCTCGCGCGCAGGCCTCTGAAAATACGTCCTCGGCCAGCGCGAGATTACGAAACCGGGCGGCGAGCGCGCCCACGATGCGCCCACTCGCCTCCCGAAACACACGCTCAAGTGCGGCGCCGCTCATCCCGGCCCAAGAACTGGCCTGATTTCGATTGAACCATCCTGAAGGACCGGAACCTGCTTCGCGATGGCGATCGCCTCGTCCAGGTCCTTGGCTTCTATCAAATAAAAACCTCCCAGCTGTTCCTTCGCCTCGGCGAAGGGACCATCGTGGACAGAGTGCTTTCCGCGCGTTGTCCGAATCGTCGTTGCCGACGAGGTCGCCGCCAATCCGGAACCCCCGACCCGCTTTGCGCCGAGTTCCCTGTTGAAGGCCATGTGGCGGGAAACGATATCCTGGATGGCAGGACCCTTCTTCCCGGGACCGTAAAGCGTTTCATCTTCGTAAATCAGCAAGGCGTACTGCATAACCCTAACTCCTTTATTTGTATGTAGGGTAGCCAATTAAGCCACCATTCAAGGCAAAGACGCGCGGGCGGACTCCATTTCGACAAGAGTAAACAAAAAGGCTCTTCAGGAAGTCGTGTGG
>PLET01000003.1 GCA_003137095.1 Gammaproteobacteria bacterium
GCCGGCGATCTCAAGGACCGCATCGTGAGGCCCGGCGTATCGGGCCAGCAGCACCGGGCCTCACGATGCGGTCTTTGAGATCGCCGGCATCCGTCTGTGGGTTCGCGATCAGGGAGATCCATCGGCACCGCCCATCGTGATGTTGCACGGCTTCGGTGCGAGCCTGCAGACCTGGGATCGTTGGTGCGAGGCGCTCGTGTCCGCGCATCGGATCCTGTGTTTCGATCTTCCTGGCTTCGGGCTGACCGGCCCTGATCCCACCGGTAGTTATTCGGATGAGCGCAGCCTCCTGATTCTCGCGGCGTTGTTGCAGCATATCGGTCTCGAACGCGTGGATCTCGTCGGGCACTCGCTGGGCGGCCGCTACGCCTGGGAGTTTGCCGCAAAGTTCCCTCATTCGGTACGCAGGCTGGTGCTGGTGTCGCCCGACGGATTCGCGGGCAACGCTCCCGCATTCGTCCTGAACGCGGGTCCACCGGCATGGGCCCCGCTGCTGCGATACACGATGCCTAAGATTTTGCTCTGGGTCGACCTGGCAATCGCTTATGGGAACCCTAGGCGCCTCCGTGGCGCAATCGTGGCACGATACGATGACATGCTGCGGGCCCCAGGAGTGCGCGCCGCGCTGCTCGCCCGCTGGTCGCAGATTCGTGTATCGGATCCCCGCTCGACATTGGCCACGGTTAGTGCGCCGACATTAATTGTCTGGGGAACCCGCGACCGAATTGTCCGACCCAGCCAGGCTCAGGAGTTCGCGAGCGCTATTCCGAGCAGCCAGATCGAGTGGCTAGCCGGCGTCGGCCATCTCCCACAAGAGGAACTACCGCTCCAATCCGTGGCGATCGTCGCCAAGTTCCTGCGACCTTGATCGGGCGCCGCCCCCTACGAATCTCGGTGCGCCGCCGCACCAACGGATGCTGACGATCTCAGTATGATCGCGCTGGTTCCTTCGGCGAGAGGATGGCAAACCGCTGCGGGATCCCCAGGAAAACCACATGCTTGAATATTCGATCGTCGAACCGGGAGGAATCTTGCGCGTGGCGCCGTCAGGTGCACTGACCGTGGAGGATTTCGCAGGCCTCGCACGTTTCGCCGACGCCTACCTGAACACCCACGGCACCCTCGGCGGATTGCTGATCGAGTCACAGGCGTTCCCCGGATGGGACAGCTTCGCCGCCTTGTCCGCTCACCTGCGATTCTTGCGCGACCACCAGCGCCGTATCGAACGTATTGCACTCGTGACCGACAGTCCGATCGCCCATGCGGTGGAATTGCTGGCCGAACCGTTCGTGGCCGCGGATATCCGCCTGTTTCCGTTTGGCCAACGCGACGCGGCATTGCGCTGGCTGCGGACCTGCGGGCGGACGGCGGTGCGGGTATTGGTGGTACTGACTTCACATGANNGAAGGGCGGACAACCACCGCTCGATCCGGCCAGCGACGGGGAGGCGGCGGCAAGCGCCGCAACCATGCGCTTCAAGTCGGATGCTGTCGCAAACACACAGTTGGCGCACACGCTGCCGCTTAGTACCCTTGCGGCGCGGGACTTCGACGCAGTGTTTTATCCCGGCGGGCATGGCCCGTTGTGGGATCTGGCCGAGGACCCCCGATCGATTGCGCTGATCGAGGCTATGCTCGCGGCCGGCAAGCCGGTCGCGGCGGTCTGCCACGCACCCGGTGCGCTGCGCCACGTAAAGTCCGCGGGTGGCGAGTTGCTGGTACACGGCAAATCCGTGACGGGCTTTTCGAACACGGAAGAGGCAGCGGTCGGATTGAGCGCCATTGTGCCCTTCCGCGTCGAGGACATGCTGATCGCCGCGGGTGGACAGTACTCCAAGGCGCCCGACTGGCAGGTGCACGTTATGACCGATGGCTTGTTGATCACCGGCCAGAATCCCGCCTCGTCCGGCCCCGCTGCGCAGGCGCTGCTTGCCCTCCTAAGGGAAACCCCCAAATGACCACTCCCCAGCCCGCCCTCGATCCCTCTTTCCTCGCCAGCCAGAGGAAGCGGCTCGTCGCGCTACGCACCGATCTGTCACGGTCAATGGATCGCGATGCGGAGGAGGCGCGACAGGTGCTGTCGGCGGACCAAGATCACGCCAATGAAATCGAGGACCTAGCGCAGGACCTCGCCATCACAGACAATGACCGGAGTTTGTCGAGTCAACTTGGTCCACAGCTGATCACGATCGATCGAGCACTTGCCAAGCTCGACGAAGGTACTTATGGATTCTCCGATGTCAGCGGCCTGCCGATATCGATCGAGCGGTTGCAGGCATGCCCGCAGGCGCTCGGGACCATGTCTGAGGAGCAAGGGCCATCGACCGGCGACGTTCGATAACTCCGTCGGCGGCACTTCGTTTTAAACCGACGCCGCCCTGCACTTCAAGCTATTACAGTGCGTGAACTTGCGCGAGGCGCAAAAGCAATCGCAGTCGGTCTACTTTCCCCTGACGTCGATGGTCTCATTGCTCTATGTGTTGGAGAACGGGGCGCCCGCCGAGCTTTCCATCGTTGGTTGCGAGGGGATGGTGGGATTTGCGCTGATCATGGGTGGCGACACCACCCCGAGCCGTGCGGTCGTGCAGAGTGCCGGGCGCTGCTAATGGATGCGCAATTCACGAAACACGAGTTCCAACTCGCACTGCCAGTCCTTCACCCCATGCTGCGGTATACCCAGGCATTGATCACGCAGATGACGCAGACCGCGGCATGCAACCGGCGTCACTTTTTGGACCAACGGCTCTGTCGATGGCTCTTGATTAGTCTCGATCGGCTGCATGGCAATGAACTCCTCATGACGCAGGAACTCGTCGCCAATATGCTTGGCGTCCGACGAGGAGGCGTAGCGGAAGCTGCCGGCAAATTACAACGTTGCAGGCATCCTCCACTATCAGCGCGGCCTCATCACCGTGTTAGATCGCCCTCGGCTCGAAAAGCGGACCTCAGAATGCTACTAGGTGGTACGGAGGGAGCATGTGCGGCTTCTTCCGAATCGAACCGCGACCGAGTCGATCCGCCTAGAACGCCCGTTATAGGCTCTCTACACGTCATCGGCGCGGCGGCGTCCGCTCCAGCGCATTTTCAAAGAACCAACGGATCTGCGCGTCGATCTCCTCGCTGCCGAGCGGATCATTCCCGGATCCGAGCGCCTCCGTCATAACCGAAGCACGGTCTGTGCGCTGGGCGCGGCGCGCGGAGTCCTGGCTTGAAGCAGAGTCATTACCAATTGACATGGATTCTTCCCTCCAGTTGAACAGTGGCTGGCATGTTGCGCTGGAGATGGCGGATGGTCGGTTCGATGGCCCGCATTGCCTGGAGTGAAGACACAATCATCTACCCCATGTACGTTGCCAGACAGTCGCGCTTGTCGGCGCCGATTATCCTACCTTGGTGACATCTCCATGGCAGGCCCCTGGGAGGGCAACATGAGGGAATTGGAACGAGGACGGCGCTCCCAGCATTCCGGAACATACGGGAAATTGATATGAAGACTGTAGGCAGCATGAACCCAACTGGCGGCCTGGCTCAACGAGCGGACAGCCCATTGAGCTCGCACCGCTGGCTCTTCGTCGTTGAAGGGGTGGCGTTGGTACTTCTCGGCATCACCGCGATCGCCTTACCGACGATCGCCACGCTCGCCTTCGAGATATTCGTCGGCTGGCTCTTGCTGCTCAGTGGCATCATCGGCGGGGTGACAACACTATCCAATCGCCGCTCCGCGGGATTTGTCTGGTCATTGGTCTCGGCAATTGTGGCGATTACCGCCGGAGTGGTGCTACTGCGGTGGCCGCTCAGCGGCGCGGTGTCGCTGACCGTGATCCTGATCTTGTTCTTTCTCCTAGAAGGATTTGCGTCGATCATGTTTGCGCTAGCTCATCGACGCAATCAAACGGCGAGCTGGCGCTGGATGTTTGCAAGCGGCCTAATCGACTTGGGTTTGGCCGCGTTGATACTCACCGGGCTCCCGGGTACCTCCATCTGGGCCATCGGACTGCTGCTTGGCATCAACTTGATTTTCGGGGGTTCCGCGTTGCTCGCGATGGCGATCCAGAGACGGGGGCTCGCTGTGCGTGCCGCGAGGCAGGGCGGCTGATCGACTTGCAGTACCTCGCGCTCGCGTTTGGCATCTGCCTGGTGTGTTCGACGCTGGGATTCTTTCGCGTCGTTTATTTCGTGAGCCTGAGTTATGCTGCATCAATCGCGGTCCAGGCCGTGGCTGCCGCCGCCCTCTACTCGGCATCGATTGCGGGGTGGCCACTCATTCAAGTGCTGCTGCTCCTCACCTACGGAATCCGGCTCGGCAGCTATTTGTCGCTGCGTAATCGGGATCGAGGATTTCAGGACCGCGAAGCGATCCAGGGAGCGAAGCGGAGCCGCCCAGGGACTTTGGCGAAAATTGGCATGTGGATAGGGGTCGCGGCCCTCTACGTCATGATGGCGCTCCCGACCTTCGTGACCTTGTCCGCGCAGGCCGCTGGTTTGCCGCAGGGATCGCTGCTCTATGGCATTGCACTGATGGCCATCGGCCTCGGGCTCGAATCGGCCGCGGACTGGCAGAAGTCTCGGTTCAAGGCGGCACATCCCAAGCGCTTTTGCAACACTGGACTCTACCGCATCGTCCGCTGCCCCAACTACCTCGGGGAAATGCTGTTCTGGACTGGGCTCTGGATCTCTGCGACGACCGCCTACCAGGGTTGGCTCGAGTGGAGTTTGTGCACCCTAGGGTTGGCGTGCATTCTCGGAATCATGATCGGCGCTACGCGTCGCCTGGAGGGTGAACAAGCGGATCAATATGCGGCTGACGGCGCCTATGCAACCTACCGCAAGACGGTACCGGTCCTGTTCCCGTTCCTGCCGGTGTACACGCTGCGCCCCATCGGTGTCCACCACCCGTGAATGCATGCGCGTCAGCGTAGCAGGAGCCACCGGCTACCTTGGAACGCGGGTCGTGGCCGCATTACGGTTCCGCGGCATGCCGGTGGCCGCGATCGTGCGCAATCACGTCAGCAGTCCCGCGCTGCGCACCCTGATCACGCTCGGGTCAACGGTCGTTGCAGTCGATGCCGGTCGCGATGAGCCGTACGAAAGTGCGCTCGTTGATGCGGATGTCGCCATATCCTGCATGGCGTCGCGCAATACCGGGATGGATCCAGCCAATGACTTTTGGGCGATAGACCGGGACGCGAACATACGGTTCGGCGTGGCGGCTCTGGCGTGCGGGGTGCGCCACGTGGTTCTTGTCGCCACATTCGAGGGCCCCGCGTCGCGCCGCTACTCGGAGTTCAGTGAAGCCAAGGAACAGGCCGTGGATGCAATCCGACTTGCATGCGGGGCCGCCGGCGCCAGGCTCACCGTCATCCGGCCCACCGCCTACTTCAGCGACCTCACCGACCGGGCGTTCGAGTCAGTTGCCAAGAGTAACCGCTACACGGAGATTGGAGACGGATCGCATCGGATCAACCCCATCGATGGGCATGACGTGGCTGATTTGATCTGCCGCCAGCTCGAAGCGCCGACCCTTAAGGACCTGGAGATACCGGTCGGCGGCCCGGACATCATGACCTTCCGCGACATCGGCCGCCTGGCCGCCGCGAGTCTGGGGAGGAAGGAGCAACTTCGCATCCGGCGGATTCCGGTCGGCTTGCTCCGAGCCCTGGCCGCCCTCGCCGGAGCCACGGGTAGGCTATCACTTAGACTGCGTCGCTCGGCGGCGATCCTGAACTGGATGATCTATGTCGGCACCCACGATGCCGTCGCGCCATGCATGGGCGAGCGGCGCCTGCGGGACGCATTTGCTGCCAAACGACTCGCCCTCGACTCGCGACGACCGACCGTCGCCCCTTTGACGCCCTGACGCCCGCCGGCGCTTAGGGC
Organism: Gammaproteobacteria bacterium; assembly: GCA_003137095.1. GTDB lineage: Bacteria > Pseudomonadota > Gammaproteobacteria > Steroidobacterales > Steroidobacteraceae > Bog-1198. The sequence goes on from PLET01000003.1 coordinate 5,877, forward strand.
CCAGGTAGCGGCAAGGCATTGACGAAGGCGAGCAGAGCGGGCAGCGGTGGACTGGAATCTGCGATCGCCTTGAGGTTTTGGGGCGTGATCGCCTCGATGCCGAGCGTTGCCTTGAGAGAGGATACGATCACTCGAAGGTCATAAACCGGTTCGTGCATCGGAACCATTGGCTTGTTCAATCCCGTTAGACCCCAAACGGCCATCATCGCAGTCCGAACCGAGGTCTCCACGGTAAAGACTGCATCGCCTGGCAACTCGACAAACTGCCCGATGAACGCCAGATTGACGCATCCGGCTGGTACGACCTTCGGGCGGTCGCTGATCCGGCGCGGCATGAACTGGCTCGTGATGTAAGGCATCATGGAAGTGGAGACTGTGGTGTGGGCCAGTATTCCGGGGATCTTGTCTTCGAGTCCGCAGTGATAGAGGAGCTCCGAGAAAATTTCCACCCCCGTGCACTCGCGCATGGTTTTCTTGATGAAATCGCCCTTCTTGTCGCTGCATTGACCATCGCCCCAGAATACATTGACGTCTGCCGGTTGATCCGGGAAATAGCGCCCATAGAGCACGAAGCTGATCTTCCAGGTCGAATCGACGATCGTGATCGCTCCGCCCGTGCCGGCCTTGTCGCCAGTTTTCTTCTCAAGGTACTCAAAAAAGGTTGGGTCCCCCGTGATGGTGGGAAAGAAGCTCATCCAATTGGACTTCTCGATGTCGGAAACGAACGTGGCCGGGCGGCCGAATTTCGGATCGCGCGCCGCCAAGTGTTCCCACACCGTGAAGCAGCCGCGATTCGCCGTCTCCCGGTCCAATTCCGGTGCCCGATGCGTATCCCCCATGGTCGCGTTCTGGGTGAGTGAGCCATTTGTGAAGAACACCAGGTCGTCGCGCGAGAGGGCCACGCGTTGAACACCCGTGGCATCGCTGATCGTCAGCGCGGTTGCGAGCGTCTCGGCCCCGATATCATGCGTTGCAATGTCCGTGACGGTCGTTCCCGGACGAAATCGGACGCCAAGGGACTTGAGCCAAACGTGAATTGGCTTGATGAGAGAGTCGTATTCGTTGAATTCGGTGTGCAGAATGCCCCTCAGGTGAGTCATCCCATGATCGTTCATCATGAACCTCATGATGTAGCGCCGAACCTCAATCAGCGAATGATAGTCGCGAAATGCGAGCATCGAACTCCAGCAAAGCCAGAACACCGAATGGACGAACTCCGGGCTGAACCAGTCCGCAGGAGTCTTCATCTCGAGTTCGCTTTCCGGGGTGAGCTGAAGCTCCAACATTCTCTTGGCGTCATGAGCGGACATCAGCGGGCCGGAATAGTCGTAGCGCCTTCCCTGCTTTTCCATGAGCCGGAAGTGCGAGTTGATCGGCTCTCGGACATTGGCCTGGTGGGTCTCATCGAGTATCGTGAGGCCAGGGATTTTAAGGGAGGGCACCTTGCTGCACAGATACCAGAGGCACTCCATATAGGCCTCGAGTTCTCGTTCGCCACGGCTGGTATAGCCGCTTTTGGGATTCCCCGCTGCGTCCATGGATCCACCCATCAAGGGCAACGTCTCATAGATCGTTACCTGATCCGCCGGCATGCTGGCGTCGGTCACCAGGAATGCGGCAGCGGAGAGGCCGGCGATTCCGCCGCCCACGATATGGGCGTGCTTGTCGGCGATCCGATCCGGCGGTGGCGCGTTGATACGATCGTAATTTCTCATGCGAAACCCTCTATGGAGCCGTTATTGAGTTGCCGGGCGGTCATGCGAACGCCTTCATCACGGCTTCCAGCTTTGTCTTGAATGCCTTGTCGTGCGGCGTAACTGCGGGGATTGAGCGCTTGATGTTGAGCAGTTGGTAGACCGCCATCTGCGCCGCCCGGATGGAATACTCCACCGTGAACACCACATCCTCCGGAATCTCGACGAACTGACTGATGAAGCCGAGGTTTTTTGAGTTCGGGGGAACCGGAAGAGGTCGGTCGCTCGCAAGTCGCGGCATGAACATGCTGGTGATGTACGGCATCCGGCAAGGGATGCAATTGGCGGAGTTGAAGACATCGGGATCGAAGCGTAGGTGGCCGCACAGTTCCTTTAAGATGTCGGCCCCCGTGCACTCGGCCATCGGTTTTGCGACGAAATTGCCGATCCGATCCCCGAACAGGGAATACCCCCAGAACACCTGTGTACTTGGGCTTTGATTCAAGAAATACGGCTGATTGTAGATGTCGATTGTCAAAAGCCAGTTCGAATCCTTGAACGTAATAATCCCGCCAAGCCCGGCTTCATTGCCGGAGAATGCACGCATGGCATCAAAGAATGCGGTGTCCTGCAATGTCACGCTGAAGGACCCCCACCAGGACTGGGCCACACAGCTATTGAACACCGCCGGGTTGCCAAACTGAGTTCGGCCGTTCGCGAGTGATTCCCAGAGGGACCAGCCCCCGCTGCTGCTCTTGACCCGCTGTTCGGGCGGTTCGGTCATCGAACCGATAGTGGATGCGTCGGTCATGGAGCCGTTCTGCAGAAAAACGAGATCACCGGCATTCACGGGCGTTTTCTCAGCCTTACCGAGTTGCTGATAAGTAATCCCAGTGACCACGAACATGCCGTCTTCGTATTTATGGTCGAATTCCGTGACATTGCAATTCATCCGGAAATGGACGCCACGAGCCGTCAACCAGGTCTTCAGCGGCAGCACCATGGAATCGTATTGGTTGTAAATCGTGTGCTTGAGCGGTGCCATGGTGTCAACCTCGGAAAACGACAGCATGAAGCGGTGCAGGTACCGCCTAAGTTCCGCCGCACTATGCCAAGGCTCGAATGCGAAAGTGGTGGCCCATATGAGCCAAAATTCAGTTGCAAAGAACTCAGGCGCGAAACAATCGCTTATTCTGTTTCTTGCCAGCGACTCCTCCTCCACGCGCATCAGCTTCAGCAGGCTCTCACGGTCATGCATCGAAAAACCCATGGAGTGGACCGGAACGATGCCGCGCTGGTGATCAACCAACCGAGCCCGGGCATGCGTCTGGTGAGAGTTGTTGAAATCGACCGTTTCGTCATAAACTGACTTGCCGGCATTGCTCAAGGAGGGAATGGTCTTGAACAAATCCCACGTGCATTCGTAGTTGTCAAAGGTAAACATGCGGCTGCCGCGCATCGAGTAACCTTTAACCGAGTCGCCGGCAGCGTCGACGCTGCCACCCAGCCGCGCTTCGCGCTCGAAGATGGAGATGTTTTCTCCGGGAATGCCGCCGTCACGAATCATGAACGCGGCCGCCGCGAGGGAACCGATCCCGCCCCCGACCAAATATGCTTTTCTGGTCGTTGTCATGTTAAATCTCTACGCACAATTGATAGCGGATTTGGAGGAGCGCGCCGAGAATGCCAGTCGACGTATTGTCGCGTCCGTGCGGTAGCGTACGCGTGTGCGAGCGTGCGGCAATTGCGCTCATGCCGCGCGCAATCAGGACAACGAAGTTCCTAGGGCCGCTCCGACGCCATACGTCACTCCCGCTGCAATACAGCCAAATAGCAACTGACGGACTGCCGAGTACCAGGCACCCCGCCCGTTGAACAGTGAAGTCAGCATCCCGACCACGCAGAGCACCAACCCGCTCGCGACCACGCTCGCGCCGATTGCCCAATGGCCCTTCAGCCAGAAGAATGGCACTACCGAGAAAATGGCGCCCGCGGCGAACAATGCGAACGAGGTGGCCGCGGCACTCCAGGGATTGCCTCCGAGCTCGGTCATGTCGATACCGAGCTCTTCTCGAGCCAATGTATCCAGTGCGCCTTGCTTGTTCTTCATGATGTTCGCGGCGACGCGTTGGGCATCCTCCTTCGGCATACCTTTGGCCTGATAGATCAATGCGAGCTCGTGCTCCTCTGCGGCCGGTGTCTGCTCAATTTCCTCCGCTTCCTTGCCGATCTGCGTCTGCGCCAGTTCACGAGCATTGGTCACAGAGAGCCACTCGCCCAGAGCCATGGAGCATGCGCCAGCCACTAGGCCGGCCAATCCTGTCAGGAGCACGATTTTGCTTGCTGCGCCGGCGCCTGCGACACCCATAACCAGACAAAAGTTCGACACCAGGCCGTCGTTCGCGCCGAGCACAGCTGCCCGCAGATTGTTGCCCGAAGCGGCGCGATGCCAAGGTTCGGCCCGTTCGATATCCGCGCCTACGGTTGCAGTTCCGTGGCTGCCGGCAGCGGCAGCGGCCTGGATCACCGCCGCGTGACCGCGCTCCTCAGCGGAAATTTCATGCGCATCGCTTTGACCAGCGTATTTGTTGCGATCGGCGAATTCGGCGGCGGCAATGCTGGGAAGCACGAACCGGGGNNTGAACACCAGCGGCAGTCAGTTTGTCGCGCCACAACTGGGCATGACTGGTCTCCGCCTGCGACAATTGCAGAAAGAGATCTCGGCGCAATGGATCCGGTTCCGCAGCAGCGAGCGCCGCATAGAGCGCTGCTCCATTGAGCTCGTCCTGCAGATTGGCCTGATAGCGTGCAATGTCGAGTCCCATCGCGAATTAACCCGANNGGCAGTTCCTCGGTGCGCAGCGGGGATACCGCGGTCGTGGTGTCGAACCACAGGTATTCATCGAACTGCAGCGGCAGTTGCGCACTGAAGTAGTGGCTTTCGCGTTCCGTCTCGGGGCGATAGATCACGCCGATCGCGCGTTCGAGACGGGGCTCAAACAGCTCGGTGCGTAATGCCGCACTCAGCCGTTGCAGGGGGAGCACGAACGCAGGCTCTCCGGTACGATGGCAGAGCAATTCATAACTCCCGAGCAAGGCCGGTCGCACAGCCATCACCTGCATGGGCTCATCCCAACTGGAAGCGGCGGCGACAGTCCCGCTGTCTGTGCCGAAGCCGATGGAGTAGCTTGCCGACCCAAACTCCCGTCGGCACAGGTTTCCGATGTTGAATTCGCCACGTTTGGCCATGTCCGTCGCCGCGGANNGAGCCGTAGTACATGATTCGATAGTACAGTTCGGCATCCGCAACCAGCCGCGCATTCTGCTCGGCATCCAGGAATCGATCTCGACCGGCTTCGGTATAAACAGAGCGCTTTTTCAGCAACTCCGTCAAAATGGCAGTGACGGCGGGTGCGCATGAAGGATGTTCGCCCGTAACGGCTGCCCGACCATAGACTGCTGGATCCTCTTGCCATGGGGCGAGGCACCCATAGCGTCGGCGCGCCGCCGCGGCGGCGGGAGGGTCGACGCTGTCGAGATAGCCCAATACCGCTTGCATCGAGGTATACAGGCTATAGAGGTCGAGTCCGTGAACGGACGTCATCGCAGCGGGCGCCACCCGCTCATTGTGGATGCGCAGCCATTCGACGAACTCGGCAACCTCCCGATTGCGCCACATCCATGAGGGGAAGCGTGCGAAGGCCATCCACTCGGCTGCAGGAGCTTCAACATGACGTACGTAGTGGTCGATCCGAGCCGCATCCGGCCAATCACCCTCAATCGCCACAAATGAAAAGGCGTGATTCTCGATGAGTTCGCGTGTGATATGCGCACGCATCCGATAGAACTCCGATGTTCCATGGCTTGCCTCGCCGATCAACACGATGCGCGCTGCGCCGATCCGGGCGACCAACCGATCCATATCCATGGATTCCACCGATTGGAATCGTTCGCACTCGTTGACGAGTGCTCGAAGGAGCGCGGACTCAGAGGCGAATCCAGGCGCATTCTGCGATAGCTTTGCGGCGCGATCGGACTCAAACACGACAGGAGACCTGCAGGGCGCGTGAATCAAGAACGCTGATCAGCATTAGATCTCCAAGACGACGTCGATCGCAGCTAAGGCAAGGGATGCGAAGTAAAACTGAACCACCAGGTGGAACGATACTGTGCCAGGATATGCGGGTCTGTCTGTTAAGTGACATTCACACAAGGGATATCGGAGCAGTCGCGTTAACACATGTTTGCGAAGCGCGAGGCGTTTTCGAGCCCGGATGCGAGTGAGTGCGGCTGCCTTGAGAACGCCCCCCCTAAACCACTTGCGCCAACAGCGCCGGCGGAGCCAATTCAAGCGAGACCGGTACTGCGGACATAAGTATATTGAGCACCGGACAGTGCGCATCCACATGGTGCTTGAGGCGAGTCAAGTCAACTTGGCTCGCGCTACTTTGCAAGCGAATTGTGCCGCGGACGTTTTGAAAGCCAGGTCGGACGTTTTTTCCGACGCCATATAAACCACGAAGATCTAGGTCCCCGTCGAGCTTGATTGATACTGAATCCAGCGGGATTCCCAAGTGTTCCGCATAGAGCCGGTAGGTAATTTCCTGACAAGAGGCGAGTGCCACTAGAATCAATTCAACCGGGTTCGGACCGGTATCTGTACCACCGGCCGTTGGCGGTTCATCCACTGTAACGTTGAACTGGCGGACTTTCGTGTTGGTCCGAAGCCCTTCGAGCAATCGAGAATCGACCGAAAAGTGGGCGCGGGCGTGCTCCGGGTTCGCAGCGAAATCGGCTTTGGTTGCGAGAATGTCATCTTTCAGCGCCATTGATTGACTCCAAGAACTTGTGGTTGTGACCTGCTTTTCTTCCGGTCGCGCAATGACTGAATCAGGGACTCCGCCATCGTTGGCCCGGCGGCCGCATAGTGGAATCCGTAGCGATTGCGGGCCGCGCTTGCAGGAACTGCCGCCCCGCAAGGGCGGCCCCTGCGGCACGAGGACCTAGGCGACTTCCGCGCGTACTCCGTCGTTGTGCCAATAGCCATCGCGCCCGTAATGACGATAGAGGCCCACTTCGACTTCTCGATCCAGCATCGCGTTGCCATCATAGACGGGCGCGTCCTTGATCGATTTGCGACTCAGATCCACAGTGACGGTGGACTCGGACCAACTCACGTCCTGGATCCATTCCGGTGAAACGAGCACCTCGTGTCCCACCCACCAGTTGCTGGT
>PLET01000086.1 GCA_003137095.1 Gammaproteobacteria bacterium
GCACGAAAATCAAGGGAACCCCGTAACCGCTCGCGTCCGGCTGCTCACCCTGCGGACTGTCCCACAGGAAGCTAAGCGTGGTGCGGGCGAGCGCGGCCGCTGCGCGCCGCGTCATCCAACCGCGCTGCACCGCCACCGGATAGCACGTGAGCGCCATGCCCACCACCGCGATGCTGCTCGGCGAGCCGGGGCGCGAGGTATCGGCGATCAGCCCGTTGTCCGTATTGGCATGGGCGGCCAGATACGCGAAGGCGCCCTGTTGCAGCCGCTCGATCAGTTCATCGTCGGATAAGCGGGTGAGGCGCACGTGCGGCATACGATACCAGAGGCTTCAGCGCGGCGTCGCGGACAGGCCTCGCGCGCGGTGCCGCCGGACGCCGTGCCGCCGGGCGCCGTGCCGCCGGCTGCCTTGCCCGTGGCCGCCGCGTAGCCGTCGGTGAGCGTGTTCAAAAAGGCGATCAAATCCTTGATGTCCTGCTCGCCGAAGGCGGCCTCATCGGCCGCGTGCCGGTCGAAGGGCGCCTGCTGGTCGACATTGCCCTGATACGGCGCCGGCAGATCGTCGAACTTGCGCACCCTGCCATCGGGCGCGCGCGGATACCACAGCTGCGGCCGGGTGTCGCGTTCGGCATAGAAATGCAGCACCTCCTCCAGGCGGTGGAACACGCCGTTGTGGAAGAACACGTGGCGCAGCGCCACGTTGCGCAGCGACGGTGTGCGGAACAATCCGCAGTATTCCGCCTTGTCCGTCAGATCCGTGCGCAGCGGTCCGCACAGCCCCAGATCGAAAAAATGCGCATCGGCATTGGCCGCGATGGAGCGGTTGCGCGGCGCACCGACGGCGACGTAGCCGAAATCCGTGAATTGCGGAAAGGCGCCGTCGCGCATCGCACTCGGATGGCAGCGGGCGCAATTGCCCTTCGCCGGATCGTTGAACACCGCCAGTCCGCGCGCCTCCGGCGCACTCAAGGTCACCTGATGGCGCAGCCACGCATCGTACTTGCTGCTGTACGGATAGAATTCCGCCGGACTCTGCTGGAAGGTCTCGAGCGCCAGCAGCACGCCCTTGAAGGTCAGGACGGGGTCATCGAAAACCCGGTCGCCGAAGGCGGCCTGAAAGTCGGCCGCATAGGCGGCATGACGCACCTTCTCGGCAACGTCCCCCTCGCGCGCGTTGGCCATTTCATACGGCGACAGCAGCGGCAGTCGCGCCTGATCGTGGGCGGACTGCGAGCGGCCGTCCCAGGTCAATCCGCCGGCCGGACCCTCATCGATGCTGTCGTCGCCCTCATCCTCGAGGTAATGCTCGGTGAACGGCGGGGTGGCCTGGCTGTAGGTGAGCGAGGGCACGGCGCGCAGGCCGGACTGCCGGCCGTCGCTGCCGCCGCGCCGCAACGCCGCCTCGCCGGGCGGTCCATAGGCATGCGCCGGATCATGGCAGCTCGCACAGGCGAGCTTGCCCGAGGCCGACAGTCCGGGGTCCATGAACAAGGCGCGCCCCACGGCCGTCATCGCCGCCACCGTGGGCGTCTTGTCGAAGCGGTTGGCATAGAACGGCGCCGGCGCCGCATCTGAGACGGCCGCGGCCGTACTCGCGGCGCTCGAGCACCCACCGGCGATGACGGCCAGGATGGCCAGGATGCGGGCCGCCGCTCTCGTTCTGGCCACTCGGTGCCGCATCACCCGATTTTCAGACCCAGCAATCGGGCCTTCATCAGCAGCTGAATGGGCGTCTGCGCCCCCAATTTCTGCTTGATGGCCGATTGATGATTGGCGACGGTTTTGGGGTTGAGGCCAAGGGTGTCGGCGATTTGCCGCACGGATTGCCCCTGCGCGAGCAGCCGCAGCACCTCGAATTCGCGGGCGGACAGCGCATCGCCCGCCCGCTCATCCGCGGCCGCATGCCGCAGCGCCAGATCCTGGGCCAGCGCCGGACTTAAGTAGCGCCGGCCGCCGGCAATCGCATGCACCGCCTCGACCAGCACCTGCGGCGCGCTCGCCTTGGTGACATAGCCGCAGGCGCCGGCCTGCAGGGCGCGCGTTGCGAAAATCGCCTCCTCGTGCATGCTGAACATCAGCACGCGGGTCTGCGGCCGGTGCGCCCGCATGCGCAGCAGGGTCTCGATGCCGCTGCTGCCCGGCAAGGTGATGTCCATGACGACCACCTGTGGGTCAAGCTCGCAGAACAGGGCGTGGGCCGAGTCCGCGTCACCCGCCTCGCCGACCACCACGATGTCGCCGTGCCGCTCGAGCAGCCGTCGGTAGCCCTCGCGCACCACCGCATGATCATCCACCAACAGCACGCTCACGCGCGGAATGGCGGCGGACATCAGGGCTCCCCTGCCGGCAATCGCTCACCTGCCGGCAGCACCGCCTCCAGCCGGCAACCGCGGCCGGGGGCGCTCGCGACCGCGAAATGGCCGCCGGCCATCTGCACCCGTTCGCGCATGCCCGAGAGGCCGAAGCGCGCGCCGCGCGCGTCCGGTCCCATGCCACAGCCATCATCGGCCACGGTCACGCGCAGCTCATCGCCGCCGCCCGGCGCCGTCCGGCGCTCGAGCGCGATGTCGACCCGGCCGGCGCGGGCGTGCTTGGACACATTGGTGAGCCCCTCCTGGATCAGGCGATATACCGTGAGGCTCAGCGCCTCACCCAGATCATCGAAGTGGCCGCAGACCGACAGCTGAAATTGCGTAGCGGGAAGCCGCTGCCGCCATTGGTCGACGCAATGCTCGATGGCGGCCGCGACGCCGAGCTCATCCAGACCCACCGGCCTAAGGCGGCCGATCATGCCGCCGATCACGCCGTGAACGTGATCGACGTTGCGAATGATGGCCTGCGCAGCGCGCGTGGCCGTCTCACCGCCGCCCTCGCCAAGCGCCACGGCGTCGAGCTTGATCGCATTCAGGTATTGTCCGAGCTCATCGTGAAGTTCGCGCGCCAGGTGCTTGCGCTCGATCTCCTGGATGCGCAGGTTCTCCTGCGCCAGCCGGCGGTTGTCCTGGAGCACGCCGACCAGCCTCGCCTCGGCGATCCGCCGGGCGCGCAGCTCGCGCTGCGCCTGCCGCTGGCGCTTCCACGACAGCCAGATCAGGCCGGCCAGGAGCACGAGCAAGCCCACCGGCAATTCGTCCAGCTGCAGAAATTCTCCATGGCGGGTGAGCGAATACAGGGCCTCGTTGAGCTCGAAATGCGCCGATATCACGACGCTCAATATCGTGGCTGCCGCCACCAGCGCGGCATCCCGCCCGGGAAATTCCCGGCGCGGCTGCAACGGCGGCGATTCGGTGGACATGGACATGATTTCCTCGGGCATCGGCTGCGCTCCGGCGGGAATCATTCCCGATTCGACCGGGAAGGGCTCTCTGGTGGCTCGGATGGCAATCGGACAGACTCGCGAGCGTAGAACACAGCAGGGCAACGATCCAGTGAGAACGTGCGGTTTGGCCGGGATTCAGTCATTTTTGGCCGGCGCCCTGCTGCTCGGTGCGGTGCACGTGGGCCCGGCCGGCGCGGCCGAGGAACTGCCGGCCATCGTGGTGCAGGCCAGCGCCATACCTGGCAATGCCATCGACATCGACAAGATCCCGGGCGACGTCCAGACCCTGAATGCCGCCGACTTGTCGCGCGATGGCCCGGCCAGCCTCACCGGGGCCTTGAGCTCGCGCCTCGGCAGCATCAACGTCAATGACAATCTCGATGATCCGTTCCAGCCGGACATTTTATATCGGGGCTTCGAGGCCTCACCGGTGCTCGGCACGCCACAGGGATTGGCGGTGTATCAGAATGGCGTGCGCATCAACGAGGCCTTCGGCGACACCGTCAATTGGGATCTGTTTCCGGACATCGCCATCAATCAGGTGAGCATCGTGAGTTCGAACCCGGTGTATGGCCTGAATGCGCTCGGCGGCGCCATCACGGTCGGCATGAAGGACGGTTTCAGCTATCAGGGCACCGACCTCGAGGCCTCCCGCGGCTCGTTCGGCCAACGCGCCGTGGCCGTGCAGTACGGGGCAAAGTCGGAGCATATCGGCCTGTATGTCGCCGGAAAGGCGCTCGATGAGAATGGCTGGCGTCTGTTCTCGAGCGACTCGCTGCGCCAGCTGTATGCGGTGTTGAGCGCGCGTAGCGATCAGGGCTCGCTGGATTTGAGTTATACGACGGCGGACAATCACCTGAACGGTCAGGGTTCCGCGCCGCTGCAGGAACTCGCCATCAGCCGCGGCCTGGTGTTCACGGGTCCGCAGAACAATGACAATCGGCTGGACTTCGTGACGCTCACTGGGGCTTTCAAGCTATCGGACGGCTGGTCGCTGCAGAGCGTCATCTACTACCGGCAATTCCAGCAGCTCGTGGCCAACGGCAACACCACCGATTATCTCAGCTGCACCCATACCGCCGGCACGCTGTGCCAGCCGGACGGCCTCACCCCGCTCACCGATCCGACGGGCGCCGTGCTGCCCGACATTTCCGATGGGGGCACCCTTTCCATCGGCGAGAACGATTACGAACAGATTCACACTTACGGCCGCGGTGCGGCCTTGCAGAGCACCGATGACCGGGCCATCGCCGGCCACGACAATCGGTTCACCGCCGGCGCCACGGTCGACGCGGCGCGGGTGAATTTTTACTCGGGAACCCAGATCGGGGTGATCAATCCGGACCTGCTGGTGCTGCCTTCCTCGTTGATCGTGGTCACGCCGGAAGCGGCACAGAACGCCGCCATCGCGGCCGGCAGCACCGCGATCAGCGCGACGCCGGTGAGCCTTCAGTCGACCAACAAGACGTACGGCTTCTACCTGACCGACACCCTGGATCTCACCCCGGCCTTCTCGGTGACCGCGAGCGGCCGCTATAACGTCGCCAATCTCGACCTTCAGGATCAGCTTGGCAGCAATCTCACCGGCAACAACCGCTACAGCCATTTCAACCCCGGGCTCGGCGGCACCTACAAGGTGCTGCCGGCGCTGACGGTGTACGCCGGCTGGTCGGGAAACACGCGCGCGCCCACGGCGAGCGAGATCGAATGCTCCAATCCGCTGCAGCCCTGCCTGTTGCCGTCGAATCTCGCCGGCGATCCACCGACGCTGCGCCAGGTGATGTCACACACCGCCGAACTCGGCCTGCGCGGCAGGGACTCCGCCGTGGGCGCGGCCGGCGAACTGTCGTGGAATGTGAGCGTGTTTCGCACGCTGCTGCAGGATGACATCTACGGCATTGCCACCTCCGTGAGCGAGGGGTTCTTCCAGAACATCGGCGACACCCGGCGCCAAGGCGTGGAAGCGGGCCTGACTTACAAGTCGGATGCCTGGTCGGCGTACCTCAACTACAGCTACGTGGAGGCGACCTTCCAATCTCCGCTCACCGTGCCCTCGCCGTCAAATCCGTATCAGGATCAAAATGGCAACATTCAGGTGCTACCGGGCGACCGCCTGCCGGGCATTCCGCAGCACCGCATCAAGGCCGGTGCGGACTACAAGATTTCCCCCCCGTGGACCGTCGGCGCGAGCGTGAATTTCGTGAGCGCTCAGTACTACTTCGGCGACGAGTCCAATCAGCTGGCACCCCTGCCGAGCCACACTGTGGTGGGATTGCACACCGCGTATCAGGTGGCCGGGCATCTGCAGCTGTTCGCCAATATCAATAATCTGCTGAATTCGAAGTACGCGACCTACGGCATCTTGAGCGATCCCACCGGTGTCGGAGCGCCGGGCGTGCCGGCCGTCGGCATCACCAACGGTCCGGGAGTCGACAACCGGTTTCAGAGCCCGGCGCCGCCGTTCGCCATAGTCGGCGGCATTCGCCTAACCTTTTGAAAGAACCGGTGTGGCTTTCGGCCCGTGTTGCGTATGTGGATAATGACCGTTTGAAAATCCACTGGAACCCTCTAGAGCTGCCATGATTACGGTACTGTTGCTCATTCATGCGCTGCTCGCCGTGGCGCTGCTCGGCGCCATCACCCACCAGGCGTTCGCCGTGGCGCGGCGCATTCCGGCCTCGGCGACGAGTTCGTTCGTCGACCGGTTTCGCGGGGTGGGCGCGGCGCACTATGCAAATGCCATCGTGGCGCTGTTCGTGCTGACCACGGTGCTCGGCGCCCTGCTGTATCCGCAATACCGGATCGACGTGCGTCCGACGCTCGAGGATCTGCAATTGCGCTCCGCCAACGGCGTGTTCGAGATCAAGGAGCACCTCGCCGCGATCGGGCTGGGTCTGCTGCCGGCTTATTGGTACTACTGGCGCCAGCCGCTCGACGCGCAGTCGGCGGCCACCCGGCGTTATCTGGTTTGGCTGCTGGCCTTCGTGGTGTGGTTCAACTTTTTGGTTGGCCATGTGCTCAACAACATCAAGGGACTGCTGCCCGCATGAACACCCAGGCGAGCGCCTTCAAGATTTTCTCCATCCTGTTCGGGGTCATCTACACGCTGTCCTTTTACCTGAACTGGAATGTGTTCCGGTACTACCCCAAAATCAGTCAGTTCAGCCTGCAGGCGCTGCCGGCGAAAACCGCCGGTCCGCCGATCAATTGGTACGCCTGGATCGCCATCGCGGCCGTGGCGAGCGCCGTGATCGCTTTCCTGGTGCCGCGCACCTGGGCCGAGCGGCTTCCCCCGGGGCTATCATGGCAGATCCCGGCGCTGCTGGTGGCGGCGGTGCTGATCTACGAGAAGCACTGGTTTTTCTGATGGGCGGCACCGGGAATTCGCCGTCCCGATTCCCGGCGCTGGCCGTTCTCGCCATCGGCGCAACCGTGCTGTCGCTTTCATTGCGGCACGTCGCGCATGCCGCCGAGAATCCCGCCGCGGAGAATGGCGCCGCCGACGTTCGCGGCGCGGGCGCAGCGCAGGCACCCGCGGCGCGCCAACACGCACTGATGCTTGCCGCGGCCGAAGCTCTCGGCGGCCTCGAACGGGTGCGCCGTATCAGGAACATCACCTTGATCGGTTATGGGATGTATGCCTATCAATTCGGCGGCGGCAACGTGACGGCGTCGCCGCTCGCCGTCCAGCGTTACCTGGCGGCGAACGACCTGCGCCGCGTCTACGATTTGGAACACGGCCGGTTTCAACAAACCGAGCGTCGCAACATGCTGTTCACGTTCGCACGCGCGGCGCCCACCCTCTGGGAACCGTTCAATCTGGTGCTCGACGGCGACATCGCCTACGACGTGGCGACCGACGGCAGCGCCACCCGTTCGCGGCGGTGGGTAGCGAACGCCTGGTACGTCGATGGCGTGCACATGCGGCGCATGTGGATGCTGAACAATCCCGTGGCCGTGGTACGCGCAGCGCTCGACCCGGCGACGACGCTCGGGCCGGTGCGAAGCCTGCCGGATGCGCGCAACCATGGAAAGGTGGATGTGGTCGACCTGACGCTCGCGCAGGGCGACCGGCTGACCCTGGCGGTTTCGCAGGCGACGCATCTGCCGGCGTGGGTGCGCTGGACCAACCCCCACAACACCTTTGGCGAACTCACCTTCACCACCTACCTCGAGGGCTATGCGCCGTTCGACGGCTTGTTGCTCCCCATGAGCTACAACACCAAGACGGACTGGCGCAACATCAGCGAGCTGCAGATTTCGGTGGACGGTTACGCCATCGACGACGCCATCGCGAATCTCGAGGCGCCGGCGGCCGTGCGCAGCGCGCCGGAACCGGAGCTCAAGCTCTCGCCGGTGACGGCGACGCCGATCGCGAAGGGGATCTGGTACCTGTCGGGCGGTCCCTTGTCGAGCAAGGGCCTGCCCGCCGTGCAGGGCACGACGGTGTTCGAATTTGCCGATCATCTGGTGCTGTTCGAGCTCAACAGCAAGCCGATGGCCAAGGCGATGATCGATTTCGCGAAGACGCTGGTACCTGGCAAGGTGCCGACGGCGGTCATCACCTCGCACGCCCATACCGATCACATCGACGGCATACGGGTCGCCGTGGCGGAGGGGCTGGCGGTGATATCGCGGCGCGAGAACGAACTCATCATCCACGACATGATCGCGCACCCGGCACCGGACTACCCGGACGAACTGAGCAAACACCCCCGGCCTCTCAAGTTCGTGCCCGTCGACGAGCATTTGCGGCTCGAGGATTCGACCATGATCGTCGATGTCTACTGGGCGCGCGCGAACTCGCACATGGCGGACGGCCTGTTCGCGTACGCGCCGGCGGCCAAGGTGATGGCGGAGGCGGACATCGCCACGGCGGCGCGCGATTATCAGCCGTGGGCCGACAACTACATGGATGACATCGAACACTACCACCTCGACGTGCAAACCCTGCTGCCCGTGCACTTCCCGCCCATGAAACAAGAGGACGTGATCGAGTTCATCAAAGGCGGCGTCGCGCGCTTTCGCGAACGCTGCGCGGCGGAAGTCGCCAAGGGCGAGGCCTACCAGGGCTGCCCGGTGCTGTCTCAGCGCTACCCAGCCGAGGGTCAGCCGGCGACAGCCGCGGCATCGGCGACAGCCGCGGCGCCGGCGACAGCCGCGGCGCCGGCGCCGCCCGGTGTGCCGTCGATGGGCAACACGCCCGATCTGTTCGCGAGCACCTGCGCAGGCTGCCACGGCACCGACCTCGCGGGTGGACGCGGACCGAGCCTGTTCGCCGAGAGCCTGCTGTCGGAGCTCTCCGACGCCGCCCTGCTGCACACCATTCGCGAGGGCATCGTCAATGCCGGCATGCCGGCCTTCAAAGACCAGTTGAGCGACGCCGACATCGGCCGGCTGATCGCGTATCTGCGCGTCCGCGGCGGCCAGATCAAGGGCCGCCCCAGCTTTCTGCCGGATCCCAACGGTCAGATCATCAAGAGCAAAAAGCAGACCTTCAAGATCGAGGTGGTGGCGGCCAATCTGAACACGCCCTGGGGCGAGGTCTTCCTGCCCGACGGACGCATGCTGGTGACCGAGCGCCCCGGCGATATCCGCATCATCGACCATGGGAAGCTGCTGCCCGAACCGGTGAAGCACACGCCCCAGGCCTGGGCACGCCAGGACGGCGGCTATTTCGATATCGCACTGCATCCCGACTACCGGCGCAATGGCTGGATCTACCTGTCCTTCTCCGAAGTGGCGCCCGGCCTTGCGACGCCGCCGCCGGACGACCCCACGGTTCCGCGCTCATCCCTGCCCCCTGCACCGCTCAATATGACCCGTTTGGTGCGCGGCCGTCTCAACGCCAACAATGAATGGGTCGACCAGCAGGACATCTTCCGTGCCCGCGCCGATTTGTACACGGCCAGCGTCATTCACTACGGCAGCCGCTTCCTGTTCGACGGCAACGGGCATCTGTTCTGGTCGATGGGTGACCGCGGCGACAAGAGCAATGCGCAGAACTTGAACTCGCCACTCGGCAAGATCCATCGCGTCAATGACGACGGTTCGACGCCGGCCGACAACCCGTTCGTCAATACGCCGGGCGCCGATCCCACCATCTGGAGCTACGGTCATCGCAATCCCGAGGGGCTGACCTTCGACCGGCGCACAGGACTTCTGTGGGAAAGCGAACACGGGCCCATCGGTGGAGACGAGATCAACATCATCGAGAAGGGCCGCAACTACGGCTGGGGGGTGATCTCGATGGGCCTGGAGCCGGGTATCAGCGAACAGCACCATGCCGGGATGGAAGATCCGATCGCGTACTTCACACCCGCCATCGGGCCGAGCGGCATGAGTTTCTATACGGGCGTGCGCTATCCGGGCTGGAAGAACAGCCTGTTCCTATCGGCACTGGTGGGCCAGAGGCTGATCCGCTTCGAGATCAAGGGCCGTGCGATCCTGAATCAAGAAACCGTCTATCAGGGCTTCGGCCGCACCCGCGATGTGATCACCGGGCCGGACGGCTACCTGTACATCCTCTTGCAGAATTCCCAGACCCTGGCGAATTCGCCGGGCATGGTGATCCGGCTGCTGCCCGTGAAGTAGAGCCCTTGACGCCATCATTGCCGCACCACAGGTATTGTTGAGTGGCGACCCAATTCGACACGATCTTCACGACCCTGCAGAGTACCGGTGTGCGCTACCGTGCGCTGCAGGTTCTCCAAGCGCTCGAGGCGGTTGGGTATAAGCGGCGCGACTTGGACGAGCAAAGTAGTTTCACCAGGATCGTTTAAGCCCACGTTCCTCATCTGTGATCGGCTCAGAGCTTTTTGGAGATCGTGAAGCGTGCCATCAGGGGTTCGAGCGGATGCTCGTGAACGTCGGCGACGCCGACGGCGGGCTCCCCGGGCAATCGGTCGACGTACCAAAACTCGGCCGCGGCCGCGTGGGTGTTGAATAGATTGTAGATCCCGAGAGAGGCGCTCCAACCCCCCGATAGAGCGTAGTGCACGTCGAGGTTCCATTCGCCGAAGCCCTTGCCGTCGACCTGGCCGGGTGCCGTCGGCGCGTTGGCGCAGGTGTAGCCGGGTCCGAAGTCCTGGGCGGCGGCGGAATTCACGCAGGGGCCGGAAGACAGCGGATAATTGCCGAGATAACGGTAGTTGAGGCCGCCGCTCCACGGTCCGAGGTTCGTCACATAGAGGGCCAACGCACCGGTGGCGAGCGGTGCATCCGTGATGTATTCGCCCACATGCCCGGTGCCATCATCGAAGGGGTGGGTGAAATGGGTGTGGTCACCCGAATAGCTGCCGTAGATCTCGAGCCAGCGATTGATCTGGTAGGTCACGTTGATCTCGTAGCCATAGCGGCGGCTCGCCGGGCCGGCCGTATCCTCACCGACGTCCGGGTCGATGATGGTCTCGGACTGCTGCCACAGGTTGTAGTAGGCGAAGGTGAAGGTGAGATTGGGCATGGGCGCCGCGCGCACGCCGACTTCCTGCCCCTCCTGCCGCGCGAGCAGCGGCGTGTGCGGCAGTCCCAAATCCACGCTCGTATCCTGGTTCACGCCGCGCAGGTCCGCGCTGTGAAAGCCGCGGCCGGCGCTCACATAGAATTCCAGGTTGCCGGTCGGCGTATAGATGAGGCTGCCCTTGGGCTGGGGTAATGCCTGTTGGGCCGTGCCGCCGTTGGTATAGCCGGTGTAGCCGGGCCCGGATTCCTCGTGCAGTGCGGCCAGATAGTCGATGTCGGTGCCGTGCTGATAGTCCTCGCGCAACCCCAGGACCGTGCGCAGCTTGGACGTCCACTTCGTGACCGTCTGCACCCAGGCCGCCCCGGCGAACAGGTACACCTGATCCTCGTTGGAAAACGACGGCGGATCATTGGCGGGCGGCAACGGCACACGATCCTCGCTCGGCAGGCGTCCGACGTACAACCGGTCGTTACGCACCAGCACGCCCGCGGATACCGTGTTGTCGATCGAACCCAACGGCAGCGGCAGCGTGTAGCCGGCCTGCCCGCCGAACGCATCCCGATGCTCGAACTGGTCCTCCTGATCGCCGTGAACGGGATCGACCAGGTAATGCGTGAAGTCGTTCCACAGGTGCAGCTGGTTGTCGATGAAAAACCCGCTTCCCGTCAACCGGCCCTCGCCCAGCGTCTCACGCAGATTGAAGGACAGACTCGAGCGCCAGGCACGGCCGCCGTCGGAAGGATCGAGCGTCCCGAAGCGATCCGGCACCAGATCTTCGGTGATGGCACGGATCGGGATGTCGGTGGTGTTGGTCCACAGCTGGTGATACATCATGGCGCTGATCGAATAGCCGTTTTTCTCGTCGCCGTCGCTGTAGCGCAGGAGAACATTGTCCTTGCGCGCATCATCCGCCGCCACGAACGGGCCGTCGTAGTGCTGCAGTTCCACGGCGGCAAGCAAATGCCCGTCGCCGAGCGCCTGCGTGCCCGCGGCGAACAGGCGCTGAAAATCGAGCGTGCCCGCGGTTGCCGATACCTGGTCATCGATCGTGTCGCGGTAATCGACGCGCACGGAACCGACGGCCCCGAAGTCCCCGACATTGGCGTAGTACGGTCCCTTGGTATAGCCGAGCTGATCGGTTAACTCGGGAATCATGAAGTTGAGGTCGGTGTAGCCCTGACCATGGGCGTGGGTGGGCTGGTTGATCGGCATGCCGTCGACGTAGGTTTCCAGATCCGTGCCGTGATCCAGGTTGTAGCCCCGCATGAGGTACTGGTTCGCCTTGCCCTCGCCGCTGTGCAAGGTGACGATCAACCCCGGCACGGTCTCGAGCAGCTGCCCCGGTCGGTACTGCGGCGCAAGCTGCAGTTCCTGGTCATCGACGACGCCCTCGCTGGCGGTCGAGGCGAAGCCGAGCAGCTCCAGGCGTTGGGCCGTGACCGTGATCTCCTGTAGTGTCCCGGTGGTCGAATTCGTGGACTCGGTTGCCGCCGTGGCTGGCGCCGGATCGGCCTGCGCCGGCGAGCACGCAATGCCCATGACTAGAGTGCCGGCGATGGCCGGCGCAGTAGTTTTTTTCATGGCTGATGCCCCATGCGCACCGGTAAGATGAATACTATAAAAGATCTTACGACGGTACGATTTCGTGTGATGTATTTCCATTTTGTCTTACCCTTACGGATCGAACGCGAATCCGGATGCACGTCGGGTGTGCCGCGTTCCATCCGGGGGTGTAAGAAACCTTTCTTTGTTTGTCTTACCTGGTTGAGCTATGCTCGGCCGTACTCTCCTCCGCCACCAGCGTGGCGGCGATCGCGATGGCGATGGTGAGCCCCAGCACCACCGTCCTGTCGGTGGCGCTGTGGAAATTCGGCCGACTGGAGCATCGTCACGCGAGCCGCTACGAACCGCACATTCACGCCCATGAACACCAGGACGCCTTGAAGCATTCTCACACGCACACGCATCGCTGAAAGTGCGGCGCCCGGGCCTTTACACCGCCGTGGCCGCGGAGATATGGTGCTGCGCATACGGCGCAACTTCCCATCCCCCGGCGCGGAGATTCCATGGATCGATTCACCATTTCTCTCGATGAGAATCTGGCTGCGGCGTTCGATGAGCTCATCAAGGAGCGCGGCTATACCACCCGCAGCGAAGCGGTGCGCGACATTTTGCGAAGCCATCTGCAGCGCAGCGCCGAAAATCGTTCGACCAAGGGCTCGTGCGTCGCCAACCTGTCGTACGTCTACAATCACCACGAGCGTGAGCTATCGGAGCGCCTGACGAACATTCAACACGCTCACCACGATCTGACGGTGTCCACCATGCATGCGCACCTGGATCATGATCAGTGCATCGAGACCGTCATGCTGAAGGGTCCGGTCAAGCGGGTACGGGAATTTGCCGAGGAGATCATCGCCGAGCGCGGCGTACGCCACGGCACGTTGAATCTGGTCAATGTGGAACTGGGCGAGCCGCACACCCATGGCGGCAGCACGCATCGTCATTTGAAGCCACAGCACTAG
>PLET01000040.1 GCA_003137095.1 Gammaproteobacteria bacterium
TATGACCACTTCGGTACCTCTCCCGTTGACTTAAGGTTTCTCGACCAGTGATGCAGGGGGCACAAATCGCCTGCATGCCGCGGCCGTAGCCCGTATCGGGCAGTTAATGATATCCTAGCTGATTAACCTTGGCATGGCTGCGTAGAGATTTCAAAGTAATCAGAACTTGCCCCTCGTCGGCGGACTCGAATCGGTCATGCCCGACGTGAATTTACCGAACAAATGGCCGCGCTTCACCAAGCCGGCGGTCGCAGTGTGCGCCGCGGGTCTGCTGACCACTTGCGCGCCGCTGCCGAGCACGATCGATCAGATCAAGGCGCTTGGTGAATTGCGGGTCGTGACGCAGACGGGTCCATTGGCCTTCTATCGTGGCGCCGATGGCATGCCGGAAGGTCCGGAATACGAACTTGCCCGTCGCTTCGCGGACGAACTCGGCGTGCGGCTGAAAATGATCACGGTCGGCACCTACACCCAAATCTACTCGGCCCTCAGGTCGGGGCAGGCTCATCTGGCGGCGGCGGGATTGAAGATTCCAGCTCAGCCGATCACCGGCATCGAATTCGGACCCGCGTATCAGTTCGTCAGCGAGCATCTGGTCTACCGGCATGGCTCGAAACGGCCGGAATTGGCCGCCGATATCGGCGCGGGCGAGTTGGCGGTCGCCCGGCAAGAGTCCGGCATGGACATCCTGCGACAGCTGGATGCGGTGGCGCAGGGGCGTATCGGCTACACCGTCGCCGATTCCACGGAATTCGCCCTTGCCCATGACGTGAATCCGCAGTTGCGCATCGCGTCCGATTTCGGGGGCCGCGAATCGCTGGCCTGGGCGGCGAGCGAGCGGGATCCTGGATTCGTGCGCGCCATGAACGGCTATTTCGGGCGCATCAACCTCGACGGCGAATTGACCGCCATCGTCCACCGCTATTACGGCCGCGCCGAACGCGTCGAATTCGGCGAATCCGAAGTGTTCCTGCACCATTTGCAAAGCCGGCTGCCCCTGTATCGGCAGTGGTTCGAGGAGGCTGCCGAACAGAGCCGCGAGGATTGGCGGCTGTTGGCGGCCATTGGTTACCAGGAATCGAAGTGGGACCCGCGTGCCGCCAATCCGTCGGGTGCCAGGGGCCTGATGCAACTCACCCACCAGACCGCCGGTGAGACGAACGTTTCCAATCCCATCGACGCGCGCCAGAGCATATTTGGCGGCGCGCGTTATTTCCGGCAGGTCTACGAGAAGATCCCGGCGCACGTGCCGGAGCCCGATAGGACTTGGTTTGCGCTGGCCGCCTACAACATCGGCTACGGCCATTTGGAAGATGCGCGGGTGCTCGCGCAAAAAGCCGGCCGCGACCCGGACTCGTGGCAAGACGTGCGCGAATTCCTGCCGCTGCTGGCGGAGGAGCATTGGTATTCGCAGACCGAAAACGGCTATGCCCGCGGCTGGGAGCCGGTGCGCTACGTCGACAACGTGCGCGGCTATCGCGATCTCCTCGAATGGGTTTGGGGAAGCACGGCCTCTTTGAACTAGTCCCCCGCCGTGCCCGATCGGCGTCGCGACTCGAAGAACCGCCGCAGAAGCGCGGAGCTTTCCTCGCTGCAAACTCCTCCGAACACGTCCATGCGGTGCGCCAGCCGCCTATCACGGGGCAAATCGAACAGGCTGCCGCAAGCGCCCGCCTTGGGATCCCAGGCTCCGAACACGACGCGGGCCGTGCGCGCTTGCAGGAGCGCGCCGACGCACATGGCGCATGGCTCGAGTGTCACATACAGTGTGGACGCCGTGAGGCGGTAATTGTTCTGAGCGGCGGCCGCGGCGCGCAGCGCCACGATCTCTGCATGCGCAGTTGGATCACGGCTGGCAATGGGTCGGTTCCATCCTTCGCCGACGGCTTCATCGCCGATGACCACCAGCGCACCGACCGGCACCTCACCCTGCCCCGCGGCACGATGCGCCAGTTCGAGCGCTCGCCGCATGTATTCAACGTCGGTCGGCATGTCAGGTCGCTCCTTGCCGGCGCACGCTTCGAAACACAAACACGGTCGTGCACAGCACCAAAAACGCGGCAGCACTGAGCGCGAGCGACCGATGAATACCCACACTTGCGCCGAGCAGACCCACGCTCAGGCCGCTGAAGGTGCGCAATCCCATGGCCGACATCGAAAACACGCCGATCACACTACCGCGGCTCTGGTCGGGTGCATTCAATTGCACGAGCGCCTGAGCCATGGCATTGAAGGCCAGTTCAACGAAGCCCGCGACGAACAACAGGGCTATGGCAATCACGTAGTAACGCGACAAAGCGAAGCCGATGAGAGCACAGGACCACACCATGGCGAGAATGAAAGCGCTGCGCGCCTTGGGTGGCAGCAGACCGCGGCTCTCCAGAATCAATCCGGCCGCCAATCCGCCAGCCGCATCGGCGGCCAACAGCATGCTGTAGGAGAAATCCGCCCTGCCGTGTCCGAAATCCTGGGCGAAGCCCGGCATCTGCGCCTGATAGGCATTGCCGACGAAGAATGATGCGGCACCGATCAACAGTGTCATCGACAGCAGCACCTTGTTTTTCGCGACCAGTTTCATGGTGGACCAGAGATCGAAGAATCCCTGGATCGATGCGACCTGCGGCCGCCTCGCGGCCGCCCGGCCGTAAGGGGCTGCGATCAACCAGACGAACAAGGGAGCGTAGATCACCGCGTTGATGAATATGCCGTTGGCCGCGCCGAATGCCAGCAGCAAACCGGCGCCCACCGCGGGTCCGACCAGAAAACCCACGTAGCGGCCGGTCGCGCTCATCCGCACGGCGCTCGGCAGCTGGTTGCCGCTGACGATCTGATTGATCAATACCTGCGAGGCGGGCGCCCAGATGACCCCCGCCAGCCCGTGGATGACGAGCAGCAGCTCTGCCTTCCAGAGCGCCACCGAGTCGCTCAGGAACATCACACCCCAGCAGATAGAAACGCCCATGAACAGCAGCATTCCGATCTGTATGAGGCGGCGGATGTCGAAGCGGTCGGCCAGTGCGCCGGTGTAGCCGGCGAACATCAGATACGGCACCCAGTGCGAAATCACCGCGAAGCCGCCCAGGGCCGGGGAATGAAACTTTTGAAATATCACCCAGTAGCTGATGACATGCTCGATGTTGTCGGCCATCATCGCAGCGGAGGACCATAGCCAAAATAATCTGAAATCCGCGTTCGCGAAGGCTGCAAATGCACGGTGCGCCGTTGCTTGCGGACGCTGGGGTGTATCGATGGTCAATATCCCGAAATTTGATTCAGAGCGCCCGCATCATTGTACTCAAAGCACCGCCGGAATGCGCGGCGAAGAATGTTGCGAGCGGAGTAGAATGCCGGGCCGACGCTCAATGACCGGGGGATTGATGCATAGAATTGCTTTTTTTCTGCTGCTGGCTGCGGCGATGCCCGCGATGGCCGACGAGGGCATGTGGACCTTCGACAATTTCCCGGCCGCCGCCGTCAAACGGGATTATGGCGTCGACATCAAAGCCGAGTGGCTGGATCGCGTGCGGCTGTCGACGCTGCGGCTCTCGAACTGCACGGCCTCGTTCGTGTCGCCGCACGGCCTGATACTGACCAACCATCATTGCGCGGAAACCTGCCTCGCCGACATGTCCTCGCCGGAAGCCAGCTTCGATGAAAGAGGTTTCGGGGCGCTGGACCGTCACGGCGAGCAGCGCTGCCTGACCCAGCTGGCGGACGTGCTCGTCGATATGGAGAACGTTACCGACAAGGTGGCTGGCGCGGTGGCTGGTCTCGATGCCGCGGCCGCCAACGAAGCGCGCAAGAAGACGCTGACTTCCCTGGAGAAAACCTGCGAACAGGCCAGCCTCAAATCCAAGACCGGCAGGTTGGAATGCCAGAGCGTGACGCTATACGAGGGCGGTCAATATTTTCTCTACAAGTACAAGCGCTATACCGACCTGCGGATCGTATTTGCGCCCGAAGCGGACATTGCCGCATTCGGCGGAGATCCCGACAATTTTCAATTCCCGCGCTGGTGCCTGGATTTCGCCATCATGCGGGCCTATGAAAACGGCAAGCCCGCAAGGACGCCGAATTACCTGTCGATCGATTTTGCCGGACCGCGTGAGGGCCAGCTGGTGTTCGTATCCGGTCATCCGGGCAGCACCGCTCGGCTGCTGACGCACGCGCAGCTGCAATTCGATCGCGATGTGCGTCTTCCAACCTGGCTGCTGCGCAATTCGGAGCTGCGCGGCCGCTACATTCAATTCGGCAAGACGAGTGCAGCCGCGGACCGGATGCTGTTGGCGCCGCTCAACAGCCTCGAGAACGGCATCAAGGTGCGGCGCAAGCTCCTCGACGCTCTGCACGAGGACGACCTCATGGCACGCAAGACCACTGCCGAGAGCGCACTGCGGGCGACGGCCGGTCTTGACGGCGATCCATGGCACGACATCGAGCTCGCGACCCGGCGCGAACGGTCGATTTTTCTGCAGTACAACTATCTGGAAGGCGCCGCCGGCTTCAACAGCGCCCTGTTCCGCTATGCGCGCGCGTTGCTGCGCGGCGCAGATGAACGCCCCAAGCCGAACACCGAACGCCTGCGGGAGTACGCCGATACGTCGATCCCGAGGATAGAACAGCTGCTGTTCGCCTCGGTCCCCGTCTATACCGAATTCGAAACCATGACGCTGTCCTTTTCGCTCGAGCGCATGCGCGAATGGCTTGGACCCGATAATCCGGTGGTCCGGCGGCTGCTCACCACGGACACGCCAGACTCGCTGGCCACCCGGCTCATGTCGCAGACCAAGCTCAACGATGCGGCAGCGCGCAAGCAGCTGTGGGACGGCGGCAAGGCCGCCGTGGATGCATCGCAGGATCCGATGATCGAATTGGCGCGATCCATCGATGCCGAATCGCGCTCAATCCGCAAGCGCTACGAGACCGAGGTGGAAGCACCCATCAACGCGGCGTCCGAAAAAATAGCCGCGGCTCGCTTCAAGGCCTACGGCACCCAGGTATATCCCGATGCGACGTTCACCCTGCGCCTGAACTACGGGACGGTGCAGGGCTGGGTGGAGAACGGCACCCCGATCGAGCCATTTACCCATCTCGACCGCGCCTTCGAACGGGCGACTGGATCCTCGCCGTTCAAGATTCCGGACAGCTGGATGAGGGTTCGCGATCGGCTCGACATGCGCACGCCGTTCAACATCTCGACCAACAACGACATCGTCGGCGGCAATTCCGGCAGCCCGCTGATAGACGCCGAAGGCCGAATCGTCGGCCTGATGTTCGATGGCAACATCCATTCCATCTCGGGGGATTACTGGTTCGATCAGGCGAAAAACCGTTCTGTCGCGCTGCATCCGGCGATCATCCGCGAGGCGCTCGAGAAAGTGTACGGCGCGAAGTCGCTGTTGGCGGAACTGGGCGTCAGGTGATCGGACGGCCGCCCGCTCGATTCGCTAGCTCCTCTTGATGAATTCGATCCGCCGAAAACGCAATGCAGACCAATCGTCGTCGATTGCGATCTGACGGACGCTGTCGAATCTCAATTTTCTCATCGACGTCCAACCCGTATCGCGATTGAAATCGCAGGCATCATCTCTCTTTTGGCCTCCGTTCTGTTGAGCTACGATACATTGTTGCGGGCCGTCGAACACCGATCCATGAGATTGAACTTGTCGAACACCCCGATCCCGCATGGAGTCCCCGCGCGATATACTTCCGGCATGAGCGATCTGCGTATTCTATCGATCATTCCGCCGATGACGCAGCTCAACACACCGTATCCGTCGACGGCGTATCTCACAGGATTCTTACTCTCTCGCGGCTTCAAAGCGGAGCAGGTTGATCTCTCCATCGCACTGGCGCTCGAGTTGCTCTCGCTAAAGGGCATGGCGTCCATTCACCGGCAAGTGAGCGCACTGCCCCGCAAACGACACACGGCAGCCACGCGCTTCTTCGTGGAGCACTACGAGCCCTACCTGACTACCATCTCTCCGACGATTAGATTTCTGCAGGGTCGTGATCCGAGCCTGGCTCATCGTATCGCTTCGAGGCATTACCTGCCCGAGGGCCCGCGCTTTGCATTGTTAGAGCACTACGTGGATAGCCGCTCACACAAAGGCGACGCGCTCGACTGGGCTTTTGGTGCACTGGGACTGCAGGATAGCGCCAAGCATATCGCCACGCTTTATCTGAATGACATCGCCGACGTCATCCGAGATGCCATCGACCCCCGCTTCGAGTTCGTGCGCTATGCCGAATCACTGGCCGCAAGCCAATCGTCATTCGATCTTCTGCAAGCAGCGCTTAGTGCACCGCACAACCTTGTGGATGAATTCTTGCACGAATTGACACTCGAAGCCCTGTCGCAGCATCAGCCGAGCCTCGTGCTCGTCACCGCGCCGTTTCCGGGCAACGTGTACGGCGCATTTCGCATTGCGCAAAACATCAAGAGAACCCACCCGCACATCGTCACGGTATTGGGCGGCGGTTATTGCAATACCGAACTGCGCTCCTTGAACGAGGCTCGTGTCTTCGACTACTTCGATTTTATCACCCTCGATGCCGGCGAAC
Source organism: Gammaproteobacteria bacterium (assembly GCA_003137095.1). Classification (GTDB taxonomy): domain Bacteria; phylum Pseudomonadota; class Gammaproteobacteria; order Steroidobacterales; family Steroidobacteraceae; genus Bog-1198. The sequence goes on from PLET01000040.1 coordinate 6,565, forward strand.
GTCCAGTGCTTGCTCTTATCGAACACCTTCAGAAAATGCGACCGATCAATCACTTGGTGCGCACGTATACGCGCGAGCACCATTACGTCGACTTCAAAGAGCGCGATTTCGCTCTCTCTGAAGTGGGCACACCTACCTACACGGGTTTGCCGCTGGATGACTATCTGTCACTGATGGACATGCTCAATCCCGTGCATCGTCTCTGGTCAGACGGGCGCTGGAATAAACTGACGGTCGCACACGGCTGTTACTGGAAGCAGTGCAGCTTCTGCGATGTAGATCTTGACTACATCTCGCGATACGATTTGGCAACTACCGACGTGTTAATCGGTCGAATCGAATCGCTGATTCTCGAAACCGGACAAACCGGATTTCACCTCGTCGACGAAGCCGCACCGCCCAAGGCACTCAGGTTGCTTGCCAAAGCGCTCCTACGACGCAAACTGGATATCTCATGGTGGGGCAACATCCGCTTCGAGAAGTCGTTCGATGCCGGCCTTTGCCGACTGTTGGCGGACAGCGGTTGCATCGCGGTGACCGGCGGACTGGAAGTGGCGTCGGATCGCCTGCTCAAACTCATGAAGAAGGGCGTGACTGTCGAACAAGTTGCCCGTGTCACACGCGCATTCTCCGACGCGGGAATCCTGGTGCACGCCTATCTGATGTATGGCTTCCCCACTCAAACCGTGCAAGATACCGTGGACTCCTTGGAATACGTTCGTCAATTGTTCGAGGCAGGTTGCATACAATCGGGTTTCTTCCATCGCTTCACTTGCACCGTGCATTCGCCGGTCGGCAAGCGTCCAGAGGATTACGGCGTGACCTTGTCTTCGCCACGCCAGGGCAGATTCGCCAACAACGATATCCATTTTACGGACGGCACCGGCATTGACCATGATTCGTTCGGTCCGGCGCTCAAGAAGGCGCTGTACAACTACATACATGGCATCGGACTTGATCTCGATGTCCACGAGTGGTTTGAGGAACGCGCGGCGGCTCGGAGCGTCGGCAAGAAGGGACGCCGCCGTGCGGCCGGCACAGTGCCGCGCACGACGGTGTCCCGGAATCTGATCAAGCGGGCACTGGCGTGAGCGTGCCCCATGCTCATCGCTTTCAACAAGCCGTTCGGTGTAGCCTGTAAATTCAGCGCTGAGAGTGGCCGCAAGACACTGGCGGAATACATTGAAGCCAGAAGCGTCTATCCCGCCGGCCGTCTTGATACGGAAAGCGAGGGACTGGTGCTGCTCACCGACGACGGCGTGTTGCAGGCGCGCATTGCGGAGCCCAAGCACAAGATGGCAAAGGTGTACTGGGTACAGGTTGAGGGTGCTCCGTCTGCGGCGGCACTCGATGAGCTGCGAAAAGGCGTGAGTCTGGGCGACTTTACGACGCAGCCCGCGAACGCGCGTCTCATTGAGGAGCCGCGGGAACTTTGGCCGCGCGAGCCGCCGATCCGGTTTCGCACGAAGATTCCGACGGCGTGGATTGAGCTCACCATACGCGAAGGCAAGAACCGCCAGGTACGGCGCATGACGGCGAGGGTGGGGTTTCCGACGCTGCGCCTGATACGCGCGGCCATTGGTAGAGTGACGTTAGAAGGGCTGGCACCGGGTAGGTGGCGCGAAATCTGCCCGGACGCCCCGTGGAACAACCACGGATAGGTGGCGAAATCCCCGACCCACTCCCGCTCAGTCGTCTCATCGGGCGGCTGCCAATGCGGTTTCGAATACCGCGCTGAAGGGCGCTAGAGAATCGCGCGGCCGACGAGGAAGATGCCGATCGTCAACATGCCGGCACCCACCACGCGCGCCACATGGATCGATCTCGTGAGTCGCTCGGCGCTGATCGCAAAGGTGACCAGCGCCATCGCCAGAAGATCCATGACTCCGGCGACCAGGAGGGCGGCTGTCAACGCGGCGCAGCAGTACGCGCATTCCAGGCCCAGCCGCGCACCTGCGCGCAACGCATCGCGAGGCATCAGCCGCTTCGAGCCACAGCAGTCCTCTCCGTGGCGGCAGCGCACCAACGCCCGGGTCTTCCAGGTTGTAAACTGCAGCGCGCCGGCGATCATCAAGACCAGCCCGCGCAACACGGGAGTCACTTCGGAGAGCAGCTCACTGCGCATGGCCAGTGCATTAAAGCCGACGCCCACCGGAAACAGAACCAATCCAACTGCAGCCCACACGCCGAAGTAGCCCGCGACGAAGCCGATGGTTGACATCGCCCCGCTGCGACGCGCCGCGCGCCGGAAGCGATGCAGCTCCGGCGCGAAAACCGGCAGCATCATCGCCACCATCATCATGGTCCACATGGCGAGGAACTTGCCGCCGGCAGCCAGCCACGTCTCACCCGGCATGCGCATCCACACCATGGTCATGGTCCATCCTCCGGGCATTTCCATGCCCGGCATCGCGGACATCGACCTGCACCAAAAAACCGTGGTGGCGGCGCCGGCGATGTACGTCAGCGCCGCCATCCCGTATGGGCGCAGATCGTCTTTCTGCGGCGCCCTCAAGCAACGCCCTCGGCGCGGTCGGCGCCGTACTCGTCGCGGCGTTTCCACCAGATGCCCTGCTCATTGCGGCCCAGCGGCGCGCGATCCAGCCACTGGTACATGTTCCAGATGGGGTCGAGCCCGCGTGCGTAACTGGAATAAGTGTGAAAGACCGCGCCATCCTGCTGGATGAAAGCGCTCATGCCGGGACGGTCGCGGCCATACGTTGCAGCATCCGTGCCTACGCCCTTGGCGATGGCGGCAACGATGGGATGTGGCTCTTGCACCTGGTCCATCGCGTGGGCGCCGCGCGCGTAGTTGTACTCGATGGTTCCGTCGCGCTGCTCCTCTTCTGTGAACGACACGTTGAAGTCAAAGTTGAACCTGCCATCGGCAGATGACACCCACGGGAACCTCCAGCCCATGCGCTTGCGATAAGCGAGCAACTTGGAGAGGGGTGCACGTGAGACGGCGGCGAACGCGACGTCATGGTTTTCGAGATGCACCGCGATGCCGTCGAAGCCGTCGGCGATGGCGGAGCACGAGGGGCAGCCCTGCGTCCACGTGGGGCCGAACATGAAGTGATACACGAGCAATTGCGAGCAACCACAGAACAGGTCCGTCAGTGACACCTTGCCCGGATTGGCGTCGAAGTGGTAATCCTGGTCGATGCGCACCCAGGGCAACTCCCGGCGGCGATGCGCGAGCTCATCGCTGCGACGGGTGAGTTCCTTCTCCGCCCGCAGCAGTTCTAGGCGGGCTTTGAGCCATTGTTCACGGTTTCCAACGGGATGTGTCATGAGAATTTCCTTTAGTGTGGTACGCCGTCGTTTTGTGATTTGATGTCAGGCATTCTCGGGCGTCGCGCCGAGGTTGCGGGAGTGACAAATTTGTCGGGATTCGGTGATTGAATGGATTCCTTGATAACCGCGGCGGCGCGTGCGCTGGCGGCGGGCGACCCGCTCGGCGCGTTGAACAGAGTCGCGTTGCGCGAGGACCCGCCGGCGCTGGCACTGCGTGGCATCGCAATGGCACAGCTCGGCGACTTCTCGCGCGCGAAAGAGCTGTTGCGTGCGGCGGCCCGCGGATTCGGCGCGCGCGAAGCGGTGGCGCGGGCGCGCTGCATCGTGGCGGAGGGCGAACTCGCGCTGGTCTCGCGCGATCTGGGCTGGCCACCGAAGTCGCTCGCCGGCGCGCGCCTGACGTTGGAAAAGCACGGCGATCGCCTGAACGCAGCACATGCGCGCCATCTCGAGATCCGCCGCCTGTTGCTGATCGGCCAGCTCGATGAAGCCGAGAGGCTGCTCCATGCACTCGACCCCGCGCCCTTCCCGCCGGCGCTGCGCGCCATGCACGAATTGATAGGTGCAGGCATCGCCATGCGCCGCATCCAGACCGCGCCCGCGCGCGCGGCCCTGGAGCGGGCCGCTGAGGCCGCACGACTCGCCGGTATCTCGGCGTTGACGGCCGAGATCGAAGGCGCGACGATCATTCTCAACAGGCCGGTGGCGCGACTGATCACGCCGGGCGCCGCCTGGCTGGTGCGGCTCGATGAAGTCGAAGACCTGTTTGCCACTGATACCCTGGTGGTGGACGCCTGCCGGCATGCCGTGCGTGCTGGGAGCAACGTGATTTCCCTTGCCGGCCGTGCGGTGCCGTTCACCTTGGCGCGCACCTTGGCCCAAGCCTGGCCCAACGATGTGTCCCGCAATACATTGGTGCAGCGGGCCTTTCGCCTGAAGGTGGTGGATGAATCCCTGCGCGCGCGTTTGCGCGTGGAGATGGGCCGCCTGCGAAAATTGCTGAAACCCCTGGCCGAGATCAACGCCACCGAACGCGGTTTCGCGCTAACGCCGTATCCGGCGCGCAAGGTGGTGGTATTGGCGCGACCGGTCGAGGAAAAACACGCAGCCGTGCTCGCCTTTCTGGCCGACGGCGAGTCCTGGGCTTCCTCCGCGCTTGGACTGGCGCTCGGTACCAGTCAGCGCGGCGTGCAGCGCGCGCTCGACGAGCTCGCCGCCGCCGGCAAAGTGCAGTCCTACGGCGCCGGCCGCGCCAGGCGCTGGATGACCCCGCCGCTGCCCGGAATCGCGACCACCTTGTTACTCCCCGCCCCGCTCCCCGGTGATTAGGATGCGTCCATGATAAAGTCAGCAGCTCGAGTCGTACGTGAATACGGCCCCTTCCACGATGGCAAGAATGTCGGCGGCGTCACTTATGATGGCAAGCACGTCTGGGCGGCAATCGGTGACAAACTTACGTCCTTCGACCCCACCAGCGGCACGGTGCAGCGCTCTCTGAACGTACCGGCGCATGCCGGCACGGCCTTTGACGGCAAATATCTTTACCAGATCGCCGAAAGCCGCATCCAGAAGTTGGACCCGCAGACCGGCAAGGTACTCGCCACGATCCCGGCACCCGGCAGCGGCGGCGATTCGGGCATGGCCTGGGCGGAAGGGTCGCTGTGGGTAGGCGAGTATCGCGCCCGCAAGATCCACCAGATCGATCCCGAGACCGGCCGTATCCTGCGTTCCATCGACTCCAATCGCTTCGTTACCGGGGTCACCTGGTTGGGAGAGGAGCTCTGGCATGCAACCTGGGAAGGCGACGTGAGCGAGCTTCGCCACGTGGACGCAAAGACCGGCGAGGTGCTCGAAACCCTGGAGCTACCGGACGGGATCAATGTGTCCGGCCTGGAATCGAATGGCGGCGACACCTTTTTCTGTGGCGGCGGCGGCACGGGCAAGGTGCGCGCCATCCGCAAGGCGCGCGCAATGCGACACAGCTAGCCGATAGCGTCGAGATCCGCTAGCCGAACTTCGCGGATT
>PLET01000010.1 GCA_003137095.1 Gammaproteobacteria bacterium
TACGAGGCACGGTAAGTCAGCACGCCGAAGTTTGGTGCAAACATCGTCGCCTTGGCGCCGCTGAATTCGAAGCTCTTCACGTCACAGCCCTCGCCCGACCACGCCTTCAGCGCTTGCGCACGCGTCGCGATGCGGTCGCCGAAGATATCTATGAACTGCATTTCCGGACCGAAAAACTTGTCCATGCGCCCTGCGTCGTGATCCTTCCAGGCGGTCACCATCGGCTGCTCGCGTCTCAACAGGGTTTGCGTGTCGGCATCAGTAAGCGTCGGACCGTCGGTCCACAGCGCACTCGCGGCAGGTCTGACCGCCTTCATCGGATCGACAATTGCAGACTGCGCACGAAAGGCGGCCTTCCAGTGCTTGCCTTCACGCACGAACACCGTCGCCGTATAATACGCTGGCACCAACGTCTTCCCATGGCAGACGCCGTTCACATCGGTGCGATGCGTAAGCACCGCCGCACGCGCCGTCAGTGCAGTGGCTTGGATGCCCGTGAGGCGATAACTGTCGATCTGGCACCCGCCCCGCCCAAAACAGGCACGGCCGTCCGCTCGTCGAGCCGTCCGGCCGAACCCCAGGCCACGAATTGATCGGCTAGAAAAGACTTCCAGAACGTCGTGTCGCCCGACTTCCATGCCGCATAGGAGCGCTCCTCCAGCGCACCGAGCTGATCCGTCAGGTAATGTGACGTGCCGGTTCGGTCGGCGGCCCAGGCGTCGCCGCATGCTCCGAAACCCGCATAGGTTGCGAACACGAGCATCGCCGGCAAATGCCTTCGCGAGTCACTGTGCATTCCTAACCCCCCTAACGGTCGACAAGCCCAACGCAGAATGAGTCAGCATTTTAACAATTGATACCAGCGCGGTCATTCGAGAGACCGATTCGCCGTAGATCAACAGAGTAGCCGTGAGCGGCGCCGTTCGGTCGGCCCGGTTTTTGCCAGTTTTGCCCCCATTCTCCCGCTTCACTGCATCGCCGGCCCGTGCCACACTGAGTGAGAGGCCCCCGTCACTCCCACTCAATTGTCTCCGGCACCTATAAGTCACTGAACTTACTTGAGTTCTTATCAGACCACGCCAAACTTACCGTCAAATCTACCGCCAGAAAAATCCGCTTGAGGGCGATAGAAGGCGATAGATGCCGAAAGCAATTGCTTGAAGTCGATGGATCCCACCGGATAGTGCAGTAAACGAGCGGATCGTCATTCCATAAAATGGAATTCCAAGTTCCATTTTTGGGAATTAGGAGTTATGCTTGTCTCTATGATCGTTATCGGCACAGATATCGTAGAAGCCTATTTCAAAGCAAGGGCCGGCCACAGGGGAATCAAGGCCACGCGATCTCAATATGATGCCTGGCTGGCGATCGCGGGCGCAGCGGACTGGAAGGCGCCGGAGGACGTAAAAAAGGCGCATCCGAAGGCGAGCGTCTCGAAGGGTGGCCGTGTGGTTTTTAATATCAAAGCCAACGATTATCGGTTGATTGCGTTGATTCAGTATGTTGATGGCGTTTTGATGATCCGATTTTTCGGATCGCATGAGGAATATGACGGCATTGATGCGGAGACAGTGTGATGAAAGCGACCTTGATTGTGATTCAAGATGAAGCGGACCACGCGCAAGCCAAGAAGCTTATCGAGAAGCTGACGGGGTCGAGCGATCCGAAGGACCGTGCACGGATGGTAGCCCAGGCACGCTTGGTCGAGGCCTACGAGCGCTCGGAGTGGCCGCGTGTGGCGCCGACGCTTCCGGTGCTTCTCGCCTACCTAATGGATCAGCATGGCCTTTCGCGTGGCGATCTCGTGCCGTTACTTGGTACAGCCAGTCGCGTAAGCGAGATCCTGAGCGGAAAGCGGGACTTAAGCATGACAATGGTACGCCGGCTGCGCGAGCGCTTTCACATCTCAGCAGATTTGCTCGTTCCGCGGGGTCGATCGCGCAACAGAATAGCTGCGTAATCATGTCGGCCAAGATCCCATGACTATTACACCACTACCTGGGACACCATCGAATGATCGTCGTCGACGGGCATTCATTCCTCTCAAAGCCGCCCATGCAACTCAGCAGTATGATGTCCGAGTTCAATATAGAGAGCACAAGATTATATAGGGGGTGTTTGATGGGTCACTTGGTATCGACGGCGTTCGCGGCCACGCTTCTCACTTGTGGCTCTGCTGCCCTTTCGCTGCCGGCTGCTGCTCAAGGGCACTACCTCTTCGCTTGGGCGGGCGATCCTGCCGGGAAGGGTGAAGACTTCATCGCGGTGATTGATGGCGATCCGGCCTCTTCAAACTACGGTCAACTGGTGGCGACGGGCGCCTCCGGCGTCAAAACTCAGCAAATGCATCATACCGAATACTCGATGCCCGAAAGCGGTATTCTGTTCGCCAATGACCATGCTGCCGGACGCACCGTTGTGATGGATCTACGCGATCCGCTTCACCCGAAGGTCCACGCCAGCTTTGGCGAGCTGGCCGGTTACAGCCACCCGCACTCTTTCCTCCGCCTGCCCAACGGCCATGTGCTGGCGAGTTTTCAGCTTGAAGGGCACATGGATCATGGGGCGGCTGGACTTTTGCTCCAACCAATGCCCAACGCTGATTCCGGCAAGGCGGTGCATGGCGGCATCGTTGAAATCGATGAGCAGGGGAAGGTGATTCGTGCGGCCTCCACCGCCGATCCAGCGCGTCCGGACGATCTGTTGATGGCCTACAGTCTGTTGCCGTTGCCGGATATCGATCGGGTGCTGGTCACCAACTCCTCCATGCGGGATGAGGACAAGACCGGCCACACCTATCAGATCTTTCGGCTGTCAGACCTGACTCGCCTTTCCACCAACGACCTCGATGCGCCTGCCGGAAGCTACGGCGAGATTAATCCTGAGGAAGCCCGCAGGGGACCGGAAGGCTCGGTCTTCATCCAGACCACGGGCTGCGGCATCGAGCGGTTCACGGCGCTCGCAGACAATACGCCACACGCAAAGCTCGTCTACCAATTCCCAGGCTCTTTCTGCGGCGTGCCTAACATTGTTTCGCACTATCTGATCCAGACCGTGCGTCTCGGCCATGCAGTAGTGGTCATTGATATTGCCAATCCGGAGCACCCGGTTGAGGTCTCGCGGGCGGTTATCGATGGGTCGATGTTCCCGCACTGGAGCGGCTACGACGCGAAGACTCACCGAATCGCCGTCACCGGCTACGGAGAAAACCGCCTGTTTATGCTGACGTTCGATCCAGAGACGGGCGCCGTAGCCATGGATGGCGCCTTCCACGATCAGCAGGGCCAGGGCCGTCCGGGCTTTGATCTGAGCAATCGTCGCTGGCCTCACGGCTGGACAGGCACGGCCCAGGCGCACGGGGTCGTGTTTTCGCGCTAGTGGGTGTGCGTCAGATGAGTGACAGCCGTTCAGAACCACCACGGCCCCGTCTTGGCGAGTGCGGCGGCAGCGCCCTCCCTGATGCAGGCTCCCAATTGGCGATCAGCTCACGTCACGCTGAAGGCCGTTGGCGCAGGTGTGAATCGGGTTTTTGCCAGTTTTGCCCCACTTTACGGGGTTCCGGATTGACTACGACCCGTGGCAAACTGGCGATAAATGCCGATTGATCGCGAAAGCCTCACACACCAGCACAGAGATAAATCATGTCGGCCCTGATTCAAGAAACTCACGAACGATTGGATTAACGAGATCCGGACGAGTAAGCGGTGCCATATGGCCTCCCTCGGCGATGGAACGAAAGGACCAGTGAGGGCACGCTTCTGCGAATATATCAACGATCTCCCGAATGGGAGCTCGGGTCGCGCTATCGCTCACGACCAGGGTTCTCGCAGTCACGGCGCTGCATTCTCTAACCGTGGTCTCCTCGTCCATCACTGCATCCCACTCATATACGTTAGGCGGGAGAGATTCGGAAAACGCAGCCCGGCGCTTTTCCGGCATCATGTGCCAGGAACCGTCACCGAGCCAATAGTCAGCAAACCGCTCGGCAACCCGCGGCCAATCGCCCAGCGAGCCGAAGCATTTCACGTGATCGCGCAATGCTCGTGACTCCAGGAATGCCTTGGTACGGCCGCCTTGCTTGAGTAAATAAAACGGGTTCGGTTCTAAAAGAACCAGAGTTCCGACCTGCGACCCAAGCAGCATCGCCGCCTTGAGTGCAACTGAAGCGCCAAAGGAGTGCCCCACTATGTGTACGCGACCGCGCAACTCCTCCCATAAGGCCAGGATGAGTTGGGCCTGTGCGTAGAGCGATTGCGGTGAAGTTCCTGGCCAGGGTGTTGTTTCTCCATAGCCAAAGAGATTCACTGCCAAGACGCGGTAACGATCCCGCAGGGTCTCAGTGAGCGTCCGCCATTGCCGATTGGCGCTGACGGAACTGTGAATTGCAATGACCGGCTGACCCTGTCCCTCGTCGGTGTAGTCGATCCTTATAGTTCCTCTCGAAAGAACCGGCATTGCGTTCTCCTGTCGATGATCTCAATTTGCTTGACGCACACAGGACGCCTCAGGGCACTGTGGACAGCCTCCTATGCAGAGTGGCAGATATTACTGGTCAATTTCAAATTGAACGCCAGACACGTCGACAAACAATCTCGCTTGGAGCCAATAGACGGCGATGGATACCGAAAGAGTCGAGGCGCTTTGGCAGCCACGCTACCAGAATTGCCCTCATTGGATCGTGACGACGACGCTGATCCACCGGTAGACCCGCCTGCGACAGCGCAGACTACCTCGTGACTGTTAAAGGTCCGGTCACCCGCGTTTAAAGCCCGTTGGCAACAGCATCGGAACCCGCGCGCGGTACGCCCCGTACTCCGTACCGTGAGACTTCATGAGGTCTCGCTCCTCAAAGAAGATCCCGACAAGTATGTATCCAGTGGTCCCGATCGAGAATAGGAGGTGTCCAACTGACATATGGGGAGTCGCCCAGAATGCGATTACAAAGCCTAGATAGATAGGGTGACGCACAAACTTGTAGAGCGCACGTTCCGTGAAATTCAGGGGTGTGTAATCCAACCCACGCAGGCGCAGGAATACTTGTCTCAGCCCAAACAAATCGAAATGATTGATCATGAAAGTCGAGAGCAACAGGATAAGCCAGCCTGACGCGAATAGCGCCACTAGGAGCGTCTTGAGTATCGGCGATGAAACGTCCCAGACGACTGCCGGGATTGCCTGCCACTTCCAGCAAATGAGACCGAGCAACAAGCTCGAGATCAGCACATACGTGCTCCGTTCCGCCACGCGCGGAACTAGTCGGGTCCAGACGGCCTTGAAGTTCGGTCGGGCCATTACGCTGTGCTGCATGGCGAAAAGACCCAGCAGAACGAGATTTATGACAAGGGCCTCAGGCATGTATACGCTCGGACTCGAATCAATCGTTTTTGGGACGCCGATATCTCCGATGAACCCAATCGCGTAGAGAAACGACGCCAAGAACACAAGGTAACAAAATAGCCCATAAACAACCGCAACCAAGCCCATAAAGATTCCCCTTGAAGTGGATTTACCGATGCCAGTCTCCGCGCGGGTTCGCGCCCGCTACCTGAACGCAATCGAGCCATGGCGACTCGGTCGCGGCCACCGAGTCCCAGGGACATTTGTCATCGCCACTGCCGTCGCGCCAGTTCAGAACGGAAAGGTCAGTGGGCCAAAGTCTGATTACGCAGCCTCACAGGCCAATGGTCGTCATATGGATCGTGCCACGGGGCCTTACGCGTTTCGTCCGGACGCGATTTGCAGACAACCTGTTGCTTCTGTGCCGCCCCCGGCTATGTCGAATGTTGTTTCAACGCGCGGGGGATGAAAGAGCGTCTGCTGCACCACACAGCTCCGCTCCGAAGCAATCCGGAGTTTTTCAAGCAGCCGAGCATCCGTGCCCTCCCTGGCCTTGAGCCGGATCGCACATCGGATCGCCCGGAAGCCCACCGGCACTTCCGCATTCATCGCCAGCGTCCCCCGGACATCGACGTCCCCGGTTACTTCCACCTCGAGCGAGTCAAGCGTGATGCCGAGGATGTTCGCCAACATGCGCACCGATGAGTCCTGACACGCGGCGAGCGCCGCGCAAAGCAGATCGCCGGGCGTGGGCGCATCGTGCAGGCCGCCGACGGCCCGGTGGACGCCCACTGGAATCGCAATGCCACATTGCGGCATCGGCATCACGATAGAGTGGAAAGGATCGTCGGGATCCCTTCCGAGGGCACGCGCACGATCGATTACAAGCGCCGCTTTGGGCTCGGCCTGGTAGCGTTGGCGTAACGGGATCTGGATCTCGAAAACACGAGGTTGGCTCATTGTTGTCTCCTGTCGCAATGGTCGCTCGGTGCCGCGCGGCTCCGGGGAATCCCGAGCCCACCGCGCGTTGAGATCGACCTGCAGGCATGCTAACCAGAAGCGCCTGGCGCAGCCGCACTGGGTTATGATTCGCTTGCCGAAAGGCTTGATCGATTTACCTGATGGGCGTCACGCGAGCGGCATCAGGCGTCACGAAGGAGGTCGGGCGTCGTTCCACATGGATGCACTGTCCGAAATATTGAGGGGCATTCGCCTTTCCGGCACCGCCTTCATCGACGCGGAGCTGTCGGCACCATGGTCGGTCCAGACTCCGACGGTCACCGCCCTCGCCAAGCGTCTCGCGCCCCATGCAGGCCGGATCATCCCTTACCACCTCATCTTCGAAGGGGCCTGCACGGTCCGGGTGGGAGCGGAGCCCGCGCTCGTCGTGGAGGCGCCCGAGGTCGTCTGCTT
>PLET01000102.1 GCA_003137095.1 Gammaproteobacteria bacterium
TGGAGCGGGAAACGAGACTCGAACTCGCGACCTCAACCTTGGCAAGGTTGCGCTCTACCAACTGAGCTATTCCCGCCTTTCGGCAGAGGCGCAATTGTAGGGCCGCGCCGCGGGGAGTCAAGGACATCCCGTCCGGCAGCGCTCGCGCGGCGGCCTTTCGGCAAGCCGCTAAAGCCCTGAACTGCCGCGTAATTCCGGCCATGCCAGGCGCAGGTACAGGATCATCGACCACAGCGTCAGCGCGGCGGCCACCGCCGTCAATACCAGTCCGATTTGGTAGACCGGAATGCCGAACAGATCGCGGCGAAACAGCAGGAAGGACAAACCCACGATCTGCATGATGGTCTTGTATTTCCCCCAGACCGATACCGCGATGCGCCCGCGCGCGCCGATCTCCGCCATCCACTCGCGCAGCGCCGACACCGCGATCTCGCGCCCGACGATGACGATGGCGAAGATCACCACGAACCAGCGCGGATCCTTGCTCACGATCAGCACCAGGGCCGCGGCCACGATCAGCTTGTCCGCGACCGGATCGAGGAACGCGCCGAGCCGCGAGGTCTGGCCGAGCTTGCGGGCGTAATAGCCGTCGAGGCTGTCGGTGATGCCGGCCAGCGCGAAACCGGCGCAGGCGGCCGGATCCGCCCACCAATACGGCAGATAAAAGAGCATCACGATGGCGGGAATCATGAGAATTCGCAGCCACGTGAGCGCATTCGGCAGGTTCAAGGCCGACTTGTCAGCTTCCCGGGTGGAGGTGCTCATAGATCAGTTCGGCCAACTCCCGACCGAAACCGCGAACTCGCACGAAATCGTCGATGCCGGCACGCAATATCCCTTGCAAACCGCCGAACTGTTTCAGCAGCTCGCGTCGTTTTACCGGTCCCAAGCCCGGTATGGTTTCCAGGATCGACTGGCTGTGACGCTTGGCCCGTTTGCGCCGGTGTCCCGCGATCGCAAAACGGTGTGCCTCGTCGCGTACGCGCTGAATCAGGTGCAAAGCGTGCGAATCCGCGGGCAGTATAGTGGGCGTCTCCCGGCCCAACAAGAAGAGTTGTTCCTGGCCGGGCCTGCGATCGGCGCCCTTAGCCACGCCCACGAGCGTGATGCCCGCCACCCCCAGCTCCTCGAGCACCGCCGCGGCTTGCGCCAGCTGACCCTTGCCGCCGTCGATCAGCAGCAGGTCGGGCGCGGAGTACTCGCCGTCCCGCACCCGCTTGTAGCGGCGTGTCAGCGCCTGATGCATAGCCGCGTAATCGTCGCCGGGCTCGATGCCGGCGATATTGAAACGCCGATAATCACCCTTCAGCGGCCCTTCCACCCCGAACACCACGCATGAGGCCACCGTATCCGTGCCGCCCGTGTGGCTGATGTCGAAACACTCGATGCGATGCGGGACACCGTCGAGATTCAACGCCTCCCGGATGTCCTCCAAGGCGGACTCGATGCTGGCCCGCGCCAGTCCGCGCATCTGCAGCGACTGCCCGGCATTGCCGCGCATCATCTCGAGCCAGCTGGCGCGGATGCCGCGCACCGCGGAGGCGATGCGCACCTTGTGCGAAGCTCTGGCTGCCAGGGTCGACTCGAGCAGTGCGGCCTCCTCGAAGTCGTGTTCAACAATGATTTCCGCGGGCGCTTCGCGTTCCAGATAGTACTGCGAGACGAAGGCCGCCAGCACCTCCGCCGGCTCGGCGAACGGTGCTTTGGGGAAAAAGGTGGCGTGTCCGAGGCTCCTGCCGCCGCGCACGAACATCAGCGCGACGCAGTATTCGCCGCTGGCCTGCGCAATGGCGATCACGTCGGCGTCGTGATGAATGTCCGCCGTCACGATCTGCTGTGCCTGCACCGTCTTCAGGCTGGCCATCTGATCTCGCAACTTCGCCGCCTCCTCGAATTGCAGCCGCTGCGCGGCCTCCTCCATGCGGCTGGCAAGGTCCTGATACACCTCATCGTTGCGGCCCTCGAGCACCTTGATCGCCGCGTCGACGTCGCGCTGATACTGCTCCTTGGAGATCAGGCCGACACATGGTGCCGTGCAGCGCCGGATCTGGTACTGCAGACACGGGCGCGAGCGGTGCGCAAAATAGCCGTCCGCGCAATTGCGCAGGCGGAACAGCTTTTGCAGCCGTTGCAGGGTTTCGCGCACCGCACCCGCGGACGGGTAGGGTCCGAAGAAGCGGCCGGGTTCCTTGCGCGAACCCCGATAAAAGGTAAGCGACGGAAACTCGTGATTCGTGGCCAGATGCACGAACGGAAAGCTCTTGTCGTCGCGCAGCACGACGTTGAATCTCGGCCGGTGCCTCTTGATCAGATTGAATTCGAGCAGCAGCGCCTCGGTGTCCGAATTCGTGATGGTCACCTCCATGCCGGCGGTCTTGGCAATCAGCGCCTGGACCTTGGGATGGACGTTGCTCGGCTGAAAATACGAGGCGACGCGGCTCTTGAGGTTGCGCGCCTTGCCGACGTAGAGGACCTCGCCCGCCGCGTCCAGCATCCGATACACGCCTGGCCGCGCCGGCAGGCTGTCGACGTACGCCTTCGGAGCGAATTTCGCCGCGGATTCCGCCGTCTCGCTCATGACGGACGTCCGGCGCCGGCAAACGCCAGTTCCGCGGCGCGCCTGACCACGGCCTCGAACATCGCCGCCGTGAGCCGCCGTGTCTGTGTGTTGTAGCGGCTGCAGTGGTAGGAATCGATCAGCACGCGGCCGCCGCTCAGCTCATATTCAGCCGCATGTGCAAATCGGTGCCGGCCCGACGGCAGATCGCTGGCGTGCAGCACCGCCTGATGTGCGATGCCGCCCAGTGCGAGAACCACGCGCGCGCCGGGGCTGTGCGCCAACTCATGGCGCAGGAATCCATTGCACGATTTGATCTCCGCCGGCAGCGGCTTGTTGGCGGGCGGCAGGCATTTGACGGCATTGCTGATTCTCACGTCGCGCAGAGTCATCGGATCATGGGCGTCGACCGATCGGGCGGAACTCGCCATTCCGAGCGCATTCAAGGTCTGATACAAAAGTATGCCGGCATGATCGCCGGTGAACGGGCGGCCGGTGCGGTTCGCTCCATGCATACCGGGCGCAAGGCCGACGATGATCAGGCGCGCATCGGGGTCGCCGAAGGGCGGTACCGGTTTGCACACATAGTCGGGATGCAGCTGCCGCACCGCATCAAGAAATCCGGCGAGACGTGGGCAACGTCGGCAGTCAGGATCGAAGGCGCTGGTGATTGCGGGCATATTCACTTAAAAAAACGGGCTAAACGGATTTCCGAGTAGCCCGCCGTCGATCGCGCCTGGACTTTGGACTAACCCGAGCGCAACCCAACTCTTGCCAAAACCTTAAGCCGGATTCCTGCCCAGAGACCTGCACGGGATGAAGCGTCCTCGTGATCGGCCTTTTTGCTTAGCTTTTGTCGGCACAATCACGTCGGCCTCCTCAAGGGACCGCGCTCAAGGCGGCTCCATCTTCAGCGGGCGGGACCGGTTGGCGAGGCAGAATAGCACCTGAACGGGTGCGCGCAAACCGGGTTTTCCAAAAACCGATTTGACGAGCTAGAATTTTTCTAGATAATTATTATAATACATTGTATTATAAACATATTCAGTTGCCACGAAACTTTATATGTCAACCGCCGGAAGGCGTCTTTTTCATTCGCCCGACGGTGCCGGTCTGACGCGCGATGAGCATGGCCAATTCGAGCGCTTGTTCGGCGTTCAACCGTGGATCCACCTGCGACTTGTAGGCCCTCGCCAGATCGGCTTCGGCCAGACCTCGCGCACCGCCGATACATTCGGTGACATCCTCACCCGTCAGCTCGATATGCACTCCACCCAGCGTCGAGCCCGCGTCGGCGTGGATGCGGAAGGCCGCCTCGACTTCGCCCAGTATATTGTCAAATCGCCGTGTCTTGACCCCGCCGGCAGTGGTCTCGGTATTGCCGTGCATGGGATCGCAGATCCACAGAACCTGCGCCCCGGTGGCGCGAACCGCGCGGATCATCTCGGGCAGTCGGCGCTCGATGTCCTTGTGACCGAAACGATGGATCAGCGACAGCCGGCCCGGCTGATTTTGCGGGTTCAGGATCTGCACCAACTCCTGCAGCCACTCGGCGCTCATTGCGGCGCCCACCTTGACGCCGATCGGATTGGCGATGCCGCGAAAATATTCGACGTGCGCACCGCCGATGTCCGCCGTGCGCATGCCCACCCACGGCATGTGCGTCGACAGGTTGTACCAGCGCCTCTGGCGTTCGATGTAGCGCGTCTGCGACTGTTCGAAGAGCAGATGCAGCCCTTCGTGACTGGTGTAGAAATCCTCGCGGGACGCCGCGTGTACGCGCTGTCCGCTCATGGACTCGAAGAACTCCAGCGACTCGGCGATGGAATCCACGATTTTCTGATAGGCGTCGCGCAGGCGGGCATGCCGCAGGAAGCCGAGATCCCAATACTCGGGGTGATGCAGATCGGCAAATCCGCCGTCGATCAGGGCGCGCACGAAATTCAACGTCAATGCGGCGCGCTCATAACCGCGCAACAGGAGATCCGGATCGGGCTCCCGATCGGCAGCCGTGAAGTCGGGGCGGTTTACATTGTCGCCCCGATAGCACGGCAACGTCACCCCATCGCGGGTTTCGGTGTCCGCGGAACGCGGCTTCGCGTATTGTCCGGCGAACCGGCCGACGCGGATGACCGGCTTTTTCAGCCCCTGCAGCAGAACCAGGCTCATCTGCAACAGGATCTTGAGCCGCTTGGCGATTTTGTCGGACTCGCAGTCCTCGAAGCTCTCCGCACAATCGCCGCCTTGCAGCAGAAATTGTTCGCCGCGCTGCGCCCTCGCCAGACGCTCGCGCAGCGCCTCGATCTCCCAGGAAACCACCAGCGGCGGCAGCCGCCCGAGCGCGGCCACGGCGCGCTCGAGCTTGACCGGGTCGGAGTATTTGGGTTGCTGGGTGGCGGGTTTGCTCTGCCAGCTCGCCGGATGCCAATTGTTCAATGCAGGACTGTTCGACATGGGGCGATAATATAGCGTATGCCGAACGCCACGCCGAACGCCCCAGCGACCCATGCGCCGGATCCCTTGCAGGCCCTCGGTCTGCGAGCCCAAAACCCCGGTGCCTGGTCCGGCGCCGGCTGGAGCCAGCATGCCTTCGGCCCGCTGATCGATTCAGTCAATCCGGCCACGGGCGGGTTGCTCGCGCAGGTTCGAAGCGCCAGCAGCCAGGACTACGACGAGGTCATGGCGAGCGCAGTCGCCGCCGCCGACGCCTGGCGCCGCGTGCCTGCGCCGAAGCGCGGCGAGACCGTGCGCCTGGTGGGCGAGGAACTGCGCGCGCACAAGGACGCGCTCGGCAGCCTCGTCTCGCTGGAGAACGGCAAGATCAAGGCCGAAGGCGACGGCGAGGTACAGGAGATGATCGACATCGCGGATTTCGCGGTTGGTCAGTCGCGCATGCTGTACGGTTCGACCATGCATTCGGAGCGGCCGGAGCACCGCATGTACGAGCAGTGGCATCCGCTGGGCGTGGTCGGGGTGATTTCCGCCTTCAATTTTCCGGTTGCGGTTTGGTCTTGGAACGCATTTCTGGCCGCGATTGCCGGCAATGCCACCGTCTGGAAGCCCTCTCCCAAAACCGCACTGTGCGCCCTCGCGGTGCAGGGCATCTGCGAGCGCGTGATGCGGCGGCACTCGCTGCCGCCGATCTTTCAGCTGTTCATCGATGCCGGCACGGAGCTCGCCACCCGCTTCGTCGACGACCGGCGCGTGGCACTCGTCTCCTTCACCGGCTCGACGCCGGTCGGACGCCAGGTCGCCGTGCGTGTGGCGCAGCGACTGGGCCGCAGCCTGCTCGAACTCGGCGGCAACAACGCCATCATCGTCGATGACAGCGCCAATCTCGACCTGGCGGTGCCGGCCATCGTGTTCGGCGCGGTCGGCACCGCGGGTCAGCGCTGCACCTCGACCCGGCGGGTGTTGGTGCAGGCCTCGCGGGCCGACGAGTTGGAGAGGCGGCTAGTGGCAGGCTTCAGGCAGGTTCGAATCGGCGATCCGCTCGAGGCCCGCACGCTGATGGGGCCGCTGATCGATCCAGAGGCGGTGGCACGCTATTCGCAAGCCATCGCGGCCGCCCAGGCGCAGGGTGGTACGCTGCTGTGCGGCGGACGGGTGCTCGACCGGCCCGGGAACTTCGTCGAGCCGGCGATCGTACGCGCCCACGCCGGCATGGCGGTCGTGCAGACCGAGACATTTGCGCCGATCCTGTATGTGATTGCCTATCGCACGCTCGATGAGGCCATTGCGCTCCAGAATTCAGTGTCCTATGGGCTGTCGTCGGCCGTATTCACCGATCGACTACAGGTGGCGGAGCGCTTCCTGTCCGTGGAGGGCAGCGACTGCGGGATCGCCAACGTCAATCTCGGCACTTCGGGAGCGGAAATCGGCGGCGCGTTCGGTGGCGAAAAGGACACGGGCGGTGGCCGCGAGGCCGGATCGGATTCGTGGAAGGCCTACATGCGCCGCCAAACCAGCACCATCAACTGGAGCATCGGTCTGCCCCTCGCCCAGGGGATTGGCTTCGATCTCGGTTGAGGACGCGATCTCGAAGGATCAGCGGTCAAGCCAGGCTTCGACCTCGGCCGCGCGCTCGGCCAGCCGTGCCGGCGACACCGGCCCCAGCGTCTTCAGCTCCTGCGCGTACAGCGACAGGCGATACTCCTCGATCCACCAGCCGAAGGCATCGAGCGCAGGCAGCCATCGCGCCTCTGCCTCCACCCGCGCCTTGAGCGACAGCAGACGCGCCGACCACTCTTTCAGCTCCCGCACCACGGCGCCGGCCTCGACGCCGCGGGTTGTCTGGCGCTGCCAGCGGCGCTCCTCCGCCTTCAGGTACAAGGGGAGCCGCGCAAGCCACTGCGGCGGCGCCGGCTCGAGGGCGGCGGTTTCCAACAACCGCCCGAGATGCGCCCGGGATTCGGCGCCGGATTCGGCACCGGCACGCGTGCGCGGATCCTCGAGCAGCAACCGAACTGCGCGCGCCGAGGAAAACCAGGCGAGGACTGTGCCGATCCATTCGTCGAGCCCCGCGTGCAGCAGCGGGCGCGCGCGTTCCACTGCCGCCTCGAAGGCTGCCCGGGTCGGGATCGGCGGCCCGTCAGCGAAGCAGGCGCGCCGCAACACCAGGTGCAGCAGCAAATCGCCCAAGACCTCGCCCGACAGGAAGGGGCTCGCCGCCAGCAGCAGGACCGACTCGCCGCGAATGCGCCTGCGCAGATCCCGAACCTGGGGCTCCAACATCAGCCGCGCCAGGGCCACGGCGCCGCCCGACATGCATCGCTGCGCCTCGGCGGCACTGAAGTGCAGGCGCACGCGCACGCCAGCGTCGCCCGCCGCGAGCGCCGGATACAGGCGCAGCCGGCCGTGCGCCAGCAAAAACTCCTCCGATTGCGCGAGCTGCTCGAGCTCGAAGCGCCGCCATTCGGTCGGATACGCCGCGCGTGCGAGCTCATTCAGAGCCGCGGCCGTCGGCGCCGCGCAGGCACGGCGCAGTTCGGGCAGATCCGAGCCGCGCGCCAGCACGCGATCCCCCGACGTCACCGCCACCTGCGGCGTCAGATGCGCGGGTACGGCACCCGGATCGAAGCGGATGAGCGCGGCGGGCACGCCGCGCTGCGACCGGATCCAGGCGGACAGTGGCCCCGCATCCGCGCAGCCGCCCGCGGCCAG
Source organism: Gammaproteobacteria bacterium (assembly GCA_003137095.1). GTDB lineage: Bacteria > Pseudomonadota > Gammaproteobacteria > Steroidobacterales > Steroidobacteraceae > Bog-1198. The sequence goes on from PLET01000102.1 coordinate 7,721, forward strand.
ATAGGCGGCCGCGGTTTCGCCGATGGGAATCAGGCTGCGCCTCGCCTCCTTCGGCAGCGAGCGCATGAGAGCTTCGACACGCGGACCCGCCAGACCGGGTATCGCCGCCGCCAGCGCCGTGCGATCGAGCAGCGGCAATGCGGCCGGCGGTACACTCAGGGTTGCCCCGTCCCCCGCCTCGCCCGGTGCAAAGCGGTACTCGACATCGAACGTCAGAACGCCGACCTGCACGCGCTCCGGGAATTCGGCCAACGCCGACGGGTCCGGCAGCCGCGCGTAAACGTCCGCCGGAGTCAGCGTAATGGCCCGCCTCTGGGCATCGCTGAGATGCCGGCTGAAATGTTCCAGCGTCGCGCTGCTCGACACCTGGCGCGGCAGCGCGGCGGCATAGAACTCGGCCAGCGATTCGGCTCCCACCAGCAGATCGCGCGTGCGCAGGCGCTCCTCGGCGTGTTCGGCCTCGCGGATGACCGCATCGTTGGCGAGCAGCCAATCCGGTCGCCGGCGCAACCGCCGGTATGCCAGGGCCTCGCGCGCGAAGATCAGCCGAGCCTCCACCGGCGCGATCGGTCCGAAATTGACCCGCCGGTCGGCGCTCAAGGTCAGGCCAAGCATGCTGATGCGCTCGTGCGCCACTACCTGCTCGCGATCCTCATCCCAATCGGGGGCGAGGTATTCCCGTTTGACCAGGTGGTCCGCGGCGTCCTCGATCCACTTGGGCTCGACCTCGGCCACACACCGGGCGAACACGCGCGAAGTCTCCACGACATTGGCCGCCATGACCCACCGCGGTCTGCGCCGCCTGAGCGGCGAACCCGGCAGGAGGTGAAATTGCAGGCCGCGCGTGCCGAGATAGCCGCCCGACTCACCGCGCGAATCGGGTTCCATGCGGGTGCCCACGGTCGTGCAAAAGCCGGCCAGAAGCGCCCGATGGATCGCCGCATAGCTCGCGGGCCGCTCCTGCCCGACGATGCCGACATCCGCCGCGCGATCGGCCAGCTGCGCATGGACATCCTCCCATTCGCTGAGTCGCAACAGCGATACCCGCCTCTCCCGGCACCAGCGGCGCAATTCGCGGCGCGGTCCGGCGCGCATCCGCCGGTAGGCGCGCCACAGCTTCACCAGCGCCGCGAATTCGGATCTCGGATCCTCGAACGACACGTCGGCCGAGTCCTCCTGTGGCGCGCCTGCCGCGACGATGCGCACGTCGGGCACGCTCAGTCCGGCGACGATCGCCAGCACCTCGGATTCGGCGCGAAAGCGCCGGCTCTCCAGCAAGGCGCGCGCGAGCCGCGGATCGAGCGGCAGCCGGGCCATGGAGCGGCCGCGGCGCGTGATGCACCGCTCGGCGTCGAGCGCCTGCAATTCCTGCAGCAGCCGGTAGCCATCGTTGAGCGAACGCGAGTCCGGCGGATCGATGAACGGAAACTGCTCGGCGCCGCCGAGTCCATCGGCGGCGAGCCGCAGCAGCAGTGCGGCAAGGTTGGTGCGCAGCACCTCCGGTTCGGTGAACCTCGCCCGCACCTCGAAGTCGGCCTGGGAGTAGAGCCGCACACACAGGCCCGGACCCAGCCGCCCGCAACGCCCCTTGCGCTGCTCGGCGCCCGCCTGCGAGACGGGTTCGATCGGCAGACGTTGCAGACGAAGGCGGGCGCTGTAGCGGCTGACGCGCGCGAGTCCCGAATCGATGACTGCGCGAATGTCGGGTACCGTGATCGAGGTTTCGGCGACGTTGGTGGCGAGCACCACCCGCCGGCGCGTGCCGCGCTGAAAAATCCTGCTCTGCTGCTCCCAGGCCAGGCGCGAATACAACGGCAGTACCTCAGCCTGGCTCTGCAGTTCCCGTTCGAGCACCTCGCCGACGTCGCGGATCTCGCGCTCCCCGGGAAGGAACACGAGGATGTCGCCGCGGCCGATGTCGCCGGGCTCCGACTCGATCTCCCGGCAAGCCTGCAGCACCGCCGCCGGCAGATCCGGATCCTGCGAGTCGGCGGCGATTTCGCGGTAGCGCGTCTCGACCGGGTGGGCGCGTCCGCCCACGGTAATGACCGGCGCACCGTCGAAAAAATGCGCCACCCGATCGACATCGAGGGTGGCGGAGGTCACGATCACGGCCAGATCCGGGCGGCGCGCGGCGAGCCGCTTGAGCACGCCCAACAGCAGATCCACGTTCAAGGTCCGCTCGTGGGCCTCATCCACGATCACCGTGTCGTAGCGGCG
>PLET01000035.1 GCA_003137095.1 Gammaproteobacteria bacterium
CCTCATCGCGGTGTTCGGATTGCGCTGAGCGAGGCGAACATCGCAACGCGCGCGGGGAGGTTTACAGCGGTGAACGCAATGCAGCACAACGCGCGCCACGCACGCGTCACCCGGCTCGTGGCCGTTACACCCGGCGGGTGGTGCCGATCAACAGACTGACGACAGCCCCGATCAGAAATATCACGAACAGGATTTTGGCGATGCTGGCCGCGCCGGCCGCGATTCCACCAAAACCGAAGAGCGCGGCGATCAATGCGATGACGAAAAAAACCACGGCATAGTGAAGCATGATGCCTCCTGATGATTGTAGAGATGCCAATATGCGCCGCGCCAGGTTGGATTGCAGTCGGCTGTTGACCTCATCGGATGTCGGTAAACCCCCACGGCTCTCCAACTGCTGCAAGAGCTCGCGCGCCTACCGGCTCGAGGCCTCACTGCGCCGCTTCGGGCTCGCGAATGAGCCGCCATTGCGCTGCCTCAACCAGCGCGTCAGCAAATCCTCGATCTGGCCGACGTCCACAGGCTTGGTCAGGTGCTGGTCGAACCCCGCCGCTTTGGCGCGCTCCTTGTCGTTGCTCTGGCCCCATCCGGTGATCGCAAGCAAAAACAACTGTCGACCCCAGCCTTCGGTGCGCAGATGCCGCGCGACGTCATAACCGTTGACGTCTGGCATGCCGATGTCCAGTATCACCGCGTCCGGCTGCTGCATCATGGCCATCTCGATCGCCTGCCGTCCGGTGTGCGCCACGCAGACCTGGTAACCGGACAAGCCCAGGATCATGGCGAGGCTGTCGGCGGCGTCACGATTGTCGTCCGCAACCAGAACCTTGCACCGCGGTTCGGGGTCGGCGACCAGCGCCGGCGGCGGGGCAATTTGCGCCATCTCCGTAGCGACGACGGAGCGCGGCAATCGAACCGTAAAGGTGCTCCCCAGCCCGAGCCCGGCGCTGTGCACCTCGACACTGCCGCCATGCAAGGCGATCAGTCCCTTCACCAGCGCCAGACCGATTCCGAGGCCGCCGTCGGCACGGTCCAGCGCCGACTCGACCTGTGAAAAAATCTCGAACAGATTGGGAATCGCGGCCGCGGACAAACCGATGCCGTTGTCGCTCACCGTTATCCGCAGCTCCTCGGGCGCCATCGAGACGGCGAGCGTAATCCGTCCGCCTGCATCGGTGTACTTGGCGGCGTTCGTCAACAGATTTGACAGCACCTGCGACAGTCGCAGCGGATCGACCTGCAAATCGACGGATTCGGCCGGGAGACTCACTCTCAAGTCGTGATTTTTGGCGTCGAGCAGCGGCCGCGCGGTTTCCACCGCCGAGGACACAAGAGACTCCAGGTTGACGCGTTCGCGCTTGAGCGCCAGACGACCGCGAGTGATGCGCGACACATCCAGAAGATCGTCGAGCAGCAGCGCCATCCGGTGCACCTGGCGCGCGATCACGTCGCGGCCCCACTTGCGCTGGGCTTCGTCGGCGCTGGGGGCCTCCAGCAGCTTCACCGCATGGCGGATCGGAGCCAGTGGATTGCGCAATTCGTGCGCCAAAGTGGCGAGAAACTCATCCTTGCGCTGATCCGCCTGGATCAGCGCCTGCTCCGTGCGCTTCAGTCGGCTGATGTCGAGGTTGATGCCCGCCCAGCCGGATATAAACCCATCGTCGGTTTTGATGGGCACGCCCTGCGCCAGGATGGGATGATATTGGCCATCCTTGCCGCGCAGCCGATGTTCGCGGTACCAGGGTTTTCCGCTGCGCACGCATTCCTGCCATGCCGCCATCGTGTTCGCGGCATCATCCTGGTGCACGAAGTCGCCCCAGCCGAAGTTCGAATACTGTTCCTGATTGATACCGATCAATGACAACAAGGACTCGCTGGCATAGACGTTTCGGCCGTCAGCAGTGCAAACCCACACGCCATAGTCGATCGATTCGCCGATGGCGCGATACAGCTTCTCGCTGGCGCGCACCGCGTCTTCGGCGGATTTCTGCCCCGTGATGTCGATGAACAGTCCCGCCATCAGTACCGGACTGTGTTTGGCGTCGAATTGCGCCTTGCCGCGGCACGCCAGCCAACGCACAGTTCCGTTCGGCCAAACCACCCGAAATTCCACCGATACGAAGGTCCCGCCGCTCAGCGCCGCCGCCTTTGCCGCGATGAACGAATCAAGATCCTCCGGATGGATCCGACGATGATGCAGTTCAGGATCGCCGCTGAGTTCCCTCTCGTCTTCCTCGCCGAACAGTGCCGCGAGATTCCTGTCGGCGGTGAACGTGTTGTCCCGCAAAAGCCAGGTCCAACTGCCAATCTCCGCGACCGCCATGGTGCTCTCCAAGCGTGCGTTGGCGCGGATCAGTGCGGCCTCGGCGGCTTGCCGCACCGTCACCTCGTTCTGCAGGGCCGTGTTGGACTGCTCGAGCGCCAGCGATCGATGTTGCACCTCGTCCAACATGCCGTTGAAGGCGTCGATGACGATGCCGATTTCATCGCGCGTGGATCCGCCGACGCGCAGCGAATAATCGCGCCGGTCGACGATCTGGCGTGCCACCGTGGCCATGGCCGTGAGCGGCTCGGTGATGGTCTTTTGCAGCGCGTTCGACAGCGCCAGCGCCACCGCCGTACAGATGAGGGTGACCAGCGCGAAAATGCTCAGATAGCCCTCCACCCGGCCGACGACGTCGTAGCGCGCACGCAGATAAATCGTGCCGAGTACCTCGCCGTTGTGCCGGATCTGCTGGGTGAGCTCGAGGCGATCACCCGAGATGCGCGACCCGTCCTCGCGCACGGCAAGATACGCGGGCGGCGCGGTCTCACCCGCCCGCACGTATGCCGCATACAGGGTGCCGTCCAGCGTATATACCGCGGCCGCCAGTACCGCCGAACGCGGCTGCATGGCCGCGAGATTTCGCTCCGCCGCCGGTTGATCGTCGAATGCCACCGCGGGCGCGGTGGAGAGTGCGAGAATCCGCGCCTCGGTGGACAGATCGGAAACCCACGAATGCCGGTAAACCAGCAGATCCTGGGTGAGCATCGCGATTCCCGCAAGCAAGACCGCGATTGCCGTGGTGACCAGCACCACCATCATGAGCCGGCCGCGGACCGAACGGCGCGCACGTTCGGCGGTGGAGATCGGGCCCCCGACGTTCATCGGTCTCCCAACCCGATGAGCGAGGCGACGCTGAAGTTGCAGGTCGATTCCAACTCGCCGCCCGGCGTGCAGAACACACCCGAGCGCAGGTGGCCGCCCTGCACGCGGGTGGCAACCGACAGCAGTTCGGAGCTGATCCGGAGGCCGGAGCGTTCGGCTGCCGTGAGCGAGACCTCGAAACGCACCCGCTTGTCGACCTGCAGAAAATTCAACGCACCGCCAAGATCGAGGCCGTCGTCATCGTCGGTGACCACGAGCACGGGCCTGTCACCCACCGCGGCCACCAACACGCGCAGCGTGTAGGCATGACCCGGACCGATGTACAGCATCTGGGAATCGCCGAGCTCGCGCATGTTGCGGATGGGTCGAACCCTGGCCGCCAGACCCTTGATGGGATGACTCGGCAATATCTTCTGCAGCTCGCGCACCACACCGTCCGCTTCAAACACCGCGATGGTGAATTCAGCCGGCGAACGCGCGGGTGGCCAATCCACATAGCCGGCGAAGCGATACAAGAATGCCGCCTTCACCGCGTCTTCCGAATAGGCGTCTTCGGCGTGCGACAGCCGTGCAGCCAATCCCAACAGCGTGCACAGCAGTGCCGTCGTCGCACGCAATCGCGCGCCTTTGCGGCCGGAATCAGCACAGTCGATCAATTGCGCCATAGCGCCTCGGCCACCACGCTGCGGCTGATGGCTGCGCCGTTGGGCGCTGGAAACTCGTAATGGCGGGCGTGCAGCAGATTGGCGCCGCCCAGGGAGAGCTCCAAAAATTTACCCGCCTGCCAGGCGATGCGCGCGTCCATTTCCGCATAGGCGCGCAGCGCCGGATCCGGCAGCGAGCCGACGTAGCGCACAACGGCGTCGAAGGTCAGGCGCGAACCGAAATTCATGGACGATCTGAGTGAGGCATGTCCGTTCGGATCATCCGCGGCCTCGGCCAGACCCAACAGGCCGCTGGCACCCGGTTTGAAGGACAGCAGTTTGCGCATAGCGGTTACGCCGGAGGACACCAGCCACCAATCGGCGATCTGCCAGTTCGCCCAGGCTTCGACGCCGTAGGTGTCGCCGCGCATCTGATTTCCCCAAACCAGCGGCAAAAACACGCTGCTCGAAGCGGTCTCGATGGTCCGCAGATCGTCGTACACATTGTAAAATCCCGCCACCGACAAGGAAAAATTGGACGCCGGCCGGGAGCGATAGCCCAGTTCATAGGCCGATACGCGCTCCGGCAGAAAATCGGGATCGCCGGTGAGGTAGACGACCGTGCCCAATTTTTCCACCACCTCCCGGTCGAAAGGCGTGGCCGCGCGGATGGCGCGCGACGCCGCCCCCCATATCACCGAACCGTCGTGCAGGGTCCATGAAAGGCGGCCATCCGGCAGCGTCGCCCATCCGGTATACGGATCATCCTCGAATTTCACGCCGCCGGTCAGTTTTAACGATTGGCCCAGCGCTATGGTGTCCTGCCCGAAAACGTTGGCCAGAGAAAGCTGCCGGGCCGCTGGCACGAACAGCAGCGTTGCGGTGTCGGTGATGCCGTAGGAATTGACCCGTTCCCCGGCTCCCCACACCAGGGCTTGCGTGCTTCCCGCCGCCGCGCTTTGCTGAAATTCCACATCATAGGTATGCAGCACGAAGGCGCCGCCGCCGATCGGACCGATGCGTTCGGACTGATCGACGTACGCCTTCAGATCCGTGTCGGCACCCTCGCCGTGATGCTGCCAGTGCGCGACGACGTTGGCGCCGGTGATGCGCAGGTCGCCCTCTCCCTGCTGATTTTCGGTTCCCCGATAGGCATCCCCCTGCAGAGTGAACCGATCCCGCTCGGTCGCCCGGTCGATGCGAAAGCCGGCCTGCGCCTTGCCCCAGGCATCATCGGCACTGGCCCCGTCGGGCAGCTCCTCGGCGCTCCGGTCGGAGCCCTTGAGATAGACGCGGTAGGACGTCTCGTCGCTGGTCTTGCCGCCATAGCGCGCAGTGAGCGCACGCTGTTCATTGCCCGCGTCGGCGCGTACCAAGGTGCCATCCGAGAGGTAGGCGGTGCGCGTGATGATGTTGATCACGCCGTTCATCGCATTGGCGCCCCACAGCGTCGCGCCCGGCCCGCTGATCACCTCGATGCGATCGATGTCGTCCACGACCACATCCAGCGAATCGAGATAAATGCCGGAAAAAAGCGGCGAATAGACGCTGCGCCCGTCGATCAGAAGCAACAGCTTGTTGGAGAAATTCTGCGCCACCGGGTTGCCGCCAAAGCCGCGTGCGGAAACGATATAACTGCTCGCTCCGTATTGGGTGACCAGCAGATTCGGCGCCAGCCGCAGCGCACCGGCCAGGCTGTTCACGCCCGAGCGCACGATGGCCTCGTGTGTGATCACGTAGATCGAGGCTGCCGCCTGGCTCAAGGCCTCCGGCGACTTGAGCACCGAAGTCACCTGCACATTGGCAAGGTCCGACAGCGAGAGCCGCGTCAAGTCCTCGATCTGCGTGGGATCGCCCTGCACGGCGGTCGCCGCGAACAGCGCGCCGGCGGCAAATGCCCAACGCGCACCGTCCCAATCCCCCACTCCCGGCATCCACCCCGCCTTGTAGGTATTCACCTACGTGCAAATAAACGACCCACGGACATCGCTCGCGCGAAGCGTTCGGCAACAATATCGACGGTTCCGCAACAATATTGATATTTCATTTCCATTGGAAGGGATGTGCCCAACATTCTTGCGACGCGCAACATGAACTCATGAACGAACCTGGATTGCAGGGTGTCCTCGAAGCCGCCGTGCATGATTATATTTCCGCCCGCTGCCGGCCGGCGTATCTGCACGAAACGCGCAGTGGACTTCAGGCCATTCAGAGTTCGGTGGAATTGATGGCGCGCTCGGCCGCTGCGGCGGCAGACAACTCCGCTGTCGCGCGCAAGGCCTCCGAGCTCGCCAAGCGCGCCATCGCAAATCATGAAATTGCGATCTCCCGTGTGTTGGATGATTTGATCGCAACGCAACAAGAAGCGGCACCCATGGACCTTGGCGTACTCCTGGGCGACGTCGTAGAATTTCTACAAAACATGCTGGCATCGAACGATCTCGCGGTGAACTTGACGGCGGGCGAGGGCATCATGATCCACGCCAGAAAGGGCAGACTGCGGATGGCGGTACTCGGGCTCATCGGCAATGCCGTCGAGGCCATGCCGCGGGGATCGCGGCTGCCGGTGAGCGTCGAACGCCAGAGCAGCCGCGCCTTGCTGCGGCTCGGCTGGGCCGGGATCGATTCGGCGCTGCGGATTCCCGACTGGAACGAACTGCGCAGCGGCGTGGACTTGAATGCGTTGATCGCACCCGTCGCGCGGCACGTAGTGATGGCCGACGGCGGCCAACTGACCACGTCGAGCGGTACCGGCGACGAGGCCGCGCTTTCGATCACCTATCCGCTGCTGTCGTGATGGCCAATCAGCAGCCCCCCGTTCGAGTGTTGTACGTCGAGGACAACGCGCTGGTGCGCGAATTGACTAGCGAACTGCTCGCTACCGAAGGCAGGCAGGTGATCGCCTGCGGCACGGCCGAGGAGGCCGTGCGTGAATTCAACCGCCAGGTCTGCGATGTGGTCATCACCGATCTCAGTCTGCCGGCGCAATCCGGGCTGGACCTGGCGAAGGCCATTCTCACCGTCAGTCCCGGAGCGCCGATCGTGATACTGTCCGGCTATCCGCTGCCGCTGCCCCTGGCGCAATTGGGTCCCAACGTCCGCTCCTTGACCAAGCCGGTCGAGGCGAACCAGATCGAATTGCTGATCGACGAATTGGTGCGGCAGGCTGCGCCGCGCCGTCAGGTTGCGCAGCAGCCCGAGTGAACGGTCGACATCGGCATGCTCATGAGCTGCCGCGAGCAAGGACGACCGCCACTTGCTGTGAGAATTCTGCAATGTGCGAGTCGGTAATCGCCTGCGATGCACCGCCCGCCGCGATCGCGCGACAGTACGCTGTCGTCATGGCTTCGATGATCTGCGCCGGGGATGCCTGCGGTCTCGCCGCAATGTAGGCGCCGACCAGATGGCGCAGTTTGTCCTGATCCCTGGCTGCCTGCTTCCATGCGTCCGGCCCTTGGCTCAAGGCGGGTTGCATCACATTCTCGGCTAGGATCGGACAGACCAGAGCGCGATGAGCATCCGGCGGGGCCGAGCGCTGCCGCTCGCGCCAATCCCCGACCATCCACGGAGAGGCATTGGGCGGTGCCGAATTGCCCCAGGCGGTTCTCACGTAATTGGCGATGTCGGAGATCTGATCGTCGTTCAATGCCGAAGCAAATGAGGCCATTGCCGCCCAGGTGCCCTGCGGCTCGAAACCGTAGAGCATCGCCATGATCACGTTGTAAGGCTCGGCGGCTGCGACCGCCGAGTTGCCGGCGAGCGCGGGCACCGTTCCTTCCTGGCCTCTGCCATCGCTCAGATGGCAGTTTGCACAGTGCTCCTCATACGAACTCTTGCCCGCCGCCAGGCGCTCGCGGGGCATGATCACGCGGGCGGCGGTTCGCGCAGTCGCGAACGAGGATTGATCCTTCAGATAGACCGCGATCGCATACAGGTCGGCATCCGTCAAAAAGCGCAGGCTGTCGTGTATCACCTCCTGCATCGGCCCGAAGGCCTTGACGTTGCCGGGCATGCGGCCTGTTTGGAGGAATGCGGCCAGCTGTCCAATATCCCAGGAATTCAGGCTCGACAGCGGATCGTTGCCGATATCGGGCGCGTACCAGCCTTCGATCTGCGCGCCGGTCAATCGGTGCTGCGGCTGCGTCGCCTGAGCGACGTTGCGCGGAGTATGGCACGCACCGCAATGTCCCAGTGCCTCAACCAGGTATGCACCGCGGTTCCAGTTCGTGCTCTTGTCCGCGGCAGCAACGAAGCGGCCGGGTTGGAAGTACAGCCCCTGCCAGACCGCAATCCCGCGCCGGATATTGAATGGGAACGAAAACGTGTTGTCGGGCACCTGGTGAGCAGCGGGTCGGATGCTGCGCATGTACCGCCAGAGAGCGTCGATGTCGGCATCGCTCATCTTGGTGTAATTGGTGTACGGCATAGCCGGATATAACAACGCACCATCCTTTCGCACCCCTTCGCGCACGGCGCGGGCGAAATCTTCGCGGCTCCAGTCGCCGATGCCGGTTCCGCGATCGGGCGTGATGTTCGGCGGAAAAATCTTTCCAAATGGCGTGTCGAGCGCTGCGCCGCCGGCGAACGGCCGGCCCCCCGGTGCCGTGTGGCACGAAACACAATCCGCGGCGTGGGAAATATATCTGCCGTGATCGACGCCCCGATCGACGACCGCACCCGGTGGATCCGCCATGGCGGACCGCACCACTAGCAGACACGGCAGAACGACTCCCAAACCAATGATATGTCGCATACGACCGCCGCTGGCGGAACATCCGCCGTCGTCGCCATCATCGATCAAGGTCCCCGGACCGCTCAGTCGGCGCAGTGCGCAATGGTCTGTAGGACTTGGCCGCAACGCACCGGGGGCACCTGCCGCGGGCATGCCTGGCTCACACCCTCCTACAGCAAACGCCGCCCGCCGCCGACGCCGCGCCCCGGACCAATCGGGAATACTTGCCGCCGTGCTCGGCCGTGTTTGTCGACGCAAAGGAGGACTCATGCAGGTGTTCCACAACTACGGCGTACTGACGCTGCTCGGCGCCTCGCTGCTCGCACCTGGGATCGACTTCACCGCGCCGACCGCCGACGTCGCGGTGGCGATCACCAACAACAGCACCGCGAACATCGTCGTGACGGTGTACGACATGAACACGAATTCTCATCGGCCGGTCCTGGCAAACCAAACCATTTATGGATTCTCCTCGGTCCCGGTGTCGTTGACCGCGGACGCGGCCGGCAAGGGACATGTGCTTTGGACCGCGAGCAGCCACGCAGCGGAGACCGCATTGTGCGGCCACGCGAACCAGAGCGGTTTGACCCAGCATGATGCCGTTGAAATCCATGTGGATTCCAGTTGCACAGAAACCTGACGAGCGCGCGACGCCCATGACCCGCACGCGGCCGGCGCCGGCATGCGTGTTTGCGCTGCTGGCCTGCGCACTCGGCGCCCCGTCGCTCGCCGCCAATCCCGGATGGCGCGACCCGGCGAATTCGACGCAAAGCAGTCGGGCGGAGGCGCCGTCTGCACGCGCCACCGGACGACAGCGCGCCGCGTCGCTGAATCTGGATCTTGGGATGGATCACGTCGCCTCCGCGAGCGTCGCGACACCTGCGCCCGGCACGCGGTTTCGGCAGATTTTTGAAGCCGATCGGCTCGAACTGCCGGAATTGGGAGGCGGTACCAGCCGCAGCGCCGGCAGAATCGAGGAATTCGCGCGTCGCGCCCGTCGCGAGGGATTGCCGTTGGTGCGCCTATGGGAAAGCCATTCCGCGCTGATCAGCCTCGGGCTCAACGCCAAGGGTAAACCCGGCTTGTGGATCATTCAGAGGCTGCCATGACCGACGCACGATTCTTGGAGTGGGGCTAGGTGTCCGCCCGGACCGTATTGGCGGTGCGGCATCGAACCGAATATCAATACAAGCAGCCCGTGATACTCGGCGAACACAGGTTGATGTCACGCCCCCGGGACAGCCATGATCTACATCTGCTGGACACCTCCCTCATCGTGGCACCGCCGCCAACCGAGCTGCGATGGATGCATGATGTGTTCGGCAACTCCATTGCGGTGACGTCCTTCGGCGGCAAATCCGCCGAACTGTATTTCGAGTCAACATTTCGGGCCGAGCACTTCCCCATCGCTGAATCGACCATCTGGGTGGAGCCCTATGCGCAAAATCTGCCTTTCAGCTACAGCGCGGATGACAGCGCCGATCTGGGGCGCACCAAGGAGCGGCAATATCCGGATCCGGAGCACAGCGTGGACGAATGGACCAAGCGCCACGTGGAAGCCACCCCCGAGCGCAACACGCTCGGCGTGCTGACCGCGATGACAAGGGCGATCAAGGATGATTTCAGGTACATGCGCCGCGAACAAGTCGGCGTGCAGGCGCCGGCAGAAACTCTCCGGCTTGGCTGCGGCAGCTGTCGTGATTTCGCAGTCTTCATGATGGAAGCCGCCAGAAGCGTCGGCCTGGCGGCACGCTTCGTCTCCGGATATCTTTACGACGAGACGCTGCTCGGCGCCGCCGGTGGGTTGGTGGGCGGCGGCGCCACGCACGCCTGGCTGCAGGTCTATCTGCCGGGAGCCGGCTGGGTGGAATTCGATCCGACCAACGCGTTGATCGGCGGCCGGAATCTGATCCGAGTGGCGGTTGCCTGTGATGCATCGCAAGCCGCGCCCCTGGTGGGAGACTTCGTCGGCGCTTCCGATGATCTGCTGTCCATGCAGGTCACCGTCGAAGTGACGGCGGAATAGCGTCGCCGCGACCGCCAACCGGGCATTCAACTGCGGCCGACGGGTCCGTTCAGCAGCCCGATGCGGCTCACCAGATCGCCGGTCGTGAATGGTTTGGTCAGAACCAGCATTCCACGGTCCGGATGTCCCCTGCCAAACACGGCATTTTCCGCGTATCCGGTGATGAACAGCACCCTCAGGTCCGGCCGCAATGTGCGTCCTCCATCGGCAACCTGGCGCCCATTCAAACCGCCGGGCAGGCCGACGTCGGTGATGAGCAGGTCGATGCGCGCATTCGATTGAAGCGCCCGGATGGCGCTGCCGCCGTCAGCCGCCTCGATGGTGGCATAGCCGAGGCCGTGCAGCACGTCGGTCACCAGCATGCGCACCGTCGGCTCATCGTCGACGACCAGTACCGTGTCGCCGGCATTCGCGCCTGGCGGCGCGGGCGTCCGTGTCTGCATCGGGTACGAGATGCCAGCTGTACACGGGATGCGAGCCGTCGTTGGCGCGCATCCGGAGATCGAGGTCGCGCACGGCCTGCCCCTGCCGCAACCGGCCGAAACAGCCGCGCGCAGTTTCCTGATCGGACTCCTGCATCAGCGCTTCGAAGCGCGTGCCGATCAGTTCGTTCGAGGCATAGCCGAGGACGGACCACGCCGGATTGGCGCCGCGCACCCGTCCATCCAGCGTGCTCATGACGACCAAATCGCGGCTCACCCGCCACACGCCGTCGCGCTCACACGTTCGGGCCGCGATTTGTTGCTCGAGGGTCGAATTCAGGTGCGCGACCGCTTGAACCGCGGCTTTCTGATCATGAATATCGGTGTTCGTGCCGATCCAGCGCGCGGTCGGACCTTGGGCGCCAATCGGAACGGCACGGGCCAGGTGCCACCGATAAGCGCCGTCTTTGCGCAACAGCCTGAATTCAGTCTCCAACGTCTCGCCCGAACGCAGCGATTCGGCCCAACGCCGCTGCGCAAGCGGCAGATCTGCAGGGTGCACCATTCGGGTCCACACCTGGCCGTCGAGTTCGCCCGGCACCGCGCCGCAATAATCGTAGACGCGCTGGTTGAACCAATCGAGCAGGCCGTCCGCGGGCGATGTCCAAACATGATTTGGCATGGCTTCGGCGAAAACGTGGAACGCAGATTCGCAGCCTTCCGGCATGACTGTTCACGCACCACGGCAACGCGGGGACGGGGGCGCACCATCGGCTTGCGCGCGCGATCGCGCCGGTGGTTTTGGGACGATCCCGCATGCAGGCATGGGCATGCCTTACATCGTTGATCGCAACACAGGTACCCCTCCGACGGCCAGCAGGCAGCCGAACTCGACGACCAGCACCAGCGTCAGCAACGCCGGCCAGGTACTTCCGCCACCATCATTGCCCATGGGCCGAATTCTAGCCGAACTTCGCGGATTC
>PLET01000002.1 GCA_003137095.1 Gammaproteobacteria bacterium
GCGCGTGGCGCCTTCTGTGGCAGCGCTTCGCCCTCGCCCGCCTGCGCGATGAGTTCCTTGGCGTCCACCTTGCGCAATCCGAACAGGAGATGCGGCTCTGCATCGAGTCGCGCACCGATACCATACAGCGTCGCGGCGATGTGCTTGCACATCGTGGCGGAATCCGGGCAACTGCAGCTAAAGCGGATTTCCTTCGGCGAAGGGAAAAGGCCGCTGCCCGGCCGCGTGATGCGCTCCATCACGGACGCCGACAATTGACCTTGGAGCAGTTCCACGAGTGTATCGATGGACCGGGCACAGTCGCGGGCAATACCTTGCCAGTGAATGCTCGCCACGGCCGCGATCTCGANNCCGCGCGGCAGGCGATTGGCATAGTCGCTGTAGCGCTCGAGATTCTCGCACCAGGCCTTGCCCCAGAAAGATTTCGCGATTGCACCGCGGCTCGCGGTGACTGGTGACAGCGCATGCCCCTTCTTGACGAGCTTCGCCGCGGTCTTCGCGGCTTTCTCCCGACGCGCCGCTACGGGTACATACGGTTTCCATCGAAAATACATCAGCATCGCCCCGACGATTTGGCCACGTCAAACCTCCGCGCGAGCCGAGTGGATATCGAGCGCCACCAGCTTCAATAATTCGCGGTCCCCGAGCTCCGTCAACTGGAGTTCCGCACCGCCCTCCAGCACGTCCTTGACGAGCACTTGCTTCGACTCGATCAGACGGTCGATCTTGTCCTCGACAGTGCCGCGGCATACGAACTTGTGTACCAGCACATTGCGTGATTGACCAATGCGAAACGCCCGGTCGGTTGCCTGATTCTCCACCGCCGGATTCCACCACCGATCGAAGTGGATCACGTGCGAGGCCGACGTCAGATTGAGCCCGGCACCTCCCGCCTTGAGCGAGAGTACGAAGAAGGGCGTCAGCTCATCGTCCTGAAACCGGCGCACCAGTTCCTTTCGCTTGCCAACCGGGGTTCCGCCGTGCAGCACGAGCCCTTCGCGACCAAAGACACCGCCGAGGAATGCCGCGATCGGCTGGGTCGCTTCGCGGAACTGCGTAAATATCAGCACCTTCTCCTGTTTCGCAGCGATGACCTCGACGAGTTCCCGTAACCGCGCAAACTTGCCACTGTCCGCTTCCGCCCATGATCCGTTGCCCAGCCACTGCGATGGATGATTACAGATCTGTTTGAAGCGCATGAGAAATGCCAGCACGACGCCCTTGCGCTTGATGCCGTCCGCCGTGTCGAGCGCCTCGGCGAGTTCCTCGACCGCTTGGCTGTACAGCGCCGCCTGAGTCGGACTCAGATGGCAGAATGCCTTCAGCTCCGTCTTGTCCGGCAAATCGGCAATCACCGACTTATCGGTTTTCAGACGCCGCAGGATGTAGGGACGGACGAGTTCACGCAGCGGCCCGAAGTTCCCTGCCTCGGCGAGGCGCCGCGCGTACTTCGCAAATGCCTGACCCGAACCCAGCAACCCCGGGTGCGTGAAATCAAAGATCGACCAGAGGTCCGAGAGACGGTTCTCGACCGGCGTTCCGGTNNTGTGCCTCATCGATGACCGCCACCTGCCAGCGCGTACTCGTCAGCCAGTCATAGCGCAGTAGCGCGCCGTAACTCGTGATCACGAGGTCCACGTTCGCCAGGCCCTCGGGCGCCATCGACTTGAGACCGGCCGCGGACATGGACGAGGGATGCGCGATGAGCACTTTGAGCGTGGGAGCAAAACGCTCGACTTCCGCAGCCCAATTCGCGAGCAGCGACGCGGGTGCGACCAGAAGGCTGCTCGATGCGGTCCCTGGCGGGCGTCGCTCGCGGGTGAATTCCTGCTGCAATACAAGAAGTAATGACAGGACCTGGATCGTCTTACCCATTCCCATGTCATCGGCGAGGCAAGCGCCAAGCCCCAGCCGGTGCAGCAGATACAACCAGCGCACACCAGCCTGTTGGTAGGGCCGCAAGGTCGCGCATAGCGCGGATCCGGGATCGACACGGGCCAGACCCCCGGGACTGCGCAGGCCTCGCAGCGTCTCTGCGAGCCACGGGCCTGCCGCAATCTNNCCGGCGACCAGCCGCATCGCCGCTGCGAAGGGAAGACCGCCGGCCGAAGCGGCCGCCTCGACGGCGCGGAATCGATCGAGCAATTGCGAAAGTTTCGTGCGGTCCACTTCGACCCATCGGCCCCGCAGGAACTGCAAGCCAACTGAACCTTTGAGTAACGCCCGAATCTCCGCGGCCGTGAGTCGCTCCTCGCCGAGCGTCAATTCCACGTGAAAGTCGAGCAGCGCATCCTTGCCGAGGACCGAGGGCACCCGAGCGCCGACGCTCGCGCTGATCTTAGGTCGCGCGGGCCGGCCCGTTTTCCACGCACTCGGGGCACGCACAACGATCCCCGCTGCCTCGAGCTTCGGCGTGTCCGTCAGGAACTGAAATGCCTCCGCGGGCGTCCAGCGCAGAGGATGATAGATTTCCCCGGACTCGACCATCTCACGCAGCCATGGACACTGCGCCGAGCCCTCCTGCACGGGCTTCAGGAGCGCGAGGAGCCGCGACTTGTTGCGCGCCCCCGCATACTCCCGCAGCGCCTCACCGAGCGGCAGATGCTGCGCGCGACCCTGTGCCGACAATTGCGTCGTGTAGGTCGCGATGAACGCGAATGGCGCCTCTTCGTCGGAACGGTTCTCGGCAAGGTTGAAGTGTACGCGGCCGACGAGGTGCCAGGCGGGATTGCCGGTCCGCAGAAATTCCTGCAGCGTCGCCTTCGCGTGCGCGCGTTCCTGACGGAATGCCACATCGATCTTGGACCAAAGATCGGCGAGCACCTCGGCGGTCAGATGCTCGCCACCCGGCATCGGCGGTGCCGAATTGACGAGCGCCGCCAACGCTTCTGCCGGCGGCGGCGGCACCTCGCCCACGTCCGTAGCGCCATCCGCGGGCAGTCCGTGCATCGACGTGCACAGCACCGTGACGTACCGCGCAGCGAAATCGCGCCAGTAGGCAAATTCAGAAGGCAGAGCGGTGCCGACCTCGCGCAGCCCAAGTTCGAGCAGCCCGTGTCCAACGCCGCGTGCAAACGCGGGCTNNGGGCAAGGGTCATCGCGTCTGCGCTATGCCGCCCAGTTTTCAATCTTTAGATCCGGTACTCGACCAAACTCTCCGGTGTTGTTGGTCACGAGAGTCAGTCGGAGCGAACGGGCGTGAGCCGCGATGAACAGATCATTCGCGCCGATCATCGTGCCACTCGCTTTGAGGGCAGCGCGAATTTGCGCGTAGTGCGAGGCAGCTTCGTCCGGAAAATCCAGGACCTCAACGTGACGCAGATATTCGCTGAGCGCCACCGAGTCCTGTTGCCGCCGGGGGGAGACCTCTACTCCGTAAAGGAGTTCTGACTTGGTGATGACGGAAATGGCGATGACACCGATCGGGACCGTCTGCAGCCGTCTTAGAACGGCCTCATGGGAACGCTTCATGATGTAGGACGATATATCGGTGTCCAGCAGGTACTCCGCCATTAGAGTTCGCGCTCTTGGACCCGAAGATCGTCAACCGCTTCCATGAATTCCTTGGAGGCAACCGGTCCCGAGGTCAGATAAGCGGTCCAGTCTTCGGGGCGGGGAGACAGAATCACNNTGCTCTCCATTACGATGGCATATACAAAAGTATATGCCATCGAAGGCGCTCCTGCCAAGTCATCAGCATAGAAGCCAGAATCACCCCGTCGATCATGGGGGCGTGGGCGAGGCGCCGTCCGCTCCGGACCCCGGCGGCTGGGGCGTCGGCGGGTTCGGCGCCGGTTCCGCGGCACGTGCCACCCGCTCGACCGCCATGGCCAGGCGATCCGGTGACATGTGGGCGTAGCGCAGAACCATCGTGATGTCCGCGTGACCCANNTCAATGATCTCCACGCCTTGTCGATCCGCTGCAGCCCTTCACCGTCGGAACCAGGGAACACCCGTGCTGCCGACGCACGACGGCTGCGAAACTGGCGCCATGCCTGCAGGATGGCGACCGCCTCGGCATTCAACGGTACCCGTCTCGTCTGGCCATTCTTCGCGATGGCGCCGCTGACGGTGATCCACTTGCCGTCGAGATCGACATCCTTCCATTCGAGCTGCAGGATCTCACCGCGACGTAATCCGGTGTTGAGCGCGACCAGGACGACCGGCCTCAGATAGTCGACGAATTCCTCCGCGCG
>PLET01000029.1 GCA_003137095.1 Gammaproteobacteria bacterium
GAGGCGCCCGAGGTCGTCTGCTTTCCGCACGGCGACGTACACCAGCTCGCCAGCGATGCGGAGCTCGAACCCGAACCAATCACAACGCAAGGGCTGATCGCATTGACACGCGCCGACGAGATTTCCCGGGTAAGTTATGGTGGCGGCGGAGCTAAGACGAAACTCGTCTGCGGGTTCTTTACCTGCGACCGCGCACTTTCTGAACGCCTAATCGTGCAGCTGCCGCGTGCGCTAAAGTTTCGGGTGGGAGTCGACAGCGCCGCCATGCTGCTTTCCGGCGCGGTGAGGGATATGCACTCGCGCCCCGACCGAGCGTCAAGGCCGGGCATGCAAGCAGTGCTGTGCAAACTGTCCGAATTGCTGTTCGTAGAGGCAGTGCGTTCGCACGTGGACGCGCTTCACGAGCCGTCAAGCGGTTGGCTGGCCGGTCTCAAGGATCGGTATGTCAGCGCTGCTCTGGCGCTGATACACGGCGAACCGGGCCGGCCATGGACGCTCGAGGACCTCGCCGCGGGCAGCGGCACGTCACGTTCTACACTCGCCGAACGGTTTATCCGCATCATGGGCCAGGCACCGATGCAATACCTTTCGCAGTGGCGGCTTCACCTCGCAGCTGACGCTCTTGCATCGTCCGATCGCGGCATGAAGAAAGTCGCAAGCGACGCCGGCTTCGGGTCCATCGCCGCATTCGGTCGCGCGTTCAAGCGAGAGTTTGGTGTCTCACCGGCTCGCTGGAGACAATCCAGCACAACATCTTGACCCTCTATTCGGCCTTGCTGGTCAGGCAAACGCTACGGGAGACCGGGATCGAATTGAGGAATACGTAGCCGAAGCGACTCCGGCGCCATCTGCGCGCGATGGATAGAGGTAAGTTATTGCCCCGAAACTCAGGGTTCCCCCTCTCTGCCGATCGTGCGAAACTAAGGAAGCGCCCTGGTCCGGTCACTCCCACTCAATTGTCACCGGCACTTTTAAGTACCTGAAATAACAAGATTTCTACTGAGGGTGCGCCAAACTTACCGTCAGATCTACCGCCAAAACATTCCGCTTGAGGGCAATAGACGGCGATAGATGGCGACAATGTTCGGGACACGATGTCCCCGACATCGCGGTGGACGCCGTCAGAATTGCGCGCTGTATCGCCATGAGATACACTGCTCCATGATCAAGGGTTTCCGCCATAGCGGGCTGGAACGTTTTTTTCGCACTGGTTCAAAAGCGGGTATTCAACCAAAGCACGCGAAGAGCTTGCGGCTTCAACTGGGTCAGTTAGACGCGGCACTCGGACCTGAGGATATGAACCTCCCCGGGGTGGCGTCTGCACCCGCTCAAGTGTGATCTTCAGGGTCACTGGTCAGTGTGGGTAGATGAGAATTGGCGACTGACGTTCATGTTCGAAGGCGTCGATGCAATCGTGGTCGATTATCAGGACTATCACTGATTGAGGGATTTTTCCAATGACACGCATGCACAACCCACCGCACCCCGGGGAAATACTGCAGGATACCGTTCTACGGTCGGACGGCGGAATGACGGTGACTGCGTTTTCAAAACGGCTAGGCGTTTCGCGCGTAGCACTCTCACGTGTAGTCAACGGCCGCGCGGCCGTTAGCGCCGAATTGGCCATTCGCCTGGCAGCAGCTCTTGGAGGGTCAGCAGAATCGTGGCTCGCCATGCAGGCCGCGTTTGATTTATGGCATGCCGCCAAAAAGAAACGGCCCAAGATCAAGCCCCTTACGGCTGACGCACTCTCTCCGGCACCGACCTAGTGGTTGGAGGTTGACGCACGTCTACGCGCCAACTTTGATCAAGCAGAGATACAAGCCGCCGAAGGCGATAATCGTCGCGAGGAGACTCGCGCTTCTCATCTTGATGCCCGATCCTGACACTAGCTCGAGCCACAGGTGACACGGATTGGCGCTCGCGCACAGTCGAGCGTTCAGCAGTTTCGTCGCTTTCCATATCGCGCTTGACATGATTCTGTATTTCGCTCATTATCGAATTATGAATTTGGTGTTCAAGGCGCTTTCAGACCCTACGCGTCGGCGAATCCTACATTTGCTGCGGAAAAAGCCCATGACTGCAGGCGCCCTAGCAAAGCATTTTTCCCTCGCCAAGCCCACCCTTTCGGCCCATTTCGCAATCCTGCGCGAAGCCGATCTGATCGAAGGCAGCAAGAGCGGCACGGTCATCACGTACATGCTGAAAGTCTCGGTGCTGGAAGAAGCGCTGCTGGCCTTCGCCGAGACGGTGGGTATCGGCCTGCCCAACCCCATGCCACTGAAAAAAGCTACCGGGAAAGCCAGATGATCGACCGCAAGGCGCTGTGGATTTTCGTCGCTGCCTTTCTCGCCACGACCGGCGCCGCTATCTGGCAGCTGAGCCTGCTGCCGGACTGGCGGCAAATGCCGCTCGGCGGACCCGGCAGTCACAATTCCGTCAGTGGTCTGGTGCTGTTCGCCACACCGGTCTCTCTGCTGCTTTTTATGTTATCGCCCTTCATTCAATGGCTGGCGTTGCCCATGGAATCGCTACCCTCTTTGCGGCGCTGGAGCGGTAAGTGGATCGTTTCCACGAGCGTTGTCATGGCCGTTTTGCAGGTCTTCATAGTGGCGCGGTCCATGGGCGTTGTTTCGCCGTCGGGACTAGGTATTGCCCGCGGCGGTTCGGTGATGATCGGCATCATGTTCATGATCATGGGTAATATCGCGCCCAAGATGCCCGTGCCGCCACGGCGCAACAGCTTTGAAATCGATTCCTGGGACGCAAGCCGGATGCTTCGCTTCGGAGGCAAGCTGCTCGTGGGCTTGGGGCTCGCCTTTGTCTTGGGCGGCATCCTTTTGCCACCGGAAGTTTGGGCACGGGTTTTCGGATCCCTCATGCTGGCCGCGCTGGCCGCAGGTATCTGGTATGGCATCAAGCTGCGGCGCGAGCGATCGATGCATGGCGCCCGGTCGATCACCACAAGCGACAATTGAAACAGCGTAGAACGGGCACAGCCTGTACCTGCTGTTCCAGGCGGCAAAACCGCGCTTCGCCCTTAATATCGCGAGGTGGACAGGTTGCGTTGGTACAATCGAGTTATTGCCAGTTTCGCCCTGGTTTACGGGGTTCCGAATTGAGAACGAGCCGTGGCAAGCTCTGTAGGCAGCCTCCTCACTCCCACTCAATTGTCTCCGGCACTTATAAGCATCTGATAGACAAAGACTTGGCCTCGGAGCGCGCAAATTTTACCGTCAGATTGACCGTCACAATATTTTGCTTGGGGCCGATAGACAGCGATAGATGCCGAAACCGCCTTTATGGTCACCGCGACTTTCGCACGACGCAGCTGGGCGTCCGATCCGCTCCGACTCGCTGCAGCCGTGCTCAGGAAGGCTCGACGGCAATACCCAACGCTTTCGCAGCTTCGCGCACGCGCTCATCGAGACTCAGTAGTCTGAGCCCGACGACCGCGGAACGCGCGACGAGAAGCGATGCGAGGTGAATGGCGTCGAGTGTCCGAATTGGGTCACTGGGAAACGGCTGACGCGCGCGATCGACGATCTCGGCCGCAATTCGCAGAACATGCCAATGAGCCGCAGCCGCGATCAGGTGCGCGCGTCGGTCGGCCGCCTTAGCTTCGGTCAGTTCCTTGAGCGCCACCACCCGCAGCAATACGCGATCACACTCGATCAGCGTCAGGTCCGAAGCGACAATGACTTCGGCCTCGCCGAGCAGCCGGCGCACCGCCGGTGCGGTCTGCTCGTCAAGGAGCCATGCCAGCACCGCACTCGACTCCGCGTAGAGATTCACCGAGTGCCGCGCTCGTCNNGGTGAGGACGCCACGTTTTGCCAGTGCCTGAAGTCCCGCCGGCACCGACGGATCGCCGCGCATTTGCCCGGGTGGCTGAAGCTCGGCCACGACTTCTCCCCGATCGGTCACCAGAACTCTCTCTCCCAGCCGCACTCGGCGAAGGTATTCACTGAGCTTGTTCTTGAGGTCACGGACGCCCACGGTTTTCACGAGAGGCATTGTAGCTACTTGTGGCTACATCGTCAACGAACTGAAGCTGCCCGCGCACTGCGGGAGCAGCCGGTTGCACCTCGGCAGCCG
>PLET01000005.1 GCA_003137095.1 Gammaproteobacteria bacterium
CGCTTCAACAGGCGCGATCGACCGCCCCGACACAACAGACCCGACAATTGAGGACGCCGGTGAAGGCACGGTGCCGGCGTTGCGAATCTGTCCGAGAAAAGGCGCCGTGCCGGGGCGGACGTTTGGCTGGCGTGGAGTGTTCATGCTCACCTCAGATTCCATGGTCCGCGGAATTGCGGGGATCACCGGTCGTGTAGGGTCACATATACGTTAGCCAATTCTCGGTACGATGTCTGTACGATGCCGCACGTGCGCCAAAAATCGGGTTCCCCGGGGGTCTCGGCGATCCCGTGAGACCCCCGACTTTCTACGGAGCGATTTGCAAGGCATCCATACGATCGCGAGTCAAATTCACTCACCCCGCGCGGCCAGAGTGCCAGCGGCGGTTGCTTGGCCCTTTAAAATCCACTCGAAGCCCACAGCCAGCATTGCCCCCATCATCGGACCCGCAATATAGATCCACGTCGTCAACAAATCGCCGCGGATTAGGTCCGGGGCGAATGAGCGCACCGGATTCATCGAGGCGCCGCTGATGGGCGCAGCCCAAAGACCGGCCAATGCAATGTAGCCCCCCACCGCCAGGGCTCCGTTGGATCCGATATTACGGGCGCCCGAAGAAGTGCCGAGAATTGTGCTGATCAGCCCGGTTGTCAATAGAATTTCCATGATCAGCGCCTTTATGTCACTCACGCCCGGACCCGATGTCGTTGCGCCCATCAACCCTATCGGGCCGAACATGGCACGCAAGAGAGCCGCGGCCGCAACACCTCCGACGAACTGTGCGCCAAGATAACCTGGCACGCGTCGCCACGGAAAATTGCGCCGTACCGCAAACGCCAGCGTAACCGAAGGGTTTAGATGTGCACCCCCGACCGCGCCCATGAAATAGATTATTGCCATGACCATTAGTCCCGGTGCAATGACTTTCATACTCAAGGTTACAGCGCCCCCGCTCTGGACGCTTACAACCCCCGCTCCGGCGGCAACGAGGACGAGGAGAAATGTGCCCCAGGATTCTGCGAAAAGGCGTCGCCATTCGTGGGAAGAATCAAGGAAATCGGGAATCGAGGCGCTTCGCAACATGCGCTGCTCCGCCGTAGTTTTCGTTCGATCAACGTGAGCGCGTGTCATGATCGCCTCCTGGGATTATCGATGGCCTTCTGGCGGCCCGTGCCTAGCGGGGGTTCGAGAAAAAAGAAGGTGGCTTGCGTCATCCTCGCATGCGACCGTTCGAAGAGATGAGCCACAAAGAGCATTGACGATGTGAGCCTGACGGACTTTCGAGTGTGCCTTAACGTACAGACAGTTCATTCGATACCCGCCAAAATCAGTGGGCTGCTCGCCGCTCCGAATCCCTATGTGTTCGTCGAGAGTCTGTTCGGACCACTTGAGGAGAAAGGTTTATGTTGCGTACCCTCACGGATTTGGAAGATTACTCCATCGACGCAACCGACGGCACGATCGGTCAAGTAAAGGATTTCTACTTTGATGACGCAGCGTGGGTCATCCGCTACTTTGTGGTCGAAACCGGCACCTGGCATTCAAAGCGAAAAGTACTAATCTCGCCCCTCGTGCTGGGCAAACCGAACTGGGAGGCAAGACTATTATCCGTGCCAATTACCAAGCAGCAGGTTAAGGATAGCCCCAACATTGATACCGACAAGCCGGTAACGCGCCAACATGCAGCGACCTACCTCGACCCCCACTACGACTACCCGTGCTATTGGAACGGCCCAGCGCCGGCGGACCACATCACCGCAGTATTGCACATGCGTGACGATCATCATCTGCGTAGTTGCAAGGCGATCATGACGTATCACGTCCACGCGACCGATGGAGAAATCGGCCACGTGCAAGGCTTTCTCGTCGACGAGGAGACATGGTCGATTCGATATATGATAGTCAACACCAGCAACTGGTGGGGTGGTCACCACGTGCTCGTCGCACCGCAGTGGATCTCCGATGTCGAGTGGGAAGGATTTACGGTCGCGGTTGATCTGACACGTGACGCTGTAAAAAGCTCTCCACCGTATCGCTCGGCTTCGCAGCTGGATCGCGATCAGGAGCTGAGAATCTATCGACATTATGGACGACGGGGGTATTGGAACGATGAGCCACGGCGTCATACGACAGAATCGACCATCTAACTGCAGAACTGCCGACTCTATTCCCCAATAGCCAAAACTAACCGAGTGGACCTCGGGCGTCTCTCCGTTGTCTAATCTGCGTGGGTTGATGGGGCATGAGGAACGAGCGCAGTCTGCGTTACCGCCAGTAACTCACCTGTAGGCGGTAGATGAGCTCGGTGTTTGCAGATCGAGGGGCGCGCTCACATCGTGGGTGACCTGCTCTGGAAGCCGCCTATGAAATCGCGGAGACCCGATCGCGTAGGCGGATTGGTTCTTGCAGAGCAATGTACCACCCGGCAATCGAGGCGCGGGCCACGCTTCGCATAAGCGCGCCACCGCACCGACGTAGTTAGGTCGTGCGCGTAGCCTCCGGGTCATGATAACGTCACCTGCATGCCGAATACGGACACGACCCGCGGGAACTGACGCGCGACTTGCTCTCACGAAGTTAGCGGCCGGGTCGTCGACTTGGCGGACCGCAAGGGCTACATTGCATCTGCGTTCCGCCGTGCACGGTGCTTCCTTTCGCACGAGCCACGAGGCACATGCGGACCTAGGCGCCTGGATCGCGGTCGCCGCGCGTTCCGAGGGACCTCTTTTTAGCTCGGCAAGTCGATGATCGACGACACGACTGACTCCCGGCCGACCGTGCTCGACGCCGCGAAGCGCCTTGTACCGAGCAATTCCGAATTCATCAAGGTATCCACTATGAACCCGATCACGGCCTTTTTGGTGTTTGTCTTGATAGTCGCCGCCGCAGGCACCGGTTATTTCGTCAATTTGTATGTCGGGGCTGCATTCTTCGTGGTCGCGGTGCTGGTCGGGGCATCGCTGAAGATGGCCAATGTGTGGCAGAAGTTTGTGATCTTGAGGATGGGGAAGCTGCAAAGCGTCAAGGGGGCAGGCCTTTTCGCTATCATTCCAGTCATCGACGCGGTTGTCGCGGTCATCGACGGACGCATCCAGACGACGGGGTTCAATGCCGAGCAGGCGCTCACCAAGGACACGGTCCCGGTGAACGTCGATGCCATCATTTTCTGGCACGTCCAAGACGCGGAGAAGGCCGCATTGGCGATTACCAACTACCGCGAAGCGATTGATCGGGTGGCTCAAACGTCGCTGCGCGAGATGATCGGCTCCTCGATGCTGGCTTCACTTTTATCGGATCGCAAGGATGCGGATGAGCAACTAAAGATTGAAATTGGTCAGAAAACCGCACCCTGGGGTATATCGGTGAGCTCAGTGGAAATCCGCGACGTCGCGATCCCCGTGGCTTTGCAAGATGCGATGTCACGTCAAGCACAGGCTGAGCGTGAGAAACAGGCGCGGGTGATCCTGGGATCGGCCGAGGCGGCGATCGCGGGCCAGTTTGTCGAGGCAGCCAATACTTACGCGGGACATCCCGAAGCGCTGCAACTTCGAGCGATGAACATCATCTATGAAACCACCAAGGAGCGAGGAGCGACGATCCTGATGCCGAGCTCGATGGTCGACAGCATGAATCCCTATGGGAACACGCTGGCTCTCGCGCTTGCGGGCAACGAGGTGCTCAAGCCCAACGGTGTGCTCAAGGTGGCGGAGTTACCCAGACCTGCAGCGGCGGCCTGACGAGCTTCTGTGCTTCTGTGGCGAGATTCTCGATTTCGAGGTAGTAGGGTGTGGCTCCTCGAGGCAATATCCTCATCGCGCATATTCCCGCTGGGCCGCACTTGATTGTTACGATCGATCTGTGAGTAAGGTCCGTGCGATTAGGCACGCAAGCCCGACTCGCCTGACATCTCAGGTTTCCATGGTCTAGCGAACCGCCGCGACGCCACGAGACCGTATAATCCGCATCCCATTTACCGCAGGAGACCTCGAAATGAGCCAGCTTCATCACGCGATCGTATGGATCGATCACCGGGAAGCAAAAGTGTACCGATTCACCCGAGACGATGAGTCGGAAGTGCAGGTAAATTCCCACACTTCATTGCAGCGTTTGCATCATCGACGAGGGGGTTGGGAGGCGGGCGGCAATCTGCAGGATGATAGCGAGTTCTTTCGGCGCGTCGCCGAAACGCTCGGTGAGATGGCAGGCATCGTCGTGACCGGCCCAGGAAATGCCAAATCGGCGTTTAAGTCGTACATGGATCACCTGCGCCCAAATCTCGCGTCGCAAGTCTTTACCGTCGAGGCGATTGATCACCCCGATGAGGAATCGTTGCTTGCGCTGGGACGAGAGCATTTTCACGTCGATGTTTCTTCCGCGTCCAAAAGTGAGTCAAATCAACCGGTTTTGTAGCCGGTTTGGAAGTCGTCGCGCAGGGCGGCCGGCCGCGACCCGGCGCCCAATCGAGCAAGTCAGCGCGATCGCGCCGCCTGCCTAAGGCTTGTCGTGGAAGCGTCCTGCCGGAATACCGTGTATCTGCCGGCGAGTCCGTTAAAACCCTGCGCGGTGAGCTAGTCCGACATCAGAAAACTTTCTTAAATTCCCGTTTAATCTTCTGCCAGTACGAGCTCTTTGGATCCTTCGTGCAATCCTCGACCAAGACAGGAACAAGGCTGTTTATCCTATCGATATCGATCACAGCATCTTCTGGCTTGCCCTTGCCGTTCAACCCTTCCGACCAGTAAACGATCTGTGGTCTTGTAACTTCATCGTACGACAGGAATTCCTCGCACGTTAATTCGGTGGCCTTGACCGCCTTCACGGGTTTGACCCCCGTCGCCGTGGTGGTCGCGGTCTTGGGAAGCGTATCGGCGAGCGCATAATTCGCCATAGCCACAGATAATCCAATTGCTATCAGCGCCAGCTTTCTCATGAGGGTTCCTGATTGTGTTTAAATATGATCGTCGAAGATGTCGGGTCGACCATATTCGACGTCCGCGCATCCGTCTGTTCGCTGTCGCACGCTCGCATCTGCGGCCCCTGAATGAGCGCCCGTCGGATGCTTCGGAACACGGTGGCCCTTCGTGTTCGCTGTCAACGACGGGTGCTCAAGCTAAATGGTGCGCTCAAGGGTGGCTAAGCCGCTGACCCCAAATTCCGTTCACGGAAGCCAACAGTTTGTGGTTTGTGCGGCACGTTAGGGCTTGGAATGAGCGGATGTCTATACGGCGGCCGACATGACTTGGAAATGCTTACGGAGTGCGCTATGTTCGATACCGCACAGCGGGGCAGCTTCCGCAGTCGTGATTCATTTTTGCTCAAGGACTTGAGAGGTGCCGCGCGCGCGCCGTTTGATTCAGGTCTTCAATCGTTTAGGACAAGCACCAAATGGGGGCAGCCGCCCAACCTAGCCAAAACCATCTGCTCGGGGCCTTACCGCCGGCCGAAGCGGGGCGTTGGATGCCGCTCCTAGAATTCGTCGATCTATCCCTCGGGCAAGTGCTTTACGAGTCGGGGGCCGCGCTCGCTCACGTGTACTTTCCAACGACCGCCATCGTGTCGCTTTTGTATGTCTTGGAGAATGGCGCTTCGGCTGAGATTGCGGTCGTTGGGAATGAGGGCATCATCGGCGTTTCATTGTTTATGGGCGGCGAGTCCACCCCGAGTCGGGCCGTCGTGCAAAGTGCCGGCCAGGGGTTTCGGCTCAAAGCGAAAGTCATGAAGGAGGAATTCAATCGCGCCGGCCCCGTATTGCATTTGCTCTTGCGCTACACCCAGGCGCTGATTACGCAGATGGCCCAAACCGCCGTCTGCAACCGGCATCACACTCTCGATCAACAACTATGCCGCTGGCTCCTCTTGAGCTTGGACCGTCTGCAGGGCACCCGACTCGTGATGACTCAGGAACTGATTGCAAACATGCTGGGGGTGCGCCGTGAAGGCGTAACCGAAGCGGCGCTTAAACTTCAGCACGCAGGATTGATCAGCTACGCGCGCGGCCATATAACTGTGCTCGACCGAAAGCGATTGGAAAAGCGCAGCTGCGAGTGTTACTTGGTAGTCAAAAAAGAGTACGATCGACTGCTTCCGAACAAATTGGCACGTTGAAGAGTTTTCATGCGGGACATGGTCGACGGGGGTTGGCTGGCACTCGACCAGGCCTTTAGCGCCGTCGAGAATATCCTCGCCAGAATCGGATAGATTCCCTAGTTACGGGTGTCGCCTTTCGGAAGGGCCGACCTCTGGACAGTTTGGTGAATAGCAGTTATGGCCGCAATGAAGTCGAGGGAGCGGTTTTCCTCGCGCGCTGCGACGAAGTAACCGGAAGTGAGCCTGCCGCAGTTAACTGCAGCGCGTGAAGCACGAATTCATGTGCCGCATTCACGTCGGTTTCGCGCGAACACGCCAAGAGCTGGCGCCAAACGGCAGGTCGGTCTTCCCACCGAGGTCGCAGGCGGCGGTAGTGTCGTTCGGCAATCCGGTCAATGTCCTGCAGTCGTAACGACGCAATGTGTTCTGCTACGGGAGGACTGATACCCAATAGCACCAACGTAGCTTCCGTGTCGGTTCGGACTGTGTGCCAGGCGAGTGTCAATGTCGCGCGCGCGAGTTTCATTGCCGCTGCGCGAGGAAAGGGCACGAGCCACGAAAGATCCTTGCCGGCGCGCCGCTGCGCCAGCGTAATGCTGTGCCACCATGCCAAGTCGCGAAATCCAAAGTCCACCAAGAGAAACGGAAATCGCGCGGTTGTTGCCATGCCCGCTTGATCCAGAGTGCCGATAAGGGAAAAGAGGTGGTGGAGAAAGGATTCCGGAGGGGTATGTACCTGCCGCGCGACGCTTACGAGCATTTGGAGACACTGCTCGTTGATCTCACAGATGGGCGCCAGCGCGTCTTTAGCGTTCGATAAGTGTGACGTGCTGAGTCGCCCGACGTCGTCGGGCAAATTTTCCATAATCCGTCCCTGGTACCCCTATTCTTGTTCTCCTTTTCAAGCATTCTGTCTCAAATTATTGAAAGTTCACATAGATAGTTTCTCCCACTTCTGGCCAATAACTCGGGGTGAGGTTATGTCCAGTTTCGGTTAGCAACGATCGATCGCGGGCGCAATATCACGGGATGCGCATATGGGGTCATCGTTACAATCGCGACCTCCAACGCTACAACCTGGCGTTGCGCATGATTGCGCACGCCGCGAGGACCCACACCATCTGCGATTGGACGGGTTTGCCGGACGACCGCATCCGAAATCTCTACCAGTCCTATTATCACGAGCACGGAAAAAACCACGCGAGCCGCCGCCGTGGGCCTTCGCCGCAGAGCCTCGCATTTTTTTTCGGCACGGCACGCAGCCGTAGCGAATCCGCTGCGGTCGTCGGGCTCTGTTACCTGCTGGGTGTCCTTCCGGCTGAAACCGTCGCGAACCCGCGGCGTGAGCTGCCGAGTGTGTGGCGGGGGCAGAAGCTATGCGTCGCATACGAAATGTACCTTGAGCTCGTTCCGCAGACTGTGATGACGCTCGAGCATGTCGTGCTGCTCATCATGACGGTCGCGCTTGGGCACGAATTCCAGGTCGGTCATTGCATTTCATGCGGCGGAGTGATCGTGATCGACCGGAGCAGCCTCCGGCGATGGAGCTGCACACACTGCGGAGACCATGTCGATAGAAGATCGGAAGCCGCGCTAGAGTGGGGCGCTGATCCAGCGAAAGAGGAATCGCCGCAGCCGGATCTGTTTCGCGTGCCGAGTCAGCGTGACAGGAAGCGAATCAGGAGATAGTACGGAACCTGCAAAGCGGCAAGCGCCGCCGAAATCCCCATCATCAGCCAGAACGGGTAGTGCGGGAGTTTCACCAGAAACTCGAAAATCAGGCTGACGACCACCCCGAGCGCGGCGATGGCGCCGAGAAGCCCGCACACGATGGGCTCCATCACGACGAGCAGCGCGAGCGTCGGTATCCGGATGGCATTCCAAGACAGGCGCAGGATTCCGAGCCCGCCTTCAGCAACCCAGTGCCGTGAATCGGCGCGTTCTTGAGAGACTGGATTCATAGCGCCCCCCGACCAAGCATCAGCAACCGGGAATTTACGCCCGTCCTTCAGAAAATGCACGGTCCGGTCTCGCGGCGGTGCAGATCCAGGATCGCCCGCCCTGGCTCAACTCGGTTGGGTGAGTATTTCCTCCTAATCCATCCCAATATCCATTGCCGCACCCCGGGGGTTTTGCCGGGTTTTGCCCCCAATCTCGCTCTCGAACGCGACCCGGACCCGTGATGGCATGGGCATGCGGGACTCCGCCGTCCGGCCGTCTACGGACACCGGTGGAAGTGGAGAGACAACGAATTCAACGAATCGGAGTACAGACAATGAATGCACTCGGGACGAGACTGCGAACTGGTTCGATCTTTGGGGTTCTGGCGTTGGTGTTCAGCGTGGCTCCGGAACTCGCATTCGCGCAGACGTCGCCCTTTTTGACGGGCGCCAATTCGCTGCAAACCAACATCCTGGCGTGGGCCACGCCCATCGCGGTCATCTTAGTGATGGCGCTTGGGATAATGGCCATGGCCAACCGGATCTCCTGGGGATGGCCGATGGCCGCTATGGTCGGGATCGCCGTCGTGTTCGGGGCACCCCAGATGGTGACCTGGATTCGCGGCATGTTCGGCGTCTGAGGGGGGCGGGTCATCGTGGCCGTGAGGGGTTCCGGTCTGGTGGCCGATCCGCTGTTCGTGGCGGTGACACGGCCGCCAATGCGGTGGGGCGTCACGTTCTCCGCGCTCCTCGTGAATCTGGTGTTCGCCATGGAGGCGTTTCTCCTAACGAAAAACCTCCTGACCCTGCTGATCGCGGTTCCAATCCACGGCGTATGTGCTCTGCTTTGCCTCAGGGATCCGAGATTCTTCGACCTCGTGCTGTTGTGGGGGAAGACACGGCTTCCCGCGTATGCCACTAACTATCGGGTCTGGCGGGCAAGCAGTTGTAGTCCCCTCGAGGTGAGTCGGCCCGATCGTGCCGGCCGCCGAAGTGATCCTCCGACGGTCCGAATCGCCCACGTCGATTCGGGGGGTCTGTCATGGCCGCCGTAGCGCGGGAGTCGGCCACGCGGAGAGAACTCCCCGCATCCCGGTACATTCCTTACGTCGCGCAGGTCAGCGAGCACCTCGTTCGCCTGGAGTCTGGGGACTTCATCCAGACTCTACGACTGTCCGGCGCCAGTTTCGAGAGCGCCGATGACGAGGAACTCAACAATTGGCACGAACGACTGAACGTCACGTGGCGCAACATCGCCAGCCCGAATTTCGCGCTCTGGGTCCACATCATACGGCGCCGAGAGCGGACTCCGACCGCCAGGGACAGCCAGCCCGGTTTCGCCGCGACGCTCGCGCAACGGTACTGCCAGAGACTTGACCATGAGGTGCTCATGGTCAATGAAATCTACCTCTCCATCCTCTACCGGCCGGTCGTCGGGGCGGCGCCGGGCCTGATCGCCCGGATGCTGAGCCGCGGGCCCGCCGGCACGTCGGTCACCGAACTGGTAGACGCGCTGACTACCTGCGAGAAAGTCGCTGACGTTTTAGTGGCGTCTCTGGCGCGCTATGAGCCGGAACGCTTGGGGGTGTACGCCGCGCGGGGCCGGCCACATTCACAGATCTTGGAATTCCTGGCGTTGCTCATCAACGGGGAACCGCAGCCGATGCCGCTGCCGAGGGCACCGCTGCGCGATGTCCTTGCGACCTCCAGACCCCTCTTTGGGTCAGAGGTCATCGAGTTGCGCTCGCCGAGCGGTACGCGCCTCGGGGCGATGCTCGGCATCAAGGAGTATCCGACCCCGACGGTAGTCGGCATGTTTGATGCGCTGCTGTCGGCGCCGTTCCCATTTGTTCTGACGCAGTCATTTACGTTTCTCACGAAGGCGGCGGGGCAGGGGCTGCTGCAGCGGCAACAGGCGCGCATGGCAAATGCCGGTGACTTTGCGGTCACCCAGGCAGAGGAACTTATCGAGGCGCTCGATGCGCTGACCGGCAACGAATTTGTCATGGGCGACCATCACTTTACGTTGCAAGTCCTGGCGGATGTTCCTTCGGCGTCGGCTGCCGATGCCGAAATTGGCTTGAAGGCGCTCAACGACGCCGTTGCGCAAGCAAGATCGTTGCTCGCGGACAGCGGGATGACCGTCGCCCGGGAGGATCTCGCGCTCGAAGCCGCGTATTGGGCGCAGTTGCCTGGAAACTTCAGCTACCGACCGCGTAAGGCGCCCATTACCTCGCGAAATCTCGCGGCGATGGCAGGGTTTCACAATTTCCCAACCGGGCGGCCGACGGGAAATCACTGGGGCGACGCACTCTCGCTGCTGATATCGAGTTCCCGTTCCCCATATTACTTCTCCCTTCATGCCAGTGATCCGTCGGATACGGATGGCGGGAGCCGAAAGGATACGGGGCATACCCTGATCTGCGGCCCGACAGGATCGGGAAAGACGGTCTTTATCGGCTTCATGGTCGCCATGCTCGCGCGAGCGGGCGTCACGCAGGTGCTGTTCGATAAGGATCACGGGCTCGAGATACTCGTCCGTGCCTTGGGCGGGGAGTACTTGCCGCTGCGAAATGGTCGACCCACGGGGTTCAATCCGCTCCAACTACCCGAGAGTGCGGCCAACGTCGAGTTTCTGAAGCACTGGTTGCGTTGCCTCGCGAGGGGACCGCTGCCGCTCAGCGTACGCGAGGAGAGCGACCTAGACCACGCGCTGCGCGGCACGCTGGCGTTGGAACCGCAGAATCGTCGGTTGTCGAGGCTCATCGAATTCACCGATGTGACGCGTGCCGAGGGGATCCACGCGAGGCTTTCGCGCTGGTGCCAAAGTACCGGAGGCGACTATGCCTGGGTGTTCGACAACCCTACGGACGTTGTCTCAGGGCGGTTGTCAGCGCAGCCGATTATCGGTGTGGATGTGACGGATTTCCTGAATCATGAGCTGGCAAGAACGCCGATCAGCCTCTATCTCTTCCATTGCGTCCGATCACTGCTGGATGGGCGCCGTTTCGTGTGCTGGGCTGACGAATTCTCGCGGCTCCTCGACGATGCCGCATTCGAGCAGTTCGCCAAAGACGGCCTGAAGGTCTGGCGCAAACTCAATGGCGTCTTCTGCTGCGCTACCCAAAGCCCCAGCGATGCGATCCGAAGCAGTATCGCCCGGACAATCATCGAGCAGACGGCAACTAAAGTGTTCTTCCCGAACCCCGACGCCGATGAGACGGAGTACCAGGACGGCTTCGGTCTAACGCAGCGGGAGTACTCGCTGATCAAAGAGCGTCTGGAGCCAGGGTCTCGGATGTTTCTCGTGAAGCAGGGCCACTGCAGCGTCGTCTGTGGATTGGACCTCAAGGGCTTTGGCGCCGAACTCGCCGTGATTTCTGGCCGGATCAGTGAAGTCGAACGCATGCAGCAAATCATCGCGGCAACGGGACCGGCGCCTGAGCGGTGGTTGCCGGTGTTCCAACAAGGACTCAGCGTTGGGCGGCCGCCGTTGCCAGGGGATATGAAATAGACAAGGGAGGAGCCATGCAAAGGACAGTCACGATTGTTTTCTTTTTCTTGTTCGGCGGACTGGTGGCACCGTCTGCCAATGCCCAGTGGGCCGTTGTCGACGTGGGCGCAATCGCGCAGCTCATTCAGCAGATTGCAAAGATGGAGCAGCAGCTCACGACGATGCAGGCTCACCTGCGGCAGGCTGAACAGGAATACCAGTCAATCACCGGCGACCGAGGCATGGAGAACCTCTTATCCGGGACGGTGCGCAATTACCTTCCGCCCGATTGGCAGACGTTGCAGGCCGCAGTCACCCAGACGAGCAGTAGCTACCCGGCGCTCTCCGCCGCGGCCCAGAGCTCCCTCAATAGCAACGCCGTCCTGACGTCGCAGCAGCTGGCGGGCATGTCCCCAGTCGAGCGTGCTCAAGTCGTTGCTGCACGACAATCGGTTGCCATGCTACAGGCAACCACGAGCCAGGCACTGACCACAGTCAGCAGCAGGTTTGCGACGATCCAGCAGTTGATCACCGCCATCGGCGGCGCTCGTGATCAGAAGGCGGTCCTCGATTTACAGGCCAGGATCTCGGCAGAGCAGGGGATGCTTGCAAATGACCAAAGCAAGCTTCAAGTCATCTATCAGGCCGCACAGGCCCAGCAATGGGCCCAGCAGCAGCGCAACCGAGAACAGGCAATCAACGACATCGGATCGCTGCGGCGTCTTCCGGCGATGGGTCTATAGGCGTGCAATCCGCCGCTCTTAACAAGAGTTACTGCTTTCGGCACGGCGCCCAGGATGACCGGCCCCGCACTGGGATCGTTGTCACCGATAAACCCGGTGCCTGCGCGCCGTTGCCGATTCTTCAGCGTTTCGGGCCGGTGGGGAGCTGATCGGGCATGGGGTTCTTTGCCGAATTCAGCGCTTGGTTGAACGGCCTGCTGGCAACCTATATCGGGACCAATACGGCCAAGATATCAACGGCCCTCGAACCCTTCATCGTGTCACTCGGGGTCATCTACATGATGGTCTGGGGATATCTGCAGATCGCGGGGCGCATCGAGGAGCCGTTCGTACAGGGCCTGAAGAGAATCGCGACCATCGCAATCATTCTAGGCGTCTCGCTACGGCTCTGGCTCTACAACGATGTTCTTGTCGATACGTTCTTCCAGGCGCCGAGTGCTCTCGCGGCTCAGATCGCGGGAGCCTACGACTCGGTCGGAATCGTCGACCAGATCATCTTCTCGGGCGATGACGCCGCGACGCTGCTGATCCAAAAAGGCGGAGTTCTCAACGGCGAGTTCTCCTACTACATAGCTGGATTTGCCGTGTACTTGATCGTTGGACTGACGGCCGTCTATACGATGTTTCTGCTCGCGCTGTCGAGAATCGCTCTGTCGGTGCTGCTGGCGCTCGGGCCGCTGTTCATCGCGCTCTTGATGTTCGACAGCACCAAGCGGTTCTTTGAGGCTTGGATTGCCCAGCTCGCGAACTACGCCTTTGTCACCATCCTGACGGTACTGGTCGCTTCGTTGATGATGACGCTGGTGTCGACCGCCGCGCAGCAGGCGGCGAGCTCTGGCGGCGGCATCCAGATCGCACAGGCCGTTCGCGTCTGCATGGCGGCCGGCCTGACTTTCCTAGTGATGCGCCAGGTCATGCCGATGGCGGCAGGGCTTGCGAGCGGCCTGGCGCTCAGTTCATTCGGCATGGTCAGTGCTGCTCTTGCGTGGGGATTCGGCGGCGCCACGCGTAATTCCAATCAGTTTCTTCGTGGACTACTCGTGGATCGGGAGACGACCCGCTGGGACGGTGCGAGTCGTAAGTCAGGCTACTACCTGCAGCGAGGTGTCGTGGCCGGCGCGCGCCAACTGGCCCGACTCCGTGGCGAGAACACCGTTCGCAGGAGGTGAACCGTGAGCCGAGGGCGACCAGGGAAAGCGTGGGTGTTGGGTATGACGCTGCTCGTCCTGGGCGGGTGCGCGAGCAAGGAAATCAAAGTCTCCTGCGATGGAAGGCTTCAGCCCATCAATGCGCCTAGTGCCGCCGCCAAGCTCCAGCCGCAGGGTGGTAGGCCGTCTGCGGTCGTCCAGGCCGGCGTGGAGAAACGCCCGTGAAGGTTGATGCCGCGTTGAAACCTTACTTCGACGAGGCGGCGTCCTGGGATGCCGACCGCGTGGGTCATCAGCGTCGGCTGGTGCGGTGGTCGCTCGCGGTAGCCGCGGCCGGCTGGATCTGCGCGACTGTATCGGGTATGGCGCTGATCGCGCTCGCGCCGCTCAAGCGGGTTGATCCTTTTGTGATCCGCGTTGACAACAGCACCGGGATCGTCGATGTGGTCCCGGTCTACGCGGGGCAGGCGCCGCTGCCGGAAGCAGTGACCCGCTACTTCCTGACGCACTATGTGTCGATCTGCGAGCGCTTCGACTTCGCTACGGCGGAGAGTGACTACGAGGAGTGCGGTTCATTCCACAACGCGGCACGCAATCAGCAATGGTATGAGAAGTGGAATCGCACCAACCCAGCTTCACCGCTGAATGTGTACAAGGACGGCACGTCGCTGCGCGCGGACGTGAGTGCAGTCAGCTTCTTCGAACGTTCGAACGGAGTGTCTGATCTTGCACAGATCCGTTATGTCCGAGCCCTGCGGCCTGCCGGAAGAACGGAGGAGCAGGTCACGCACTGGATAGCGACGGTTCAATACGCCTTCGGAACGCCGTCGACCGATCCAAAGGTGCGGCGCTGGAATCCGCTCGGATTCAAGATACTCGAGTTCAAGTCGGAACCGGAGGTGTTGAGCACGCCGGGTGCGACGGCAAGCGCGAGCGTCGCGTCGGCAAGCGGGGGGCAGCCATGAGCACGTTACTCCGATTCCGGGCGGGAGTAGCCGTGGTAGTGATCGCGACGACGCTGCTGTGGGTGATCGAACCTGTGGGCGCTGAATCCCTACCTCAGCGTGGGACGGCCGACAGTCGTGTACGTACCGCCACCTACAACCCGGACGAGATTTATCGTCTCTATGGTTTCGTCGGCTACGCGATCGAGTTGATCTTCGAAGACGGGGAGACGTTTGCTGGTAACGCGGGCGGGGATCTGGAGGCGATCACGTTTGGATGGCATGACAACCATCTCATTATGAAGCCCAAATCCCCCAACGTGGGTACGAACCTCGTCGTCTATACGAATCGTCGGGCGTATCGCTTCGAGTATTCCGCTTCTGCACGCAAGCCGGACCCGAGAATCGATCAGGTGATGTACGCGGTGCGCTTTGCCTACCCGGCGCAGTTCGCCACCAAACCTGGCGTCGGCGCTGACTCGACGGACCGAGACCTTGATGCTGGCGCCGCCGTGCGCAAGAGGAATTTCGACTATTGGTTCTGTGGTTCACCGAGTATCAAACCGGTTGCAGCCTTCGATGACGGCGTCCACACGCGGCTGACCTTTGGCGCCAAGACCGAATTGCCTGCCGTGTTCGTCAGGAACGATGACGGCACCGAGTCCCTCCTCAATTTCAACATGGAGGACGGGGACGTCGTCATTCATCGAGTGGCGGGTCGCTTCATTCTGCGACGAGGCAAACTCACCGGCTGTATCGTCAACAAAGGCTTCTCGGGAGGCGGGGAACGTCTGCAATCGGGCACGGTCGCGCCGGGCGTGCAGCGCGAGCGTAAGGAGCCCACGCCATGAAGTTCGGCCCATTCTTTCCCAAACGGCCGATCAAAGGGCCCATCGAGCCGCAGGCAAATTCGGCCGCCGAAGATGCGGGCGCGCATGGCGTGGAGGGTGAGCGGGGAATTGCGTCCGTCAACCAAAGCCGCTCTCTGCAATCCCGCGTCAGCAATCTGCTGGCGATGGGATTGATGGCAGTGCTCGGGCTCGGCCTCCTCAGCTGGTACTACGCTCAGGCCTATTCCCACCGACACAAGGCACAGGACGAAGCTCGCGCGTCGACCCAATCGAAGGCGCAGGGCGATATGCCCCTGCCGGCTCTGGGCCGCGTAGACCCTCCAACATTTGTCCGGACTACGGCGGATAACGGTGTGGCAGATCGGATTCTAGGCGGGCGCCCGGCATTACCCCCGGATGGAGCGATTCGGACCGCCGCCTATGTCCAAACCTCGACGGCGGATCCGATGGGAGCCCCCGCCGTCCGCCCCGCCGACCGGCGGCTGGAGGGGCCGGTTTTCTCGTCGCCTGACAGCAACCAGGGGCACCCTGCAGCGGTACCAACCGCCTTACTCGCTGGCGGCGGTACGGCGGATGCCGGGGCCTACGGTCAGCCGGATGGGGGTGCCGGGCCGGGTCCGTCCACCGGCAGTGTGGCCACGCTCCTGCGTCCGACCGTGACGCCAGCCGTCCGTGCGCGGGTACTGCCGACACAGCAGCTGCTGCTCCCGAAGGGCGCCTTCATCGACTGCACTCTGGAGACCGCCATCGACAGTTCTCTGCCAGGGCTGACCACCTGCGTCACGGCAACGGATACCTTTGGGGCGGACGGCAGGGTCGTGCTGCTCGAACGCGGTACCAAGCTCGTCGGTGAGACCCGCGGGGAAGTCCAGCAGGGCACCGCACGGGTATTCGTGCTGTGGACCGAGGCGAGGACGCCGACCGGGGTCGTTGTGCCGCTCGCCTCTCCGGGGACAGACGAACTCGGTCGCTCCGGTCTGTCGGGCACT
The DNA here is from genome assembly GCA_003137095.1 of Gammaproteobacteria bacterium. Lineage (GTDB taxonomy): Bacteria > Pseudomonadota > Gammaproteobacteria > Steroidobacterales > Steroidobacteraceae > Bog-1198. The sequence goes on from PLET01000005.1 coordinate 16,196, forward strand.
GTCGACCGTCACTTCATGGATCGTTTCGGTGCCGCGATTCTGATTTCGATGATCGATGGCGCGATACAAGCAGCAGCCCAGACGCGCAGCGGCGGTGGCACTGTCATCTACAACCCGAGCAGCGCCACTGACGTCGTGACCGAGGTCCTCAAGAGCACAGTCAACATCCCGCCGACCGTTCGCAAGCAGAACGGTGACCGCATTCAGGTCCTGGTCGCCCGCGACCTCGATTTCCGATCGGTGTACGAACTGCGGACGCACCCCGATGGGCGTTGAACCGGTGAGTCGACTGGCGGCCATGCCAGTTCCGGAATCCTCCTCACTCGAGCTGATGCTTCGACCGCTCCAACCGTGGCTGTCCGCCCCGGCCATTACGGAGCTGTGCATCAACCGGCCGGGGGAGGCATTCTTAGAAACCCGGCAAGGATGGCGCCGCGAAACCCTCCCGTTCGCGGACTTTGATTGGTGCCAACGGCTCGCCAAGTTGATCGCCAACTTCACTCGGCAGCGCATCGATGCCGAGACGCCGCTCCTGTCGGCGTCACTCCCCCGCGGCGAGCGCGTCCAAATCGTGATGCCGCCGGCGACGACTGCCGGCAGTGTCGCGATCACGATCCGCAGGCCGTCGGAACAAGTGTGGTCGATCGAGGAGCTCGGACGGAGCGGCATCTTCAAGTCCACTCGGCGCGCCACGGAGGCGCTCGATGCGACCGAGGTGAAACTCCTCCGCCAGCTCGAAACCGAGGAGTACGAGGCGTTCATGCGTCTCGCCGTCCGCAGCCGTAAGAACATCGTGGTGTCGGGGCCGACCGGGTCCGGCAAGACCACCTACACCAAGGCGCTCATTCGAGAGATCCCGAGCGATGAGCGATTGATCACGATCGAGGACGCGAAAGAATTGGTGCTTGATCAGCACCCAAACCACGTACGGCTTTTCTATAGCAAGGATGATCAGGGTCAGGCAAAGGTTTCGCCGCGTCAGTTACTCGAATCCTGTCTTCGGATGAAACCAGACCGGATTCTGCTGGCCGAATTACGAGCCGATGAAGCGTTCGACTACCTCCGTAATGTGAACTCCGGTCACCCGGGATCGATCACGAGCGTGCATGCCGCCAGTGCAGAACTGGCGTTCGAACAGCTCGTCCTGCTGGTAAAACAGAGTCGCGCCGGGGCGGAGCTCGCGCGTTCGGACATCAAGAGTCTGCTCTATCTGCTCGTCGATATCGTTATCCAGTTCGGCGTCGATCGGCATGAACGCTTTATCAAAGAGATCTGGTATGACCCCGCTCGAAAGCGCAGCGCCCTGGCAGCCGACCGTTAGCCAGACGAGGCGCCGATCGGCGCTTCGAATCGCCGGCGTCACTGCGGTGCTGCTGCTGGTCGGCGCCTATCTCGCCGGCTATGTGTTCCTCTGGTCTTTCGGCTTCAACCCGAGGGAGGCCACCCCGCTTACGATTTTCCGCTACGGCTACTACTTCGGCGACCGAGAGGCGGTGCGACGCCGCCTGCTGTTGAGTGGCGCAGCCGGTGGGGCCATGGTTGTAGCCAGCGCGCTGGCGATTGTTATACCCAGACGCCGTCCTCTGCATGGCGATGCTCGCTATACGACGCGCCGCGAACTGGCCGCGGCCGGTTTGCTCGGTAGCCAGGGAATCATCCTGGGTCGAGTCGGTCGGCGGTGTCTCATGTTGGCGGGGCAGCAGGGTCTAGCCTTGGCCGCCCCGCCACGAGCGGGGAAGGGCACGGGCGTCGTCATCCCGAACCTCCTGAACTGGCCGGATTCGGTCATTTGTGTCGACATCAAGCGCGAGAACTGGACGCTCACGTCGGGCTTCCGGGCGGCGCACGGGCAGTCCTGCTTCTTGTTCGATCCCTTCTCGGAAGACGGGCGCACCGCGCGCTGGAACCCGTTTCACTACGTATCGGAAGACCCGCTCAAGCGCGTCAACGATCTGCAACGGATCGCCGAGATGCTGTATCCGGATCCACCGAATGTGGATCCCTTCTGGACCGCAAGTGCGCGCTCCCTGTTCCTGGGGATCGCTCTATATCTCTTCGAGACCCCATCGGTGCCGAAGACCATCGGTGAGGTGCTGCGGCAGGGGATGGCCTCAGACGACGAGGGGTTTGGTGAGCACTGGAAACGCGTCGTTGAGGGACGCAACAGCGGAAGGTTTCCGTTGTCGTCACAGTGTGTCAGAGCGCTTTACGACGTGATCGACCTCGCGCCCGTAACCGCGTCCAGCATCCGAAAGACATTTACCTCGCGACTCGACCTGTGGTTGAACCCGATTTTGGATGCCGCCACGTCGGCGAATGACTTCGATCTGCGCGAGCTGCGTCGCAAACCCTTGTCGATCTATGTCGGCGTGAATCCGGATGATCTGCACCGTCTGCGTCCCGTGCTGGCCCTGTTCTTCCAGCAGGCGATCGGACTGCAAACACGAACGCTGCCCGAGCACGACCCGACCCTCACGCGCCAGGTTTTGATGCTGCTCGATGAATTCACGGCGCTCGGCCGCATCCCGATCATCGCGGAATCGATCTCCTATCTGCCGGGTTACAACGTTCGGGTGCTGCTCGTGATCCAGACCCCGGCACAATTGCGCGAGGTTTATGGAGTGAATGCCGCCGAGACGATGCTCAAGAGCCTGGCCGCGCGCATTGTGTTTGCGCCGAAAGACGTCAGCGACGCGCGGGAGATCTCCGATGAGTTGGGCAACACGACTATCAAGGTGCGAACGCTGTCGAAACCGATGATCGATTTCAGCGATGCAAAAGGGAGACGCCATCGCAGCGTCAGCATCAGCGAGCAACGCCGGGCACTTCTACTTCCCCAAGAGGTTAAAGCATTGGGAAACGACCATGCGATCATCTTCTATGAAGGGCTGCGGCCGATTCGCTGCAAGAAGATCCGCTATTTTCAAGACAAACGTTTTGCGCAGAGACTGCTGCCGCCGCTCTTCGTCGAGGGTCGCGAAGTTGTCGCGCCCATTACGCCGGGGCCGCGAGGCGACGCGGCATTGATCACGCCATCGCCGCCGGCCGGCGAGGGGACAGGACCGGGCGAGGCATCCAGCCCAGCCGATGTGATCCGTGAGGCTACGGTCGAGGACATCGATCGCATCGACTCCTTGACGTTGGATGATTTCGCGGCGGACTTTAGTGCCGTGAATATCCCAACCGAAGGCCCGATGTCCGAATACGCGATGCACGAGGCCGTGGAAGGGTTCCTCGCGACGCTGCGCGAGCGGTAGGAGAAACGTATGGCACCCCGGAAAGACAGTGGTACGTCCGCAGGGACGCGGGCATCCTCGGCCAGCGGTGCAGGGGATCTGAACAGCGTGCAGCAGTCGCGGCCGCGACAGAGAAAGTCGGAACCAAGGCCCCGACCGGCCGCGGACACGACGATACCCATCGACCATCGACGCAAGGTCAACTCGATTGCGGAGACATCGCCGAGGAATCGGAATGGGCGCGCGGATGAAAAATTGCCGCGTGAGCCGTCAGCTGCGAGCAAGCGGTCCCAGGAGAAAGCAGCCGCTCCGAGTGTCGCTCCGATGGGCACCGCGGCTCAGCCCGTGGCCGAAGAAGATCTAACCGTCGTGCCGGACCACGTGCGCCGCCGCTTCATCCAGGTCGGGCGCAAATACTATTTCCCCGATGGTGTTCGAGCCTTCACTGACCGCGGTCGGCGACTGACGACGCCGAGTGAGAATACGGAAGTCATTCGCAGTCTGGTGACGATCGCGCAAGCGCGCGGCTGGAAGGAAATCACGGTACGCGGGACGGACGCGTTTCGGCGCGAGGCTTGGTTTGCCGCACGACAATTGGGCCTCGATGTTCGCGGGTATCGGCCGACAGACGTCGAACAGGCGCGCCTGGTTCGGACGATCGCTGGGCAGGCGGACAACGCGGCGCGTCCATCCGGGGCGGCGCAGGTCGCTGGTCGGAATGCGCAAGGTAGGCAATCAACTACCGGCCGGCCCCGAGCGACGCAGGAGCTCCTGACCGGACGATTGCTCGAGCACGGGCGGGCGACCTACAAGCAGGACCCACGCCAGCCGATGTCCTACTTCGCGAAGCTGGAGACTGAACGGGGGGAACGAGTGATCTGGGGCGTGGATTTGGAGCGTGCGTTTAGGGAGTCCATCACACGACCTAAGGTCGGCGATCTGGTCGGGTTGCGATCGCCTCGTCGGGAGAGCGTGAAGGTAAAGGCTGCGGCCGTAAGCAAGGACGGAAGAGTCGTCGGACAGAAGGATATCGAAACCCACCGAAACCAATGGGTGGTGGAGAAGCAGGAATTCTTCGAGACACGCCGCAAAGCCGCTGCGACGGTTCGCGATACGCATACGACGCCGGCCGCAGCAGTCAGGGGACATCCGGAGTTGGTCGGAACCTATATGCAGATTCGAGCGGCAGAGCTCGCTGCAAAGAGGTTCAACGACCCGAACGATCGCGAGCGCTTTGTATCGAGTGTCCGTACTGCCTTGGCCGACTCGGTGGACCGAGGTGAGCCGTTGCCCCAGGCCAAACTTCGCGAGCGGGCCGCAGCCAAGATCCAGCCACGCACCCGTGGAACTCGTGGTCAGGAAGAGGCGCCAGCGCGCGGATAAGCCTGGGTATGGCAGAGCAGTCACGCAACGGACCACCGGGGAGTCCCGCCCGCCCAGGGGGCGCCGGGCCGGAACGCCGCACCGATCTCGCGCGCCGGCGCGGCGAGGAACTTTTGATCGGCCGGCTGATCGCTCACGGGCAGGCCAACTATCAATATCGTGCGGACCAAGATGTGTCCTACTACGTCAAGATGCTGACGAGCCGCGGGCCGCGGACGCTATGGGGAAAGGACCTCGAGAGAGCATTGCGGGAAGCAGAGACGGCACCCAGACCGGGGGACCTGATTGGCGCGCGCCGGACCGCGCGCGAGGCCGTCACGATCACCAGCCGAGAACGGGACGCCGAGGGGCGCGTCGTCAGTCAGACCGAACGCCACGCTCACCGCTCGCGTTGGGTCGTGGAGAAGGCCGTCTTCTTCGCGGAGCGAGCAAGGCTTGCGCGTCGAGTTCGCGATGAACAGGTCGACGTTCGTGCCGCCGTCCGTGCACACCCCGAGCTGCGCTCCGCCTTCCTGAGTGTCCGGGCGGCCGAGGAGTTTGCGGCCGGCAAGATCCGCGATCCCGCGGACCGAGCTCGATTCATGGAACTGATTCGCGGCGCGATGGCCGGTTCCATTCAGAATGGCGAGCCGCTGCCTGCGATTAGAATGAAGGCTCCCGAGAGGCCGAAAACCGATCCACAACGTCCTCAACCGGCCAAGACGCGCGATGATCCCACCCGTTGATGAAACACTTGGCGACTTCCCGAAGCCAGACGTGGTGCTGGGCGATCCGGCGGCATCGGATTGGCTCAAGGCGGCGATCACCGCATCGCTGAAGAGAGATCCGGTCGATGCTTTGAACGATGCGTTGGCGCTTGCCGAAGTTCTCGAAGGTCATCTGCGCGATCGTTTGCAACTCGAAGATCGATAGAAACCCCTGAAGAGAGTCTCGCGAGGCAGCACGTGGCGCCTCCGCAGCAGCGCGTTTGCATCCACTCTGATTGCTCTGCCGCTGCTAAATCAGCATGGCGAATTTGTGCTCTCATTAGTTCAGATACCGCAGCGCATGAGTCTCGCAATTAAGGTCTCTGCCGAGACGGCGGATACCGAATTAAGAATTATCGTTAGGCAGGAATGTCGACCCAATCTCATCGTTGGTAAATTTCAGCCCGGACGTGCGAAATACCAGTCAAGAGATCCCGACCGACAGTCTCTGTCATGTCAATAACATGACGCGGTCGGCTTCGTCTGAAATACGGAACGATGACCAAAGCCAGAAGAGGGCGGGATTACTGATGTGTGACAGCCTATCACGTCGTGCTCGCAGTCCAGACCCTGCGCGCGCGTAGCGCGTGCTCGGCGAGTCGCGCNNCGCGGGCAATCCCGCCCAAGATCGGAGACAGATCATGTCGCAAGAAAAGTTCGCTCGGTTTTTAGTTCGCAGTGACGGCAATGAGCTTCGTGAGGCGTCAAGCAACGAAATCGTCGCTGCCGCACGGGACATTATGAGCCGGAAGTTTCGCCGTGGCGCGTCGATGACATCGCCGAAACTGGTCAAGGATTTTCTCAGTTTGAAACTTGGCTCACTCGAGCACGAAACGTTTTGCGTGATGCTGCTCGACAAAAGGCATCGCCTGATCGAATACGTCGAACTCTTTCGCGGGACCATAGACGGCGCCAGTGTCCACCCCCGCGAAGTGGTCAAGTTGGCGCTCGCCAAGAACGCGGCTGCCGTGCTCTGCGCCCATCCGCACCCGTCGGGAGTCGCCGAGCCGAGCCAAGCCGACGAGCGCATCACGCAAAGATTACGCGATGCCTTGGCTCTAGTGGACATACGTGTCCTCGATCATCTGATCATAGCAGGCGACGAAGTTTTGTCGATGGCAGAAAAAGGAATGATTTAGGAGTTGGCGGTACATGGCCGGCGTTGGATGTCAGCGCCGGCCTTCCGAGGCCGCATCGCCGTCTTCTCCGAATGCGGTCGCGAATTTCCCGGCTCGGATGCGGCGGCGGCATCGTTCCGTGGGTTTCCGATTGGCTTTCCCGAATGCGGCCTGAAGCATGGATGAGTCGGAGGTATTCGATGCCAAAGGGAAGTTCCCCGGAAGCCGATCCGTCGTAGGGACCGTCGACTTAGTCTCGGGCGCTGACAGGACGTCGGCGCTCGATCTATAGATCTCAATTGTCCCGGCACCATGAAGCCGGATGCTCGCATAAAGGAGATTAAGGAGGCGGGATTACTGAATTGTTTCAGCCTATCACGTCGTGCTCGAAGTCCAGACCCTGCGCGCGCGAAGCGCGTGCTCGGCGAGTCGCGCAGACGCGCGAGTCTGGACTACTGCGCGCGACGTGATCCGAAGGACCCGGGCAATCCCGCCCAAGACAATCTAGGAATTCGACATGAACAATTCAATGACAATTGGGTTCTCGCGTTACGCCAATGCGTTCGGCGGTTCGCTCTCGCTCGAGGATGTTCGTCAACGAGCGCCGGCGGTTTTCGCGCAGTCAGCGCATGAGAGGACCAGCGGCAGCTACCGATTCATTCCGACGGAACGCGTGCTGACCGGTCTGATGCAAGCCGGCTTTGTACCCGTAGAGGCGCGACAGACTCGGGCCAAGTACAGTGCGGCGCACGCCCGCCACATGGTTCGGCTGCGGCGCCGGTTCGAGACCGTTCATTTGAAGGATTCGGTGCCGGAGGTGGTCTTCCTGAATAGCCATGATGGAACCTCGTCCTACCTTAGGTGGATTTTGATATGTAACCGTCGTCGTGAAAACCTTTAATTCCCGCGGGAATCTCGCTGTGCCGAGGTTGCTGCCGGGGGTTGACAGCTATGCTCATCACCGATCACCCATGGGATCACGTCGTTGAGGTGGTACGCGCATCGAGGAGGCGCTCGGCAACCTCCGCTGCCTCATCGCGGATCGCGCCCACCCGCTGCGCGAGTACGCTGGGCGCAATGGGCGGGTGTCGCCACTCGGGGCGCATGCAGTTAGCGGCAAGCGTCGCCGCGATGTCGACCGGCTCCTGATCGCCCAACTCCGGCGAGTCCATCAGGTACATACTCAACAGGTCTGCGAGCTGCACAATTGCTATTAGGGTCCCCAGCGGCACGCTCGATTGGGCGTCGGGTGCCGCATAGTCGTGATGCAGTTTGATAACTTCGGTAATCACCTGCGGCAATGACCAGTGTCGGCAAACAAGGGCTCCGAGCTGTACGTGATCGTAGCCGAGCAGCGTATGCTCGGCATCTATCAGTTGCTGCGGAGAATGCCAGGGCGCTTCATCGACGCGGCCAAGATCTTCGGTCGCCGCTTCGAACATCACGAAGCGTCCAATGTCGTGCAACAAACCCGCGAGGTAGGCCTGGGCCGGCAGCACGCCGGGGTTCGTAATCAAGCTCGTGATCGTGCGGGCGCCAACTGCCACTTGCAACGCGTGCCGCCACAGATTCCGCTGTCCCGCGGTGGTCGGCACAAACACGCGAGAGACCGCGAGCGCCGTGACAAGGCCGGCGCATTCCCGCGCGCCGAGTCGCACAACGGCTTGCCTGATCGTAATGATCGGCTTCGCCGGAGCGCTCCTTGGGGCATTTGCGAGGCGTATCAATCGCACCGCGAAAGTCGGGTCCTCCTCGGCGACGGCTAACAGCGCCTCGAAATACTGGTCGCTGCGGGCGTCCAGCGCGAGCACGCGCATGACGACCGTCGGCAGCAGGGGCAACTGCTCGGCGTGCGCGGCCAAATCGATGACGTTGGAGCGGGCGTGATGCGTTTGGCTCATTGGCGTCTTAATCCCTGGCTGCATCGTGCTTCGTCAATGGCACGTCGCCTGTGCAGATCGGCGCATCTCGGCCTCGCTCCAAAGCCGTCCAGAGCGCAGCGTGATCGCCGGCGTGTACGCGCGTTATCGCCAAACACGCATCGACGACATCCGCATCGAATAAAATCGAACGACCGCGCGACAGTTCCTCGAGCGCGACGTCCACCGTAAGCGCCGGGCGGTAGGGTCGGTGTGTCGACATGGATTCAAACACATCGGCAACGGCGATAATCCGCGCATCAAGCCGGATCGAGTCGCCCGAGAGCCCGGCCGGATACCCGGATCCGTCCAGTCGCTCATGGTGTTGCGCCACCATATCGATGATCGGCCATGGGAATACGACGTCCCGTATAACATCGACCCCCGCCCTGACATGGGTTTTCACCAAAGCGAACTCTTCGAAGTTGAGGCGACCCGGTCGCGACAGAATGTCGACCGGGATCGCCATCTTCCCGACATCGTGCACCAACGCGCCCAAATACACACCTTCCGTCTGGTCCGCACCCAGCCCTAGCTGTTCTGCGATCGCGCGCGACAAGGCCGCAACCCGGCGCTGGTGGCCAGCCGTATAGGGATCACGCTTGTCAATGGTTGCCGCTATTGCGCCGATCGTTTGCGTCAGCGATTGCCTCAGGCGCTCCTGGGCACGATGGCGTTCGGTGACATCCGTGATGATCCCTTCCAGATAGATTCCGGCACCGTCGGCGATATCCCGTACATAGGTGCGATCCTCGATCCACAGTAGCGCTCCCTGCGCCACGATAATTCGATATTGCTGGATAAACTCGCGTCGCCCGTGCGCAACGTGATCGTGCAATGCAGCAAGCACGCGATCGCGATCAGCTGGATGGACGATATCTTCAAACCTGACGGCGCCCGATTTGAATTGTTCAGCCGAATAGCCGAAGTGGGCAACGTTGCCCGACACGTATTCTATAGGCAACCCCTCTTCCATTCGCGCTCGGTACAACACGAGGCCATTCTGGTTGAGAATAAACTGGGCGACAGCGAGTTCCTCTCTGAGCAGCCGAGGATCCGCGCCGTCAACCTTGCTGTCGGGCACGTGGGCGACGGCGTCAGCCAGCCATATTGGCTCCTTGGGGCCCGGTGAGACATCCTCTCCGTGAGATACGCGTCGCAGCAAAGTAGGTTCCCTCGAATTGCAAAATGGACGCTCGACCGAGGGCGCAGCAACGCAGCAACACCGCGTTCCTTCTTCTCCATCCAATGATTGCGAAAGAACCTGCCACTCCTCAACGCACTGTATCGGCGACTATAGCCATACCTGTTCGATCAGCGCGCTCGGCGGTGTCGAACTGCTGCATACCTCACAGTTTTCGTCCGAGCGTCATCGACCACTTCCGTTTGAACGCAAGGAACAGACCGCATTGTCCCCGCGGGACGCGCAATTGCCGTTCGAAAACTGGAGGTAAGTGCAACTCTCATTGCGGCACCGCACTAAGGGTGCATGCCATTGGTCGATCAAGAGGAAATGAAACTAAAAGGAATCTAAAGCACGATTGGATGATACGGCGTGTCTTTGGCTCTATAGCGGTTGTGGGCACTCGACCGTAACCTTCGTGCCGCCGTGCTCGCCACGTGAAATTGTCAGACGCGCACCGATGAGTGTGGCGCGAAATTGCATGATCTTAAGGCCCATGCCGGTCTCGGACGCAGGCCCTTGCGGTATGCCAATACCATCGTCCATTACGTCCAACCGCACGGTCGTCGATTGAATATTCAAGGCCACCTTAATTGATTGTGCCTGACCGTGTCGGCGAGCATTCGCGACCGCCTCCTGGGCAATTCGGTAGAGATTATCCAACACATCTCGGCCAAGTTTGAGCGGCGCGACTTCGGTCACTTCGCAGCGGGCATCGATCCCAAAAGAGTCTCGCTGCAGCGCGGTCATCTCCTTCAGTAACTGTGCGAGGCCGCCTTGAGCAAAGGCCAACGGCGACAGGCCATGGGCGATGGCTCGACAGCTGCGTATCGACTGATTTGCAATATTTGAAATGTCCTTAATTTGAGCCGCCTCCGGACGCCCAGCCTTCTTCAAGGATGCTGCGGCCGCCGATGCCAGCATGGCGATGCCGGTGAGTTCCTGACCGAGCCCGTCGTGCAGGTCGCGCCCGAATTTCGCCTGCTCCATGCTCGCCAACTTCACCAGTGTGTGCTCGAGGCGGCGCCAGTCGGTGAGATCACGAATGATTGCCAGAACACACGAGCCGGAAACCTCTTCAATGTGACCGAGCCCAACCTCGGCTGGAAACGTAGTGCCGTCCTGGCGTAGGCCGAATAACTCGCGGCCGGCCAGTCTCCTCACGGAGGGGCCCGCGAAGAAGGCCTCTCGGCTCCGCATATGCGCCTTGCGGACCGCATGAGGGATCAAATTCTCCACTGGCTGACCGACGAGGTCGCCGGGCTCGTATCCGAACAATGACGAAGCTTCGCGATTGACCGCTACGATCAAGCCAGCCGAATCGACGGCAACGATCGGCTGCAGCAAGGCATTGATCAGTCGGGTTGTCGCCTCAGTTGTGGCCAAACTCTTCTCCCGCGCCGCTGTTCGACGACCAGTGGGTATCGCACGCTCCAAAGAGCCAATTTCGCAAGACCTCCTATTGCTCCTAATTCTTGGGAATAGCAATCATGGGACTCCCGCGGTTGTATTGGGCACGGCAGGCATGCAAATTCCGGTCCGTTCACAAGATTCGTCCCTGGTTGGGTGCAGACGCAGGTGGTGTCTGCATCCACAGGTCAGTCATTGGTGTACGCAGCCTTTCCGGCTAACAAATCTCGCGGCGGAATGGCCGGACATGATCACCTGGTCCATTTGTTCTTCCAAATTCATCGAGAGATCCGACTATTGGAAACTACTGTCACCACCAGCGGCCACATGACGAATTGGCTCTATATCAGGCCACAACATTTGGACAGGCGCCCCCAACTATGCAGCATCTACGGCGTCCTCAGTCGCTCTGTGCGTCCGCGAACAGTGCGCGACCGAGGGAGGGACCCACGGGCCGGGCCGCCTGGGGGCCGGTCGCCACAACAGGCTTTGTGGGAGCCCGACTAATCACGACCTTAAACAAGCGGAGGGCGAGATCGCTGATGTGGAAGAGTACCACACCGTTCTCGCCGTCAATGGCTGCGCGCGCTGAGCGCTTGCGTCCCTGATCGGGCCGGCGTCGCCCATTGACGGCTGCGCTGCGGCGTGGAGCCGAGGGTGACGGGCAATCTCGCCCCAATCATCTAAAAAGGACCACGCACATGAACTCCTCCATCGACAACACTTCGACGACAATCAACGCGCGCGAAATCCCGAGCGACGAGCGCCTACAGTTACTGCCGCGGCACTTCGGCCGCCATATGCTCACCGTCGAGTACGCCGTCTACGCCTTCATGCGCAAGCTCACGAATCAATATACCGGAGGCTACTGGCATTACTTCGAACTCTCGAACGGCGGGTTCTACATGGCGCCGGCGCACGACACTCCATTCACCATTTGGGTCGAGGGGAATGGCTTCGAGGGAACGTTGAGCGCAGATGCCGCCGGCGTTACCGCCTGTCTCTTCGCCTTAAGCCACCTGTCGTTCCAAATCGAGCACGAGAGCATCGCCGAGCATTACCATCAGCTTCGCGACTTCGCTTTAGATCACGCCGATGCGAGCGCAATCCTCGCGGCTATCGACTGATCGGTCGCTGAACCGATGAGTTCAAGGCTCGGGCGCGGCAGCGCTCGGGCCTTTCTTCCTTGTTGCCGAGCCTAACGCCGATACCAGCAATGCAGGTATTGAATGCTGATTACCGCGCAACTCGGCGAGTTCCCGGTCCCGGCGCTCAAGCAACGTGGTGGTCTCCCTGTAAGCCGTGTAGTAGTGGTCAACGAGCGCCGCGAGCTTTGCCAGGTCTTCACGCAGGTCGATATTAGCCCGACGCGCGCGCTCGGCGGCTGCGCGATACCTTGATCGAGCGGTAGTATGCGTGCTTTGATGCTTGCGGATCGCCGCGAGAATCGCTGGATGGTATCGGTACAGGGCGTTGCGAGAAACGTCGGCCAGTCGACACAACTCCGTAACCGTGACAATCGGCCTTGAGCGCTGGTTCCCTTGAGTCAACGTCTCCAGGGCATTCGTGAGGCGCAGCCGTGCAGGTCCTCGGGCGTGGCTTATTGTCCGATCAGACTTGCGATTCTTGGCCATGTCTCTCCTTCGTCGACTTGTCGATCGAATGAACCATCGCGCTGGCTTCGCCCAATCGCTCGCGGACAATCTTCAGGGTTTGGGTCGGTAGCGCCGGTTCGCTCAAGAGCTCTTCGCACTGACGCGCTTGTTCCAGCCAATACGGCCGATGATGCGAGGAAACCACGAAGTTCAAGCACCGTGCGCAAGTCGAGGGCTCCCGATGGATCGGGTTAGGTCCCAAGGCGTTGCCGCGACAGGCGCTGTACTCCTCGCGATATACGCAATAACCATAGTCGCAGACGGCCAAGGTGAGACCCGCTTGCACCAGCGTGCGCGCATACGCCTTGATGTCACCCTTGGAACGAGTGCCGCGAAACCGAGGTCGCTTCGCGATGATCTCGCCGCCCGCGCGACCACCGAGTTGTGGCGCGGCGAGCATGTGTTCCCACGCAAGCACTGATTGCTCGAGCACCTGCTGGTCAATCTCGCGCTCCAGCCGATAATCGGTCCCGGCGTATCCTGAGTCGGTCATGCTACGATCGCGGTGACCGAGCTGCTGGGCCAGGGCAAAGAGGCAGGTGCGATCGCGCAGCGCGGCGAAACGAGCGAAGGTCTTTCGGCCTTGGTGGGTGGTCAGTTGGTATCGGCGGCCGTCGATGGTCGGCAACTTGAGCCACTCGGCGTAGCGTTCAAGGTAGTCCCCGAGAGTGGCGGGTGTTGGGACCCGGATGGGGAAGGACGCGTCGCGCTCCTGAATCCACTCGGTTGTGCCCATAGTTCGCGATCGGCTGCGGCCACGCAGCCATAGCTCACTGCGGCCCGTCCGCAACCGATGTGGTGCGGATAGGGCTTCCAAGACTGATACCGCGTGGATCGCCGCCTGGGGGACGACCCACTCGTGCGCTCGACCGTAGTACTCGGACTCATGCTTGAAGAGAGCGCCCACCATCACCGGAATCGGTGCCTCGTTCTCATCGGCTCGCGAAGGCCGAACTCGTATGCAGCCCGACCGAAGATGAAGAACTTCGTGCGCACGAGCGCCGACGAGGTAAGAGATCACGACGAAACAAGCGGCATATAGCATATCGATGAGGTCGCTTAGTTCTGGGACAGATCGGATCACTTGCTCCCCGCAGGGGGTGTGGATCGGAATCCCTCGCATCGCCTCGACGGCCTCGGAGTTACTGTTACCGATCGCGCTTGCGCCTTGACGTCGCCACTGAAGCGAGTGCCCCATGGCAGCGGCGTACGCTTCGCGCGCACGAAGAACGTCGACTGAGCCGGCTTCCAAGAACTCGATAGACATCTTGATGAGCGGCACGGCGATGGCATCCGGTGTGTACCGGCCGTAAGACACGCGAGCTCGGGCGCCGGCGGGCTCGCCAGCGAAGGGATCAAACGACAATCCATCATCGAGCTCATCTCGACAGCGATACAGATACACGAGCACCTGCAGATAGTCGCGGACCGTATTGCTGTTGATCGGAGCACCGCTTCGGGTCTTGCGTTGGCGGACGATGCGTTGATAGCTCAGAAGCGAGGCACGATCGAGATCGGCAAACCGCCTAAAGCCTTCATGGCCCATCCATTGAAGGAGAACCCGGAGGTGTATGAAGTAACAAAATGCCGTGCGCGCCCGATGTGGCAGGCCAGTGGAGAGTGAGCGGGCGCGGATAACCGAAAACAACCGCTTCGATGTTTGCAAGAGTGACGCATGGTGCGGATCGGTGAACTGTCGGCCGCCTGGCATCGGGAAGTCCCACCGAATCCGTGGCAGCTGCTCCTCTTCCAACAGGTTCGTCGGCGCGAGTACCCAGACGGCATCGTCCCACGTCGAATCGCGAAGAAACCAGTCCCGATCGGTATGCTCGGGCTGGGCTCTGTCGATCACCTGCCTCGCGGGCCGACTGCTCATCGCAACTCCGGCAGCGTCGGCGTGGCGGAGCTGAAGGCGGCCGCCGCGGCGAGCTCGCGGGCCGAGAATCGCGTCAAGATATCCTCCTCCAGGATCTTGAGCTGCGGTGCGTAGATCGACTCAAAGCGCGATGGATGGAGATACGCGCTCGCCGAGCGAAGATGATCACGTGCCTTTAGGAGTCGCGCCAGGGAGGCGGGATCTGGCGTCACAATGGCATTGGGACACGTGAAGCAGCCCAGGAAATAGTTGCACAGATCCCCCGCATGGCTTCCCGGGGCAATGCCGGAGTAAGGATCTTTGCAGTCAAAGCCAAACATCGACACCGCTTTACCCGTCGGCACGCATCGGGACTCACGAGGACCCATGATCTCGCCTTCAGGCTCAAGCGGCCGCTCGATATGCCCCAGGAAGGCGCTCTGAAGAGCGGCGACTCGGGTTCGGTGGTGACTCGCGGCCTCGGGTCCGCGCACATAGTCGATCGTCGTCGATAAATGCTGGTGGTTGGCGACCTCCTTGACGGTGAGCAGATTACCTGAGGCGCGATAGACGGCGGTGAGCACGGTCGGCCGGATCGCGGCGATCGCAAACATGGGCAATCCGTGACGCGCCACAAATCCATCCTTGAGCTTCCTGAGGTGCGCCGGCGACAGAGGCGCCACGCCTTGGTGACCTTTGCCAAGAAACAATCGGTCCCTGTCCGCCTCGCGCGCATGGGGCCGCAATCGCTTCGTCCACTCGATGATCTCGCGCACCAAGGCCGGCGGCTCAAACTCCTGTGTCGTTCGAAAGGACCGGCGCTGCGGCCGGCCGGCGCGACCCTTGGACCAAACGAGGAGCTCGCGCTCCCCGAGCATCGGCATCGATTGCAGACAATCCATGTCCAGCGTCGCTATCGCCTCGGTATTACCCGCTGCATGGATCAGGATCGCGAGATAGTAGGGGAACAGCGACTCGAGGCGTGGATAAAGACACGGCTCGATCACTCGGTACCCCCCGAGGGACGCCGCAATCGCTGCCATGTGATACCGACTATCGCGCCGAAACGGGATCGCCTGCGGCAGGATGCCGCCGTAGTGCCGATCAATGTGTGCGACGAAAGTCGCCAGCGGACTCACTGACCCCTTTGGATCGGCGCGAGCCAGTGCGAGCTCACGCTCGGCCGCTTCGCGCTGGGATCGCAACTGCGAAATCTCGTCCTTGCAGGCCTTAACGAGCGCGCGAAGCGCCCGAGCTGAAAGCGGTTCGACGCGTTGGCGGTCGCGGTTCTTGCCGGGGAATACTCGTCGGGGGAAGTCGAGTGGCCCCAAAAGGTGGGGCCGACATCGCTGCAGCCACCGGAGCAACGTGCGCAATGCCGAATACGTCCCCGCGCGAGTCACCGCGCTCCAGGGCCTGCCGTCGACCGCGACCTGTCGGTTGAGCCACTCAACATAGCGCACGATCAGCAGCGAGTTCAAATCGCCCAAGCCCCGAACAGAGTAGGTCTCCTCGGCAAACCTGGCAAAGGTCTTCAAATAATGCCAATACCCGCGTAGGCAATGCTCGGACCGCACACCTACGTGGTTCCAGTAGGCCTCCGCTAGCGCACGTCGTACCGGCGCCGCCAGGCGCAATCTTGAAAAATCGATTAGCGTTGATCCGACTCTCCGTGGCGCAATCGGATCGGTCCTGGCATCGGTCGCGATCGCGACAGGGCTCATGACTCGGTTGATCCGAGCACGACTCCTGTTCATACCCGGGAATCCATCGGCACCAGCGTATCGAGCACGTCGGCCAGCACCGTTGTGTCGATGGCCACGGCACGAAGGTAGCGATCGGTCGTATCAATATGCTCATGGGCCATCAGGACCTTCACAATTAGGAGGGGGTTGATCGCCGCGCCCTCCTTCGCGAGGCGCTCGAGCCTCGCCAACATCCAGCAGCCGAACGTTGCCCGAAGCAGGTGCGAGGTGACCGTGAACCCGCAGGCATCGCCGGTGCGGCTGAGCACCTGCTGGTAGGTGTTCTTCCGCACAGCCGATCCGCGTCGGGTCACGAATAGCTCCGATCGTGGAGTGGCTCCGCGCTTACGCGCTGCACGCTGGAGCCACGCCTTGCGGTGCAGGGCGACGTAACTCGCCGTCTCGTCGAGTAAACTCATGGGCGCGATCACGCAGCCGGCCTTGGGACCCTTGCGGATCACATCGATGACGCGATACGACGACTCTGGCGCCGAATGTCGACTCGGATGCTCGATATCCTTCACGTTCAAGCGCACGAGCTCGGCCACCCGAAGACCGGTATACAGTTGCCACCGCGCCATCAGATCGTAGGGCGGTTGCAGCGCGGCCAGAAGCTCGCGCGCCTGCTCACTCCTTAAGGGTCGCGGCAAATCCTCAAACTGACGCAGTGCAAAGAGACTTCGTTCCTGGTCTCGCAGGCAGCGTCGACCGGTACCCCAAAAGTGACGGGATAAGGAGAAGTCCTGGCCGTGAGCGCTCAAGGGTGAACTTGCGAGCCATCCGGCCAGTATTGCCCACGCATAGAACCGCAACACGCCTCGAACTCGGTGATTTATCGTGCGCACGCTGTAAGGCCGATCAGTATGAGCGCTCGGTCCTCTGATCATCCGATCGCGGTAGGCGATGAGATCGCTCGTATCGACCTCGGCCCACTGAATGTGGCTCTGCTCGAGCGAATCAAACCAGTCGTAGAGAATCTCGGTGTAGGTCCGTAAAGTCTCGACGGTGTGCGCACGTTGAATCCCATGCTCGTGCAGAAATGCAACCGCAGGCTCAATGAGCTGCATATCCGAGCTAAAAAGGAGCGGGAAACCGATCGGCCTTGGTTCCCGCAATGTCATGCGGCGTGCGAGACTCGCAGCGTCTCGCAATGCTTCTGGCACTTCCTCTGGCGTCGGCAGTCTTCCCTTGCGGACGATCTCGACCATGATGGATCTTGCTCCATAACAAGGCGGCCTCTGACCGAGGCTGGACTACTTCAAGGAGGGGAGTCTAGATGGGGGCAAAGCCGGAGGGAATGATGTTGACACTCCGGAATCCAACCTAACCTACCAGCTGCGCCTCGGGCTCTTTCGAGCAGTGTGCACCAACGGTCTCATTGTTTCGGTTGGCGCATTTCCGGCGTACTGCGTCGCGCACCGAGGCGACATTGTCGACGAGGTCGTGACGGTAGCCCTGGAAGCATCGGAGCGCTTCGAGACACTGGCGGGGCGGGTCGAGCGTATGGAGCAGCGACTGCTGGCGCAAGACGAGCAGCTCGGGTTTGCACGGAAGGCGTTGGCACTGCGGTTCCCGGAACTGGACAAGGCGGGGATGCAGCCGTCGCAGCTGCTCGGTTGCCGACGGGTCGATGACTCCAGCAACAATCTCTGGACCGTATTCAACCGGGTACAGGAGAACCTGCTTGGCGGTGGTTTGATTCGCCACACCGAGTCAGGTCGGTTGTCGCGCACCCGCCGCATAACTTCGATAAGGGAGGACGTCCGGCTGAACGGTCGGCTTTGGGATCTGGCGGAGGAGGTGCTGGCCGGCTGAGCGGACCAAACGGGAGGGAGCGTCTCCGGGCGCTCTCTCCCACTCGTCCGTGCCGCAGGCCAGAATCCGTGCGCCGCTGAACCGGAGGTACCGCTCATACGGAGGAGCTTGACCATGAGATCTGAGAAGGCTGGGCCCGGCATCCGGGAAGCCCAGTGAGTAACGACGCGAAAGCTTGCTGAGTTTTGGAGCGTTTTGGGGGTAGATGCAGGATAGCCTGGCGGCTGCCGTTTGCATCAAAGTAGTCCCCATGGCAAACGGTGCTCGCTTGCAAACGTGGCTCGATCAGGGAACCAAGGACCGGTTCTCGGCGGTGGCTAGACACGACGGGCTCTCGGACTCGGCGCTCATGAAACGCTTGGTCGAACTCATGCTCCAGACCGCCAACGCGGGTCAGAGTGCGTCTCCCGATGCGGGTGATGGTGGCCGGGCGTCGGCGACGCGGGTATCCGTGCGATTAAGGCCAGACGATGTGTCGATCCTGCAGCACCGGGCAGCGGCGCGCGGGCTTCGGCCAGCAACCTACATTTCCGTGCTGGCTCGGACGCACCTGCACCGTTTGGCGCCTTTACCGCGGGAGGAACTACTGGCGGTGAAGCGCGCGGTGTCGGAGCTCGCATCCATTGGCCGAAACCTCAATCAGATCGCGTACGCCGCCAACCGTGCGGAGCGGACCATCGGGCCAAACCGTGAAGACCTCAAGGCAATGCTGAAGGTCTGCGGGGCACTCAGGGACCACATCAGAGGTCTACTGGCAGCCAACCTCCGCTCGTGGGATCAAGGCTATGACGATTCGAAGTGAACCGCTCTTCGATCCTCTGAGCTTCGCCCGTCGCGCACCTGGACGACGGGACCACCTGACATCGGCCCAGATTGCACAGGTCGAACGTACGGTCAGGCGAACGCCAGAAGTCATGGTGAAGGTGCTCCCGAAAGGCACCAATAGCCTCCAGTCGGTGAAGAATCACATTGGGTATATCGGTCGCCGTGGGAAAGTGGAACTGATTTCCGATGACGACGAAAAACTACAAGGCAAAGGCGTTGCCGACCGGTTGATCGCGGATTGGGATATGGAACTCGAAGCGCTCAGGGGGAAGTCGGAGTTGGCGGCATCGAACACGAGGTCCTCGCCTAAGCTGATACATAAGATCCTGTTCTCGATGCCACCGGGAACGGAGCCAAGGAAGGTACTGGCGGCGGTGCAGAACTTCGGTCGCGAAGAGTTCGGGCTAAAGCACAGATACGCAATGACGCTCCACACTGATGAACCTCACCCGCACGTGCATGTCTTGGTCAAAGCCATGAGCGAACAGGGAGAGCGTCTGCACATTCGCAAGGAGACCCTGCGGCGGTGGCGACTCGAATTCGCGCGGCAACTGCGGGCGCTCGGTGTCCCGGCGAACGCTACCCAAAGGCACATCCGTGGAGAAGCAGGCCCGCGCAAGCTGGACGGAATCTACCGCGCGAACCTTCGCGGCGATTCTGCATTCGTTCGTGCAAAGGTCGAATCCGTCGCCGTCGAATTGCTCAAAGGGAGCAATCGCGTCGAACCCGGCAAACGCACCCTTGTGGAAACACGGCGCCAGGTCGAAAGTGGCTGGCGCACTGTCGCGGACAACCTTGCGAAGGATGGCCACCAGGATCTTGCCCGTGAAGTCCAACGATTTGTCGATCGAATGCCCGCGGTCAAGACAGAACGCGAGGGGATTGCAGCTGAGTTGCTGAAGCACGCAGGCGAGCCGCATTTCCGTGATCATCAACCAAGCCGGTGATTCCCCCGCTGACTTTAGCGTACAGCCCGCAGCTTCACGAAGGCGGGCCATAGCGCTTCACCCTCCGTGCTGGGCACTTCGCGTAATGCACGAGCCAATAGCGTGCGCATCGTGGGCGCGAAGGCCGGCCATGCCCCCGCGAGCGCGCTGCTCAGGCTCGCGAGCACCTGCATACTCGCCCTCAACGTGGACCTACGCGCCAGAGATGCCGCCAATTCGACGAGTAATCCGGCGGCGGTGGCTGCTTCGGTGTCGGCGTGGAGGTCGACGATGGGGATATCGTGCACCAGTGCCAGACGGCGTGCCCACTCGATCAGCCGCGATTGCCAAAGCGACTGAATATTTGCGTCGCAGTAAGGCAGTACTACCATCAGGACGTGACCAATGAGCTTCCAATTGTTGTCGATGGTTGTCGGGAGCTGGAGCGATTTCACCACCTGATTGACCCGGCCGGCGTCGCTGCTGGGTAACCATTCATACCCCAGGTAGTGCAACAGTCCCCACGACTCGGGAAGTCTGGAATTTTGCTCGAGCTGTGCGAGCGTCTCCGCGCGTACTTGGTCCCTCCCGTCGTTCGATAACGTACGTATCCCGCTGAGTTCGATTGACTCTATCAGTACCGAATTTGCCGGTTGACCTAGATAGCTGCCGAGCGCGTTCCGGCCCGCTCGGCGGTCAGCGAACAGCGCCGGCGAGGGAACGCGTCCTTGCTCGCCGAGTCGGCTTACGTGCTCAAGAATTTGCGGGAGGTGCGCCGCCAGCAGGCCCCGCGGGTCATCGCCCATCGCCCCGCTCAGACCATGGATGAGGAGCGTCGGCGCCGAAATGCGTCTTGGCGTCGCGATGTCGGAATTGTAATCTGGATCGAACGGTAGCACACGACGCAGATCACTTTGGTGAAACGCGCCAAACCGATCGGCGATCGTTTGCGCGGAAGTGGGCTTCACCAGAAGCAGCGACAACGTGTGTCCGGCATGCGCCCACACACATGCGAGTTTCAGCGGCGTCGACAATGCGTGCCAGGTCGGATCGCGATGCCACACTCGGTCGGACCAAAGCAGTACCGCGATGAATGCCTCAGTGAGCGTGGCCCAGTTCGAGAGCGTCGACGAGAGCAGCGCTTGGGCGTTCTCGGGACCCGACGAGTCGCCCGCAAGAACCCGGCACTCCAGCTCAAGAAGTTTGATAGCCAGCTGCGGTGAGACGAGATCACCGGTGCCGAGTCTCGCGAATAGCGCCTGCCGCTCAGGCGTTGACTGCGCGGCATACTGAGCCTGAAGCACCGCAGGCAGCGGGATGGGTAGAGCAGACCATCGTTGGAGAATCTCTTGAACCCCCACCCGCTCCAACAGCGCGGTGGCACCTCGGTCCCAGTCGATGGTTCCGTCGGGAGCCGACTGAATTCCGAGGTAGCGAACATAGAGGTCCGCCTTTGCGGGTAACAATACATCGACCGTGAATTCCTGCCCGGAATCCATTGATTGGCGCAGCGTGGCATAGCGCCCAGCCGGCAGCCGCTCACGCTGTTCGTGGAGCACCTGCATCCGGGCCGCCGGTGATTCGAGATTCGCGAGTCCCTCAAATCCGCCAAGCCCCGCCGGGAGGAGATCTGGGTCCAACCAGGCCGCCCCGGCGAGGAACAGGCGGCGTTGCGCGACATCCGAAGTTGCGAATGCGCAGTCCGAATTTTTGAAGTGCACGGGATGCAGGCCCGAGAGTCGAAATTCCGTGGCGCTGTCGGCATGGATCTGATATTCCTCGCCGTTCGCTGCCTTGAGGGTGGGCGCGTGCTCCCGCGTGGCCCGAGCGAGTGCGTCCCAAAAGCTCCCGGCTTCAAAAGAGGTCGAGCCCAAATTGACCAGCGTTTCTACCTGGGGCTTGAGAACAGCGGCAATTGCATCATGCGTATACAAACGGGTTCGAATCACCTGCGGCAGATCGGAAATGAAATGTCCAATGAAGGCCCGCAGAGTGTCGGGCGGTACGCCCTTCAGATCGGAGGTGTCCGATTGTTGCCTGGCGAGAAAGTCCACGAGATAGTCGGCGAGTCGTGCGGCAATCGCCTCAATCGCCACGGGCTCTCCTTCATCCGTGAGGTCAAGAATCTCCTGCTCTAGCCATCGCAAATAACCCTGGCGGCGCGAGAGTTCCTCTGACGACTTCGGGCGCGTCGATAGCGCGAATGCGACGACTAGCAGCTGACATATTGAGATTTGCCAGAGTTTTCGGTGCGCATCCGGATCGCCAACCGGGGGCAAGCGCGCAAACCGCTCCACGTGCACGGCATTCCAAACCCAATCGGAGAAGGCCACGCGGTGTTCCTCCGAGAGTTCTTCCGATGCCCAGATCTCCTGCAGGGAGTCCCTGGCGATCCGGAAAGCGCTGAGCAGGCACGGGCGTTCGGGCACCCGACCGGCAATCCGGGGCGGATCGTCGAGGTCCAGATAGGGCTCAAGCGCGAGTAAACGATTGAAATTAAGTCGAAGATTCCGCAGCGCCGAAGTCTCGGTGAGCCCGTGCTCTCCGACAGGGGCTTGGCGGAGCCAAAAGTAGATCTCCGCGGCGGACAGGGGCAGGATTTGCACATTCGCGCCGCGCAGCCGGTCGAGCAGCGCGTAGTACACGGACTCGCTCAGGTGCCGATTGCTCCTTAAATAGTCCAGAACTTCAAACGTACTGACGATCGGGTTGCCGCCGCCGTAGGTGTAACCCGTGCAGGCTCGATCATCGATCCAAAGCCACGCGCCCTGCGCCGCGGGCACTGCCAACAGATCGAACAGCGGCTCGAGCAGCAATTCGTTCTTGGCAAGCTTGCCGTCGGTATTGGAAGCGCGAACGGCAGGTTCCGCCAACAGCCGGTGCTTGCCGGTTCGTACCGCCTCGGCCACGCGTCGGTGTAAGGCGTGCAGCTGTTCCGAAAGGTGATCGCGCTCCCGTGCATCGTTGATTTCTTCGATACACTTCACGTGATGATCGCTCGTCACCTTCAAGGCGAAATGCGCCTTGAGCGCATCCAGAAGACCCGCATCGATGGCTACATCAAGCGGATTGCCATCAAACACCAGCGTGTCAATCTGGGAGGGGTCGATAGTCTGAGCTACGGATTGCCAGCCTGAGTACGTCGCGCGAATCTCGATCACCCGCTCCGCGGTAATACCGCCCCGCCGCGCTAACTCCAGAGCCACGGCGCCGAGGGTGATCTCCGGACGCACAGGGGTCTCGGAGGCGGCCTGCGGCGTCGGTGTGTCGGGCCTGGGTTCGAAGACCACAAAGGCCGTGGTTGGTGTGACCACTGCATCGGGGCCAAAAATCTGCACGTCTTTACGCGCCACCGCCTGCGTGAGCAGCTCGAGAAGCGTAATCCGGCTGAGAGCGGTCAGTTAGTTTGATGGTCTGATGTTCACGATCTTTGATGGGCCATCGTTGATCGTGACCGCGGCGTCATCGCCGCGGTCATTCCTCGGCTTTCAGAACGGTGGATCCTGGGGCGACGGCGGGGATGAGGGCGTGGGCCGATGGCGGGCGGCCCGCTCATCGAGCGCGCGGTAGTAGCGGTACAGCTGGATTCCGTAACGCTGCTGGAAGCCATTGTAGAAGTCCTCGAGGAAGTGGTCGAGCGCCGCCGCGGCTTCGTCCGGCAACTCGGGGAAGACGAACGGATCCGGTTGGTCGGCCATTATCGAGCGCCTGCAGCGCGGCGCGGCGCATTCGGCGCCGGCATGTTGAACACGTGGAAGTACAGTTTTTCGTCGAGCACGGTGGTTTCGGTCTGCGCCGCGCTCATGAGCAGGTCAGCCGCCATGCCGATGAGGATGCGGTAGTTGCCAGCCGCGTGATCACACAGAAGATGCCGGAGCTCCTTCGTCATGAGCCCTGCGTTGCCGGCGGTCGAGAGCAGGTGCTCAAGGCAGGTCAGCAGTTCCTCACGAGTGGCAGCGCCAGTCGTCAGGCGAGTGCGGATCCGAGACCCCAGCGGGATGAGTTCGTCGCGGCGCAGTTTATCGAGGAGCCGGCCGTCGCCACTGAGCACCACACACAGCAGGGCCTGGGAGTCGAACCGGGCGCTGGCAAGCAGTCGCAGCTCCGACAGTACCATCGGCGTCATCTCCTGGGCCTCATCGATGAGGACGACGGGCCGGCGGGAAGCGGACTCCAGGTGATCGAGCCATCGAGCGCGCAACGCTTTGAACCCACCCCAGCGGTTGCTGACCCGGATGGAGATCGAGAAGATGTCGCCGAGCTCACGGTAGAAGTCGCTCAAGTTACTTTGCGGATGATGGATGACCCCGACCGAGAGGTCGGCAAGACGGGANNCGCAGGTGCGCCTGTTCGATGCGCCAGCAGAAGTTCTCGACCTTCGGCGGCACATGCAGAGCCTCGATCGGCACCTCCGAGGTGAACGGGTTCCACTTGAGGCCATACAGGGCCAGGAGTTTTTGGTTCATACAGCATCGTCCTTCTCGGCGGTGGGTAAATAGGCGGGCGGGAGCCCTGTGGCGGCGTAATCAGCCATCATTTGCTTGAGCAGCGGCGCGATGCCGGTCGCCGGCATCGCGCTCTGTTCCGAGACGCTCGTCGGATCGAGGCGCCGCCGCAGTGCATCGGCGTTTGCGGCCTTGTCGAGTGGACGGACCGGGCAGAGGATCTGCCCGGTGCGCGCGTCGATCAGATCGACGCGGCTGAAGTCCCAGCGGGCGTAGCGCAGATGGATGTGCTCCAGACCGCGATACCGGGACGGGATCTCGAAGCGCTGACCGTCGAGACTCACCGTGCCGTCGGAACGGCGCTGTTTGCGCTTGACCTCGATGCGGAACGCATCGCGTAAGGCGTCGCTGCCAGGACAGTCGCGGGCGACGCTGGGCCCGGCAAGGAACCGCTGCATCGGCGTTTCGCCGAGTTCGCTGTGCACGGTGCGGTGATATTCCTGGGTGATCCAGGCCTGGGTGGCCAGGTTCAGTTGCTCGAGAGTGAGGCTCTCCTCGCCTTCGAGCATGGCAAGAAGGCGCCCCTCGACGCGGCCCCAGAGGTGCTCCTGTTTCCCATTGACGTGTGGTGAGTACGGTAGCGTGGGCAGGTGCAAGATGCCGAGGTGATGCAGCCCGGCGGTGAACTCGCCGGAGATCATCGCCGATCCGTTGTCGGTCATCAACGAGCGCGGCAGACCGACCTTCTGCAGCGCCTGGCACAGGCCGTGGACCAGTTCCCGGCTGCCCTCGTTCGTGTACCACTGGGCATGGCAGAGGAACCGCGACCGGTCGTCGATGAAGCCGACCAACAGCGGTTTGACGTAGGCGCCGCTGCGGGTCAGCACCTTGCGCGAGCCGTGGTGGAAGTCGAGGTGAAGCAGTTGCAGTACGTGTTCGACCTCGTAGCTGCGTACCTCGCGCTGCTCGAGCCGATCGCGGGCGGCGATGGCGCCGTCGGTGCTGCGTTTCGGCGGACGACGCCGCAGCAACCCCGCGGCTTTGAGGTAGCGTCGGACGCTCGGGTACGACGGGCACTGGATACCGACGGCGGCGAGCGTGACCCGCAGGTTGTCGTGGTGCAGTTGCGCAGTCCAGCCCGGGTGATTGCCGTATTGCGTTGTCAGCGCCGCCACCGCCTCGGCCGACAGACTCGGGAACCGACCGATGTCGCGCCGTACTTGATTACGCAGCGCCCGCACGGGATCGGCGGCTCTTTTTGCGGCGTACAGCCAGCGCTCGATCGTCGAGACGCCGAAGCGCACGTCGAGCCCGGTGAACGGATGGCGCCAGGTCTTGGCCGCCAACACGGTCAGCGCTTCGTGCAGATCGCCGGCAGCGGGCGGTGCCGCGAGCAGCGGCCCGATGATCGCGAAGCGCAGCCGCGCCCACCGATCTCGTGGCGGTAGATCGTCCTCGGAACTCAACGTCACTCCCATGGCGGCGCCACACGCGGCGCGGTTCATGGCATCGCAGGCTACAAAGCCGCCTACCGTTGAGCTATCGGCATCCTCTGCGGGACCGCCGTGAGCCTCGGATTACCTGATCGGCATCCGGGTACTCAACGGCGATATCCATCGCAATGCCTGCGTCAGTCGATCCGACATCGACTCGCTTGCGAAGCGGCTCACCAAGCTTTGGGGTAGTCCGTCGATCACGACGGGCGGCATGAACCGCTCGCGCATCGACTGCCAAAATGGCGTGGTGGGAAAATCCTGCCGCCACCACGTGCGCCAGCGCTTGAGCGTGCGGGCCGGGATGCTCAGCAGATGGCACAGCTCCTGACCCGAGCCACTGCCGGGCGGCGACCGCAGCATCAACACCACCGCCAGATACACTCGGCGGCCGGCAAAGCGCACCGACGGCGACGTCGAGCGCGCATCGCACCGACCGCAGGTAAAACTCAGGCGCCGGGAATACTCTTCACGCACCGCAGCCGGGCAGCCGCGGGGTTTACGCGGGTAGTCCGCCACGTGAAGCGGTCCCGTGCAGCCGGGGCAGCGCCCGGCTCGGGTCTCGGCAGCAAACTCGCAGTCAATCCGAGATAGAAATCTAAAAAACGTAGGGTCTCGTAATGGGTCGTGGCACACTTTGGGGGTCTCTTGTTCTGGTAAAACAGAGACTCCCCGGAGGGGATCTTTTAATCAAGATCCCTGATGGGGATCCCGATCAATCCATCAGGAAACTTGACCGCCACAGGCAGAATTGCCATCAAGAATGTTGGTCATGCTCAATCCGGCTCGGTTGTTGGAATCGAACCTCGATTGCCAGGGCTTGAAGCACCGGAAGCAAGGTGTGGGCGAACGTGAGGGACAGGCCCGCCGCATCCAGGATGTCCAACAGGCCGAGCTGATGGATCGTTAAAAGCGCGGTCGTGTCGACGTAAAGATGAACAGCGGCGCTCACGGGCGAATCAAAAAAGTCCTTTGCCCGATTGCCACTGCGGATCAAGATAGCGCTGCCACCGGCGCCGCGGAACGCCGAGTGCCACATCTGCCCAAGATGCGCATGAGCGGCACCGGCGATGGCGTGGATGGGCACATCGCCGCGCAGGTAAGCTTGGCTCATTTCCTGGCCAATGCGTGCCTGCTCTCTGATGTACGCGATGACCTCGCTGAGAGAGGCCGTTCGTATGGCGGACTCGGTAGACACAGCGGTGTGAACCCCGAATCGACCCAGCAAGGCGTGGGCGTCATGGTCAAGGCCCAACCGGTAGCTCCACTCCACTAAAAGTCCCGCGTAGGCAGGATCGGGGTCAAGTTCGATGGCTTTGTGCACGAGGAGACGCGCAAGTTCAGGGGCCACGCTGGCGATGGCGGGTACCCAACGCAAGAGCTGCTGCGGTTTCCACCCGCGATGCGGCAGCATATCTCGCAACAAGGGAATCGCCCGCTCCGTGTCACCGACATGGAGCAACAAGTCGATAAGGTACGTCTGGTCCGCGGTCTCACCACTCGCCGCGGCGAGTTCCGTGGCGAGCGGCAGCGCCGCTGGTAGGTCTCCCAGGCGTACGGCGGCGTAGGCGCGAAGGCGCTTCAGTTCGTGCGGCGGGGTCGCCCCTGGAAAGCAATGAGCGTACTCATCGAGCGCTTTTGGTATTCGGTCGAACGCTCCCGTGTGAAACCAGGCGTGGATGGCGAGGCGAACCGCGGCAGCCGTCGCCACGGTCGTAATCAAGCTCTCGACATGGAAGGCGACGATGGCCCACTGACGGTGCCCGGCGAGCAGCGTGCAGGCGAGAAATTTAAGATCCGGCCGCAGGGTGTCGGAGCGCAGGAATGCATCGACGGCAGCCCAATTTCCGTCTTTCGAGGCAAGTACGATCAGGGCTTGCGCGCGCTCCAGCGGATCGGCCAGCGACTCAGGCGGTGGCAAGCGCTTGCGCGCCAATGCAATCCGGGTGCGCCAGCTCTCGATGAACTTAGCGTCGCGGGCCTCGAGGAATCCGTCCGCTTCGCGGGTGAGAATGGCGCTGGCCTTCTTCGGATCCGGCACTGCCATCGCACAGGCGAGGGCCGCCTGCAGATCATCCAGAGAGGGCGGCGCGGTCCGCAGTTGCTTCTCGAAGCGGCGGATCAAGGCTTTTAACGGGAGGGGGTACTCGCGCGTCAATGCCCAAAAAACCGCCGCGGCGGGGGCGGGGTCTTGATTGAGGAGGGCGATGCACGCGGCCTCGGCTTCGGCTGCGCGATCGGGGAGGAGCGCCAGGCATGCAAAGTGCCAGAGCTCGAATCGTTGTCGCCACCGAATCTGCGACTCACCCTCGGCGAGGGTGGCGAAGCGCTCGCTCGCCTCAATCAGGTGCTTGCGCGACGCATCGTCCTGGCGGGCAAATTCGGGTGGCACAGGGTCGGGAAGAGCACCGGAACGAAACTGGGCAATCGGCGAGAGCGCCGCCGCGTACCGCACGATGGCTCCGGTCTCGATCACCGCCTGCCAATCACCCGCGAGCGACTCTGCTGCCTCAATGTCTATCAGCCCCTGCGATGCATGCCCGTCGATACAAGCGAGGTAAGCGGCGAGCCGGTGCCATTCGGCGTTCTGACCTTTGAGCGACTCCCACGCGCGTAACAGATCCTGCGCCTCGAGTTGACGGTCCGCCTCGATCAGAAGCCCGGCGCGCAGCAGTGCCCCATCGGCGGTCGTGGGCGTCTGCAATACCGCCAATGCCTCGTCGCGACCCAGCGTGCGCAGGGCGAGGACGGCACGAGCGCGCGGCTCGTCGCCGGGCGAGAGCGCGTCAGCATGATCCAAGAGTTCCGCGCACCGCGCCGTCTGATCGCGCTGAAGTGCCAGCAAGCCTTGCATCCTCAAAACGCGCGCCTGCGCGCCCGGATTGAGGGCACTCCAGCGCACCGGATCGTCGCGAATCCCTTGCAAGGTGTGTTCGGCCGCGACGCGCTGTCCGCGCTTTATGGCGAGTTGTGCTGCATCGAGATCTGCGATGAGTTGACCCGCAAGGGCGCTTTGGAGCAACCCAAGCTGCGTAACGTCGGCACTCGATAGCAACGCGATAGTCGCGGTTCCCCGCTCGGCCAGTCTCGAGGGGCCCGCAAATGTTCCCGCCGCGCGCCACGATGGAAAGAAAGTATCCATAATGTCGGGGTGCTCACGCGCTCGATGGCTGAGCTGGCGGCGTCCCCACGCTACAAACTTCACACCGAGCGCGGCAAATCGCCTCCGCTCGACCGCGATTTCCCGTCGGCGCTCGACCGAGCGTAAGTCGCATGGAACGCAGAGGATAAATCTCCGCACCCGCTGGTCCTTCCAATGCGTCGCCCAGTGATCGAGAAACTCATTGGCAAAGGAGGCGATTTGGCCTTTGAGAATCGATTTGTAGCACTTGCAGGACGCAGCATCGATGCCGGTCCCATCAGCCCGGTCGGCCGTGATATCTACGCCAAACTGTTTCTGCCGCGGCCGACCGTGCAAGTCGGGGTTGTCGATTTCCTTGTCGTAGTAAAGGACGTTGCAACAGATCTCCTCGAAGTCCTCATCGCCGAGCCCATACAGATCGACCAGCACTTCAGGCACACCCGCCTTGATCAGGCATGGCTGAGTGGATTTCGTCTTTTTTTCTTTCTTTTTTGGTCGAGTCATCTGGGGGTCTTCAACTCAGACAGTTGGCTGTTGGTCCAACTGTTTCTCGATTCCGGGCACGCTCAATTGTGACGGTGAAATACGATTCTGCGCACCGCACTATCGGCAGAGTGGTTCTCGCGTTCGACTTGACGTGGTGTCGTGTTGATCGCGTCATTCCGTCCTGGTTACGGTATTCAGCTGCTTATCTCGGGCGTGCTTTTTGACCTGATCCAGCACGAGAAGCATGAGCTTTTCCGGCAAGTAACCGTATGAGTATTCGCCGGTAGCGGTGGGCCTGATGTCAGGGCCGGGCCACGCGAATTGATTGAGTTCTGTCGTAATTATCCAAGACCGTTCTGCATCCAGTCCGAGACGGCGCTTGGTGGCTTGCGGAATTTCTATTCCGTCCTCGTCTTTGAGCGGCGGCGTGTGCGTAATGGGAAGGACGTACGCGATGGTGTTACCGGCGTTGGTTATGCGCGTGAGTATGACGCCGCAAGGGCGGTCCTTGGCGCCATGTTCGCGGCCAACGCGCGCTTCACTCCACCACAAATAGGCATAGCGTATGACTTGACCAGGTTGAGGAAGGGGCTGCGCCATCCGTGGGCGATCAAGTCATTTCGTGATTGTAGCGAGCAGCTTCCTCAGGAATCTTCACCCCATCCAGTGCGGCAAGGTCTTCGTCGGTGAGTTCGGACACGTGCAGCGCTCGCCGATCGAGGCTCCGCAGGCGCTGATATTCCTCAGCCGACAGCAGCACGACGTCGTCACGGCCGTGACTGGTCACTATGACTGCTTCGCGATGGGCGACGCCGCGTAAGCGCCCAAACTCGCGCTGGAATTCACTCGCTGGTACTCGCGCCACAGGTAGCTCCAAGGGCAGGGTGCGCTTGCATTATACACAAAATGCGTATTTTACGAAGATAAATTAGCTACTTGCGAGGGAACCGCGATACTGTATATATTATCAGCTCAAACCCTTGGCACGGTGCCATCGTGATCCTCGACGCTCAGCGCCTCATCGATCGATCAATTGCTGACCTTACGCAGCTATCAGCACTGCTCGCAGCAGAAATTCGCGACGACGCGCAGTTGAGGTCTCCAGAACTGCGAGCTTGCGAGGAAGCCGTCGCGACGATCACCAGCTTGATCCCTCGCCTTCAAGTCGCCCGCCATGCCCGCATCGCTTCGGCGCATACGCCTTCCTGCCCCGATTGCGACGACTAATGCCCCGCGAGCGCCCGGCAGAGGGTTGACGAACGGCACGAATTGCACCAAGATCAGATTGACGAATCTTAAAAGGTGCACAAAATGATTCTACCTCCGCCCGCCAGCTTTAAGCCACAGCTTTCGACTGACCGTCTGGAGGCCGTATCTCAGTGGTTGCTGGATGAGCTTTACGCAACCGAGAATGACCTGTCCCGCCGAACTGACAACGGCTACACGCGCGGTTGTACGACCTTTGGGCGGCAAAGAAACCGAATCATTGCAGAAGCGCTGTCGGGGCGGCAACCATGGCTCGCCTTAATAAACAGCAACAATGACATCGTGTTCACGATTGGCGGCGTGCCATGCCGATTCAGCAACGACGATCCGTCGAGTCCCTCGAAAGATGCGGTGATGACGGCTAACCGTTTTCAGATGGAATTTATCGATTTCGCCGCCGTGGGCGAGCCGGCCCGTTTCTGCTTCATTGTTGACCGAGGCCATGAAGGTGCTGCCGAACCTCGGGTCGAGTTCGTTGGCTTTACCCCGAGTGGCGATGCGGTGTGCCGCTGGGTGTCGAATAGCGTCCGTGTGTTGCGGTTGGAAGGCCAGGAGACCTTGCCACAACCCGTCAATGTGGCGAAGCCTCTGGTGGCGCCGAAGCGGCTCGACGAAGGCGATGGTGCCGCCAAAGAAGCCGGATGAGCAATTTCGTCGGCAGTAATCTCCGACTCGTGCGCCTTTTTCATGGTCTGTCTCTCACGGAATTGGGGGAACGGGTCGGGGTGTCGAAGCAGTTCCTGAGTCGAGTGGAGAACGGCGCCGAATCCGTCGCTCCCGCGCTGGAAACTTTGCTCGTGGAAAAGCTCAATGTCCTGCCGGAGTTTTTCTATCACATCGATCCAAATCCGATTGCCGATGAACAATGTCACTTTCGCCGGCAATTGACGACGAAGGTAGTGCTGCGTCAAGTGGCGCGCGCCAGAGGCGAAATGCTCAAGCGCTTCGTGGGGGTGCTCGATGATCACGTCGAGCTACCGCAGTACCAAGTCGGAGAGGCGAGTCCCGAGTCCGCCGAGACCATCGAGCGCGCGGCCGAAAGACTGCGTTCGCTCTTTAGCCTTGGTTTGGGCCCCTTAAGTAATGTAACCCGCATTGCCGAGAACGCCGGCGCCGTAGTGGTCAAGGTGCACGGCCTAGCAATTGAAATCGACGCCGTGTCATTTGCGACAAAGCGGCCATTGATCGCGTTAAACGGTTCTGCGCGCTCGGCATGTCGAGAGCGCTTTGGCATTGCTCACGAGTTGGGGCATTTTTCGCTCCACATTGGAGTCTTGACCGGTGACCGGTTAACCGAGATGCAGGCCAATCGGTTCGCCAGTGCATTTCTGATGCCGCGCAGCACGTTCGCAAATGAATGCAAATTAGCCATCCGTGGCACACGTCTCAATTGGCCGCGTCTGTCGGAATTGAAGTTGCGTTGGGGCGTTTCAAAGGCGGCGATTATTTTTCGAGGACGGCAGCTTGGCATGTTTTCGGATGATCAGGCGAGAGCAGGGTATATAGGGCTCAATCGCCATGGGGAAGCGGTGCAGGAGTCCGAGGATCATTTGATTGCTAGCGAAGAGCCGGAGGTTATTGCGGAGAGCTTAAAAGTTATGAAGGAGCACTTCGGCGTGCCTCAATCGACCGTCGCGCGTGAAATGCGCGTGCAGCCCAGTCTGTTGCAGACGCTTCTGATGTCATCGAGTTCGGCGAGAGCCAACAACGTAGTGAGCTTCTTGACGGGCGGCCCGGAACATTCCGGCCAATCGCGAGGGAGCTGCGTGATCGGCCGGGTCAAATGAGCTTTTTCGGGAGACTTTCGAGTCTGATCGAGCGATTACAAGCGCTTCCCAGTGCCATCGAAAATTTGGCCGGCGCCATACGCGCTGCGACGCCCAAGAGTGCTGATCACGAGGTATCGGCAAACAAGCAAGAAATCGAGCGAGCCGCTGAGCAACAGCGGCAGTATCACGTCCAGGTGTGGATCGCGCGCGGAACGTGGGCCGCGTTCCTTGCCGCGTCAATTTACGCTGGAATTTCCTTATTTCAATGGCGGGAAATGCAGAAACAAACAGTCAATTCTGCGCGTGCGTGGCTTGGGTATCAGCAAATCGGGGATTCCGACCTGCCCGTAATTGTCGATCGTTTGGAAATGGTCCCTAGGCTGAATGTTGAGGCGCATTACAGAATAGAGAATTTTGGAAGTGGACCTGCAATCAAAGTAACTCCAACATTTTGGGTGGCGACGGACACCAATCTGAAAATGGTCAGAAGGACTGGGGCATTTTTATGTAGCTCCGCCGCTCACTTTGCTACCGGAACTGTGCCTACGGCCCCAAGTGTCGAAACCCCCGGGCCAATGGGTTCTATCCTCTTTCCCAAGCAAATCTATAACAACTCCCAAACTTGGAGCGCAGATGCGATGCCATCTCTCCGTTGGATGCTTGTCATGGGCTGTGTGGCTTACCTTGACCAATTCAAGGCTCCGCATTGGACGCGATTTGCAGTTCTGATCGGTGATGGCATCAATCCAATCAGTAGCAGTTCCCCTCGAAAGCTATACACCCTTTTCAACGACACCGACGAAAGCAGCGAAAACGATGAGGCCAAGAATTAAGAGAAGCTGTATCTGTGCCAACTTGATGTCGCCAGATGAGAATAGAGAGGATCGGGCTACCATCTTGGATGCAACCGTTCCGTCTCGTCCCCAACAGGAGTGCTTGAAATCGGTCGGCGGAATCGGTCGGCGGCGTCCCACCCACCACCCCGCCGGCCGCCCGGGAGAGGACCGGAACCAGTGACAGGGGAGGAGATTCAAATTAGGGATGCACTCGATGTACGTACTTGATGCCTTACGGGAACCATCGACGGGCGCAACGGCGGGAGTGGAGCTCGGCGAATTCCGGCTGTTGTGCTCCGGTATTCTCTATAACGGCACAGTTGTAACCCATGATTGGACGAAATCAGACGTGTGTCGCTCGCTATTGAGGGCACGGATCGTCCTTTACGTCGTGAGCCAACCCACCGACTCCTACCCGCAGGAGCTGCTGCTGCGCGTCCCCGCAACCCTGGTGACCGAGGAGCAACCGGCGGGCGCGAACGTTCCGCGGGTTTCGAAGATGTTCTCTCCACATCGCGAGATTGCGGACGATCTCGCGGCGCTCCTGACCGTGCTGCTGCGCCGATTGATCACGGTGCACAGCCATGTGCGTACCACTCCCACGGAACCTGTGCCGAGCGCCTCGGGATTGCAAGACTACCCCCAACCAATCGCCAGCGTGCGCCCGGGCGTCACGTGGCGGCGACGACCCCTCGGCGTCCTTACCACGGCTGATGGCCAACAGGAACTCGACGATTCCGCCTCGGCGCCCGTGGCGGTCGACGTGAATTGGCTGTCCTCGGTGCTCGCGGCGCTGCCGTCGATGGACGCCGCTAACACGATCGTGGCGTGTGCGCGTCTGTATTCTGAAGGTATGCAGCTGATCGAAGAGCGTCCCGAAATGGCCTACCAGATGTTCATTGCCGCCGCGGAAACGTTGGCGGGCGAGGCGCTCAAAGCGTATTCGCCCACCGACGATGAGAAAGTCCGAGCCAAGGGAAAAGTGTATGACCGGGCCATCCAACTCGGACTCGACGAGTCGGCGGCGCGTGAGCTTGCCATCGTGGCCACGCACGGGATGTCCTGGACGTCGAAGAAATTTCAGCGCTGCCTTCAGCAATACACCGACGATCGGCTATGGCAGAAGGATGATCTGTTCATCACCATCGAACCGTTTCTGCCCAAGAAGTCGGACTTTAAGCGAGTGCTCGGCGACATCTACCATTCACGAAGCTCCGCACTCCACGCGGGTCGGTCGTTTCCAGCGTCCGTGGGAGTTGGAACCAGTGCTTGGGTGCCGATTGATGCCATGGTGGCCGCCTTCTCCGGGGAACGCCAGTTACCGCCGGTGACTTGGTTTGAAAGAGTGGTACAACTCGCGCTGGTGTCCTACCTCGAAGAGCAGCGCGCTGCCCAACCAAAGACATCTTGAATCTCGCCCCCAGGTTCGCCCCCGTTTGAACCTGCGACTCCTACGCGCCGAAATTACAAATCCCAGAGGCAGCGGATCCGATGTGATGCCGCTCGAGGTCTGATCGTGGTATTTTCAGGTTTCGAGAAAGAGACCGATCGATAGTGTCGCCGACTCAGATTTGATCCAGGGACGTCCAACTACAGCCACCCTTTTTAGGGGATATCCGTGGGGGCATTTCAAATTCGCTTGTGAAAAAAGCCGCTTAAAATCAGACTGTTAGGTGCCCAGTTTGGTGGGTACACGGCCCACCATTTACCGAANNGCGCGAATCGAACCTACGTCAATCTGGCTCTCTCGAGTGGTTCATTTCTCCGTGCCAGGCGATTGAACGAGATCGCCGGGCCGGTGCCGCGTCGAAACGCCCGAATCGACCACGGCATTATTGACTATCCGGTCAACCTTGGCCAAGAGTTGAATATCGCTTGTCGTCCATGAAATTCCCCCGTGGAGTGGTGGATTTTCATGGTAGTCTTGGCCATGATCAAGCGATCTCGATTGCAGGCTCGGATCACTACCGCGCTCAAACGCAGCCGCATCGTGGGGCTTATCGGGCCGCGCCAGAGCGGCAAGACCACACTTGCGCGGCACATCGTGCCGTCGGATTCAGCCAATTACTTCGATCTGGAGGATCCAGCGAGTCTCGCGCGACTCAGCCAACCGATGACGGCGCTCGAGGAACTCCGCGGCACCGTCGTCATTGACGAAATTCAGCACCGACCGGACCTCTTTCAAGTGCTGCGAGTGCTTGCGGATCGCAAGCCTCTGCGGGCCCGCTTTCTCATTCTCGGTAGCGCGTCGCCCAATCTCCTCAGGCAATCCGCCGAGTCTCTCGCGGGACGTATCGAAATTATTCCGGTGGGAGGCTTCAGTCTCGACGAAGTGGGGGCGTCCGCGCTAAACCGCCACTGGCAGCGCGGCGAATTTCCCCTATCGTTCTTGGCGCGAACCAACGAGAACAGCTTTGCATGGCGGCAACAGTTCATTCAGACTTTTCTTGAAAGGGATGTACCTCTGCTCGGAATCACCATTCCGGCACCCGCGCTGCTGCGCTTTTGGACAATGGTCGCCCATTGCCATGCCAATATCTGGAACGCCGCCGATCCTGCCCGTTCACTAGGCATTGGCGAATCGACGGTGCGGCGGTATTTGGATCTCTTTACGGGACTGCTGGTCGTGCGGCAGCTTCAGCCGTGGCACGAGAATCTCAGCAAACGCCAGGTTAAGGCGCCCAAAGTTTACATCCGGGACAGCGGCCTTCTCCATGCCCTGCTGGGCATTCGGACAGAGAAGGAACTGTTTACGCATCCCAGAATCGGCGCCTCGTGGGAAGGTTATGCGGTGGAAGAGGTGCTCAGTCAATTGCAGCCCGATCAAGCATATTTCTGGGCCACTCATCAGGGCGCTGAACTCGATCTCTTGTTGTTCAAGAACGGCCGCCGATTGGGAATAGAAATTAAGCGCGCCGATGCCCCGACGATTACCGCATCAATGCGTTCTGCGCTCGCGGATCTGAAGCTCGAGCAACTCGTGGTTTTATATCCTGGATCACGGGCGTACGAATTGGAGCCAGGTGTACGTGTGCTGCCAATCGACGCCCTGGCTGGCGCAACCATCGATGCTTTGTTCCCGAAGAAGCACCGGGCGCGCACCGCGCCTAAGGTGGTTTAGTGCCACCAGCTTCCGATCGTCCCGGGCGCTGGACTCCCAGTCGGGCCGGCATCATCAACGTTTATCAGTACGGAGATGAAACGCTGGAGTTCGGTGGCGGTCGCTAACGACCGTTTTGAGGGTTGGATGAACCAGGGTTCTTGGTAGATTGCTTCACGCTGACGATGCTTCAGAGCACGCCGGCGCGCCCGGCCCAGGTGGCAATGTAATTCTTGAGGAAGACGATGAACTCTTCCGCGCCGGGCGGCAGCTCTGTTCCTCGGCGGCTGATCATGTGAAAGTCGAAGCGCACCACCGGATTGATCAGTTGACTGGTCGTGATTTTCCGGTTGCGGCAGGCCGGCAGTCCAAATGAGGGAATTATCGCAATCCCTTCCTCAGCTTCGACCAAAGCAATCTGCGTATCGAGCAGATTGACGGTGGGAGCGCTGCGCGCTTTCACACCAGCTTGCGAGAGATGTTTGTCGATGAGTTGTTGGTGGGGGTGCCCCGGGGACAGTGAAATCAACGTCTCACCATCGAGTGCAGACCAGCTCGTGGTCTTCCGCGGTTGAGCATTATCCTTGGCTGCCCGTGCCACCATCAACGAGAAACGAAAGAAGGGCTCACGCCTTACATCGGGCATGGCCTTGAAGATCCCTAAGCTCATATCGATCTTGCCGGCTTCGACCATTTGGATCAGGGTCGGCAGGTCCGCATCGAAAAGCTTGATCTGAACGTCGGGTCGCATCTTACGAAACTCGCCCATCGCCGGCGGCAGGATGTTGGCGGCCACGAGCGGTGTGGTGCCTAAGGAGATGGACTGCCGCTTTTGCTTGGCGCCGCGGCCGATGTTGGCGATCGCGAGATCCAACTCCTCGAGACTGCGCTGAATGATGGCGAGAAGCTGCCGGCCATCCGGCGTCAATTCGACATGACGGGTCGTGCGGTCAAATAATCGAAAACCCACGCGGCTTTCGAGTTCTTTGATCAAC